>NSJJ01000021.1 GCA_002632355.1 Sulfuricella denitrificans
GACCTGCATGCCGCTGGTGGGCGGCACCGGCACCGGCGTGACAATGGAGGTTTCTGGCGCAACGCCTGCCTTGAGAACGAAATCGACGCTGGCGAGCGAAGCGCCGCAGCTACACAAGGCCTGGTCTGGCGGGTTGTGTGCTTCGCATACCGGGCAGATACGCTCGTATGCCTGGGGTGCCGGGGTTTCCATCAGCGTCGCCACGACACCTGGTCCAGTGACAGGCCGCGGCTCAGGCACAGCGCTTCCAGCCGGGCCATGTCGCCACGTTCCGGGATGCCGATCATCCAGATGCGTCCGCCCTCGACGGCCACCTGCATCTGCTTCCCGTGCCCAGCGGCGCTTTCCTCCATGAAAGGCGCGAAACGCACGCTGCCGCGCGGTGAAAGCGGTACCAGCGACTGGTTGGAGGAGCCGCGCCACAGCTTGCCCAGCGGCAGGCCCTCGGCATAAGGTTCGGGAATGATGGCGTCGAGCAGGGCGAGCAGCGCTGAATGCTTTTGCTGCAGGGTTTTCAGGGGGTAGCCGCTGTAGCACAGGATGTCGAAATCCACCCCGCCCTGTTTGCGCCAGCCATGCAGGCCCTTCAGCAGGGCGCGTAGCGGGCCGGGCTGGTCGAAGGGTTCGCCGCCGCTGAGGGTGATGCCGTCTAGTTCGTTCCCGGCGGTGCGTTTGCACCAGGCCAGCAGATCGGTAACCGTCATCGCGCGGCGCGGGTCGGGCGCCCAGGTGTCGGTCGAGACGCAGCCTTTGCAGCCGATGCCGCAGCCCTGCAGCCAGATGCCGATGCGCTTGCCCGGCCCGAGCACGGTGACCGGGTAGTGCGCCTTGTTGATCTGGATCAGGATGCTTTGAGCCATGCTATTCCAGCGTCAAACTGACGATGCGGTTTTCGTCCTCGTGGATGGCGCTGACCGTGACGGTTTCGCGTCCTTCCAGCGGGAAGCGGAACAATGCGCGGCCGAGCGGATTGATGAACGAGGATTCGAGCTGATTGCCGATGCCGCGCCCGCCGTTGGACAGGTCGCGGGTGCACAGGATAATCAGTTGCGTGCGCACCGCTTCGGACAGGATGAGTTCGATCTTGTGTTCCTCGCGCACCCGGTTGACGATGTTTTTTAGCATGCCGGAGAAAATCTGCGCACTGATTGCCGCGTCGATGAAATTGAACACCACGATGTTGTCGCCGATGCGATTGAGGATTTCCGGACGCGAGAGGTGGAACTTGAAGTAATCCTGGATCGCACCGCGCACACGGCTCTCCACCTGGTCGTAGGTGTCGCCCGGCTGCACGTTCTGTATGCGGCGGCCATGCTCGTCGTCGATGTAGATGCCGAGGTTGGAGGTAAAGATGATGATGGCTTCGGAGAAATAGGCGGTGTCGCCGCGTCCGTCGGTGAGACGGCCATCTTCCAGAATCTGCAGGAATTTGTCGAGAATGCGCGGGTGTGCCTTTTCGATCTCGTCGAACAACACCACGCTGAACGGTTTGTCGCGCACCGCGTTGGTCAGCTCGCCACCAGCGTCGTAGCCGATATAGCCGGGCGGGGCGCCGAGCAGTCGCGCCCCGGCGTGTTCCTCGGCGAATTCGCTCATGTCGAAACGGATGTAGGCGCGCTCGTCGCCGAAAATGAGCTGGGTCAGAGTTTTTGCCAGCTCGGTCTTGCCCACACCGGTGGGGCCGGCGAAAAACAGCACTCCGCGAGGCCGGTTGCCGCCTGCGCGCGACTGCGCGCCGGTCAGCCCCATCACCGAGCGCATCAGGATGTCGATGGTTTTGGTCACGGCCTGCTGCTGGCCGCGGACGCGTTCCTCGATGAAGGGATGGGCGTCAGCAATTTTTTCGCGCAGATAGGTTTTCTTCCAAGGGTTGTCGGAGACCCCCACCTTGAAACATTGCACCGCGTCGTCCACATCGCGGAAAGCAATCCCTTGCCGGTCGGCAAGCTGGGCGATATCGCTCATGGCGGTCAGTGGCAGGCCGTCGGTGTTGCTGGCGAAAAGCTGGCGGTATTTTTCCTGTTCCTCCGCAGTGCCTTCGCCGTAACCCGGGAAAAGGCGCCCCAGGATGCGCGCAGTCTCGCTCCGGGTTTCGTAATCCGGGTAGCTGATATTGAGTGCGTGGATACGGGCGCTGTCCAGCGTCAGCCACGAGGGCATGTCCTGTGGCCGGTTGACCAGCCACAGAATGGGGTTGAAGCGCGCCTTGCCCAGTGGCGTGGAAATATCCGCACCGCGCGGCACGATGGGGTTGGCCGTGAGGGAAAGGCGCTCGGCGGCAACATAGAAGCGATGCTCTCCTGCATCCAGGTGGTCGGCCTGGCGCACCAGACGTGAGGCGAAATCGATGACCAGGCCGCAACGCGCCTCGCGCTGGGTGCTTACTTTTTCCATGATGCCGATCAGGCTTTCCAGGCTCATGGGCATGGAGCCGTCCTGCAGTTTGAGATCGAACAGCCGGGTCGCCAGTTCCACCGTGGCCGGTTCGTTGGGATAGGGGCGCAATCCGTCCACCGGATCGTAGACCAGCAGAAAACGGAATTCCTGCCTGCTGAGGAAGGTCCACAGGCAGCGCAGCAGGGGGGCAACGGTGGGACCGCCGGGCAACGGGGTGAGGAAGTGATCGCGTATATTTCCGGCCACCACGAATTGAGAGCGTATCGGCAGCAGGCGTTCCAGATCGCGGATCCAGCGGGGCGTCAGTTCCATGGGCGGTTTTTCCCTCAAGGGTTTTTCAAGTGCAAGGGTGCGGCGCTAGCGCGGCTGCGTTCTTCCTCTTTGCTCGCCTGCGGCAGGGTAGCCGGGTCGACGGCCTGCACCGGCAGTTCGCCCGCACCGAGCTGGCGCGTGACAGCCAGATTCAGGCCGCGTGCTGCAAGGGTCTGCTGCAAGCGCGGGAATTCGCTGCACCAGCGGTCCTCTGCCAGAAAATCCAGGCGCTGCCGCTGTGGGTTGTCCTCTTCGCTGCGCGGACGCACGACATTGAAGTTGAGCGTTTTTTCCCGCGCATCCAGGCGCATGCGCACAAAGTAATTCTCCCAGCCCGGGCGCTGGAAATGCACCACACCGCCATCCACAAACAGGGTGCTTTCCACGCCTTCCACCTCGTAGCCCAGATCGCGCAGCGATTGTTCCAGTACCAGCGCCGCAGCTTCCTGTTCCTCGTGTTCGCGCGCTTTTTGCGCTGCGTCCAGCAGTTCCTGCGCTGCCCGGTGTGTTTCCGGGGCAAGGCGTTCGGTTCCCATCGCCACCGCTTCGAGTGCCGTGCGCAGAAAAGCAGGCGTACTGTCGGGCAGGGCTTCCAGCAGGGCAAGCGCTTCTGCGGCGTCCTCGCTTTTTGTGGCCTGTTCAGTGTGGTAACGCTGTACCCCGAGACGCAACTCCGTAGCCAGTGACTCGGCGCGTTCGAGCGAGGGCGCCAGCACGATGTCCCGCGCCAGTCGCTCCAGCTCGTGCGGCATGACTAAGCCTTCAGGCAGTTCGAGACGTTCGAGGATGCGTGCGGCGGTATCGCTGAACTGTTTTGTCTGTTCCGGATCGAGGCCTGGCTGGAAGCTGCGCTGCAGGGCATAGGCGGCGAGCAGTTTGTCCAGGTCGGGCGCGGCCGTATCCTGCAGCAGGGCGCGCTGTTTTTCACTCGCACCGGCGCCAGCCTGGGCCAGCAGCGCCTCGATGCGGTGGATTGCCTCCCGCACGGTGTTGGCGTGGGCGGCCAGCGTTTCTTGATCATTAACGGCCGGGCGCTGCAAGGGGGCCATATTCAAAGCGGCATTCGCATCCAGCGCCAGCACGATGCCGCGCAGACGTTCGAGCTGCCGCTCGTTGCGCCCGACTTCTTCCAGCAGGGCAGACTGCCGTTGCAGGCGGGTTTCACGCTGCTGCCGGCGCGTAGCGACGATTTCCGCTTCACGTTCCCTGGCCTGCTCGAGCGCCTCGGCATATTCCTGCCCCATGGCGCGGGCTTCTTTAAGGGCTTGCGCAGCCAGAATCACGGCCCCCAGGGGCGTAAAGGAAAAGGCTGCAGTAATGGGGCCGCTCATGGCTCGATCAATTCCGGTGGCTGTCTGTGGTTGAAGGCATTCTGCAATATACCAAGCTGGTCGAAGTGTAGTCCACATTTGAGATGTGGGATGCGCTTTGCACGGGGTGGATTGGGGGCGGGAATGCAGGCCCTGTGGAAATGAGTCTGGGCGGCAGCTTAGCCCGAACCCCTGCGCTCAAGGCAAAAATCAGGGCACTTCAGATGCCGGCATCCGGGCCAGAATGATGGCGGTCTTCTTCACCAGTCCTTTTGCATTGCGGTGCGTGTCGTAATAACGCGGATTGGGCACCATGGCTGCGAGCCTGGCGGCCTGCTCCGGCCCGAGGCTGGCGGCGCTGGTCTTGTAGTAATAGCGCGAGGCCGCTTCCGCGCCGAACACGCTGTTGCCCCACTCGATCACGTTCAGGTAGATCTCGAATATCCGCTGCTTCGACATCATCTTTTCCAGCATCAGCGTGATGAGCGCTTCTTCGCCCTTGCGCCAGAATGCCTTGCGGGATGAGAGGAACAGATTCTTCGCCAGTTGCTGGCTGATGGTGGAGCCGCCGGCGACGATCTTGCCTTTTTTCAGGTTTTTTTCGTAGGCTTTCTGGATGCCATCCCAGTCGAAACCTTCGTGGTCGACGAATTTGGCGTCCTCCGAGGCAATCAGGGCACGTTTGAGCTGGGGCGATATCCGGTTGTAAGGCACCCATTTATGGCTCAATTCGGCGTCCGGATTTCTGGACTGCATTTCTGCCAGGCGCGTGTTCATGAAGGCGCTGGTGGCGGGGTTGTGGTCCACCCACCACCAGATATGCGCGAAAATCCACGCCTGGTATAACACTATGATCGCAACCAGAATCAGCATGCCGCGCCACAGCCAGCGCCAGAAGAATTTCATAGGGCCTTCAGCATGGCCATGACCGGCCCGGTCTCGGGCCGCACGCCGCGCCACAGAAAGAAGGATTCCGCTGCCTGCTCTACCAGCATGCCAAGCCCGTCGGCAAGACGGGCTGCGCCGTGGTCGCGGGCGAAGTGGAGGAAGGGAGTCAGACCCTTGCCGTACATCATGTCGTAGGCGAGGCTGCCGGGAGAGAATACATCTGCAGGCAGAGGGGGGAGTTCGTCTGACAGGCTGCTGGAAGTGGCGTTGATGATGAGGTCGAAATGACAGCCTGCCAGGCTGTTGTATTCACCGCTGGAGATGTCGCCGTGATCCAGAAACAGTTGCGCAAGCTCGTGCGCCTTTGCGGGGGTGCGATTGGCAATCGCAAAGAGTGCCGGATATTCTTTCAGAAGCGGCAGGATCACGCCGCGTGCAGCGCCGCCCGCACCCATGAGCAGGATACGCTTGCCCTGGATCTTGAAGCCAAGATTTTGGGTGATGTCGCGTACCAGGCCGGCGCCGTCGGTGTTGTCGCCGAGAATGTCGCCATCCTCGAATTTGAGGGTGTTGGCCGCCTGCGCCAGTTGCGCGCGCTCAGTCAGGCGGGTGGCCAGTTTCCACGCTTCCTGCTTGAAGGGCACGGTGACATTGAGCCCCTTTCCGTCCGACTCCCGGAAAGCCTGAACCGCTTCTGAAAATCCGTCCAGCGGTGCAAGCAGTGTGGTATAGCACAGGTCCTGCCCGGTTTGCCGGGCAAATTCGCTGTGAATCAGGGGAGATTTGCTGTGGGCGATGGGGTTTCCCACCACGGCATAACGGTCGGTCATGAGGTTCTCGGAAATTGGGTTTGCTGGGCGCGAATTTTACCCCATGGTTCGATTTCACAATAAGGCTTTCTCAAGTAAGCTATGTACCGCAAAAAAAATATTTCAAGGGGATTTCTCAATGTTAAGGGCAATATCGTATTTTCTGTTTCTGACGACAATGGCGTGCGGAATTCCGGCATGGTCGGCGGAAAGTTTGAAACTGGCAGCGGTTCCCTCGGACAGCGAGCGTTATTCGGATGTCGAGGTGCTGAATAAATACCAGTCGCTGGCCAAATATCTGAGTCAGCAATTGAACGCGCCGGTCGATTTCACCCCGGTGGCGAATCCTTTTATCGCGGCCAAGCATGCCAGTCGCGGCGAATACGACATGATCATCGCACCGGCCCATGCCATCGCCAGTGTGTTGAAAGCCGGGTTCAATCCCTTGTGCAAGGAAGGCGGCACGGTGGAAACGGTGTTTGTCGCGGCTAAGACTTCGCCATGGAATGACATCAAGGATGCGGGCGGCGCCAAGCTGGGTTTGCCGCCTTTCGAAATGCTCCAGGCGAGCCTGGCACGCGGGGAATTGAATTCAAAATCAATAGAAACCAGGAAGCATTTCAAGGAGGCCCGCTACTTCCGCAGCCAGGAGGCGGAACTTTTTGCGCTTGAAATCAATAGCATGGAAGTCGTTGCGGTGGACTCTGCCATGGCAGAAAAATGGCTGAAGTCACATTCAGGGAAAATCATTCAGCGCACTTCCGATGCGCCTAAAATGGCTTTTGCAGTGAATTCGAAGCGAATCAGCCCGGAGCAGGAGAAGAAAATCGAAGCTGCCCTGTTGAAATACAATGAGGTCGAAACCAAAGCCAGAAAAAAAATGGATTTTTCCCTGACCAGGCGGGAAGAGTTTGCGGCAATTTCCTCCCTGCTCAATACCACGCCCAAGGAACTGACGGGTGCGCAGGTGATCGAGGCCAAACAGGCCAGTGATCTGATCGCAAAAGGCATTGTCGTGATCGATGCGCGTAACGATGCCGAATACGTGGACGGGCATATCAAGGGAGCCGCACTGGTTCCTTATCATGAGGTCAGTGCGAAGGAAGTCGGGTTCGATGGGGCAGACGATAAATTTGATCTGGCCAAATTGCCGCAGGACAAGAATGCCGCCATGCTGCTCTATTGCGACGGCACGCCCTGCTGGAAGAGCTACAAGGCCTCCGCGCTGGCAATCCGCAATGGTTACAGGAATGTTTACTGGTTCCGCGGGGGCTACCCTGAGTGGAAAGCGGCTGGCTATCCGGTTGAAACTGGCAAGAACAAGTAGAAACCGGCTGGTTCCGGCGGAGTCGTTGTGGAAAATAAAAGCGTAAATGCAGGCCCTCACAAGGGGGGCGGGCATCACTACCATGAAGCGAAAAGAGTGACGCTGGTGAGTGTCGGCGTGAATGTGGCGCTGACCCTGCTGCAAATCGTGGTCGGCATTATCGGCAAGTCGCAGGCGCTGGTGGCCGACGGCATGCATTCGCTTTCTGATCTGCTGTGTGACTTTCTGGTCCTGTTTGCCAACCGTCACGGCTCCAAGGATGCGGATGAAGATCATCCTTACGGCCATGCGCGCATCGAAACCGCAACCACGCTGGTGCTGGGCTTGATCCTGATGGGAACGGGCGCCGCCTTGCTGTGGGGGGCGGCGCAGCGCCTGCAGGATCCATCGGCGCTGCAGAAAGTGCATGTCATGACGTTGTGGATTGCAGCACTTACGCTGCTGGGCAAGGAGAGTCTGTTCCGCTACATGCTGCATGTGGCGCGCAAGCTGAAGTCCCGCATGCTCGAAGCGAATGCCTGGCATGCGCGTTCCGATGCGGCTTCTTCGGTGGTCGTGGTAGCCGGGATTGCCGGTAATCTGGCGGGCGTGACTTCGCTCGACCTGCTCGCGGCGGCGCTGGTGGCGGCGATGATTTTTCGCATGGGCTGGAAGCAGGCTTACCACGCGCTGATGGAACTGATCGATACCAGCCTGGACGAAAAAGATGTGGCGGCGATCCGCGCCACCCTGCTGGCGACCCCCGGGGTGCGCGACCTGCACGAACTGCGTACGCGGCGCATGGGCGACCGGGCACTGGTGGATGCGCATGTGCTGGTAGATCCCAAAATCAGCGTTTCCGAGGGGCATTACGTGGCGGAAACGGCGCGCGCCCGCGTAGTCAAAACCCACGATGCGCTGGATGTGATGATCCATATCGATCCCGAGGACGATTCGGCGGTCAAGCGCAGCCTGCACCTGCCGCCGCGCGAAGTATTGCTGACGCATCTGGAACAGCAATTGACCCTGCCACTGCCCCAGAACAGCCGTATTACGCTTCATTATCTGGATGGCAGGGTGGAGGTGGATATTTTTCTGTCAGGGCCGCTGCCGGATGACAGCTTCGCCAATGCCGTTGCTGGCTTGTCTCCGGACGATCCCTATTTTGGCGCCATCCGTTTGTTTTATGCGTCCGCACCATAATGGTGCGAGTTGGCGCTTAAATGCATTATTGTGGTGCGTTAATTTTTCTGCATCACCTGTAACTGATTATGGCAAAATAGCTTTTTTTGCTATAGCGCGTGGCATGTTTCATGCTAAAGAGCGAGCTCAAGGATTTTTTACCCGTTATTTCGTTTAGGAGAAAAGTATGGCGGTTGCTGATGTATTGAAAATGATCCAAGACAACGAAGTCAAATTCGTTGATCTGCGTTTTACCGACACGCGCGGCAAAGAGCAGCACGTTTCCATTCCCTCCCACGTGGTGGATGACGAGTGGTTCGAGAATGGCCATGCATTCGATGGTTCCTCCATCGCCGGCTGGAAAGGCATCCAGGCCTCCGACATGCTGCTGATGCCGGACCCGGAAACTGCCAACATGGACCCGTTCTTCGATGAGTCCACCCTGATCATCAGCTGCGACGTGGTCGAGCCATCCGACGGCAAGGGTTACGACCGTTGCCCGCGTTCCATCGCCAAGCGCGCAGAAGCCTATCTGAAATCCTCCGGCATTGGCGACACTGCTTATTTCGGCCCGGAACCAGAATTTTTCATTTTTGATTCCGTGACCTGGCATTCCGACATGTCCGGTGCCTCGGTAGCGATTGATTCCGAAGAAGCCGCATGGTCCTCCAAAGCTCGCCTCGAAGGCGGCAACATGGGTCATCGCCCTGGCGTCAAGGGCGGTTATTTCCCGGTTCCTCCCGTCGATTCGTTCCAGGATATTCGCTCCGCCATGTGTCTGGCGCTGGAAGAAATGGGCGTGCCGGTCGAAGTGCATCACCACGAAGTGGCGACTGCCGGGCAATGCGAAATCGGCACCAAATTCAGTACCCTGGTCAAGCGTGCCGACTGGACCCAGATTTTGAAATACGTGGTGCACAACGTGTCTCACGCTTATGGCAAGACCGCAACCTTCATGCCTAAGCCTATCGTGGGTGACAACGGTTCCGGCATGCACGTGCACCAGTCGATCTGGAAAGACGGTAAAAACCTGTTTGCCGGCAACGGCTACGGTGGCCTGTCTGAAACCGCCTTATTCTACATCGGCGGTATCATCAAGCACGCTCGCGCCCTGAACGCGATCACCAATCCAGGTACCAACTCCTACAAGCGTCTGGTGCCTGGCTTTGAAGCCCCTGTGATGCTGGCCTACTCTGCCAAGAACCGCTCCGCTTCGATTCGTATCCCCCACGTGGCCAGCGACAAGGGCCGCCGTATCGAAACCCGTTTCCCCGATCCTTCCGCCAACCCGTACCTGTGCTTCTCCGCACTGCTGATGGCTGGCCTCGACGGCATCCAGAACAAGATTCACCCGGGCGATGCCATGGACAAGAATCTGTACGATCTGCCGCCGGAAGAAGAAAAACTGGTTCCGACCGTGTGCTCTTCACTTGAGCAGGCGCTGGAGTACCTGGACAACGATCGCGAGTTCCTGACGCGCGGCGGCGTGTTCTCCAACGACTGGATCGATGCCTTCATCACGCTGAAGATGGAAGAAGTGACCCGCTTCCGCATGACCACGCACCCGGTCGAGTTCGATATGTACTACAGTCTGTAATCCGGCTGCTGCAGCAAGAAAAAGGGCGCTTCGGCGCCCTTTTTTATTGGGAATAAGGTGAAGCTGGCCGGTAAGCCGGGTTCTGTCGTGGACAGTCATTCCTCTAGGCGCTGAATTGCTCCAGCGCTCAAGCAGCCTACCCGGGGGCAACGCGAGCAGCGCCAGTGCCCCCCTATTTGGCCTTGCTCCAGATGGGGTTTAGCCTGCCATTCCTGTTGCCAGGAACGCGGTGAGCTCTTACCTGGCAGAGGCTTTCGCCTCCACCCGCCCTCCTTGCGGAGTGCACGCCTTTTAGCTCCGGCATAACCTGCAAGCAGGTTAGCCTTCACTGAAAGGCGCTAGCGCGCCTTTTCAACCTTGCCTGATCCCTTGCGGGCCATCGGCGGTATATTTTCTGTGCCACTTTCCATCGCCTCACGGCGTCCGGCCGTTAGCCGGCATCCTGCTCTGTGGAGCCCGGACTTTCCTCTGCATGGAAAACCATGCAGCGACTGCCTAGCCAGCTTCGGCTTGGATTCTAGCACGATTCGTGGTATAAATCCTGAGTAATATAGTCAACAATAGGAGCCGACATGGTCCCCGACCTGTATAGCCTCAGCGCGAGCGTGCAGCACAACTGTCACATCAGCGATGCGCTGCATGCGCGCAACTACACGATGTGCACCTATCTGCTCAAGATGCGTGAATATTATCGCTGGGAGCGCAAATTCCCGTTCAATACGGCGTTGCCGAAGCAGGAGCTGGGCGACTGGCTGAGCCACCGCGAAGCCTTGTGGGAAGGCCTCGAGGCGCAGGATTTCGAGGATATCCGGGTCAAGGGCCAGCGCCTGGATCCTTTCGAGACGGCAGCCATCAACCGCGAGCTGCTTCCCCACGGGCTGGTATACAGCGGCGGATACGGCGGCCATGCTGCGCCGCATTTTTTTCTCGCCGACCTGATCCGTGCTGACCGGCGTGAAGGTCTTCCGGTGCTGATCGCCGGGCGGGAACATGCGCGCGACATGGCTGCGCCCCCGGCGATGCTGCTCGACGGCACGCTGTTTATCCGGCGCGAGTCCATGCGCCGCATGCTGTGGGAAAAAATCGAGGAATGGCGCTGGAAAAAGAAGCAGGATGCCATGGCGCGAGCAATGGCCTGCTACGATTTCGATGCTGATTTCAACCAGGCCCTGGAACAGATGACCGACAACGAAGTGGAGTCGGCACTGTTGCATGAAGTGGGTGAATGGCGCGCGGAAGAAAAGCTGGGGCAGGATTGGGCAGCACTGCTGCAAAGCGTTTCAGCGACAAGGGGCGAACTGGTGGCGCGGGCGGTGCGCGACCATTTTGCCGACTGTGTTTCCACGCTTCCCGCCCTGCTGGAGCAGGAGGACGAGGCCAGCCTTCATTTTTACTTTGCGAACCTCAAAGGCATGCGCCGGGAACTGTTTCCCGAACTGAGCGAAGCCTATCAGCACTGGGTCGATGGGGATCGTTTGCAGGCCCTGCGCCAGCAGGTGGAGCGGGGTGCCGGACGCTGGCTGGAAACAGCCCAGAAGCTGGTCAGTATGTGCCGGGAGCAACCTGAAACCTGCGCCGAGAAAATCGGCCGCATGTACGCGAAATAGGGTGTGCTCAGGCGAGCTTCCAGCGCACCTGCTCCGCCGCCCGCAGCGGAGTCAGCGTTTCATTGCCGAATTGCAGTTCAGCAGGTACTTCCCAGCTTTCCCTGATCAAGGTGATTTTGCCCGTGTTACGCGGCAAACGGTAAAAATCCGCGCCGTAAAAACTGGCGAAAGCTTCAAGTCTGTTCAGCGCGCCCGCAGCCTCGAACACCTCGGCATAAAGTTCCAGCGCGGCATGGGCGCTATAGATGCCGGCACAGCCGCAGGCGGCTTCCTTGGCATGGCGGGAATGCGGGGCGCTGTCGGTGCCAAGAAAGAATTTCGGGTTGCCGCTGGTGGCTGCGCCGATCAGCGCCCAGCGGTGCTCCTCGCGTTTCAGCACTGGCAGGCAGTACATGTGCGGGCGCATGCCGCCGGCGAACATGGCGTTGCGGCTGTAGAGCAGGTGGTGCGCCGTGATGGTGGCCGCAACGTTGTCAGGCGCGGCCTTGACGAATTCAACCGCATGGCGGGTCGTGATGTGCTCGAACACCACCCGCAGGCGGGGGTAGCGGTCCAGCATGGGCACCAGCACCTTGCCGATGAACACTTGCTCGCGGTCGAACACGTCAACCAGGGGATGCGTGTCCTCGCCATGCACCAGCAGCGGCAAATCATGCGCCTGCATCGCTTCCAGCGCCGCATGACACTTGAGGATGTCGGTGACGCCGGAATCCGAGTTGGTCGTGGCACCGGCAGGGTAGAGCTTTACCCCATGCACCATGCCGCTGGCTTTGGCGCGCGCGATTTCTTCCGCAGCGGTGTTGTCGGTGAGGTAAAGCGTCATCAGGGGCTGGAAATCTGTGCCTGGGGGCAGAGCATCGAGAATGCGCTGACGGTAAGCCAGCGCCAGTTCGGTGGTCGTGACGGGTGGGCGCAGGTTGGGCATGACAATGGCGCGCGCGAAGCGCCGTGCCGTATCGGCCACGACGGCCTGCATCTGGGCCCCATCGCGGAGGTGCAGGTGCCAGTCATCGGGGCGGGTGAGGGTCAGGGTATCCATAATCTTGGTCCGCGATTCAAGAGGTTTTATTTTAGCTGCAATGCCAGGTCGTACAGGGCATTTTTCTTTTCGCCGCTGATCTCCGCGGCCAGCTTGACCGCCTGCTTGAGGGGCAGTTCGGCCAGCATTAGTTGCAATATGCGCTGCGCCTCTGCACTGATGCCCGCTTCAGTTTCTGGAGGCGCACCCGATAACAGCAACACGAATTCACCGCGCTGGCGGTTGGGGTCGCCTGCCAGCCAGGCGGGTGCGTCGGCCAGTTTGCAGGTGTGGATGCTTTCGAACAGTTTGGTGAGTTCGCGGGCGAAGGTGATGTCCCGTTCGCCGCCCAGCACCTGGAGCAAGTCTTCTACCGTTTCCACAATCCGGTGAGGTGCCTCATAGAAGGCCAGGGTATAAGGCAGTTCGCGGAGTGCTTCCAGTTCCCTGCGCCGGGCGCTGGCTTTTGCGGGCAGAAATCCGTAAAACAGAAAGTGGGGGTCGTCCCTGCCGGCGGCGGAAAGCGCGCAAATGGCGGCATTCGGGCCCGGCAGGGGAATCACCGGCAAGCCGGCTGCACGCACGGCCTGCACCAGAATCGCGCCTGGATCACTGATGCCCGGTGTGCCGGCATCGGAAATCAGTGCCACGGATTTGCCTTCCTGCAGTGCCGCGATGATTTTTGGGGCGGCAATCCGCTCGTTGTGTTCGTGCAGCGCCACCAGCCGGGTGGAAATGCCAAAATGCCCGAGCAGATGAGTACTGTTGCGCGTGTCCTCGGCGGCAATGATGTCTGCGGATTTCAGCACATCCAGCGCGCGCAGGGTAATGTCCCGCAAATTTCCAATCGGCGTGGCAACCACATATAATGTGCCTCTGGCATTTATAGGTTCCTGCTCTGGATGCAATATTTTCTCTCTATTCTGTTGATGTTTCTTTCCGCGACGCTGGCGGCTTGCGCCGGCACTCCCGAAAGACCCGCCCGTGCCACAGCGGGGCCTGTGATCAAAGCCGTGCCAAAAACTGTCGTCAAGCCGCCGCCCCAGACCGAGGTTACGTTATCCCCCCTGCTGACACATGCTCCGCCCGTGGCAAGCAATGAAAATCCGCCCGCCCTGCAGAATAATGCCGTACAGCCTGCTGTGCCCGGAAATGCGCATGTTGCCTTGCTGTTACCGCTCAAGTCGCCGGCGTTCGGGGCCGCAGCGGATGTGGTCAGGCAGGGTTTCATGGCTGGGGCATCGGTCCAGTCCGGCGCTTTGCCTGTCATAGTTTACCCCAGCAGCAGCGAAAGCGAAGACATTGTGGCCACATACCGCCAGGCAACGCAAGCAGGCGCAAGTATCGTGGTGGGGCCGCTGACCAGAAGCGGTGTCTCCGCTCTGGCTGCCAGCGTTCAGGTAAATGTGCCTACACTGGCGCTCAATCAGCCGGAACAGAATATGGCGTTTCCTGCCCAGTTGTATGTTTTCGGACTTGCAGCCGATCTGGAAGCCCGTCAGATGGCTCATGTTGCATACGATGAGGGCAACAGGCGCGCCGCAGTCATCGCTTCAGATAACATGTTGTCGAAGCGTATCCAGCAAGCTTTTTCCGAAGAGTGGGCCATCCTCGGCGGGACATTCAGGCAATTGATCTTCAATGGAAACAACTCGACCGATGTCCGTGATGAGCTCGCCAGACTGGATCCGGAAGCAGTGTTTCTGGCCATGGACAGTCGTGATGCGCGCATCCTGAAGCCGTTTCTCGATCAGGAGTTGCCCACTTACGCCACTTCGCAGATTTACGCCGGCAGCAGCAGTCTGCAGAAATATCATGATCTGAATGGCGTGCAGTTTATCGACATGCCCTGGTTATTGCAGCCTGATCACATCGCGGTCATGGTTTACCCGCGCCCGCAAATTCCCCTTGCCGCCGACATGGAGCGTCTATATGCACTCGGTATCGACGCCTGGCGTCTGGCGCTACAACTGCGGTCTACGGCACCCGGTGTGCCTTTCAGCCTGGATGGGGTAACCGGCCGGCTCACGCTGGATGTCCGTACGCACCAGATCGGCCGCGAGGGTGCGCGCGCCGAATTCAGCAATGGGGAAGCCCTGTTACTGGCGCAGTGATGGAGACAGGCAAGGCGGCAGAAAATACTGCCGCATCCTTTTTGCAAAGCCAGGGGTTACGTCTGGTAGAAAGGAATTACCGTTGCCGCATGGGCGAAGTCGACCTGATCATGGAGCATGGCGACACGCTGGTGTTCGTGGAGGTACGCCTGCGGCGCAGCGAAAGGTATGGCGGTGCTGCAGCGAGCATCACCGGGCACAAACAGCGCAAGCTGATTCACGCGGCCCAGCATTATTTACAGCAGATTACAAAGCAGCCACCCTGCCGCTTCGATGCATTATTGCTGGATGGCGCCAGGATTGAATGGATTAAAGATGCATTTAGCGCATAGAATCCATCTACTTGTATTTTGAACCCAGAGTTTTGAATTTATGGATCTGATTTCCCGCATCGGCCACCATTTTACGGACAGCGCGCATGTCAAGCTGCAGGCGCTGGATCTGCTGGCAGAACCAATCGCCATCGCTGCGGAGCGCGTGGTGCAATGCCTGCTGGCCGAGGGCAAGGTGCTGAGTTGCGGCAATGGCGGTTCGGCGGGCGATGCGCAGCACTTTGCCTCGGAAATGCTCAACCGTTTCGAGATGGAGCGTCCCGGCCTGGCCGCCATGGCGCTTACCACGGACAGCTCGACCGTAACCTCGATTGCCAATGATTACTCCTTCGACCTGATATTTTCCAAGCAGGTGCGTGCGCTGGGCCAGCCACAGGACCTGCTGCTGGCGATTTCAACCAGTGGCAATTCGCGCAATGTTGTCGAAGCCATCCAGGCTGCCCAGGAACGGGAAATGGGCGTGATCGCACTTACCGGCAAGGGCGGCGGACAAATGGCTGAACTTTTACGTCCCGAAGATATCCATCTCTGTGTCCCTTCGGAGAGCACCGCCCGGATTCAGGAAGTTCACCTGCTCGTCATCCACTGCCTGTGCGATGCCATTGACTGTCTATTACTTGGAGTTGAATAAAATGCGCCGCTTATTGCCATTATTGTTGCTTGCCGTCATACCTGCCTTGCAGGGCTGTTTCCCCGTTGTCGCCACGGGCGTGGGCGCCGGGGCGCTGATGGCGGGCGACCGCCGCACTTCCGGTATTTATATCGAGGATCAGGGTATTGAACTCAAGGGCGCCAGCCGTATCGAGGATAAATACAAGGATGGAGTGCACGTCAACGTGACCAGTTTCAACCGCCATGTTCTTTTGACGGGAGAAGCGCCATCTGATGAAGTCAGGCAGGGCGCGAGCCAGGTCGTCATGGGCGTGCCGAATGTGGTCGATGTCACCAATGAAATGGCGATCGGAAACGTGGCTCCCTACTCATCGCGCAGCAACGATACCTACATCACTTCCAAGGTCAAGGGTCGGATGATCGACGCCAACCGCTTCGCGCCCTACCATGTCAAAGTCGTGACCGAGAATGGCGTGGTTTACCTGATGGGTATGGTGACGCGCAGGGAAGCCGATGATGCGGCAGAAATCGCGCGCACCACCAGCGACGTGCGCAAGGTTGTCAAAGTCTTCGAATACATCGACTGATCATCCCTTGGTCTTCACTTCACCTGATTTCGAGCGCAAGATCTGCACGCCAGCCGAGCTCTGGGCTCGCACTGGCGAATTGCCGCATCCGCTGGTGTTCACCAACGGCTGTTTCGATATTCTGCACCGCGGCCACGTCACTTATCTGGCCCAGGCGCGGGCGTTGGGAGCCAGTCTGATCGTCGGGGTTAATAGCGATGCCTCGGTCCGGCGCCTGGGCAAGGGCGACGACCGTCCGGTGAATAGCGAGAACGATCGCATGGCCGTGCTGGCCGCGCTGGAGAGCGTCAGCCTGGTCGTCTGCTTCGATGAGGACACTCCGCTGGAACTTATCCTTGCCTGCAAGCCGGAGATCCTGGTCAAAGGCGGCGACTGGACCGTGGAAAATATCGTCGGCGCGCGGGAAGTGCTGGGCTGGGGCGGCGAAGTCCATTCCATCCCCTTCCTGTTCGAGCGTTCGACCACCTCGACCATCGCCAAGATTCGCGCCCTTTAAATTCATGTTGCCCGAGACGTTCCTGACCCGTCTTGGCGTCATCGCAGGCGAGGGTAAGCTGCTCACCGATGCGGCTTCCTGCCTGGTCTATGGCTACGACAACAGCCGCAAGCTATTTCCGCCTGAGGCGGTGGCGTTCTCCACCAGCACTGAGGCAGTGCAGCAAATCATTCTTCTGTGCAATGAATTCAATGTGCCGCTCACGCCACGTGGACGAGGCACCGGTACAGCCGGTGCCAGCATTCCGGAACATGGCGGCGTGGCCCTGTCGCTCGAGCGCATGCGGCGCATGGTGGCGATTGACCCCGCCAACCGCGTGCTGGTGTGCGAGCCGGGAGTGTTGAATCAGGAAGTGCAGGAGGCCGCCCGGCCGCACGGTTTTTTCTGGCCGCCGGACCCTTCCAGCGCGCCTTATTGCAGTGTCGGTGGCAATCTCGCCACCTGTGCCGGCGGTCCGCACGCGGTCAAGTACGGCGTCACGCGCGACCACGTGCTGGGCCTGACCGCAGTGACCGGCAAAGGCGAGATCATCCGGACTGGCTGCTACACCACCAAGGGCGTGGTGGGCTATGATCTGACCCGGCTTCTGATCGGCTCCGAGGGCACGCTGGCGGTCATCACCGAGGCTACCCTCAGGCTGACGCCCCTGCCTGAGTCCGTGGGCGGACTAACTGCGCATTACCGCGATATCGCCAGTTGCGCCGCGGCGATTGCTGCCATCATGGCCCAGCCCGCCTTGCCGAGCGCGCTGGAATTTCTCGACCAGGCTTCGCTCGGCCTGATTCGTGCACGCCATCCCGGCCTGCTGCCGGAGGAGACACAGGCGCTGCTGATGATCGAGGTGGATGGCTCGGCCGGTGAAGTGCAGGCCAATGCCGCGGCCATTCGCACCGCCTGTGCCAACGCCGGGCTGATACGGGCCGAGATCGCGGCCGATCTCACGACGCTGTGGGCGGCGCGCAAGGCGCTCTCGCCCCTGCTGCGCGATATTGCGCCAAAGAAGATCAACGAGGATGTGGTGGTGCCGGTATCCCGCCTGCCCGAACTGCTGCAGGGGCTGGCCGGACTGAGTGCGAAATACGGCGTCGCCAACGCCAATTTCGGTCATGCCGGCAACGGCAACATCCATGTCAACCTGCTGGTGAATCCCGATGATGCAGATGAATTGCAGCGGGCTGAAGCCTGCCTCGACGAAATTTTCACGCTGGTGTTGCGGCTGGATGGCACGCTCTCCGGCGAGCATGGCGTGGGACGAGAGAAGCGGCCTTTCGTGGCGCGCGAGATCGACCCCGTGACGCTGCAGTTGATGCGCGATATCAAGCAGGTGTTCGACCCCAACAATATTCTCAACCCCGGCAAGCTGTTCCCCAGCCGTTAAATCCAGGAGCCACCATGAGTATTTCCGATCTAAACCAGCGTTTCGCCATTCCCGGCCACGTGACTTTCAAGGAAGGCCCGGGCGGCCTGACGGTGGCGGAAGTCGCCAACGGCCTGGCCGAGTCCAGCATCATGTTGCAGGGCGCGCACATCATGACCTTCACGCCGCGCGGCCAGGCGCCGGTGGTGTGGCTGTCGAAATTTGCCAAGTTCGCCCCCGGAAAATCCATCCGCGGCGGGGTGCCGATCTGCTGGCCGTGGTTCGGGCCGCATGCCACGGATGCTGCGCTGCCCGGCCATGGTTTTGCGCGCACTGTGATGTGGGATGTGCTGGAAACCCGGGCCATGCCGGATGGCGCGACCTTCCTGCGTTTCGGCCTGATCGAAAATGACACGACACGTGCCCAGTGGCCGCATGCCTCCACTGTCCAGCTTGAAGCGACCGTAGGTTCAGCACTGCGGGTCGAGCTGGTGACGCGCAATACCGGCAATGAAGCTTTCGTGCTGGGTGAGGCGCTGCATACCTATTTCCACATCAGCGATGTGGCGAACATGAAAATCACCGGCCTCGAAGGCTGCGACTACCTTGATAAGGTCGGTGGCACGGCGCGCAAGACCCAGCAGGGCGCGATCGTGATCGAAAGCGAGGTCGATCGCGTGTATCTCAACACCAGTGCTGATTGCCTGATTGAGGACAGTGGCCTCAAGCGTCGCGTCCGGGTTGCCGGGCAGAATGCCCGCTCCGCAGTGGTGTGGAATCCGTGGGTCGAGAAGGCTGACAAGATGGGTGACTTCGGACCGGAAGGCCATCGCGGCATGGTGTGCGTTGAAACTGCCAACGCGGTAGAGAACGTGGTGACCGTGAAGCCCGGCGAGGAACACCGTCTGGTGGCCATTTACAGCGCAGAAGCCATGGCCTGAGAATATGGCGCGTCACGACGGTGACGCGCCATATTTCAGCCGGAGTGCGCACGACTAGTCGCGGTAGTCGTAGCGATCGTGGTCATGGCGATGGTGATGACCCCATTCACGGCCCCAGCTGTGCTCACGTCGCGGCTCCGGGCGGTAATAAACCACACGCTCTTCATAGCCATAGTTTCGTGGCGGAGTATATTCGTAGCGTTCATATACCCGCTGCACAGGTACGGGGCGGTAATAGACTGGTGGCGCAGGACGGTAATAAACTCTGCCCTCGCGGCGGTAATCGTTGTCGCGGGTTGCGATGGCAACGCCAGTCGCGCCACCCAGCAGTCCGCCGATAATGGCCGCATCGCGTCCGCCGATGGCTGATCCGATCACGGCACCCGTGGCACCGCCAATCGCGCCGCCTACTGCGGCATCACCGTTCCAGTCGGAAGCCTGAGCATGAGCGGCCAAGGCCAGTGTTAATGCGGCAATCCAGGTAATGCTTTTCATGATTTGTCTCCTTATTGCATTTCAATGCAGGCAAATTGTAGAACAGCGAAGCTTAACGCCGGCTTAACGAAATTTAATCCGGAAGGTTTTTTGCCAGGCTTTCCAGCATCTGCAATTCGTCGGTATCGAAGCCTGCCTGTGCGCGAGCGGTCATGTTGAACGGCGGGCGCAATGCCGGTGCGTCGTACTCCACCAGGAGATCTCTGAAGGTGGCGATGGGATCGAGACCGCGCTGCCGGCACAGATAGCCATACCAGCGATTACCGATGGCGACGTGACCCACCTCGTCGCGCTGGATGATGGCCAGAATCTCCACCGCGCTCTGGTCGCCGCTGGAGGCCAATCTGGCGCTGATACCGGGCGTGACGTCCAGGCCGCGGGCTTCCAGCAGGCGTGGCACCAGCGCCATGCGGATCAGGGGGTCTTGCGCGGTCTTGACGGCCATTTCCCACAAGCCGTTATGTGCGGAGAAATCACCGTAGTCATAACCCAGGGAGCGCAGATGGTTGCGCAGCAGGGTGAAATGGAAAGCTTCTTCAGCAGCCACGCGCAGCCAGTCGCGGTAAAAATCCTGAGGCAGGCCGCGGAAGCGGTAAGCTGCATCCAGCGCCAGATTGATGGCGTTGAATTCGATGTGCGCCAGAGCATGGATCAGTGCCGCCTGCCCATGGGGCGTGGAAAGCCTGCGCCGCTCTACCGCGCCGGGCGCGACCAGTTGCGGCTTGTCCGGATGACCCGGTACGGCGACTTCCTGCGGCACTGCTTCGCCCTCAGTTGCAAGCAGCCCGTCATTCCATTGTTGCCACAGTACTTTGGCGCATGTTGTCTTGGAATCCGGGTCCTGCGTCATCAGGCAGGCGAAGGCTGCATCGAAGAGTTTTTTCATCGGGGAGCCAGATGATTCATCAGTTTCCGCATGGCATAAGGGGCGGCGTGAGGGGGCCGCAGTTCACTTTCAAGGAATCCTGACAGTCACGCTGGCGCCCCCCAGCGGGCTGGTGCTGATGCGGATATTTCCTTCATAGGCTTGCACAATGCTGGCGGCCACTGCGAGACCGATACCCTGGCCAGGCGTGGACTGGTCTGCACGCACGCCGCGCTGAAGGATGCGCTCGGCTTCCTGCGCAGGAATGCCGGGACCGTCGTCTTCCACTGTCAGTGTCAGCTGCCCGGCCTCCATGCAGGCATGCAATTCCACCCGGGTTTTGCACCATTTGCAGGCGTTGTCGAGCAGATTGCCGAGAAGTTCCATCAGGTCGCCACGGTCGCCGCGAAAATTCATGCCGGGCTCGATATAGAGTTGCATCCTGATATTCCGGTCGTGATACACCTTGCCTAGCGAGGTCATGATTTTCTCTGCCACCGGCCTGAGCGGCAGTGGCGCCGCCAGCGGCGAAGCCGGTCCTGCCGTGGCCGCACGTTGTAGCTGGTAGTCGACGATATGCTGCATTTTCTCGGCTTCCTCGGCCACCGTGGCCGCCAGGGTGGCCGATTCCTGCGATGGATTGGAAAGTGCTCCGCGCATGACGGCCAGCGGCGTTTTAAGGCTGTGGGCGAGGTCGCCCAGCGCATCTCGATAGCGCCGCATCTGGCCGCGCTCGCGTTGCAGCAAACCGTTCAGATTTTCCGTCAGCGCACTGAGCTCGCTTGGGTATTTGCCGCCAAGCTGCTCCTTTTCACCGGCTTCGATGGCCTGAATTTCCTGCGCCACATCGCGCAGTGGCCTCAGCCCCCAGCGCAACAGGAAGGCTTGTGCCAGCAACAACAACAGTGCCATGGCGCCCAGCCATCCCCACAGGCTGCTGCGGTAACGGTCGAGCTGGGCATGGAAGGCAGAGAGATTTTCCGCCACGCTGAAAGTAAATGCATATTTCTGTTTGCCCTCGCTCCAGTCGACCCCCATGCGGTATACAAAGAAATCTGTGCCGGAGATGCCTGTGACTTCGGAAAAAGCGCTTTTCCCTGCTGTCAGCGGGACTGCTGTCGGAAGCGCTACATTTAGCGCAGACTTTGAGTGCCAGCGTTTTTTACCCCGGCCATCGATAATGGTGGCGAAAAGGCCGGACCCGGGCTGGCCAAAGCGCGCTTCCTGTAATGCTTCCGGCATTTCAATGCGTCCGGTATCGTCTACCTCCGCTGCTGCGATCAGCAGGTAAAGCTGCCCTTGCAGCCGTTCTTCCCTGGCCGTGCGCGCACTGTCGCGAAAGGCATGGTCCAGGGCGAGGCCGGTGAGTGCCAGAAAGGTAGCCAGGACGATGGAAGCGGCAAGAATGATGCGGGTATTGAGGGACATGTTTAACGTGTCATTGGAGCGTAAACCGGTACCCCCTGCCACGCAGGGTTTCGATCGGATGCAGGGTGCTGTCCGGATCGAGTTTTCGCCGCAATCGGCCGAGCAGGACTTCCAGCACGTTACTGTCGCGGTCTTCGTCGTGGGGATAAAGGTAGTCGGCCAGTTCACTTTTGGCGATCACCTTGCCGCGCTGCTGCATCAGGTATTCCAGCAGGCGATATTCGAAAGCCGTCAGGTCAATCTCCTGCCCGTTCACGAAGACCTTTTGCGCGGCAACATCCAGACTGATCGGGCCGCCCTGCAAGGTCTGCCCGGTACGGCCGGCAGCCCGCCTGAGAAGCGCTTTCAGCCGCGCCAGCAGTTCCTCCATCTGAAACGGTTTGGCAAGGTAGTCGTCTCCGCCAGCTTCCAGTCCTTCAACCTTGTCCTGCCACCGGTCGCGTGCGGTCAGAATCAGAATGGGCAAGGTCTTACCCTGCAGGCGCAGGGTCTTGATGATCTCGATGCCGGACAGGCCGGGCAGGCCGAGATCCACGATCGCGGCGTCAAAGGGATATTCTGTGGCAAGGTAGAGTCCGTCATTGCCGTCGCCGCTGTCATCAACGCGGTAGCCCTGGGCTTTCAGTGCATTGCCCAACTGGGCGCGCAGACTGGGTTCATCCTCGATGATCAGGATACGCATTACTGAATTTCGCCCGTTTCGCCGTCGACATGAACTACACGCACTTCGCCGCGCGCGGTCAGGATTTTGATGCGGTAGCCTTCGTGCCCGCTTACCCTGGCGGGCTGGGCCTGGATAACACGCCCTCCGAAAGTCCGCTGGACCATGGCCATGGCGTCACTCATGGTGATGCGTGCTTGCGATCGTCCGTTTTCCGCCTGTTGGCGCTGTGCGGGATGCTGCCACGGCTCTGCAGCGGCAGCAGTGGGCAGGAGCAGGGCGGCAATCAGAAAAAGGGGTTTCACTTGTAATTCCTCAGCCTTGGACAAGCCTGATTTTAATCCTCATAGGCATCAACCGAAACCCGTACACGCAAGGTATTGCCCGGGTCGTTCGGCATCAGCGTGGTATAGCGGTGCCCGCCATATTCGTACACGACACGGTAGCCGGTTAAACGGCTACCCCAGCGTTCGACGTCACGGCAGCGGCGTATGGTGCGTGGCGCCCAACTGTCATCATTACGCTGGTTCTGAACCTGATCGCCAATAATGGCCCCGGTAATGGCGCCAGCGGCCGTTGCAGCTTCCCTGCCGTGGCCGCGGCCGATCTGGTTGCCGATCAGGGCGCCGGTAATGCCGCCGACGATCGAACCGCCGTAAGAGCGTTCGCCAGAACGGGGGTAAGTGCGCGCAGGAGCGGATTCGTCGTAACACTCCTGCTGCGGCATGCTGACCTGTTCATACTCGGGATTTACACTGATGACGCGGGCGCGGTCGAAATACTGTTCCGCTCTCGCCGCGCCGGAGGCAAACAGCAGGATGATGACAACGATCTTGAGAATGGGCTTTCTTTTCATTTTGAGGCTCCTTGAATGTTGCGGTTCGATGATTGCATCGTATCCGCAAGAGCCTGAATGAAAACTGAATCGAATTTCCGCAGGAGCAGATTTAATCGGCAGCGATTTTCACACAGTTCCGGCCCGCGTGCTTTGCTTGGTATAAAGCCGAATCAGCGCGCATCACCATGGCATGGCCATTCTCACCCGGATTCAGTGCGGCCAGTCCGGCGCTGAAGGTAACCAGAATCTGTTTGTTTTCGTATTGCAGAGGATTTTTCTGGAAAGCTTGTTGCAGGCGCCCCATGACAAATTCGCCACCCTTGATATCCGTTTCCGGCAGGATGATCAGAAATTCCTCGCCGCCATAGCGCACCAGTGAATCCGACTCGCGCAGCACCGCTTTGGTGAGCAGGGTCAAGTGCTGCAACAGCTTGTCGCCGGCGTCATGACCGAATTCGTCATTGACACGCTTGAAGTGATCGACGTCCAGCATGGCCACGGACAACTTGGCGGCGCTGCGCTGGGCGCGTACTACCTCCTTGCCCAGGACATGATCCATCGCGCGGCGGTTTTGTGCGCCGGTAAGCCAGTCTTCCTGCATCTGGCTGCGGCTTTCCTGTAGATCGTCCTTGATTTGTTCCAGCGCTATTTTAGTCGCCGCCAGTTCAAGGTGGGCGTCTTCAACCGAGCTGTGGATGGAGGTGGCGGTGGTCAGGATAGTGCCAAGCAACTGCAACATGTGCTTTTTTTCCTGTGCCAGGCTCAGATCGTCGATCGAACTTTTGAAGGACTGGTTCTGGTCTTTGATGTCGCTGGCAAGGCCGCCTGTGCGTTCAGTCACTTCGCTCAGCATGTCGCGGATGATGTTCAATACCGCACCGCAATTGTTGTTTTCAACCGGTACCGGGGTTTCGGGGTCGCCGGCAATTTCGTTATAAAACCTGCTGTAATTATCAGGGGTAGGAGGCAGTCCCTTCTCGGTGAGCTTGAGCAGGGCGGCACGGGCGAGATCGGTCGGGTTCATGATTATGTTTAACGTCCCGTTTATAAATTTGCAGCAAACATAAAATGCAGATCAGGAAAACGTATTCCCGTTCTCTGCCTGAATGGCTGATCGATAGGAGGGATGTTGAATGGGAATCTCTATCTTCTGGTTTGATTCAAGAACATTGCTAAGACATGCTGAATGAAAAGCCCCTCGCAAGGAGGGGCTTTTGACTGGGTCGCAAGGGCTGCAATGTTGCTACCCGATGAAAATTAGAACTTGATATCCACAACAAAAGTAATGTTGCTCAGAACCTTGCCCACACTGTCAGAGATCACGATGTTGGTTGTGCCTTCTGCGGTACACATGGCGCGGGCAAAGAACTGGCTGCCTGAAGTCTGTACGGTAGTCGTGGCACCAAATGTCCCAGTCGAAGTGCTTGACACGCCACCTACTGTGGAAGACGTGCTGGTAATCGTATATGGCGGAGTCCCGCCATATACATAGAAACCGGTTGTGGCATTGGTATTGCCATTGGCGGGTACAGGTGAGCATCCACCCGATGTCTCATCATCGGCGGTTCCTGCAATACCGTCAGCTCCAAGAGGGGTGTAAACCAAGTCACCATTACCAGTGCCAATATTCCATGTGGCTGTTGCTGGCAAAGCTGACAGATCCTGCCCTGCAATGGTGAACTGCTTGCGTAGCACATGCCCGGTAGTCTGGTCGGTGGCCGAAATCGTGGCATATTGTGTCGAAGCGCCTACGTCGGCCTTGATCACGGCGAAAGCATCGCCGTTCCTGTCGGTAGTGGTTTCGAGCACAGTGATACGGTCGCCTGAAGTGTAGGGAGCGGGCTCGATCACCAGACAGTCGCCCAGAGCCTGGTTGCACACGAATCCATAGGCAGCGCCTTGATCTGTGACGCGGAAACGGACTTTGTGTCCCGTCACAGCGCCGCCGGTAATGGTGGTCGCTTTCACTGAAGCGCTGCCCTGAGTACCTGAGTTCAGCGGGTCTGTAACCGTCAGGCTGCTGTTCAGCGACGAAGGTTTGACTGTAACAACGACGTTAACCTGGGTGCCGTCTCCATCACGAACGCTAAGCGTTACGTCGGTGTCGGCATCCACGTTGTTTACCCGGCCATAATTCCCGGTTGGACCTTCCAGGGTGACGCTTTCGTCGGGCACTCGTCCCTCAGGCATGGTCGCGCTGTTAAAGGAGATGATGGCGGTGTTGCTTGAATAGACGTTGAAGGGCTTTTTGCCGTTGCGTATGGTCAGCACCGTTGGTGTGCCTGCGTAGGCATATACGACTGCAGAAGCAGGTACCACGCTCATCGGTTGTGTGGTCGAAGGCGAAGCGCCGCCGCCGCCGCAGCCGGAAAGGAGGGTCGAAAGCCCGAGAATGGCCGCCGTCGCTAGCGACGAGACCCAAGATAAACGTTGTGTGGTGTGATTGAACAATTTGACCCCCTTATATATTTGACCCAGGCAGATGCTAATCCAGCTTTACGCGCCACTATACAATAGGGCATCAAAAAACATCAAGCTCAATAAATTCGGGGCGGTGCGAGGGCGCCTCATGCCAGCAGAATGACGGACCCGGATGGCAATTGGGTATTGTTTGCCGGGTTGGCTAGCTCATGCCGTTGTGGCGCAGCAGGGCGTCCATGGAGGGTTCACGGCCACGAAAGGCAACGAAGGATTCCAGCGCGCTGCGGCTGCCTCCCATGCCGAGAATCTCGCTCCAGAAACGGTGGCCGACTGCTTCGCTGAGCACGCCGTTTTCCTCGAACAGGCTGTAGGCATCGGCCGACAGCACTTCCGCCCACTTGTAGCTGTAATAACCGGCGCCGTAACCGCCAGCGAAGATATGGGAGAAATTGTTGGGGAAGCGGTTGAATGCCGGAGGAGTGAGCACCGCGATCTGGCTGCGGATGCGGTCCAGCAGTTGCAGCGGCGTTTCCTCGCCAGCCGGGTCGAAGTCATGGTGCAGGTGCATGTCGAACAAGGCGAACTCGAGCTGGCGCACGGTCTGCATGCCGCCCTGGAAATTCCTGGCGGCGAGCATCCGGTCGAACAGTTGGCGCGGCAGGGTCTCGCCTGTGTCCACATGTTTCGCCATGTGCTTCAGCACGTCCCATTCCCAGCAGAAATTTTCCATGAACTGGCTGGGCAGTTCGACCGCGTCCCATTCCACGCCGTTGATGCCGGACACGCCAAGGTCTTCCACCCGGGTCAGCACATGGTGCAGGCCGTGGCCGAACTCGTGGAACAGGGTGATGACTTCGTCGTGGGTGAAGAGCGCGGGCTTATTGCCGACCGGGGCGGAAAAATTGCAGTTGAGATAGGTTGCCGGCACCTGGATGCCGGATTCCTTGCGCCGCCGCGTGATGGCGTCGTCCATCCAGGCGCCACCGCGCTTGTTCTGGCGCGCATAGAGGTCGAGATAGAACTGGCCGACGAGCTGGCCATCCCGGTCGCGGATGTCGAAAAATTTCACGTCCTCATGCCACACCGGTGCGCGCGAGGCATGGATGGAAAGCCCGTAAATGGTCTCGACCACCTTGAACATGCCGGGCAGCACCCGGTTTTCCGGGAAATACTGCTTCACCTCCTGATCGGAAAAGGCATAGCGGCTGACGCGCAGCTTTTCGCTGGCGTAGGCGATATCCCACGCCTCGAGCGCGTCCATGGCCATTTCCTCGCGCGCGAATTGATGTAGCTCGGCCAGGTCGCGTTCGGCGTAGGGTTTGGCGCGCGCACCCAGTTCATTGAGGAAATCCAGCACCTGCTGCGGTGTTTCCGCCATCTTGGTGGCTAGGGATTCCTCGGCATAGCTCTCGAAGCCCAGCAGTTGCGCGGCTTCCCGGCGCAGCCGGAGGATTTGTCCGATGAGTCGCGTATTGTCGAGCTCGGGCTTGCCGAATTCGGAAGCGCGGGTGACATAGGCGGTGTACATTTGTTCGCGCAGCCTGCGATTCTCGCCGTATTGCATGACGGGAAGATAGGACGGCATGTGCAGGGTGAATTTCCAGCCGGTCTTGCCGTCGGCCTCGGCGGCTTCGTGCGCCACCTGCAGGGCATCGGCGGGAATGCCGGCCAGTTCGTCCGCGTTTTCGATAAACAGGGCGAACGCATTGGTGGTGTCGAGCAGGTTTTCCTCGAATTTGGCGGAGAGGGTGGAAAGTTCTTCCTGGATGGCTTTGAAACGGACTTTTTTGTCTTCCGGCAAGTCGGCGCCGCCGAGCACGAAATCGCGCAGCTCGTTTTCAACAATTTTTTTCTGCGCTGCGGTCAGTTTGGCAAATGCCGGCGATGCCTTGAGCGCCTTGAATTTGGCGAACAGGCCCTGGTTTTGCGACAGGTCGGCATAGAAGGCGGTGAGGACAGGCAGGTTGGCGTTGTAGACTGCGCGCAACTCCGGGCTGTTCATGACCGCATTCAGATGCGAAACTTGTCCCCAGGCACGGGAAAGCCGCTCACTGGCATCTTCCATCGGTCTCACGAAATTTTCCCAGCCGGGCGGCGTATTATCGGCCACCCGTTTTTCCACCAGCGCGCGGTTGTCCGCAATCAGCTGTTCAATCGCCGGGGTGACATGTGCCGGAGAAATTTCGGGGAAGCGTGGCAGGCCGGAGAAGTCGAGCAGGGGATTGGTCATGTTGTCTGGAGTCCGTGAAAAGGTCTAATTGATTATACTATCTGGGTATCCACGGCCAGACTTCAAGCATGAATCCAAATATTGCAAGCTATAACGGCATCGCACCCAAGATCGCGGACGGAACATTCGTTCACGCCAGCGCCCAGATCATCGGCGATGTGGCCATCGGCGCACGCTCATCCATCTGGTGCGGCGCGGTGATTCGCGGCGACGTCAACCTCATCCGCATCGGCGCCGAGACTAATATCCAGGATCTTTCCGTGCTGCACGTCAGCCACAGAAGCGCGTCCCGCCCGGAAGGCGCGCCCCTGCTGATCGGCGACCGGGTCACCGTGGGCCATCGGGTGATCCTGCACGGCTGCGAAATCGGCAACGAATGTCTGATCGGCATGGGCGCCATTGTCATGGATCATGCCGTGCTGGAGCCGCAGGTCCTGCTCGGCGCGGGCAGCCTGGTGCCGGAGGGCAAGCGTTTGCGTGGCGGCTACCTCTACCTCGGCAGCCCGGTGCGTGAAGTGCGCCCGCTGACGGCGGATGAACTGGCCTGGTTCAGCTATTCGGCCGCACACTATGTGCGGCTCCAGCAGAGCTATTAGCAGGGCAGGTGGCAGAACACATGGCCAGATCAGGCGCGGAAGCCGCGGAAAAGATGGCGCTGAGTCTGGCTGCTTCGCTGCTGCTTCATTTTGCGCTGATTTTTGGTTTGCAGATCAGGAGTGTGCCTGCGGTCAGTCACGCCAGTCCGGTGATTCAGGCACGGCTGGTCGAAGTGCCCCAGATTACAACGGTAAAAAGTCCAGAGCCGAGTGCGCTGTTAGTCAAGACACAAGAACCGGCGCCATTGCCGTTGCCCTTATCTGAACCTGCGGTATCCGGGCCTCCTGCCCCTGCACCGCCCGCCAGTGCGGCGACACCAGAGAGCAGCGAGCCTCTTCCTAGTATTGAAATGCCTCTGATCGAGGACACCAAATATTACCCGGCTGTGGAAGTGGATGTTCATCCCTCAGCCCTGCAGGTGATCCAGCCCCGTTACCCCGATGAGGCCGCCGGCGCCAGTGTGGCCGGGAGCGTGGTGCTGGTGCTGTTGCTGGATGAAAGTGGCAAGGTGCAGGCGCTCTCAGTAGAAGAGGCCAGCCCTCCCGGTGTGTTCGAGCAGTCGGCCATGGATGCGTTTCGCAATGCGCGCTTTTCTCCCGCACAGCGTAATGGCCGGGTAGTCAAAAGCCGGGTGCGCATAAAAGTCAGTTACGAGTTGACGGGCAAGAGCGGCCAGGTTGACAAGGGCAAACAAAAATGAGATAAAACTCACTTGCGCCGATTTGAGATCAGCTTGCGGGCGCGTTAAAAATACGGCTAAAGCGAGGACAAAACCCCGTTTTAGCCACTGCTAAACGGGGTTTTTGCTTTTTGAGGGTTTTATGAACGAATATCTGTTTACTTCGGAATCGGTTTCCGAAGGCCATCCCGACAAGGTCGCGGATCAAATTTCCGACGCCGTGCTCGACGCCATCCTGTCCCAGGATCCCTATGCCCGCGTGGCCTGCGAAACGCTGGTGAACACCGGCCTGGTGGTGCTGGCGGGCGAGATCACGACCACCGCCGTGGTTGACTACGCCCAGGTGGCGCGCGACACCATCAAACGCATCGGCTACGACGAATCCGCTGGCGGCTTCGACTACCGCAGCTGCTCGGTGCTGACCGCCATCGACAAGCAGTCCCCCGACATCGCCCAGGGCGTGAACGAGGGCCAGGGGCTCGATCCCGACCAGGGCGCGGGCGACCAGGGCCTGATGTTCGGCTACGCCTGCGACGAAACCCCGCAGCTCATGCCCGCGCCGATCTACTACGCCCATCGCCTCATGCAGCGCCAAGCCGAAGTGCGCAAGGATGGCCGCCTGCCGTGGCTGCGCCCGGACGCCAAGTCACAGGTGACTTTCCGCTATGTGGATGGCAAGCCGGTTAGCGTAAATGCCGTGGTGCTATCCACCCAGCATTCGGAAGATATCCAGTACCAGACGCTGACCGAGGCGGTGATCGACGAAATCATCAAGCCGGTGATTCCCGACCACATGCTGACGCACGACACCAAGTACTTCATCAATCCCACCGGACGATTCGTGATCGGCGGCCCGATGGGCGACAGCGGCTTGACCGGGCGCAAGATCATTGTCGATACCTACGGCGGTGCCGCGCATCATGGCGGCGGCGCGTTTTCCGGCAAGGACCCGTCCAAGGTGGACCGTTCCGCCGCCTATGCCGGGCGTTACGTGGCGAAGAACATCGTTGCCGCCGGGCTGGCGAAGAAATGCGAAGTGCAGGTGGCCTACGCCATCGGCGTTGCCAGGCCGGTTTCCATGATGGTCAATACCTTCGGCACGGGCAAGATCAGCGACGACAAGATTGTCGAGCTGATCCGGAAGCATTTTGATTTGCGGCCAAAAGGAATCGTTCTCACGCTCGACCTGCTGCGTCCGATTTATGCGAAAACCGCCGCCTATGGGCACTTCGGCCGCGACGAGCCGGAGTTTTCATGGGAAAACACCGACAAGGCAGATGCGCTGCGTGCGGATGCGGGGCTGTAGGCCTGGGCTTTTTTGTGAAGGGTGAAGCCGCTCGGGCTGCGCCCTTGCTGTGAAGCGTGAAAGGTAAGTGCAATTTCCGTGGATACTTTTCACATTTCACAACGAAACGTAGCGAGTGGCTTCACGCTTCACCTTTCCCCGAGGGGCGCTGCGACTCCAGATCATGGAGCCAGGCTCGGGGAAAGGAAACCGTAACAACCGCGCCCATTCAGAAACTTGAATGGAGAAACTGATGAGCACTTTTACCGATTACGTTGTTGCCGATATGTCCCTGGCTACCTGGGGACGCAAGGAAATTTCCATCGCTGAAATCGAGATGCCCGGCCTGATGGCCGTGCGCGAGGAGTTTGGCGCAGCCCAGCCCTTGAAGGGCGCGCGCATTGCCGGTTCGCTGCACATGACCATCCAGACCGCGGTGCTGATCGAGACGTTGACCGCACTGGGCGCTGAAGTACGCTGGGCATCCTGCAATATCTACTCGACCCAGGATCAGGCTGCCGCGGCTATTGCCGCTGACAACATTCCGGTATTTGCCTACAAGGGCGAGAACCTGGACGAATACTGGGACTTCACCCACCGCATTTTCGAATGGCACGACGGCGGCATGCCCAACATGATTCTCGACGACGGCGGCGATGCTACCCTGCTGCTGCACCTCGGCACCCGCGCCGAGAAGGACGCTTCGGTCATCGCCAAGCCCGCCAACGAGGAAGAAACCGCCCTCTATGCGGCGATCAACAAGCGCCTCAAGACGCATCCCGGCTGGTACTCCGCCCGTCTGGCCGCGATCCGCGGCGTGACCGAGGAAACCACCACCGGCGTGCACCGCCTCTACCAGATGCACGCCGAAGGCCGCCTGGCTTTCCCCGCCATCAACGTCAACGATTCGGTGACCAAGTCCAAATTCGACAACCTGTACGGCTGCCGCGAATCCTTGCTGGATGGCATCAAGCGCGCCACCGACGTGATGGTGGCGGGCAAGATCTGCGTGGTGCTGGGCTACGGCGACGTGGGCAAGGGCTGCGCGCAAGCCTTCCGCGGCATGGGCGCCACCGTGATGGTGACCGAGATCGACCCGATCTGCGCGCTGCAGGCGGCGATGGAAGGCTACCGCGTGGTGACCATGGACGACGTGGCGAGCCTGGGCGACATTTTTGTCACCTGCACCGGCAATCTCAGCGTCATCAAGCACGACCACATGGCGAAAATGAAGAACGAAGCCATCGTCTGCAACATCGGCCACTTCGATTCCGAAATCGATATTGCCAGCCTGCGCCAATACGAGTGGGACAACATCAAGCCCCAGGTGGACCACGTGGTATTCCCCGACGGCAAGAAGCTCATCGTGCTGGCCGAAGGCCGCCTGGTGAACCTGGGCTGCGCCACCGGCCACCCCAGTTTCGTCATGTCCGCCTCGTTCACCAACCAGGTGATGGCGCAGATCGACCTGTTCAACAACCCCGACAAGTACCCTGTTGGGGTGTATGTACTGCCCAAGCATCTCGATGAGAAGGTGGCGCGCCTGCACCTCAAGAAGATCGGCGTGAATCTGACCGAACTGTCGGAAGAACAGGCCGGATACATCGGTGTGCCGAAGAACGGGCCGTACAAGCCGGATCATTACCGCTACTAAACACCTTTAAACACTGCGGAGGCGCAAGGGCGCAAAGAGGATGCCAGGGAAACGGATTTCCTTTGCGGCTTTGCGACTTTGCGGTTAGCTTCATGACAAAACCCATTCTAAGTTTCGAGTTTTTTCCACCCAAGACCCCGGAGGGAATGGAAAAATTGCGCGCCACGCGCCAGCAGCTCGCCCAGCTCAAGCCGGAATTTTTCTCGGTGACTTTCGGCGCCGGTGGCTCGACGCGCGATCGCACGCTGGAAACCGTGATCGAGATTCAGCAGGAAGGTCACAAGGCCGCGCCGCACCTGTCCTGCATCGGTTCCACGCGGGAGAACATTCGCGCGATCCTGAATGAATATAAAAGCCACGGCATCCGGCATATCGTCGCGTTGCGTGGCGACCTGCCGTCTGGCACGCAGGATGTAGGAGAATTTCGCTACGCCAATGAACTGGTGGCCTTTATCCGCGCGGAAACCGGCGATGACTTCCATATCGAAGTCGCCGCTTACCCGGAGTACCATCCCCAGGCGCAGAGCGCCCAAGCCGACCTGGCCAACTTCAGGCGCAAGGTCGAGGCCGGCGCCAATGCGGCGATCACCCAGTATTTCTACAACGCCGACGCTTACTTCAGTTTTCGCGACGAATGCGACGCCATGGGCATAGCCATTCCCATCGTGCCGGGCATTATGCCGATCAGCAATTTCTCGCAGCTGGCACGCTTCTCCGATGCCTGCGGCGCGGAAATCCCGCGCTGGCTGCGTCTCAAGATGCAGGGCTATGGTGACGACACGGCCTCGATCCGAGCTTGCGGGCTGGATGTGGTCACTGCCATGTGTGATCGCTTGCTGCAGGGCGGTGCGCCCGGGCTGCATTTTTACACGCTCAATCAGGCAGGGCTGATCACGACCATCTGGCAGCGGCTGGGGTTGTAATTCAGGCGAGGATCAAGCAGGCGGCGGTACGGAATTGGAACGGGTGTTACGGCCCTAAACCCGTTGCGAAGGACGGCCAAGGAAATAGCCTTGGCCGTGCGAGAAGCCGAGACGTTCAGCCTTCTCAAGCCTTTGGCGGGTTTCGAGCCCCTCGGCGACCATCTTGTAACCCGCTTTGCGAATCATCATGGCCAGACCTTCCACAATATCCCCCTGGCGTTTGTCATCCTGCTCCAGACTGCTGATCAGGGAAATATCGAACTTCACGATATCCACCGGCATATTGGCCAGGTAGCCAAGGGATGAGTAACCGCTGCCAAAATCATCCAGAGCCACTTTGAACCCCTGCGCACGAAGCTGGTTCAGATTGGCTGAAGCTTGCTGTAATTGGGTGATCAGCGCAGTCTCGGTGATTTCCAGCACCAGTGTGTAATCCCTGAGGAAAGGTTCAAATGCCGCCAGCTTTTCCCTGATCAACGGGTGAGTGATCGCTGGCCCTGATATATTCACAGATAAGCCGCTGCCGGACGGGATCATGCCCGAGCGCAGGTTTTCGAGAATTTTCGCCATCACGGCAAAATCCATTTCGGCTTCCAGTCGCCGCCCTTCTACGACCGGGAAAATTGCGCCGGGCATGATCAGTTCACGATTGCGGCGAATCCGTACCAGAGCCTCGTAATAATCGATTTTTTGTGTGGACAGGCAGACCACTGGCTGGTAATGCATCTCCAGACAAGCTCCGGAAGAAATGGCCTCGAAAACAGCGCTGGTCACTTGATTCGAGAGCAGGGCATTGCCATCCTGTGCCATATCTTCCGTGTAAAGCGCGATCTTGTTGTGGCCCGGTCGCTTGGCGTAATACATGGCGACATCGGCCTGCTTTTGCAGCGTCACCAGGTTTTCTGCGTGATTGCCATCCGCATGGGAAAAACCAATGCTGATCCGGATCGGTTCCTTGATCCCCAGTTCGGAGAAATCAAATTGATCCACCGCTTCAACACATCGCTTTGCGACTTCCTCTATTTGGCTTATGTCCGAATCCAGAAACATGGTGGCAAACTCATCACCTCCGAGTCGGTACAGGCGGTCGCCCGAGCGCAGGGTGGCCTGAAGGGCCTGTGCGATCATCTTCAGCACCAAGTCCCCGATATGGTGCCCATAGGTGTCGTTGATCGGCTTGAAATGGTCGCAGTCAAATAGCATGACGGAAACTGTAACGCGGTGTCCGCTGGCAACGGACAGGAGCATTTTCCAGTCCTCGTCGAAACTGCGCCGGTTGGAAACGCCCGTCAGCGGGTCGCGATGTGCCATGGTCCACAATTCGGTGTTTTTCTGGTCCAGGCTGCTGTGCATAACTTCCAGTTCGCGCTGGTAATCATTGAGGGAATTCCGGACTTTTTCCAGTTCGAGAACCGAAAAGTCGCTGCCAAGGGATTCGAGCGTCAAGCCGTCATACCCTTCCCGCAAAGTGTCGATATGCTGAGAAAGTCGCAGCAGCGGTTTTGCCAGCAAGACCGACAGCACCTCGTAGAACGCAAAGGAAAGCAGCAGTATGACAATGGCGATCTGATACTGGTAGTTGGTCAGGAATTTCAGCAGCGCAGCCATTTCATCATTGGGCTGGACCTTGAACAGAACGCGTTCGGCCAGGTCTGCATGAATGGATTCGCCTTCATGCAGAGAAAGTACGATGCTGGCTGCGTCGGCATAGCGGAAGTGCTGCGTGCTTAGCAGTGCCGGCTGAAAGTCGATCTTGAGTATGGCATAACCTGAAAGCTGATTCCTGACTTCCATGTCCTGAATCGGCTGCATCAGATAAATGAAATCACGCCCGCCTAGCCTGGTCGCCTTGATGTGTGGCTGGTCTGTCGCCGTTCCGGGCATTCCCGGAGAAAGCGCCCCAAGGGGGTGGCCCTGGCGATTGTAAAGCGCTACCGATTTGACATAACCCGGCAGGATGCCCCCTTGCAGGGCGCGGTTGTTTCGCCAGTAATCGTAGTAACCGGGGTCGCTCAGCTGCTGACGTGTTTCATCCCAGTCTGCCAGCGCATGTCCTGCCAGCTCGAACTCCATGTTCAGGTTATGAAGCCCCTGCCGAACTTCGGAACTGGCAGCACGCTGGGCATTTTTCTCGATTTCGGCCCAGGTGGAATGGATTTTGTCCAGCATCAGCCTGCTGGCAAAGCCGAAAATCAGGGTTGCCAGAACAATAAAAACGATACCGTAGGTTTTAACTGATAGCGGAAATAACGAAAGACGTGGGAATCGCATTGTTAATGGGGTTTCTTTTTCAGGATTTCATTCACCCGGTCGTTGAGCTCAAATTCATATTCGCCATCAAAGAAGTGCCCCGCGTTTTCAATCAGGGTGATCGGCACGCCGCTTTTCTTGAGCTGCGCCTGCCAGGCTGGCGTCATAATCTGATCTTTGCCTCCCAGCACGACATCTACTGGAACTCTGATTTTCCCCAGTGCCATCACAATTTCATCTCCTGTCCAGTCTGCATAGGAGAGATAAGCGGCCACCGGGGTAGCATAATTGTTCTTGCAATAGGCCATGGTGAAATGTTTCAGGGCGGGTGTCTGACGGGATTCGGCCGATTTTTCTGCGCGGGCTTTACGATGCTGATCGATATCGGTCTCAATTGGCGTGATGCCCACCAGAATAATGCGCTCAACCGGGATGCTTCGCTTGCCGGCAAGATAAGCCAGTAACTCCATGCTGCCGGAGCTGTGGCCGATCATGGCAATCTTTCGATGGCCATGATGAGTCAGCCAGCTTACCCATTCGCTGATTTCCTTCAGGTCGTCCTGCATGGTGTGCTTGTGGACGGCTTCACATGACAGGCTCTTGTTGCGGCGGCTGATTCCCATGGAAAGCGTCGGCACCAGAACCGGATAACCTGCGTCGGACAAGGCATCCGCAAGGCGGCTCATGGGCGGCGCATTGCGCGTTTGCAGGAATCCATGCAGCAGCAGGATGACCGGCAGCTCCGGATTGCCCTTGCGGTAATCCGCAGTGCCAAGCAGATTGGGAGACAGCTTGATTTCAACGATGTTCGCACGGGCAGGAGCAGAAATCAGATATCCCGGGAACATCAACACAAAAAACAGTGCAGGCAACAAGCGCAGCATCTCCGCCCCCCCCCATTATCAGATC
>NSJJ01000028.1 GCA_002632355.1 Sulfuricella denitrificans
GATTTTTGCGGTCATGGGCCTGCGGAAAAGCCTGTCGCCCCTGGCGGGGCTTTACATGCAATGGACGCGGCAACCCGGCGCTTACGCACCGGGCTACGATCTTCCGCCCGCTGCGCGGGCTCGGCGTAGGTTCGCGGCAATCGCGTACCTGGAATGGTTTGCGTCAATTGCGTACTTGGCGAACTTTGCGAGAGGCAAAATCCAGCGCGACGACCGAAGAGCGATCCCGCACAGAGAACACAGAGCCCACGGAGAGAATCAGGAAAAGCGGGAATCACGGGTGAACACGGGTAACCGCTACGCCGTGTTTACCCGTGTTTATTTGTGGTTGCTTTTTGATACCGGATGAAGACGCCCGCGAGAGAGCGACTCACCATTGGCTTTGAACCGGCATTGAAATCCAGGCGCAACAGCGCGCCCCGGAACGACAGTTCCGGGGCGCGCTGAATTTCCGGCCGCCTACTTGCTGGTTGACGACTCGGCGAGTTTGGACTCGAGTTCCTCGTCGCTGACCTGTGTCAGGTCGGCGGCGTTGGTCTTCATGTCCTGGTGCTCGACGGCGCGAGACAGCGTTTCCGCCCGCGTGGCTCCGCTCTGTTTACCCTTGAAGGGCTTGCTCAACAGCGTGTAGATGTCCTTCATGGGCATGTAGCGCAGGAAGCGACGCAGCAGCACCCAAGTCTGCCAAGGGTGCAGGAACAGCTTGCGGAAGAACAGACTGCGCAACCCCTTGGCGCGGGTCGCGTTGATGGCCGGGCCCTTCATGCACGTCGGGTCGATTTCGCTGCACTTGAAGTACTTGTACCAGTCCTCGGTATCGTTGACCAAACCGCGCGCCATGTACTCGTGCCACAGGGGGGTGCCGCGGTACACGCAAAGTCGGTTGAATCCGAAGGTGTCCAGGGGCAGACGCGCCGCGAACTTGAAAGTCTTCTTCATGTCCTCTTCTGTTTCGTCGGGGCTGCCAACGACGAAGAAGCCGTGCACGATTTCGATGCCCGCCTTCTTGGCGTTCTTCACGGCAGTCTCGATCTGCTCCAGAGTCTGCTGCTTTTTCAGACGATCAAGAATCTTCTGGCTGCCGCTTTCGATGCCGAACATGATGATGCGGCAGTTGGCCTTGGCCATCAGCGGGAAGAGCGACTGCACGACGCTGTCCACACGACCTTCCACGCCCCACTTGATGGTAATGCCTTCACGGATGATGCCTTCGCAGATCGCTTCGATGCGTTTGGGTTGCAGCAGGAAGTGGTCGTCCACGAAGTAGACACTCTGGAAGCCTTGCTCCTGCAGTTTCTTGAACTCCGCGACGACGCTTTCCGCGCTGCGGTAGCGCCACTTGCCCTCATTGAAGATCGGGATGTCGCAGAAGATACAGGGCCACGGGCAGCCGCGGCTGGTCTGCATGGTGGTGAACTTGTCGCGCGACAGAATGACCGGCACGTCCAGCGGCATGCTTTCCACGAAATCGAGGTTCAGGCTGGTGCGGTCCGGGATCGGCCACTGGTCAAGCTCGCGTTCCAGCTTGCGGTCCGCGTTGTGGACGACCTTGCCGTCTCTGGCCCAGGTAAGCCCTAGCACCCCGGAGGGGTCATCCAGATTCGGCAGCAGATCCAGGATCAACTGCTCGCCGTCGCCGCGACAGACAAAGTCAACATACGGGCATTGCTCTTTGACCTGCAGTGCGTTCAGCGTCGCGAACACGCCACCGAGGGCGATCCTGGCGTCCGGCACCTCGCTTCGTATGGCGCGCGCCAGAATCTTGGCGTACGGATAGCTGGTGGTGCTCAGGAAACTCAGCCCCACCAGGTCCGGCTTCTCGGTCTTGATTGTCTCAATGATTTTGTCGTTGGGCGTGTCCGGGTTGGCCTGGTCGAACATGATGCATTCGTGGCCCTCGCGCTTGAGTACGCTGGAAATGGACATGATGCCAATGGGCGGAAAGCCCATGATCTGGTGGTTTCCCGTGGAACCGCGCTTCTCTGCCTGGATCGCGTAAAACTGCGGGTCGCGCACGTGAATCAGGATAACTTTCACGGATGGTCCTTCCTTGAAATGAGCGATGCGGACGCGCCCCTACAGGGGTGCGTCAAGTTTGGCAGTTTAGCCGCGTACTTACCAAGGAATAGTAGGAATCCTTGCCGTGCTTATGTTCCTTGTGCGCTTCCGTAGCAGGCGTTCCGCGCATTCAACGAAGGTGTTCTTTGACGATCCGGCGGAACTCATGCACGAAAGCGCCGAACGACCCGGACTCCGCGCTGGGGTGTCCCTCGCGGCTGATGCTGTTCATGCCCGGCTTGGTGCCATGGGTGTCGTCGCGCCAGCTGATTGTCGTGGTCATGTTCCCGTGCCTGCCGGCGTCGCTCCCCGGATCCAGACGCTTGAAAGCCCGCCAGATCTCTTCGCGCGCCTCGCGGTTGAGAGTGCCGACCAGCTTGTCGTTGTCATACACCGACCCATCGGCGCGGACGTGGCGTGTGCTCCAGGCGCCCGTAAAGCCGCCGCCTGACCCCACCGATATCTCGAACCCGGCCGGCATCGGCGGGACTTCTGCCGGCGTGTTTTCAACAGGGCGGTTGGCGGGCGCGTTCGGATACGCCGAATTGTCGCGTGCCGAACACGCGCTGATCAACAGCAGACAGATCACCGTCAAAAGCAGCTTCATGTTGCTCCTCCGCTGCTGGAACGCAGCGATGACGGCGCAGGTTCCCGCCTGAATGCAGCCACAGTAGTCGCGTTTCCGGACACCGGCCCCTATGATGCGCCTAACCTGACCGGAGACTCCCATGCGTTCCTCTTTAATGATCTTTCTGCTGGGGCTGGTGCTTGGATCAACCCTCGGCATCGGCGGAATCTGGACGCAGGTAGTGCAGCCGGCCGGCGTTCAACTCAAGCAGCTTGAAGCCGAACACGGCATCATGCGCTCAGCCCTGGACGAAGCCGGCAAGGCGCTAAAAGAAGTCGCCGGCAACCTGCGCGCGGGTGAATCGCGCCCGGCGCCAATGACAACAGGCGAGATTTTCCCTCGCAGCGGCGGCGGAAGCATCAGCCCGAGGGGAATCGCCCCGACGGGCTCCGATCCCGAACCCGAGCCGACCAACACCGACAACATTCAGATCGCCGACCGCCTGGATAAACTGGCGTTGAAACTGGACGCGGCCAAAGCGGGTAAGCCGCTTGATCGCTGAGGCGCATCAGTTCAAGCCGTACTCTTTCAGCTTGCGGTACAGCGTGCGCTCGCCGATGCCGAGCATTTTGGCTGTTCGCTCGCGGTTGCCTTCGTTGGCCTTGAGGGTGTTTCGGATGACCTCGCGCTCGACCTGGTCCATGGTCATCCCCACCAGTCCGCTCGGCTGGTTGCCTTCTGTGTTAATGCTCATGGCGCGAATCGGTGCCTCTGTCTGAAGATTGGCCGGCAGGTCTTGACTGGTCAATATCTCGCCTTGCGCCAGCACGACCATCTCCTCAATCGTGTTGCGCAGCTCGCGCACGTTGCCCGGCCACTCATGCGCGATCAGCCCGTTCAGAGCCGCGTGGTCCATGCCCTTCACCTGCTTGTCGTACTGCTTCGCGAACTCGTTCAGGAAACCCTGCGCAAGCAGGGGGATGTCGCCCTGGCGCTCGCGCAAGGCCGGCAGGTGGATCTCGACGACCTTGAGTCTGAAAAACAGGTCCTCGCGGAACTCACCCGTGGCCACGCGGTCCTGCAGGACCTTGTTGGTGGCGCTGACAATACGCACGTCAATCCTGCGCGCGTCGTTGCTGCCGACGGGCGTGACTTCCTTGTTCTCGATCACGCGCAGCAGCTTCACCTGCGTCTCGAGCGGCATTTCGCCCACCTCATCGAGAAACAGCGTCCCGCCGTCGGCCGCCTCGAACTTGCCGATGTGGTCTTTCACTGCGCCGGTGAACGCGCCCTTTACGTGCCCGAACAATTCGCTGTCCAGCACGCCGCCACTGAGCGCCCCGCAGTTGACCGCCACAAGCGGACCTTCGCGGCGCTTACCGTTGAAGTGAATCGCGCGGGCGACAAGCTCTTTGCCGGTCCCGTTTTCGCCGGTGATCAGCACGCGCGCGTCTGTAGGCGCTACTTGCTTCAGGCGATTGAAGACTTGCTGCATGGCCGGCGAGTTGCCGACGATGCCCTCGTAGCCGAACTTTTCGTTTACGAGTTTGTGCAACTCGCGGTTCGCGATGCTGAGCTGCCGCCGGTCCAGGGCCTTGGCGACGGTGTTGCGCAGGGCGTCGCGGTTGAGCGGTTTCTCGAGAAAGCTGTAGGCCCCGTGATGCAGCGCCTCGACGGCTTTTTCGACGCTGCCGTAGCCGGTGATGATGATGACTTCAGTGTCGGCGTCCGTGGCCTTGATGCGCTTCAGAATTTCCATGCCGTCGGTGTCCGGCAGGCGCAGGTCGGTGAGGACGACGTCGAATTCAGCGTCGCGAAATTTGGACAGCCCCTCGTTGCCAGAATGGGCCAGGGTGACGTCGTGGCCCGCACGCTCCAGGGACTCCCCCGCAATCTCCGCATGGGAGGCGTCGTCGTCGATAAGCAGTATGCGAGGCTTAGCCGTCATGCCGGAAGGGATACCTGACATTTAGACAGTGTCAAGCTGGCAGTACCGTAGCGCAGGCTTCCAGCCTGGACAGGAGGCCGCATTCCTCGTACTGCAAGCTCCTGTGCGCAGCTCCGGCGCGGAGCGCCAGCACAGTGGAAGCCCACACCGATTCTCGCAGAGAATCGGTGTGGGTCATCGGATTAGAGCGGGCCAAGGCGCGGATGCGCCGATGGTCTGGTCCCCTAAAATCGGTCCAGTTGGAAGTAGAGTCTTCCGGTCACTTTGAAGGAGGATTCAGCCATGAAGAAGAAGCACAGCCCCGAACAGATCGTGAAGAAGCTGCAGGAGGCCGACGGC
>NSJJ01000022.1 GCA_002632355.1 Sulfuricella denitrificans
TCCGCCGCCTCCGCCGCCCCCTCTACCTCCACCAAAAATTGACATCTTCCGGCTCTATGACTTCATTGCGCCACCAGTTGCCGATACTCCGCAGGCTTTTCGGGTCGACTCCGGCACCATAAACTGGGTGATTCCCAGCTTTGAAATTGGCAGCGGCGGCCACCTGAATATTTTCCGCATGATCTGGGGACTGGAGAAACTGGGGTTCCGCAGCCGCATCCATATCGTTGGAGAATGCCGCTATCCGGATGGCGAAGCCGCCCGCGCCGTAATAATCAAGCACTTCGTGCCGCTGGCCGCCAGTGTCGAAATTGGTGAAGAAACGCTTCTGCCGGCCGAATTCACCATGGCAACCTCCTGGACAACAGCCTACACCGTACGCAGGTTCGGCCGAACTCTTCACAAGCTGTACTTTATTCAGGACATGGAACCGTGGTTCACTGCCCGGGGCAGTGAATATGTCTTTGCCGAAGCCACTTACAATTTTGGATTCACCGGGATCACGGCCGGGGACTGGCTAGCGGGCCTGATGAAGGAAAAATACGGGATGCGAGCATACCCGTTTGGCTTCTCCTGTGAACACGAGATGTACCATGCTCGCCCACGCCAACCCGGACCGCGCAAGGTTTTCTTCTATGCCCGACACGTTACACCGAGAAGAGGTTTCGAACTGGGCATGCTGGCACTGAAACGGGTTCATGAACTGCTGCCGGATGTCGAATTTCTGCTGGCGGGCTGGGATATGTCTGCGTACGAGATTCCTTTTCCTCATGTCGATGCAGGCGTTGCGGCCCTGGATGACCTGCCCGGACTTTATGCCCAGTGTGACGTAGCCCTTGTCATCTCGCTGACCAACCTTTCCCTGTTGCCGCTCGAAATCATGGCTTGCGGCTGTCCCGTAGTCTCGAACCACGGACCGAATGTCGAGTGGTTACTGAAGGACCGCGAGAATGCCATATTGGCCGCCCCGCTTCCAGAAGCGCTGGCTGAAGCGCTGATCGAAATGCTGGAGAATCGGTCACTGAATGAACAAATTACCCGAAACGGCCTGGATTTTGTCTCCCGGACCAGCTGGGATACTGAAGCACTCAGAGTGAGCGGCTACCTTGAAGCCATCCGTGAGGAAAACGTATGATCAATCACCGCTGGCTCAGGGATTGGGGCTTTGTCTTTGTACTGTGGCTAAAGCGTGACCTGAAGTCACGCTACACAGGTTCGTTTGGTGGCGCCTTGTGGGGCATCTTGAATCCACTGATGACAGTGGCGGTATTCTATGTCGTGTTTGCAGTCGTTCTTAAAATCCGTATCCCGGAACTGGCCAGCGAATCCGGCTATTTCTATTTTCTGCTTGCTGGCCTGTTGCCCTGGATGGGCATATCGGAAGGTTTGTCGCGAGCTGTCGGATCACTGGTTGCCCAGGAGCAGTTCATCCAGAAACTGGTGTTTCCGATCGAGATCATTCCTGCCACTGTGGTCGTAAGCAGCTTCGTAACCCAGCTTGTCGGACTGCTGATATTACTGGCTCTGCTTGCCGCCGGCGGAGTCCTCCACCTTTCCAGCCTGGTCTGGCTACCTTTCCTTTTCATTGCGCAACTGATTCTGTGTCTCGGCATGGGCATGCTATTCGCGATCCTGACCGTCCACGTCAAGGATCTTGCCCAGCTTGTGCCTGTGTTTCTGCAGGTTTTCTTTTACCTGACACCCATTATTTACGCACGAAGCATGGTGCCGGCCAAGTACCATTATCTTTATGCATTCAACCCCTTTGCCGGCCTGATCGACCTTTACCAGCGCGTGTTTCTGGGCTTGCCCCTCAACCCGGACAGCGCCTTGTCACTGGCAATCTGGGTTCTGATCGCCGGTGCAGGAGGATTGCTGATGTTTCGTGCCCTGAAACCGACACTGGGAGATTACCTGTGAGTAGCGGCGATCAGCCTGTCAGCGACATACCGGTTCGGATCGAGCAGGTATCAAAGGGCTACCGGTTTTACCGTCAGCCCATGGACCGCCTGCGGGAGTTGTTGTTTAATGGCGTTCACCACCAGACCCACTGGGCCTTGAAAGATGTCAGCATCAGCGTGGGCCGGGGCGAAACTTTTGGCCTGATCGGCGAAAATGGCGCGGGCAAGAGTACGCTGCTCAAACTGGTCGCCGGAACCTGCGGCCCCACTACCGGGACCGTTTCAGTTGAAGGCAAGGTGGCGGCATTACTGGAACTGGGCGCGGGCTTCCATCCGGAAGAGAGTGGGCGCGACAATGCCTATTTGATGGGGGCACTGTCTGGCGTCCCCCCATCCAGGATGGAGGAATACTACCGCAGTGTGGCCGACTTTTCCGAACTGTCGGCGGAGACGCTGGAACGCCCGGTCAAGACCTATTCTTCCGGAATGTTCATGCGATTGGCTTTTGCCACAGCGACAGCCGTCGACCCGGACGTGCTGATCATTGATGAGGCGCTATCGGTCGGCGATATGCATTTCCAGAAAAAAAGCCTGGACCGCACCATGGCTTTTCGTGATAAAGGGCGCACCATTTTATTCTGTTCCCACAATCTCTATCAGGTGCGCAGTTTGTGCAACCGTGCAGCCTGGATACATCAGGGACAAGTGATGGCGATTGGCAACACCGAAGAAGTGGTGACCGCCTATGAAAGTCACGAGCGCGAAAAGGCTGCTCGCATGCATGTGCCCGGCAGCCAGCTGGCCTTCAAGCCTGCAGCGGTTTCCAGTGCTCCGGTGCGTATTCGCGAAGTGGTATTACTGAATGAGGACAATCTGATTTCCGGTATCCTTGATACCTTCCAACCCGTTTCTATCCGCGTGAGTGTTGAAAGTGTGGAAGTTGGCGTGCCTTTTCATGTTGGCATAGCCCTGATGCGCAATGACCGTGAAAATGTGTTTGGTACAAGTACACATTTCGAGCATGCCGCCACCCCCCTGACAGCAAATGGAGAGCGTACTGTCGAGCTTTCACTCCCGCACTTGAACCTGTTATCCGGTCAGTATGGCGTTGCGGTCTATGTGCTGGATGACACGGGTCTGCAGGTCTACGACATGGCCGAGATGATCTGTCCGTTTACAGTGCATAGCACATGCCGAGAGCCTGGCATGGTTTACATTCCTTACATTTGGAATCTTGATCACTGATGCTTATTCGACAGGATTGGGGAAAACGCATGAGGTTGTTTGGCATTTGCCAGAATGCCGCCAGATTGCCTTTACCGTTCCCTTATGTATTTGCAGATTGGATAGGCCATTATGATACCTTCAGAAACAAGGCGCTGCATGCACTGATTACCGGGAATATGGCCAAAGTTTTGGCTGCATATGGGTTTGACCAGGCACAGATAGAGGATGCAGCCCGCCGTTATCAAATTCTGCTGGCAAGAGAGGTAATGGATGCATTTGTAATGTCACGACTTAATGACATTAACTTTCGTTGTGTCGTGGAGGTCGATACGGATTCCGAAGGGGTCTTCAAGAAAGCGCGAGATGAAGGGCGAGGCACTATTATCGTAATGAATCATTTTGGCCGTCTAAATTTGTCAGCGCTCGCACTTGGACAAATGGGATACAAAACCGGCATGCTTACTATCAGCCTTGGAGAAGGCAATGTGGGGTTAGGCGGGGTAGATAGACGTTATTTGAGCATGAAAGTCAATAATCTCCGGCAGCAGACCCAAGGCCGATGGGTTACGTTGGGAAGCAGCATGCGGGGCCTTTACGAGGGATTATCCATGGGTGAAGCGATCGTCATTTTGCCTGATGCCTTTTTTCCGGATCAAAAAAATGGCAAGGTGGAGTTACCATTTTTGGGTGGTCGATTGTCAATAAATTCCGGCGTTGTTCGGCTAGCAGAGAAGACGGGTGCAAATCTGGTCTATATCTCGGCGTTGGAAGACAAGCGAAAAGTTACTTCAAAAATCTTACGACTGCCTGATGACCCTCGCAGTGCACTTGAGCACTCCGTAGCGATGCTGGAAAAGGATGTGTTAAAGATGCCTTGGCTGTGGTGGCACTGGAATATTTTTGATCAGATCTGGCTTCGTGGGTAACATCACTGCCGTTGTCGCAATTGGCGATAATAGGAACAGTATTTCATAATACTTTAGATTATTCGGGGTATCGGTATGTTTAGGCAATTAATCGGGTTATTTTTTACAATGATCGCCTTTGCAAGCGGCTCAAATGCAGCGAGTTCCTCTGGGACGTTAATTCAAAATATTGGTTATGACTGGAGATATTTATGGACAAAGACAGATTCCGTTAAGCGGATACAGTCGCAGTTTATTTGGCAGAAAACGCCAGTAGGTACTGAACACGGAATTGTGGCGTATACGATAGGTGGGCAGAATGGGTACTTGAATTCAACGAAGACAGACCCTCTTTGGTCTTATGGGGTTGGCGCGTATGTAATGCAATCAAAAGGGCTGGCATTAGAGGTTTGGGGACCAGCCCAGTTTGCTTATACTTGGGATCAAAATGGTGCTGGTAGTATCGGCTACCCTTCAAATGGAACTATTCTTCCGGTAATTACCCTTGACCAAGCAAAAAGTGGACTTTTCTCGTATTATATAAGCTCAAACTCAGGTTTTGCTCTGAAGGACGGTTTCCAAGCGGCGTACTGGGTCAGGCTGACCCTTACTCGACTATCCGGGGGTTGGCTAGATGTTCGAGCTGATCTGTATGAAAATTCAACGCTTGTTCAGATGGCTCGGATGCAGGTGGTTGAAAATAGCTGGCTTCCTGCTTTCTTGAATGGCGTTCCCCAAGCACCCAGAGGTACTGTTGCATGTGGCAACTGCTCCGCAGGCAACACCCTTTATTACACTGCTTTTGACAGTTTCTGAATGCTTTTTGAGTAAAAGACATGCCATCGTTATGGTGACACTGGAACATACTCGATTACATCTGGAAACCGGCGGTCACACATGAATAGTGTCGTTTTTGGTGCCAATGGCTTTATCGGCAGTCATGTCTGCGCAGCTCTGCTTGGTGCAGGGCACCGTGTCCGGGCATTTGATATATCAAGGGATTTCCATTCGCTGGCGCATCTGGATTCCCCGCTACTGGAAACCTTCACCGGTGATTTTCTGGACCGGATGACTGTCAAGCAGGCTCTCAAGGGAATGGACTGGGTGTTCCATCTAGTCAGCACGACCATCCCATCCAGCTCCAACAGCAATATGGTTTTCGATGTTCAGACCAACGTAGTGGCTTCAATCGAACTGCTGGAGGAATGCGTGGCAAGCGGCATCAAGCGGCTGATCTTTGCCTCTTCTGGCGGAACGGTCTATGGCTGCCCGGCCACGGACCCGGTAAGCGAAGAATCGCCAAAACAGCCCATCGTGTCCTATGGCTGCACCAAACTGGCGATAGAGCATTATTGCCAGCTATTTCAGTATCAGACAGGCTTGCGCACCATCAGCTTGCGGTTGGCAAACCCATATGGTCCGGGTCATCATGGCATGAGCCAGGGGGCAATTCCGGTTTTTCTCAAACGGATACGCTCTGGCAAACCCGTTTCGGTATGGGGAGACGGATGCGTTACGAGAGACTATGTTTACGTCGACGACCTGGCAGGCGCCTTTCTTGATGCTGCGTCATATCAAGGCCATGAGAGTATCTTCAATATCGGCAGCGGCCAGGGGGTTTCGCTACTCGAACTGATCTCACTGCTGAAGGAAGAAACTGGACGTCAGTTCGAAGTCATTCATGAAGCCGGCAGGAACTATGATGTCCCACGCATCGTGCTCGATGTTTCACGCGCCGGCAACGAACTTGGATGGACCGCGACCACCCCCCTGCGGGAAGGCATTCGCAGGACATGGCAACATCTACTCGCACAGGAGCCACACCATCATGAGTGAGCACTGGAAAAAATACAGCTACCACGTCGAGCCCGATGCCGACACGACAGCAACCAAAATCCTGCGTCTGATCGGCCAGAACAAACGTGTTCTGGAGCTCGGCACGGCGGTGGGCTCAATGACCCAGCTCATTCACGAAGTCAATGCTTGCACCGTGGTCGGAATGGAAATTGACCCGGAAATGGCGAAAATGGCCGCCCCCTGGTGCGAGCGCATGATCGTCGGCAACATCGAGTCGATGGACCTGACAGAAACGCTGGGAAACGACCTTTTTGATGTAATCGTTGCGGCAGACGTCCTGGAGCACTTGCACGACCCCTGGGCCTGTCTGCACAAGATCAGGTCGTATTTGCGCCCGGAGGGATTTATCGTCCTGTCGGTACCCAATGTAGCACACAACGCCCTGCTGGCAGAGTTGCTCAATGGCCGCTTTCCCTATCAGGAAAAAGGCCTGCTCGATCGTACTCACCTCCGTTTCTTTACCCGCACCAACCTTGAAGAGATGCTTCTTGAGACCGGCTATCTGCCCAGCAAATGGGATCGAAACCGGGTAGCGGAATCGGCAACCGAATTTGCCATGGACTGGAAAAACACGTCCAGTCAGGTCAAAGCAAGCCTGGCAGACAATATTGAAGGGCAAACCTACCAGTTCATCGTCAAGGCCTTTCCCAGCACCGAAACCGGCTGGATGCAAAAAACCGGGGCTGACCTGCAATCCGTTGAACAGACCAGGCAGAAACTCGAAGAAATTTTGAACCTCACCCTGGCTGAATTGGCGTCGGCAAGGGAAGAACTGAACTCGACACAAAACGAACTGAACAAGCGGATACAGGAAAAGGAATTGGCTGAAGCCGCGACACGAACCATCAATTCCGCTTTAGGTGAGGCCCAATCCATATTGGCAGGCATCCAGAACCGGCCCTATGCCTATGCCTTGCGCCGCGTGGTCATGAAAGCCCGGCGCATGCTCGGTCTGGACTGGCCCTCATGAATATGGCAGAAGAAGGGTTAAGCAAAGACGCTGAAGCACCCAGACAATGCCCTGATCCGAGATCGGCATGGCGCATACGCCAGAAAGATGAACAGATTGCCTGGCTGATGCAGAGACTTGTCAAGCGGGACGAGGAAATCCGGAAGCTGAAAGGGTCCCGGAGCTGGCGCTGGACGCGGTCACTGAGAATGATCAACGCCATCAAACGGCGCCTGCCCGGATTTCTGGCCCTTTTCAGACGGGAGGGGCTGGTAAAGATTCTGCGTAAAACCATGACTGTTTTGCACGTGGAAGGCTGGCTCGGCGTGCGTCAACGACTGGCAGCAATGGGCAACCCGGCAACGGACTACACCGAGTGGGTGCGCCGCTACGACACGCTTGACACGCTTCAGCGCACCCGCATTGGCGAACGGATCGCAGATCTGGTCACCCCTCCCCTCATTTCAGTGTTGATGCCCTGTTTCAATCCCAATCCGGAGTGGTTTCGCGAAGCCATCGAATCTGTGCGTAACCAGCTTTATCCCCACTGGGAGCTGTGCATCGCTGATGACGCATCAAGCAACCCGGCCATCCGCCCGATACTCGAAGACTACGCCCGGCGCGATCCACGTATCCGGGTAGTATTCCGGTCAGAAAACGGTCATATCAGCGCATCGTCCAACAGCGCACTGGAAAGGGTCACAGGCGAATTTGTCGCCCTGTTCGACCATGATGACCTGTTGCCAGAACATGCTCTTTTCTGGGTGGCTGACGCAATTTCCCGGCATCCGGATGCCGGCGTGATTTACTCGGACGAAGACAAATTCGATCCGGAGAACGGGCGATTTGGCCCCTATTTCAAGAGCGACTGGAACGCTGATCTGTTCCTGTCGCAAAACATGGTTTCGCATCTGGGGGTCTACCGCACCCGCCTGCTGAGAGAAATCGGCGGCTTCCGTACCGGACTTGAGGGCTCGCAGGATTATGATCTGGCCCTGCGCTGCATCGAGCAGCTGGAACCCCGGCAGATCATTCATATTCCGCGAGTACTCTATCACTGGCGGGTACACGCCGACAGCACGGCCCAGTCGATGGAAGCCAAGCCCTATGCCCTGCTGGCCGGACAGAAGGCGATTGCAGATCATCTGGCCCGCTGCGGCACGGCAGCCACCGTCGAACTCGGCAATCCGACCGGATACCGGGTACGCTACGCATTGCCGACACCATTGCCGCTGGTATCCATCCTCGTCTCAATCCACAACGGACTGGAATCACTACGCCGGTGCATCGGTAGCATCACCAGCCGGACTGACTATGCCGCTTATGAAATTCTTGTCATTGATAACAGCACTGATGACCCGGCCATCCAGCCTTATCTGGAAAGCCTGTCCGGCAAGCAGAACATCCGGGTGCTGCGCGGCGACCAGCGACTCAACAATGCCGCACTAAGCAACTGGGCTGTCGAGCAGGCCAGCGGCGAACTGATCTGCCTGCTGGACGACACGACTGAAGTCATCACCACCAACTGGCTTGGCGAACTGGTCAGTATCGCCCTGCAGCCAGGCGTTGGCGCGGTTGGCGCTCGCCTGTGGTATCCGGACGACACGCTCCAGCATGGAGGAATTATTCTGGGAATCGGCGTGGCCACTTACGCCCACAGGTACATGCCACGACGTTACAGCGGATATTTCGGCCGTGCGGCCCTGATCCAGTCGTTTTCTGCAGTCACGGCAGCCTGTCTGGTCATGCGTCGCGATCTTTACCGCTCAGTCGGCGGACTGAATGACAACGAACTGCTCTCCACCTTCAGCGACGTGGATTTCTGTTTACGGCTGCTCAAAAAAGCTTATCGCAACGTCTGGTGCCCCTTTGCCGAGCTATACCACCATGAACCGGCCAGCCTGGATGATGGGGATGCCGGTGGCAAACAGAACCGCCTTGCTGCTGAAGTTCGTTATATGCAACAGCAATATGGCGCATTCATGCTGAATGACCCGGCTTACAATCCCAATCTGGACTCCAGCCCTGACAATAGCTTTGCTCTGGCCTGGCCTCCGCTTGTCGAGCAGGCCTGACAAGCAAGCCGCCAGAAAGATGAATCCGATGACGAAGAAACCCTGTCATCCCCGCAACAAAAAATTTATAATCCAGCGTTTGACCCAATTCATTCAGGACGGGCATTCAAGTGTTCAATGACAAATCCATCTTCATCACCGGCGGCACCGGTTCCTTCGGCAAGCATTTCATCACCACCCTGTTCCAGCGTTACAAACCTAAACGGGTGATCGTGTTCTCTCGCGACGAACTGAAGCAGTTTGAAATGCAGCAAAAATTCAACGATCCGGCAATGCGCTATTTTATTGGCGACGTACGTGATGGAGCACGTCTGCGACAGGCGATGCGTGGCGTGGATTATGTGATCCATGCGGCTGCGCTCAAGCAGGTGCCTGCAGCGGAATACAACCCCATGGAGTGCATCAAGACCAATATTTATGGCGCAGAAAACGTCATCAATGCGGCCATGGAAAATGAAGTTGCCAAGGTGATTGCCCTGTCCACAGACAAGGCCGCTAATCCCATCAATCTCTATGGCGCAACCAAACTGGCGTCGGACAAACTGTTTGTCGCCGCCAATAATGCTGCCGGTGGCCGCAACACCACGTTCTCCGTTGTTCGCTATGGCAATGTCGTGGGTTCACGGGGATCGGTGGTGCCTTTTTTCCAAAAACTGCTTGCGGATGGTGCAACAGAACTGCCTATCACAGACCCACGCATGACCCGGTTCTGGATTACCCTGCAACAGGGCATTGATTTCGTATTCAAAAGTTTCGAAAGAATGCAGGGGGGAGAAATATTTGTCCCCCAGATTCCCTCGGCACGGATGATGGATCTTGCCGCTGCAGTTGCTCCCGGACTGGCAACCAAAGTCATCGGCATTCGTCCGGGTGAAAAGCTGCACGAAATCATGTGCCCCCCCGATGATTCCCATCTGACGCTGAAATTCCACGACCATTTTGTCATACGCCCCTCCATTACCTTTACGCACCAGTTTGACTATCGCACCAACACGCTGGGAGAGGATGGCGTACCGGTGGAAGAGGGCTTTGACTACAACTCCGGCAACAATCCCCATTTCCTCACTGTGGAAGAATTGCGTCACATCAACGCCACTGCCATTACATGATTCCGTATGGCAGGCAAGACATTGCTGCGGCGGACATCGCCGCAGTGGTGGAAACGCTGCAGTCTGACTGGCTGACCCAGGGCCCGGCAATCGAACGTTTCGAGCAGGCAGTGGCCGATTACTGCGGCACCAAATATGCCATCGCGGTATGCAACGCCACTGCCGCGCTGCATTTGGCCGGTCTTGTCGCCGGACTCGGGCAGGGGGATGCACTCTGGACGTCCCCCAACACTTTTGTCGCTTCGGCCAACTGTGCCCTTTACTGTGGGGCCACAGTGGATTTCGTGGATATCGATCCGGCGACTTACAACCTGAGCGCAAGCGCCCTGGAGCAGAAACTCAAAAGTGCAGAGCATGAAGGAAAACTGCCCAAAATCGTCGTTCCAGTGCATTTTGCCGGGCAGTCCTGCGACATGGAAGCCATCGCCGCATTGTCGCGTCGTTACGGATTCAGCGTGATCGAAGATGCCGCCCACGCCATCGGCGCAAGCTACCGCAAAAGACCCATCGGCTCCTGTGAATTTTCTGACATGGCAGTATTCAGTTTTCATCCGGTCAAGATCATCACAACCGGAGAAGGCGGCATGATTCTGACCAACCGGGAAGACCATTACGAAAAACTGAAACGTCTGCGTTCCCACGGCATCACCCGAGATGCTCGTTTCATGCAGGGCGACATTCACGGCCCCTGGTACTACCAGCAAATCGAACTCGGCTACAACTACCGCATGACTGACATCCAGGCAGCGCTCGGTGCGAGCCAGATGACAAGGCTGGATGAATTCGTGCAACGGCGGCACGAACTGGCTGCCCGTTACCAGACCTTGCTGCAGGACCTGCCGCTCACTCTGCCCTGGCAACATCCTGATACCAGGTCATCGTTCCACCTTTACGTCATCCGCCTGCAACTGAACAAGACTGCCAAAAACCATCGCCAGATATTCGAGGAACTACGGAACGCAGGCATCGGCGTCAACCTGCACTACATACCTGTCCACCTCCAGCCTTATTACCGGCAATTCGGTTTCCAGGCTGGCGATTTCCCCGAATCGGAGAAGTATTACGGCGAAGCCATCAGTCTGCCCCTCTACCCGGGTCTGGGCGAAGCCGACCAGGATAAAGTGGCCTCAGCCCTGAAAAACAGCCTGACATGAATACCGCCATCATCGTTCAGGCCCGCATGACCTCGACCCGGCTTCCAGGCAAGATCCTGAAGCCGGTATTGGGCAAACCGCTGCTCGAATACCAGCTGGAGCGCATACGCCGCTCAGAACTGGCCAATGACATCGTGATCGCCACCACAACCAACAAAACCGACCAGCCCATCGTCGATTGGTGCAATCGCTGCGGAGTCACCTGTTTCAGGGGGCCGGAACATGATGTTCTTGCGCGCTACCATGGCGCTGCCGCCCTGTGCCACGCCGATACGGTGGTGCGAGTCACATCCGATTGCCCATTGATCGACCCGGCAGTAATCGACAAGGTCATCGACTACTATCTCACTCACACCGCCGAGTGCGACTATGCAAGCAACTGTCTTGAGCGCACCTATCCGAGAGGCATGGATGTCGAGGTGTTTTCCCGCAGGGCGCTGGATGAAGCCCATTCGGAGGCAAGAGACGCCTTGGAACGAGAGCATGTGACCCCTTTCATCTACGGTCACCCGGAACGCTATCGCCTGGCGAACATCACTTATCCGGAAAACCAGGGCCATCATCGCTGGACAGTCGACACGCAGGAAGATTTCGAGTTGGTGGGCAAAATCCTGAGCTCGCTCTATCCAGACAATCCGTTATTCACACTGGAAGATGCGCTGGAACTGCTGCGGCAACACCCTGACTGGGCGAGCATCAATGCTCACATAGAACAGAAAAAACTTGGGCAATAAAGGAACCGACATGAACGAAAATTACAAGACCGCACAGGAATCCTTCTGGGCAGGCGAATTCGGCGATGCTTATGCGGATCGTAACCAGGGCCAGCACTGGGTCGCCGCCAATCTGGCGTTTTTTTCCAAGGTCCTCACCCGTACCAGCGACATAGGCTCGATCATCGAGTTCGGCGCCAACATCGGGCTCAACCTCATGGCGCTGAAGCAGCTTCTGCCAAAGGCAAAACTCTCCGCCATCGAGATCAACCAGAAGGCCGTCGATGGCCTGAACAGCCTGGGATATGTCAGCGTCCATCCCCAGTCCATCCTCGACTTCGTTCCCAGCCAGCCGCACGACCTGACGCTTATCAAGGGCGTACTGATCCACATCAACCCGGACATGCTGCCCCAGGTCTATGAATTGCTCTATCAGAGCAGCGCCCGTTACATCTGCGTCGCCGAATACTACAACCCATCGCCGGTCACCATTCCCTACCGGGGCGAAAGTGACAGGCTGTTCAAGCGCGACTTCGCCGGTGAAATGCTGGATCGCTACGGCGACCTCAAACTGTTGGACTACGGCTTCAGCTACCACCGCGACAACAACTTCCCGCAGGACGACCTGACCTGGTTCCTGCTGGAAAAAACCCGCACATGAACGTATTGATCCGTGCCGACGCCTCGGTGGTGATCGGCACGGGCCATGTCATGCGCTGCCTGACGCTGGCGCAGGCATTGCGTGAAAGCGGCGCTTCCGTCTCTTTTTTGTGCCGGGAACTGGCTGGCAATCTGAACAGCCACATTGAAGCACAAGGCTTCCGCGTGTATCCGATTCCGCTGGATGAAAGCGGAAACTGGGACACCGATGCCAGTCACACACAAACAGCGATCACCACGAGCGGACAACACCCCGGCTGGATCATCACTGATCACTATGACCTGGATGCACGCTGGGAATCCGCGATGCGCCCCTTCACCCGCCATATCATGGCAATCGATGACCTCGCCGATCGCCCCCATGACTGCGACCTGCTGCTTGACCAGAACAGCTATACCGGCCAGGAAACCGCCTACAGCGAACTGCTTCCGCCGCACGCCATCCGCTTGATGGGCCCGCAATACGCACTGTTGAGAAAGGAATTTGCGCAAACGCGGGCGATGCTCAAACCCCGCGACGGCTCGGTCAAACGCATTCTGGTGTTTTTTGGCGGCAGCGACCCGAGCAATGAAACCGAAAAGGCGCTGGCCGCACTGACTGCACCGGACTTTGCCGGAATCTTGCTGGATGTCGTCGTGGGCGCATCCAATCCTCAAAGGGAAAAAATTCGGGACTTGTGTGCCAGCCGCCCCAATACCACTTTCCATTGTCAGGCTTCCAACATGGCGGAACTGATGGCACACGCCGACCTGTCGATCGGCGCAGGGGGTACGACCAGCTGGGAACGCATGGCGCTGGGCCTGCCGACGCTGGTCATCAGCGTCGCCGCCAATCAGGAGCAAATCGCGGAACACCTTGACGCGCTCGGTGCCCAGCGCTATCTGGGCAAGGCCCGGAACCTCGATGCTGGCCAGCTGGGCGCGGCGCTTGCGAACTGTTTGCACGCTCCTGCTGACTGCGCTGCCATGTCGGTCAATGCCATGGCACTGGCCGACGGACTCGGCGTATCGCGCGTTGTTGCAGCCATGGCGACGGGAATGAAGCAGATCGAATTGAGGCGCGCAACCGAAGACGATGAACGCAAACTGTTCGAATGGCGCAATGCACCGGAAACGCGGCGTCATGCTTTCGATTCAAACCCCATTGCATGGGAGGACCATGTGCGCTGGTTTCGCGCAACGCTGACAAACGCCGACCGGCGCCTGCTGATTGGAGAAATCGACCAGGAAGCCGTGGGCGTGTTGCGCTATGACCTGGCCGGAGATTACGCTGAAATCTCCATTTATCTCGTTCCCGGTCATAGCGGGCGTGGCCTGGGAACTGCTTTGCTACGCGAAGGCAGCATGTGGATAAGGCTGAACCTGCCGCAAGTCCGCCACATCCGCGCAAAAATCCTGCCCGACAACCTCCCCTCCCGAAAAGCTTTTGCCAAAGCGGGTTACATGGAAGTGGACGGCGACTTCGAATACCATATTGCGCCTGGCGCAAGCACTGAAGACAACAGGATGAAAAAATGAAGGAATTTGACATTGCAGGCCGGAAAATCGGCTTCGGGCATCAGCCTTTCATCATCGCAGAAATGTCCGGCAACCATAACCAGTCGCTGGAACGCGCCCTGGCCATTGTCGATGCAGCCGCGAAGACAGGCGCCCATGCGCTGAAAATCCAGACCTATACCGCCGATACCATGACTCTGGATCTGAGCGAAGGGGAGTTTTTCATCAGCGACAGCGGCAGCCTGTGGCAAGGCAAATCACTGTACAAGCTCTACCAGGAAGCCTATACCCCCTGGGAATGGCACCAGCCCATTTTCGACCGTTGCAGGGAGCATGGGATGATCGGCTTCAGCACACCTTTCGACGAAACGGCGGTGGATTTTCTCGAATCGCTGGAGGTGCCCTGCTACAAGATCGCCTCATTCGAAAACACCGACCTGCCGCTGATCCGCCGGGTCGCCCAGACCGGCAAGCCGATGATCGTCTCCACCGGCATGGCCACGGTGGCCGAACTGGATGAAACCGTGCGCACCCTACGCGCTGCAGGCTGTGAAAACTTCGTGCTGCTCAAGTGCACCAGCACCTACCCCTCCACCCCGGAGAACACCAATCTGCGCACCATCCCCCACATGCGCGAGCTGTTCGGCTGCCAGACCGGCCTGTCGGACCACACCATGGGCGTCGGTGCCGCCGTTGCCAGCGTCGTCCTGGGCGCCACCGTGATCGAAAAACACTTCACCTTGCGCCGTGCCGATGGCGGCGTGGACTCGGCATTCTCGCTGGAGCCGGATGAAATGCATACCCTCGTGACCGAAACCGAACGCGCCTGGCAATCCCTGGGAACCGTCAGCTACGGCCCCAGCGCAGCGGAAAAACCCTCACTGCAATACCGCCGCTCACTCTATGTCACCCAGGACATCAAGGCCGGAGAAACGTTTACGCACGACAACGTACGCGCCATCCGCCCCGGCCTGGGGCTGCCCACCAAGCACCTGGAAACCTTCCTCGGTCGCACCGCCAGCCGCGACATCAGGAAGGGAACAGCGCTGAAGTGGGACTTGCTGGGGTAAGGCACGAATGATAGACTAACCACGGTTAGTTCAACTTGGATATTCCCATGTTAACCGTCAACATCCACGACGCCAAAACCCAGCTCTCCCGCCTGGTAGATCAGGCCGCACGAGGGGAAACCTTCATCATCGCCAAGGCCGGGAAGCCGATGGTCAAGGTCGTCCCGCTCGAAGCGGGTGACCGGGAAACGGCTTGCCGGCTGGGCTTCATGGCGGGCGAAATCAGCGTACCGGATGATTTCGACCGCATGGGAAGCGACATGATCACAGAGTTATTCGACGGGAAAACTGCTTGAATCTCCTGCTCGACACACATCTGCTGCTATGGGCCGCAGGCCAGCCTGAACGACTGTCATCTTCCATGCGGGACTTGTTGCTGGATTCGGGAAACCAGCCTGTTTTCAGCTCAGCCAGCCTGTGGGAAATCACCATCAAACGTGGACTGAAGCGCCCTGACTTCAATGTGGACCCGCGCCGTTTATGGCGCATGTTGCTGGCGAATGGCTACCGCGAGTTGCCGGTCACCAGCGAGCACGCCATGGCCATACATGATTTGCCCCTGTTACACAAAGACCCTTTCGACCGCATTCTCGTCGCTCAGGCCCGCACGGAAGCCATGATACTGCTCACCGCAGATACTCTGGTTGCCGCCTATGGCGAGGGTGTGCAGCAAGTATGAATGACATTACTCAGGCTCAAACAATGAAAACCATCGCCATCATCGAAGCCCGCATGAAATCCACCCGCCTGCCGGGCAAGAACCTGCGCCCCATCCTCGGCAAGCCCATGCTGGAAATGCTGGTCGAACGCCTGAAGCAGGCAAAGACCCTGGACGGCGTGGTGGTCGCCACCACCACCGACCCGTCGGATGACGCCATCGAACAGACCTGCGCCCGCATCGGGGCCGGCTGTTACCGCGGCAGCATGGACGACGTGCTCGACCGGGTGCTGCGCGCAGCCCAGACCTTCGGCGCGGACACCATCGTCGAAATCACCGGTGACTGCCCGCTGACCGACCCCGCCATGGTGGACGAGATCGTCAACGCCTACCGCGCCAGCGGCTGCGATTATGCCGGCAATGTGCGCCCGGCCACCCACCCCATTGGCCTCGCAGTACAGGTATTCGCCACCCGCGTGCTGGAAGAAACCGCCCGCTCCACCCAGGACGCAGCGGACCGCGAACACGTTTCGCTCTACATCTATGAACACCCGGAAAAATTTACTCTGAAAAACGTGGAGAGCGGTCTACCGGAAAAATACCGTGGCTACCGCCTCACCGTAGACACGCCCGAGGATTTCGCCGTGGTGAGCGCCGTGTTCGAAGCGCTGTATCCCGCCAATCCTGCCTTCGGTCTCGGCGCCATGCTGGAATTCCTCGACCGCAGGCCCGACTTGCTTGTGCTCAACACCGGCATCCAGCAGAAAGCCGCGCGCTGATGGCCTATCGCGCCGCGATCGCCGGCTGTGGCCTGATCGGCAGCGGATTTTCCGACACCATGACGCTGCCCGGCATCTGGTCGCATGCCGACGCCTACACGCGCTGCGGCGAAACCACGCTGGTCGCGGTATGCGACCAGGACACGGGAAAAGCCGAACGCTGCGCCAGACGCTGGAACGTGGCAGCACACCATACCGATTTTGCCGCCATGCTGGATGATGCCAGGCCCGAAATCGTCAGCATCTGCACGCCCGATGCCGCCCATTACACACAGATCAGGATCGCGCTGGAACATCCTGCCGTGCGTGCCGTGCTGGCCGAAAAGCCCCTCGCGCTGAAACGTGAAGAAGCACAGGAGCTGATCACGCTCGCTGCCCGGCACGGGGTTATCCTGGCAGTCAATTACACCCGCCGTTATGCCGAGGGATTCTGGCGGATGAAAGAAATGCTGGACGCTGGAAATCTGGGCAGGGTACAGGCCATCTCCGGCTTCTACACCAAGGGGACATTACATAACGGCGCACACTGGTTCGATCTTGCACGCTGGCTGCTGGGACCAATCGAAAAAACCAGCGGCACCAACGTTCTGCATGAAGAAGGCAGTGATCCGACCCTGGATGTCGCGATGGTGTTCGCCAGCGGCGCCCGGGGTTATCTGCACGGCCTTTCAGCTAAGGAATACGCCCTGTTCGAAATGGATATTGCCTGTACAGAGGGACGCGCACGCATCGTGGACTCAGGTTTCCGCATTGAAATCCAGCGTCTTGAAGACAGCCCGTTCGGCGCTGGCTATCGAAGGCTGGGCGAGGCAGAGATCATTTCAGGGGAACTGGGCGGGGCACTTTACAACGCAGTGGATAACCTCGCGCAATGCCTGAAGAATGGCACAGCGCCACGCTGTACCGGCGAAGATGCGCTGGCCGCTCTGGATATTGCCCTGGCAGCGCGAACTTCAGCATGAGCCAGCCTGACATCGTCGTCATTTGTGGCGACCCCGGGGGCGCCAACGCTGTCGCGCCGGTGATCGAAGCCCTGCGCGCCGAGAACCGTCTCGCCGTGCATGCCATGGCATACCGCCAGGCCCACACCCTGTGGTGCGCACGAGACCTGTCTCACGAAAGCATCCCGGACGACATGACATTCGAGAAAATTCGCGCCCAGTTACAGCGCCTGAATGCGCGCCTGGTGCTCACCGGAACCTCCGTCAATCCGTTTGAATTCGAAAAACAGTACATCGCAGCCGCCCACGAACTGGGCATTCCCACCCTCGCGGTACTCGATTTCTGGTCCAACTATCATTTGCGTTTCAGTTACGAGCAAGACCAGCTCGCATACCTTCCGGACCGCATTGCAGTGATGGATGACCTCGCCCGGGATGAAATGATCGCGGAGGGATTCCCGCCTGCGCGCCTGATCGTTGCCGGCCACCCCGCGCTGGACAGCCTGGAAGCACACAGCGCCGCCTTCACCCCGTCACAGCGCGACGCCACCCGGAAAAATCTCTCGGTCGGTCCGGAAGACTGGCTGGTGCTTTACGCCTCCCAGCCGCCGTCTTTCTCCGATCATGACGAAGGCACGCACCCGCCCTGGCTGGATCGTCTGCGCACAGTAGGCGAACTGCTCACTGCACTGGCCGAACTGTCTCATACCAGGGGAAAGCGCATTACCCTGCTCATCCGCCCCCACCCGCGGGAAGATGGAGAAATTTACCGTAATCTCAGTCACGGCCAGGTAAGCATCATCGTCAGCAGCGAAGGCAATTCGCGCGACCTCGCACTTGCCGCCGATCTCGTGGCCGGCATGAACACCATGTTTCTGGTGGAATCGGCCCAGCTCGGCCGCCCCACACTGAGCATTCGTCTGCATCTTCCTTTACCGGACGACTTCCCCCCCAACCGTTCAAATCTGACACATCCGGTCTATCTGGAGTCCACGCTGAAACCCGCGCTCATCTCCCTGCTTGAGGAAAGTGGCAACCGCCGTCGCCCGACCCAGCCGGGCAATGCGGGTCGAAATGTGGCAAAATTGGCATATTCGATGCTCGGCATTTAGAAACAGGAAAACTCGTGGCAAAACTGGCAATCAACGGCGGCGAACCCGTCAGAAAAACTCCCTTTCCCCTTTACGTCACCATTGGCGATGAAGAAAAGCGTGCCGTGATGGAAGTGCTCGACAGCACCGTGCTGTCGAAATTTCTCGGCACCTGGTCACCGGACTTTTTTGGCGGCCCGCGGGTGCAGAAACTCGAACGCGAGTGGGAAGCCTATTTCGGCATCAAGCACGCGGTCAGCGTCAATTCCGCCACATCCGGCCTGTATGCGGCAGTCGGCGCGGCCGGAGTCGGTCCCGGCGACGAAGTGATCGTTTCGCCCTACACCATGTCCGCCTCCGCTGCCGCCGCGCTGGTATACGGCGGCATCCCCGTCTTCGCCGACATCGACCCGGACACCTTCTGCCTTTCCCCCGCCAGCATCCGTGCCTGCATCACCCCCCGTACAAAGGCCATCATCGTGGTGGACATCTTTGGTCACCCTGCGGAAATGAACGAGATCATGGCCATCGCCCGCGAGTACAACCTGATCGTGATCGAGGATACGGCCCAGGCACCGGGGGCGAGCTACCATGGCAAATTCGCCGGCACCCTGGCCGACATGGGCGTGTTCAGCCTCAATTACCACAAGACCATCCACTGCGGCGAGGGCGGCATCGTAGTGACCGACAACCCCGAGCTGGCAGAACGCCTCCAGCTCATCCGCAACCATGCCGAAGTCGTGGTAAAGAAAAAAGGCGTGGAAAACATCGTCAACATGGTCGGCTTCAACTACCGCATGACCGAGATCGAAGCCGCCATCGCCGCCGAACAGCTGAAAAAACTGGAAGGTCTGGTCGCTCCGCGCATCGAAGCCGCCGATTTCCTCACCCGCGAGCTATCCGGCCTGCCCGGCCTGACACCGCCCGCTGTCCAGCCCGGGGTAAGGCACGGCTACTACGTGTACGTCATGAAATACGATGCCGCCGCCACCGGCGTGCCGCGCGAGCGCATCGTCGCGGCATTGCAGGCTGAAGGCATTCCCCTCGGCCAGGGCTACGTCGAGCCGATCTACCTCCAGCCCATGTACCAGCAGCGCATCGCCTACGGCAAGGACGGCTTCCCCTTTACCTATCCCGGTTACCAGGGCACCATCAACTACGAACGCGGCATCTGCCCGGTCACCGAGCGCATGCATTTCCAGGAACTGCTGCACGGCGACTTCTGCCATGCCAGCCTGAGCCGTGGCGATCTCGAAGATATCGTGCGAGCTTTTCGCAAGGCATTCGAGAACATTTCCGGGCTCGCCTGAGCTCCCATCGACCCCGCAATCGAAACAGCCCCCATGCGATACTGCAAAAAGTGCGTCAACCCGGACACCCGGCCCAACATCCATTTCGATGAGGAGGGCGTATGCCTGCCATGTCGTTTTGCCGAGCAGAAGAAGCATCATGAAGTCGACTGGGAAGCGCGCCGTCGGGAACTGGACGATATCATCCAGTGGGGGCGCGACCATACCTCGAACAGTTACGACTGCATCGTCACGGTCAGCGGCGGCAAGGACAGCATGCGTCAGGCCTTCTATGTGCGCGATGTACTGAAAGCCAAACCGCTGCTGGTCAGTTGCGCCTACCCGCCTGAGCAGATGTCCGAGCGTGGCGCACGCAACTTCGCCAACCTGATCGAGCATGGCTTCGACACCCTTAGCCTGAGCCTCAATCCGCAGGTCTGGAAAACCATGATGAATCAGGGTTTTCTCAAATATGCCAACTGGTGCAAATCCACCGAACTGGCGCTTTATGCAATACCGATTCACGTCGCCATCGCCTACAAGATCCCGCTGGTTTTCCTTGGTGAGAACCCCGCTTTCACTATCGGTGAACGCACGGGTGGTCTGGATGGCGATGCCTCGCGCATGAAATATTCCAATACGCTGGCGGGCGGCACTCCCGATCACCTCATGGCCGAGGGCATCACGCCACAGGATGTGCATTTCTACCGTTACCCTTCCGACACCGAGCTTAGCGATGCAAACCTGCGTCTGGTCTATCTCGGCTATTACATCGAGGATTTCAACCATTACAGCAATGCCGAATTCGCCATCGCCCGTGGTTTGGAAATCCGTAACGAACCCCCGGAAGTCATCGGCGATATCAATGGTTACACAGCGCTGGATGAGGACTTCGTCACCGTCAACCAGATGATCAAATACATCAAGTTCGGTTTTGGCCGCGTCACTGACCAGGCTGCCGAAGGGATTGCCCTGGGGCATATGGATCGCCAGACCGGCATCGACCTGGTGACCCGCTATGACGGAAAATGCGATCCCGTTTACATCAGGCGTTATTGCCGGTACCTCGGCATCAGCGAAAACAAGTTCTGGGAAATCGTCGAATCTGTCAGAGGCAAGGACATCTGGGAAAAGGATGCCCATGGCAACTGGAAACTGAAAGTGGACCTGGCTTCCAGCCCGTCCCTTCAGGATTGAAAAACCATGAAACCTCGTATCTGCATCATTGATTACGGCATGGGCAACACCCAGTCGGTCGGCAACGCCATCCAGTACCTCGGCGTGGATTACCTGATTTCCAGCCGCAAGGAAGACATCCTGACCAGCACGGCGCTGATCCTCCCTGGCGTGGGCGCATTCGCTGCCGCCATGGACAATCTCCACCGTCTCGAACTGGTAGACTTGCTGACAGACGTGGTCGTCGGAAGGGGGAAACCCTTCCTTGGGATTTGCCTTGGCATGCAACTGCTGGCCAAAGATTCCGTCGAACTCGGCCTGCATTCCGGGCTGGGCTGGATCGAGGGGCATGTGATTGCATTCGAGCCATCGCACGAAGTGCGTATTCCCCATGTCGGCTGGAACAATTGCCATATTCGTAAACAGGAGCCCCTGTTCCGCAATCTGGCCGAAGACGCCCATTTCTACTTCGACCATAGCTTTCACCTGTCCTGCCCGCACGAACTGGTCAGCGCCACCTTCGACTACGGCGGTCACTTCGTAGCCTCCGTGCAGAAAGACAATATCTTCGCAACCCAGTTTCACCCGGAAAAAAGCCAGCGTCATGGTCTCAGACTATTGAGAAACTTCCTGAATTTCGCCGCCTCGGCCCCAGCAAATACCGAACGGGAAAATGAACCATGCTGAAAACCCGCATCGTAGGCGTGCTGATCATCAAAAATGGCATCGTTGTCCAGAGCCTCCAGTTCAATCGCTACCTGCCTGTAGGCCGGGTTGCCATTGCCGTGGAATACCTCAATCGCTGGGGCATAGACGATATCGTTTTACTGGACATGGATGCCACCCCCCAGGGCAGATCGCCGAATTTCGAAAAAATCAGGGAATACTCCCGTTTTTGCCAGGTCCCCCTGACCGTTGGCGGCGGCGTGCGCAGTGTGAAGGATATGGAGAACCTGTTGCACGCCGGTGCCGACAGGATCGCCCTTAATGCCTCGGCCATCGCCAACCCCCAACTGATCAGCGAGGGTGCAAGGCTCTTCGGCAAACAGTGCATGGTGATCTCGATCGACGTACGACGCAAAACGGACGGCAACTATGAGGTTTTCAGCCATTCCGGCACTCGACCCACCGGCCAGAGCCCTGAAATACTGGCACGGCAGCTTGAAAATCTGGGGGCAGGCGAAATTTTGCTGACATCCATCGACAATGACGGCATGAAACAGGGATTCGATCTGGAACTGGTCAGCCGGGTTGCCGAGGCCGTGGACATTCCGCTGGTCGCCTGCGGCGGCGCAGGCCACCCCGGGCATCTGCTGGAAGTCTGCAAACTGGGGGTTTCCGGCGTTGCAGCGGGTAATTTCTACCACTACACCGAGCACAGCGTCATTGTCGCCAAAAGCTATCTGCACGCGGCGGGGATCAATGTCCGGCTCGACTCGTTCGTGACCTACGACGACTGCCATTTCGACAGCGATGGCCGTGTAGCGCGGATCAGCGATGAGACGCTGGAAAAATTGCGTTTCAAGGCGGTCCCGGAGGAAGTAATATGATGACCTCCAAAAAAATTCTGAATTCGCTCAAATGCAAGGCGTGGAAAAAATTTCGCAGCGCCGCATATGATTTATATGTAAGCAAGAAATTTTTTTCCACAACGCCGCAGTTGAGATGAAGTCTGGATTTTTATGAAATACTGCAAACGCTGCCTGTACCCGGAGAATCATCCGCTCAACCTCACGTTCGACGCCGAAGGCGTATGCAGCGGTTGCCGCGTGCATGAAGAAAAGGACGTCCTCGACTGGGAGGAGCGCAAGGAAAAGCTGCGCAGCCTGCTGACCGAGTTCAGATCGCGCTCGCGCAGCCTGCACGACTGCATCATCCCCGTCTCTGGCGGACGCGACTCCTACTTCATCGTGCACACCATCAAGCATGAATTCGGCATGAATCCGCTGCTGGTCAACTACAACAAACATTACAATACCCGCATGGGCATCCGCAATCTGGCCTATTTGCAGTCCCTGCTCGGTTGCGACATCTTCACCCAGACCGCCAGCCCTTCCATCGTCAAAAAAGTGACGCGCGAATCGCTGCGCCAGCTCGGCAGCATGTACTGGCACTGCCTGGCCGGAGGCACCGTGTTCCCGGTACAGATCGCCGTCAAGTTCAAGATCCCGCTGATCATCTGGGGCGCCCACCAGGGCAACGACCAGGTCGGCATGTTCTCCCATCTCGACGAAGTCGAGATGACGCGCAAATACCGCAAGGACCACGATTTGATGGGCATGGAAGCGGAAGACCTGGTGCGTAACAGCAAAGAACTTACGCTCGCCGACATGGAACCCTTCCTCTACCCCCACGACAACGAAATCCGCTCCGTCGGGGTACGCGGCATCTACCTCAACAACTACATCCGCTGGGACTCCAAAGCACAGCACGAAAAAATGATCGCCGCCTACGGTTATGAAACCTCGGTTCAGCAACGGACTTTCGACACCTACAACGACGTGGACAGCTTTCATTATTCCGGCATTCACGATCACATCAAATTCCTCAAATGGGGCTATGGCAAGGTCAGTGATCATGCCAGCCGGGAAATCCGTCTCAAGCGCCTCACACGAGCGGAAGGCATTGCCCTGGTGCGCCAGTACCAGGACAGGAAACCTGAAGATCTGGACCTGTTCCTGAAATGGGCAGAAATCAGCGAAGACCAGTTCTGGCAATGGATTGACCGTCACCGCGACCCGCGCATCTGGCAGAAAGACCCTTCAGGGCAGTGGCAGCTGCTGGACTCCGTCATTCACCATGAACATGACCAAGGCGTAGATGCGGTCAGACTGCCCAGGCAGGAACCCTGCCATTTCCAGCTCAATCCCCCACGCGACCCGAACGCTGTCGAGGACAAATACATTTTGATCGGCCGCGGCTGGGTGGACCAGAACGAGTAGGCGCATGCCCAATCGGCCGTTTACCTTGAGGCATATCTCCTTCCCCCCTGACAAGGGGGGATCGAGGGGGGTTATTGCCCATGCAAGCCAATCCAACCACAGCGCATTTTCCTGTTGATCAAGGCAACACCATGGCCCGACTCCCCCTTCTGGAAACACCCCGACTGCGCATCGTGCCATTCGATGCCAGCCTGCTTACCAAACGCTATGTCGGCTGGCTCAATGATCCGGAAGTCGTGCGCTTCAGCGAGCAGCGCCACCGCCATCACGATCTGGCAGGCTGCACCGCCTATTTCGACAGCTTTGAACACTCCCCGCATTTTTTCTGTGCCATCCTGCACAAGGGCACGCCAGATGAACACATCGGCAACATCAGTATCGCTGTGGATCGCGCCAACCGGGTAGCCGACATTTCCATCATGCTGGGCGAAAAACAGTACTGGGGGCAGGCACTCGGGGCTGAAGCCTGGGCACGTGTCATGGAAGAGCTCTTTGCCAATCAGAACATACGCAAGATCACTGCCGGCACCATGGCCCTCAATCACGGCATGCTTACGGTCATGAAACGTTGCGGCATGGAAGAGGAAGGCCGCCGCAAAAGGCAGTTCCTGTGCGATGGGCAGGAAGTGGACATGGTCATGGCGGCAGCCTTCCCGCCCACTCTCAGATAAATCGCCACTCCGGAATGCTTCCCGCAAAGAACCCCAAAACCGGCCGCAACGACCCCTGCCCCTGTGGCAGCGGCAAGAAATTCAAGCAGTGCTGTCAGCAGCCCCCTGCTGCGCCCGCGCCCGACCAGGCGCTGGCCTGTTACAACCTGGGCAACGCCTTTCTTGCACAGGGCAGGCTGGACGCCGCCATTGAAGGATTCCGGGGTGCGATTGCGTGCCGGCCAGAATATGCCGAGGCACACAACAACCTGGGTGCAGCGCTCCAGGCACAGGGTCAGATGGAAGCAGCGGTCAAGTGTTTCCGGAAAGCATGTGCGCTACAGCCGAAAAATGCCCAGGCGCACAACAACCTCGGGGCAGCCCTGTTGACGCAGGGCAACCTGAGTGAGGCAGTCGCATGTTTTCAGAGTGCGCTGGCGCTCAAGCCTGATTATGTCAGGGCGCTCAGTAACCTGGGCAACGCATTGCAGGAACGCGGCAATCTGCCGGAAGCGGTCGGGAGCCATCGACGCGCGCTGCAACTCCAGCCGGACTTTACCGAAGCGCATACCAACCTGCTGTTTGCGCTGGGGACGCACTGCGCCTGCACACCCGCAGAATACCTGGATGAAGCGCTTCTTTATGGCACCAGGATGATGGCCCGCATCAAGCCCTTCACAAGCTGGGCCATGCCCGCAGGAAAAACGCTGCGTGTCGGGCTGGTATCCGGCGATCTTTGCGCGCACCCGGTGGGCTATTTTCTCGAAAACATTCTCTCTCACATCGATCCCGCACGTATCGAACTGATCGCTTACGCCACTAACCGCCATGAAGACGAACTGACTGCACGTATCAAGCCGCGCTTTTCATCCTGGCACAACATTACTACCCTGAACAACGAGACAGCGGCCCGCAAGATCCACGCAGACGGCATCCATATACTCATCGATCTCGCTGGCCACACCGCGCATAACCGGCTACCGATCTTTGCCTGGAAACCCGCACCGGTTCAGGTGAGCTGGCTCGGGTACTTTGCCTCTACCGGGGTGCCAGGCATGGATTATCTGCTTGCCGACCCGGTGTCGGTTCCGGAATCCCAGCGTTCGCACTTCAGTGAAACAGTATGGTATCTGCCCGATACCCGGCTGTGCTTCACCCCGCCGTCAAAGATGGATCAACTCGTGCCTTCTTCCTTACCCGCCTTGCGGAACGGCCATGTAGCATTTGGATGCTTCCAGAATCTGGCCAAATTGAATGACGGGGTCCTGGCCTTGTGGGGCCGGATTTTCCAGACGCTGCCGCAAGCCCGGCTGCGCGTTCAGAACAAGCAGATGGGCAACGCAACCGAGTGTGCCCACTTGCAGCAGCGACTGGAAAAGGCAGGGATTGAAGCCGAAAGGGTGACGATGCACGGCGCCGAGGACAGGCAGGCTTATCTGGCCGCACATGCCGAAGTGGATATCATTCTGGATACATTTCCCTATCCAGGCGGCACGACCACCTGCGAGGCCTTATGGATGGGCGTGCCTACGCTGACGCTGGCCGGGGACAGGCTGCTTGCCCGCCAGGGTGCCAGCCTGATGGCTTGTGCCGGCCTGCCAGACTGGATCGCACAGAACGAGGAAGACTACCTGGCCCGAGCCCTGGCTCTCGCCAGCAATCTCGATCAGCTGGCACAGCTGCGCTCACGCTTGCGCCAGCAGGTGCTGGTTTCGCCCCTCTTCGATGCCCCCCGTTTTGCCTTGCAGCTTGAAGATGCGCTGCAAGACATGTGGCAACAGGGGAAAAGCTAGACCGTGCTATTTGCCGGGTTTTGCCCCAAAAACAAGGTCAAAATCGCTGCTGTCTGACCCTCCGCGCACCAGCCGGACATAGCCATATGGAGCCTGCTTGGTTTTGGGGAAGACATACCCGGTACCGAAATTGATACCCCAGGCATCCGTAGGCGCGAGCGCCAGCGATGTCGAACTCCAGAACCAGTCAGCGGGAGTGTGGGGGAAAATCGTTTCATTGACGCTTGGCGCACTGCAACTGATTTCCACAATCGACTGGAGCTCCTTGATATTTGGCAGGCGCCAATCTGAAAAACCCGCAAACCCCTTGGCCCCTGCAGGTGCCGACAGCGCTGCCTGCCAGTCTGCGCTGAGCGCCTTCCCTTCCCCGCACTGAGGACCGGAAAGGCCTTCCGGGCAGGACTTCCAGGTCAGCCCTGTGGCCTTGTGCGTCACGGTTCCGTTGCCATTATCGACAAAATCGGCTGTCGGGGTTGTTGGCGTGTTGAATGTCTTGCATGAGGCAGCACTTACCGTTGGTACGGTAACGAGCGCTACAGCAAACGCAAAAGAAATGAGAGTTCGTTGCGAATTAAACATGTTTGATCCCGATCTGAATATGGAAGTTATCTCATCTGGCCTTGCGAACCAGGCGAACGGGGTATTGCATATCCTTGTTGCCTACGCCGCTCAATGCTTTTCCGAAGTGGACGTCCCATACCTCTCCCGTGGGGCTTGAAGTCTTGACATTCTGGACCCAGTACCAGTTCGCAGCCGTATTGGGGAAAAAATCCGCATCGATAGTCGGGGCCTGTTTTGCGCCAAAATCGACCAGCGACTGCAGCTCGGGTAAAACCGGAAGACGCCAGTCCGAAAATCCGCACAGCCCTGATGCGTTTACGGCTGCAACATAGGCCTGCGTATTGCACAAACTTTCTGGCAGCGTGCCCTTGCAGGTATCGAATACCGGATCGCCCCGTGTTCCACTATCCCCGCCGTTGTTCGCCGGATCGCTGGAATACCAGTGGTAGCGATGTCCTCCATGGCGCAAATCATTGGCCGCTGCGGTCTTGACCTCCCACAGCAGTCCGGTGACGTTGTCACGCGTACAGGCCCAGTCACCCGGCTGGCTACCCAGTTTGGCGCTGGCAGGCAATTCGGCGCCGTTATTGGCAATCTTTGTAAAATCGAAGCCGGATTTGCCGAGGCCGGTCTTGTTGAGGTGGCCGGTACTGGCGGCCGCATCCCGCCCATAACGACCGTCGTCCGACGCCTGCGAACAGTCGACACCCTTGCCCCTGGCATCAAAACACTGCAACAAGCCGCTGTCATTAAGGCCGGAACTCCAGGCCTGGGCTGCCCACAGGGAAGAGCCCAGCGAAAAAAGAACCAGATATGTTGTGGCAGAATTTCTGATCATCGTCGATATTCCAAGCTTGGTTGTTGATTATTTACTGGATACGCCAGAGTGATAAGGATGACTGTCGCGCTCGAAATCGGCCAGACGGCCATCATGCTCGATCAGCACCTTCCCGGCGCGAATTCCTTCACGTCTCATTTCGGCCACGATATCCTGTGCACGCCATTGGGTGGGAATGATCACCACATCCGCTGGGTGTGCCTTCAGGGCATCCCGAAACTCGATACACTGACCGGTTCCAGGAACGAAGGTTCCCACCTTGTCAGGGTCGGAATCCACCACCAGCGGAAAACGCTGCGCATCGAGTCCGAAATGATGGATGAAAGCAGCCCCTTTCCCGGTTCCACCCCAAATTGCAACACGTGCCCCGCCTGCAGCCAGCTCGTCAAGCTGGGCTGAAATCCTGGCCCGGGCCAGTACCGTTCGTTCGGCAAAACCAGCTGCGTACTGAGCTCTTGCCCGAAGTTTCTCAGGCACTTCCAGGCGAACCAGGGCATAGACCACCTCGCCATCATAGCCATGTGAAATCCTCTCGATTTCCCCTGCACGCTGCATCAGCGTCCGGAAAGATTCAGTGCTGAAATGCGACACATGCTCATAGTAGAAGTCCGCCAGCCGTCCGGTCTCAAACACCCGGTCAATACACGGAACCTCGGCAAACAGCCAGCACGGCTTGTCGAGGCTGCTTCCGCCCCAGGCCAGTTGTTCCAGCAGGGCGGCGGGTTCGGTAAGGTGTTCGATTACATGCCGGATCACGATCGCATCCGGTAAAAAATCCGCCATATCCTGCAGGGGATCGAAAAGCCGGGCATGAAACTCCACCCCCAGCCCTGTCTCCGGGCTGGCATTGGGGTCGAAACCCACAAACCGCCCCCGCCCATCCGCCGCTTCGGACAAGCCGCGTACGAAATGGCCCTCACCGCAACCGATCTCTACCACGGTTGGCACCTCCGGCAGCTTCGCCAGAAGGATGTCCCTTGTGTCGGCAAGATGTCCTTTCCAGATACCGCCGCGGTTGAACATGCGGTTGGGGTTATTCTGGTAGGGAATCGCGTCATAACGGAATGAACGATTCCAGACATGCGAGCAGGCAGGACACTGGACAAAATCCAGGGGGTGGTGTGGCATGCCCCTGGCCTCATCAGCGGATGCTGGCCAGCCCAGGGTAGCAAGGGCCTGCCTTCCGCCATCAAAAAATGGAGCCGCGACGGCATGGGCACAGACCGGACAAGAAGACGCTACAAGCACGGGATGATTCATGAATACATCCACTTTCTATTTTTCATTCGATTCAAACTCCATCAACGAAAGTTTTTCCAGGCATCGCTCGCCTTCCGGGAAATTGCTTTCGCATAATAGCCCTGCATTGGCACACGGAAGGGCAAAGGTTCCAGAGGGCGCTGCAACACGACATAGATCAGGGAATTTGCGCCGATCTGCCCCGTCTGCGCCATTTCAAGCACATGTTCCCGGTCTCGCAATTGCACCAGCTTGACGGGGGTCACTTCTGCGTAAACGGCCAGCAGCATGACATATCCGTTGGCTGCTGCCAAATCCCAGTAGAAAGTCGGATTGAAATTGTAAAATCCATGATCCAGCCAGCCCGTGAAAGGCAGACCGTGCATCATCAAGCCACCCGGCAGGGTATGGTCATGTATGGTTCTGAAAGCCTGGGCGACATTGAAAACATGCTCCACCGTACCGAGATTCATGACCAGATGAAACTGCCGCTGCAGGTCAATCGGATTATTCAGATCCAGCTTGAGCGCCTGATCCGTCCCGTCAAAATCAATCGCCGTCATGCTGCCGGGCAGCAGAAAAGTTTGCCAGAACACCCTGGCAATTTCCCATAACATTCCTGGCCGCTTGGCCCGGGTTACTTCATCCAGAGTGCGGAACAAAGCCTGCCGCCGGTCTTCGGGGGCAAAGCGATAAATATCCTGGGCCAGTTGCTTGATATCCACATCACCGTACCAGTTGGCTTCCCCGAGTTCCAGTACATGACCTCCCTGGGGCAAAGCATGTTTCTCGCGCAGGTTGCGAAACAGGTTATATTCGATTCCGGTAATTGCCATGGTCTTCTCACAAAAAGCCGCAACGGCGGCAGGGATCTGCTTCGAGCCGGGTACCCAGGCCAGCGCGCAGACGACGAAATTCGGGCTTGTTGTAGATATCCAGAACGTGCTCGTGGCGCACATTCCCGATGGGGTATTCTGCGTTGCCATCCATGCAGCAGTGCGCCACCACGCCCGTGGCGGTAATCGAGAGATCGAACCAGCGCACGCACCCTACTGGCGGAACCGGAGCCATCGCCACATCCACCTGGCCGATCCAGCCACCGCGAGGAAACAGGCTGATTTCGAAAAGAGGGAAGCGTTTTTTTACCCACGACCCGAATTCCTGGTCCGCCTGCGTCCCATCGCCCACTCGCGACAACACCACCGTGGTTGGAAAACGTTTTTCCGCCTTGGCCTTGTGAATCATCTCCAGCCGTTCGATCGTGCGCGCCCAGGGCAGTTTCATGGTCTGCTCGTACTCCGCCTCGCGGTGATCGTTGAAGCTGATCCACAGGTAACCGATACGGGGAAAGGCCGCCAACTGAAGCAGTTTCTTTTCGGTAATCGGCGAGGCATTACTGGTGAGCGTAATGCTGGCATTGGGCAAGCGTTCCTGAAACAGTGCCAGCAGGTCGAACAGCCGGTTGTCCAGAAAGGGTTCGTTGACCTTGAACGGACTGAGCTGAAAAGGATGCAGGCGCGGAATGTCGCACAAATCGTTTACCACCTTGGCGATCAGGGCATCGTCCATCACGGCACCCTGCCGCTCAAGCGTGGGATAGGGGCAAAAATTGCAGGCGGCGTTGCACTTCGCCATGGTCTCAAGATGAACATGGGCGGGAAAATCGATACTCGACGAATGCCGCATGGATAACACGTTCTGCTGATAAGCCTGAAGCGCGGGGGTGAGCATCGTCATAGCGCCAGTGTCTTCCTGAAATAGGCGATCGTTTCTTTCAGTCCGTCTTCCAGCGCCACCTTCGGCGTCCACCCCAGGGTCGCCCTGGCCAGAGAAATATCAGGCTGACGTTGTACCGGATCGTCCTGCGGCAGGGGACGGAATTCGAGAGGGCTCTTCGAGCCGGTCAGCCGCAGGACTTCTTCAGCCAGTTGCCGGATGGTGAACTCCACCGGGTTACCCAGATTCATCGGGCCAATTTCACTGTCCTGATCCATCATCCCCACCAGACCGTCCACCAGATCGTCCACATAACAGAAAGATCGGCTCTGGCTGCCATCACCGTAAAGGGTCAGTGGCTCACCGGACAGGGCCTGAACGATGAAATTGGACACGACCCGGCCATCGCGCGGGTGCATGCGCGGACCGTAGGTATTGAAGAGGCGCACGACGCGAATATCCACGCCATTCTGGCGGTGGTAATCGAAGAACAGTGTCTCCGCACAGCGTTTTCCCTCGTCATAGCAGGAGCGCGGGCCGATCGGGTTCACATGTCCCCAGTAGCTTTCCGGCTGCGGATGGAGCTTGGGGTCGCCGTACACTTCCGAGGTGGAAGCCTGAAGTATCCGCGCCCGGCGACGTTTTGCCAGCCCCAGCATGTTGATCGCCCCGAGTACCGAGGTTTTCGTGGTGGAAACTGGATCATTCTGATAATGAATGGGGCTGGCAGGGCAGGCCAGGTTATAGATGCGATCGACTTCCACATACAGCGGCAGCCAGACATCGTGGCGGATCAGCTCGAAACGCTTGTGCCCGACCAGATGCCGGATATTGTCCTTGCTTCCGGTATAGAAATTGTCGACACACAGCACTTCGTGGCCGCTGTCGACCAGACGCTCGCACAGGTGAGAACCGATAAAACCGGCGCCTCCGGTAATGAGAGTGGTAGGAGTCATGACTATTCTTCCATATTGAATAAAGAGGGCGACCACCCCGGAGGCAGCCTTTCGCCACGCGCAGCGGCATCCACGGAAGCCGCCAGAAAATCTTCAAATTCCCGCACTGCCATCTGATCCGCAAAAAGCCGGGTTTGCGCGGTAGCCTGCAATGACTTGCCCAAAGCCTCCCGTCGCAGGGAATTCCGCCCCAGCTCAAGGGCGACCGGGGCGTAATCGTCGATATTTCCGGCAACCGGCGCATCGTCAATCCCCATCTGGCGATAGGCGCCGGCAACCAGTCGGCCGCGCATGAAGCGCCCTGGCCAGGTCACCATCGGGATGCCATAAACCATCGCCTCGTAGAGCGTGTTGCCGCTACCGAAATGCACCGGATCGAGCAGCACATCCATGTGCGCCATGAGCGCCATGAACTGGTTAAGCGGCATGCGCGGCATGAACAATACCCGCTCTGCGAGCCGGGGTGCGGATTTTTCCCAGCGCGCGCGCAACTGTTTGCTCCAGGCCGCATGTTTCCCTTCGATCAGGATAATCCACCCTTGCGGATCACCTTCAACAATGGCCGCCAGCACCCTGTCGAAATCGGGGTGAAACTTGAACAGGGTCTGCGGACAACCATACAGCGTCCCCTTCTCCGGAAGCCCCAGCGCCACCCGCTCCGGGACCTTGTCAGGTTTGATGAGCGGCTCATAATAACAGGGTAGCCGTTTGAAACGAATCAGCCTTTCGCTGTAGTGCGCGTCGGCCTCCTCCGGCTCTATAGATGCCGCAGACAGGAAATAATCCATGGTATCGATCCCGGTAGTATCCGGGTGTCCCCAGCTCACTGCCTGCACCGGAGCCAGCCTGGAATATGCCAGAAAGTAAGAGGTATGATGCATGCCGATGTCGGGATAGAACAGTACGTCGAGTTCCGCTTCCGCAATGGCCTGTTGCATGGCGGAAAAGGAATGGGGCAGTGCGATGACCCGGTCCGCCTCACGGTCGATCTGTTCCCGCACGCTGTCCTGCTTCGCGGCTGGCGCATGCAGAACCACCACTTCGAAACGCTGCCGGTCAAGTTCCCGGATCAACCCCTGGTAAAGCTTGCCAATGGTGTGTGCGCCAAGACACTCGGATAGAAAACCGACACGCAACCTGCGTGAATTCTGAGCCGGAGCTTGCCAGCCCTGCAGATGCGGCGCGCGAAAGTTCAGCGCCGGGCAACGGGCGCGAAACAGTCTGCACAGCCTCTCCATGAAGGAGCGGTCGTTTTCGTCATGGTAAGCGAGATAAAAAGCCGGAGCGCCTGCGGTATTGAGCGGATTGTCGATCATGGCCGGATCTTCGGCCAGTTTACCGGTTTCCCTGGCATAGCGTTCGCGCCAACTGGCAATATGACTTCTGGACTCCGTGATCACGGGAAGGTTGATGGCAGCTGCCAGCTTGTAACTCAATCGTTCCGGGCTGTTCGTCACGGCACGCTGGTACCAGATATCTGCCGCATCGGGCAGCCCGGTGTCCTGGAGCGCATTTCCAAGATTAACCTGCATCTCGGCCATTTCCGGCCTGAGTTCCAGGGCTCGGTGATAACTGGCCATGGCCTCATCCGTCTTGCCGAGGGACTGAAAGGCATTACCCAGGTTGCCGTGGGCGCTGGCCATATCGGGCCGGAGCGCCAGTGCGCGCTGATAACATACCACCGCCTCATCCAGCCGGCCCAGATCCCTGAACACATTGCCCAGATTGTTCAGGGTATCGGCCGCATCGGGCCGAATTGCAAGCGCGCGCTGGTAACTGGCTGCTGCCGCCTCGAGTCGCCCCATGCCTTGCAGGACATTACCCAGGTTATTATGCGCATCGGCAAGGCGCGGCTGAAGGGTCAGCGCATGCTGATAACAGGCCGCAGCCTCATCCATTCGCCCGAGGGATTTCAGGGCATTGCCCTGATTGAAGCTGGCATCGGCGAAATCGGGGCGGATCGCCAGAGCGCGCTGATAGCAAGCCACGGCCTCATCGAAACGGCCCAGCATGCTCAATGCGTTACCCAGATTGCTGTGCGCATCGGCAAAATCCGGCTTGAGCGCCAGGGCGCGCCGATAACTCGCTATCGCCTCATCAAACTGCCCGAGATTTTGCTGTGCATTGCCCAGATTGCCATAGGCATCGGCAAAATCCGGCCTGAGCGCCAGGGCGCGTTGCAGTGAGTCGATGGCCGCCTGATTCTGCTTGCGCACCAGCAACGCAACCCCCAGGAGAAACCATGCCATGCTGTCTTCAGGATGCCGCCCTGTCAGCACGCGCGCGGCGGCCTCCATTTCCTGATAGCGTCCGGCATTGAACAGGGCGATGAGCGTGGCCGGATCTACAACGGCAAGCGATGCCGGCTGTTTTGCCGGATCGGGCGCAACAGGTGCGCCACCCGTTGTATTTTCCGCCAGGCTGCCGCAGCAGTGCTTATACTTCTTTCCGCTGCCACAGGGACAGGGGGCGTTGCGGTTGATGCTCATGCTTTCCTCTCTTCGCCTGCCCAGCTTTCAAGGTCCTGTCCGATCTGATCCAGCAGCGGCTCCCAGGGCGCGTCCCATTTCTTCAGGTACATGTGGATGCTGGGCATCCAGGGGTAGTGTTCTGCTCCCAGCCTGTCCCAGACAGTATCCAGGCTGTACATCCAGGTTTTCTGGCCCAGGGCGCCGGATGTGGCGGCTACCGATGTCCCGGCCGTGATGACCAGGTCCAGGGCCGCCGTCAGGGCCGCCGCTTCGTCCAGTTCGTCCTTGAGGTCGATTCCGGGGGGGATGTGGATTTCGACCCCAAAGGCTTCCCGCGCCGAT
>NSJJ01000009.1 GCA_002632355.1 Sulfuricella denitrificans
CCGGTTTCGATTAAGTTACCGCGATGGCTGATTGAGTGGATGGATTCACAGCCGGAAAGCCGCGCAGTGCTGATTGAAAACGCAATACGGAAGCAGCACAAATTGAAACCGCCCTAAGGGGCATAACTAGAATTAGGCGACACTTTATGTCGCGTAACACTTCAAACACGGCCATTTTTTTGCCTTAACTGCCCCATGAATATCGTCCATGCTTCCGCCCATGGCCGATATTCCAAGCACTGAGCCTGCCGTCTTCACGGCGGGCGACACTCTCCAATTCACCCGTTCGCTCGCGGATTATCCGGCCAGCGCCGGGTGGGTACTTTCCTACACCCTCATCAACGCCACCACCAAGATCAGTTTCAGCGCCAGCGCATCGGGCGACGATCACCTGGTCAATGTCGCAGCGGCCACCACCGCTGGGTGGGCAGCAGGCGATTATTCCTGGCTGGCTCGCGTTACCAAAACGAGCGAGGTTTACACCGTCGGCAACGGCACCCTCAGCATCCTGCCGAACATCGCCGCAGTCGGCGTCACCGCGCTGGATGGGCGCTCCGATGCGCGGGTGATTCTGGACGGACTGATGGCGGCCTACAAGACGCACGTCGCGGGAGGATCCGGACACGTCGCCGAATACGAAATCGCCGGGCGCAAAATGAAATTCCGCAGCGCCGCCGAAATCCTGACCCAGATCGAGCACTGGAAGACCATCGTCGCGGCGGAAGAACGCGCCGAGCGCATCAACAAGGGCCAGAAGGCCGGCAACCGCATCCTGGTGAGGTTCTAATGGGATTTCTCGACCTGTTCCGCCGCTCTGCGCGCGAAAAGCGCCAGCGCCCCATCCTCGTCAAGCGCGGCTATGATGCCGCCAGCACCGACCGCCTGAACTTCTCATGGACAGCCGGCAACACCAGCGCGGACGATGACCTGCTGCGCGCGCTGGATCGCCTGCGCGCCCGCTCGCGCGACCTCGCCTACAACAACGAATATGCAAAAAAATACCTGCAGATGGTCGTCACACACATCGTCGGCCCGAATGGATTCAACCTGCAGGCGCTGGCAAACGACTTCGGCGTACCGGACGAAATGGCGCGCAAGCTCATCGAGCAGGCATTCGATGCGTGGAGCCGGCGCGGCGTGTGCGAGATCGGCGGACAATTCGCCTTTCAGGAACTGCAGCGACAGGTGATCCGCGCCGTGGCGCGCGATGGCGAGGCGATGGTGCTGAAACTGCGCGGCAAGGAATCCGGAAACGCTTACGGATTCGCCCTGCGCCTGATCGAGATCGACCGCCTGCCCGTCACCTGCAACATGCTGGCGAAAAACGGCAACCGCATCGTCATGGGCGTCGAGATCGACGCCATCGGCAAGCCGGTCGCCTACCACATCAACTTCGGCGACCTGCACCTGGGCGCGGCCAGCACCACTCTGACCCGCGTTCAGGCCAGCGAAGTGCTGCACATCTTCCACCCGGAGCGCGCCGAGCAGCATCGCGGCGCGCCCTGGATGCACGCCATCATGGCCGGCCTGAAAATGCTGTCCGGATATGAAGAGGCCGCCGTGGTCGCCAGCCGCGTCGGCGCCAGCAAGATGGGATTCTTCACCACACCGGACGGAGACCCAGCCGCGCTGGCCGGCGGCAAGGACGATCAGGGCGAATTCTATTCCGAATCCGATCCCGGCGCCTTCGGCGTGCTGCCTGCCGGGTACGACTTCAAGAGCTTTGACCCGGACTACCCGCAAGCCAATTACGAAAGTTTCATCAAATCCCGCCTGCGCAGCATCGCCTCCGGCCTGGGCGTGGCCTACAACACCCTCGCCAACGACCTCGAAGGCGTCAACTTCTCCAGCATCCGCAGCGGCGTGCTGGAAGAACGCGACAACTGGATCGTCCTGCAGAACTGGTTCATCGAAGCCTTCATGCGCCCGGTCTTCATGGACTGGATCGCATCCGCGCTGCTCAAGAGCGCCATCACTTACGGCAGCGGCTCATCCCTGCCGCCGAGCAAGCGGGAAAAATTCTCCGAACATACCTGGCAGGGCCGCCGCTGGCAGTGGGTGGATCCGCTCAAGGACCTGAACAGCTCCATCCTCGCCATCGAACACGGACTCGCCAGCCCGCAATCCGTCGCCGCCACCCTGGGCGTGGACGTGTACGACGTACTCGACCAGCTCAAGCAATTCCAGGACATGGTGGCATCGAAAGGCGTGCAGTTGGGCGCTCAGAATCAACCGCCAGCGCCGCCAGCAGCAGAACTTGCCGCGCCATAAAACGGCCATTTTTTTGCCTTAACTCCCCTTATAGACTCCCGCATCATGGCGCCATTCGAACAGGAATGGCGACATGGACAAGCTCAAGACCGGCACGCTTTATCGTGGATTTTCAGTAGATCGCGCAGCGATCGACGAAACCGCACGCACGGTTCAACTCGCATTTTCCAGCGAGGAACCCTACGACCGCTGGTTCGGCACCGAGATCCTCGACCATTCCCCGCAATCCATTCGCCTCGGGCGCCTGACCAACGGCGGCCCGCTCCTGCTGGACCACGAACCCGAAGACCACATCGGCGTGGTGGAAAGTATCGCAATCGGCCCGGATCGCGTCGGACGCGCCGTGGTGCGCTTCGGGAGAAGCGCTGACGCCGAAGAGGCTTTCCGCGACGTGATGGACGGCATCCGCCGTCATGTGTCCGTCGGCTACCTGGTTCACAAGATGCAGATGGTGGAAAGCGCCGACAACGCAGAAATCTACCGGGTAACGGACTGGGAGCCACTGGAAATCAGCCTCGTCGCCATCCCGGCAGACCCCACCGTCGGCATCGGTCGCAGCAACGAATCCGGCTCGCACGAAACCCTCGTAGAGCGCCAAACCCATTCAAAAAAGGAACAAGCCATGTCTGAAACCATTGCAGCCACCCCGGCAGAACCCGTTGACGTTTCCGCCATCGAAAAGCGCGCCCGCGACGAATTCGCCAAGACCGAACGCGACCGCGTGAATGAAATCATCGGCATCGGCGAGGCCTACGCCAGCCACGGCGCCGAGAAACTGGCTTCGCAGTATGTGCGCGAAGGCAAGAGCGTGTCGGACTTCCGCGCTGCAGTGATGGAACTGATGAGTAAAAAAAATGAGGAGAGCATGACCGTGGACCTGAGCCAGAAAGAAGTACGCCAGTATTCATACGCCCGCGCCATCGCGGCAGCCCTGGACATGGTCGAGGGCCGCAACGCCACCGGTCTGGAGGCCGAAATCAGTGCCGACCTGGAAAAATCCATGCCGGCCAGCTACAAGCGCAACGGCGGCCTGTTCGTTCCGCTGCAGCTGCAGCGTACCGCCATCGCCACCGCCAACTACAACACCGCCAACAAGGGCGCAGAGGGCGTCTTCACCGAGGCTGGCGAATTCATCGACCTGCTGCGCAACGCTTCCGCTGTTGTCGGTCGCGGCGCCCGCGTCCTGTCCGGCCTGCAAGGCCCGGTCAGCTTCCCGAAACAGTCCGGCGCAGGCACGGCCTACTGGATGGCAGAGAACGACGGCACCGACGTGACCGCTTCCAACCTCACCCTGGGCAGCACCTCGCTGTCGCCCAAGACCCTGCAGGCATCCACCGCCTACAGCCGCCAGCTGCTCGCGCAGTCGGTGCTGGATGTGGAAATGCTGATCCGCGAAGACATGGCCGCCACCCACGCCCTGGCATGGGACCTGGCCGCGCTGCACGGCACCGGCAACAGCAACCAGCCGCAGGGCATCTATGCGGCCTCCAACGTCAACTCGGTGGCCATGGGCGGCGTGCCGACCTTCGGCAAACTGATCGACATGGTGACGGAAGTCGCCAAGGACAACGCGCTGATGGGCAGCCTCGGCTTCCTCACCACGCCCGGCATGGCCGGCAAGTTGAGCCAGACCGTCAAGGCCAGCGGCACCGATTCCACCATGATCTGGACCGGCAATGTCACCGAAGGCAACCTGGCCGGCTACAACGCCAACGCCACCAACCAGGTCAGCGCCACCCTGGGCGGCGGCTCCGAGCACGGACTGATCTTCGGCAACTGGTCGGACCTGATGATCGGCATGTGGGGCGCGCTGGAAATCGTGGTTGACCCCTACGCGCTGAAAAAGCAGGGCATGGTCGAAGTCACCAGCTTCCAGATGGTCGACATCGCACTGCGCCACGCAGAGAGCTTCTGCAAGGCCACCGGCGCCACCATCGCCTAAGGAGTGACGGGATGAAGGTGAAAGCCATTCGCGGTTTTTGTCTCGGGGGCATCGGAAACGATGCCCATCCCGGCGACCTGCTCGACCTGCCTGACCACACCGCCGCCATGCTGATCCAGCGCGGCAAGGTCGTGGCAGTCGTGGCGCTCACCGAGCAGGATCCGGAGCCGAAACCCGCCAAACGCAAAGGGGCAAAAAATGCAGATTGAAGAATTCGCCGTCGCCAGCAGCCTCACCACGCTGCAGACGCCCGCAGCCATCGCCGCCAGCGGCAGCGCTGCCGGCGTGGACATCAACACGCTACGCAGCAAGGCCGCCGCCCTGCTGATGGCGCTCAACACCGCAGGCACCACGCCGACGCTGGCCATCAAGCTGCAGCACGCGCCTGATGGCGATGTCGTCACCAGCGTCACGCCCGGCAGCAACACCGGCAACGGCACCTGCACGCAAGTCTACGGAGGGCCGGATGCGGTCGCGGAAAACATCACCCTGACCTTTTCCAACGCCACCACGGCAGCAGTCGTCGGCTCGGTATCCGGCGCGCTCGGCAATGCCACGGTCGGCACCCTGTTCAGCAGCGCCAACGTGGAATTCATGCTCACCGCTGGCAGTTCGGCATGGGTCAATGGCGACACCATCGTCATCGTCACCACGGCGCGGACGTATGTCGATGTCGGAAGCGGCGCATTCACTGGCCTGACCACCGGCGCATCGATCCAGAAAATCGGCCTCGATCTCGACAAGCTCAAGCGCTATATGCGGGTTAATTACACCATCGGCGGGACAGTTTCACCGTCCTACACCCTGGGCATCGTGCTGCAGAGCCTGGCATGACCGAAAACCTGACCCCGTTCTTCGCTGACTTCGGTGTCAACGCCACCATTGGCGGCGGCACTGTGCGCGGCATCCATGATGCCGTGTTCGCCGAGACGTTCGGGTTCACAGCCGGTTTCAAGCCGGTCTTCATCTGCCCGGCCAGCGCCGTGCCGAACATTGCCGAAGGCGATGCCGTCATCATCGCCGCCACCACTTACAAGGTGGCTGGCGTCGAGCCGGACGGAACCGGCATGACCCTGTTGAGGCTTGAAGCGGCATGACCACTCACGCTCGCCAGCAAATCCGCGAAGCCGTTGCCAGCGCCGTCACCGGGCTGACAACGACCGGAACAAAGGTCTACCAGTCGCGCCTGCATGCCCTGCGCGACAGCAACATTCCGTGCCTGCTGGTAAATACCGACGAAGAAGACGTGCAGCCTTCCCTCGGCATCATCGAGCGCTCGCTGCATGTCCGTGTTGCTGGCGTGGCGAAGGCATCCGCCAACCTGGACGACACGCTGGACCAGATGGCGCTCGAAGTCGAGACCGCGCTGGCTTCCGGCGTCACGGTCGGCGGGAAAAGCCGCCATGTGACGCTGACCGGGATTTCGGTGGAGATGACCGACGAACTGGAAAAGCCAGCCGGGATCATCGGCATGGATTATCGCATTACCTACCACACCGCACCGGGCGCACCCGGCGTATTGATTTAAGCAAAAGAGGAGACACGCCATGTCAATCACACTTTCTACCGGTTCAACAATCGCAATCGCAGGCACTTACGGCGCCAGCAAAACGTTTTCTTCTGCGAGCAATGCAGCAGAATCTGTCCTTAGCTTTGCAGCAGATCCCGGTCTGGCCGGTGGCGACGTAGTTGAGGTCTCGTCCGGATGGGGCCGCCTGGACAAGCGCGTCGTGCGCATCAAATCAGTGAGCGGGGCCGGCCCTTATCTCGCCACGCTGGAAGGCGTCGATACGTCCGACACGAACCACTACCCATCTGGTGCAGGTGTCGGCACTATTCGCGAGATTGCCACCTGGGTAGATATCCCGCAAATCAAGGACATCGGCTCCGGCGGCGGCGATCAGCAGTACGCCAACATCACGGCCATGTCTGACGATACAGAGCGCAAGATCCCGACCATCCGTTCAGCGGTGACAATGGACCTGACGGTCTACGACGACCCGACGCTGTCCTACTACAGCACCGTGGTTGCGGCATCCGATTCCAGCGCTGTTACAGCGCTGAAGATCGCCACCAAGAACGGCGCCTATCTGTATGCAAACGCCTACTGGAGCATCCAGAAGGTGCCGAACATGTCCACCAACGAGGCGCTGACCAGCAAGATCAGCATGAGCTACGCAGCCGACCCGATCCGCTACGCCAGCTAAACGGCTCTGACGGCAGCGGCATTGCCGCGAGCGTTACCCCCTTGTGGCGCTCTCGCCGTCAGAGACTCATCACAAGGGAAACCGAACACGCACAAGCACAAGGGGAAACCGCAACATGTTCAAACTGACACCGAAACCGACATTCTGGGCAAAAGTGGAAATCAGCATTCCTGGGCAAACCAAGCCGGCATCCATCGAAGTGGAATTCAAACACCTCGGGCGAGATGGATTCAAGGCGTTTTTCGAGGGGCTGGAAGGAAAGACAGACGCGGAAGCGCTTGGGGATGTTGTCGTTGGATGGAAAGGCGTAGAGGACGAATTCAACATGGAAAATTTCGAGTTGCTTCTGAATAACTACCCGACGGCGCCAATGGCATTTTTCGAAACATTCCGCAAGGAATCGCTGGAGGCCAAAACAAAAAACTGATTGAAGTCGCCCGTGCCATGTACTCCGGCTCGGGCGGCCCATCGGATGAAGAACTTGCAGCGTTAGGCTTAAAGCGGGAAGACCTGGCCGGGCCGGAAGATCGGATCGTCTGGGTGTATCAGGAAAATTGGGCGGCATTCGTGCTTTTTTCGCGGCTGCAGACGCAGTGGCGCATGGGCATGGCCGGCGCAACCGGACTGGACTATGCAGGCATGGAGGCCGCCATGCGCATCATCGGGACGCGCGACCGGGCAAAAATGTTCGATGACATCTCGATCATGGAACGCGCCGCACTATCAGCAATGGCAGAAAAGCGGAAATAACCTCAAATGAGCGAGAAGCGTGGCCGATAACACAACAAAAATCGTCATATCAGCCGAAGATCGAGCAAGCGGCCCGCTGCGCACCATCAATACCCAGTTTGATGGGATGACCGGAAAGGTCTCCGGGCTGCAGTCGGCCATTGTCGGGCTTGGCGGTGCTCTGGCAGGATTGTCTATTGTGAACAGCATTTCTTCCGCCATCGGAAATGCTGACGACATGGGCAAGCTGGCGCAGAAAACAGGCCTCACGACAGAGGCGCTTTCAAAGCTCTCTTACGCATCAAAGCTGTCTGACGTATCCAATGAGCAGCTCGCTACCGGGCTGAAGCAGCTTAGCAAGAACATGACCGAGGCCGCGTCAGGTAGCGGCGAGGCTGTAAAATACTTCACCGCGCTGGGTGTCAGCGTCACGGATGGCGCAGGAAAACTCAAATCTGCGGATACCGTCATGGGCGAGCTGGCCGGAAAGTTTTCCGGAATGCAGGACGGCGCCACCAAGACGGCAACTGCCATGGCCATCTTCGGAAAATCAGGATCAGACCTGATACCGCTGCTCAATTCCGGATCTGATGGCCTGCGCGACATGGCAGACGAAGCAGTTCGGCTCGGCGTCGTCATGACTGACGAAATGTCAGCATCTGCGCAGGAATTCAACGACAACCTGACACGCATGCGTGCCGCATCCGAAGGATTGAGCATATCGCTGGCAAACCAGATGCTGCCAGGACTGACGCAGGTCAGCCGCGCCATGACAGATGCAGCACGCGAAGGCAGCATCCTGAAAACGATATGGGTCGGGCTTGGCGGGCTTGGTGCCGCGCTATTTACGGACGAATTCGCATCTGCGCCGACAAAGATAAAAAACCTGCAGCAATCCATATCAGACATGCAGCGCCACTTGCCTGAAGTGCAGCAGGGCGGCTACCTGCAAAAATGGTTATACGGCAGCGAATCCGAGTTGAAGGAGAAGATTGCGGCATCGCAGAAAGAAATCGCCGCGCTGGAAAAACAGATGACCGAGGCCTCGGCAGCAGGAGACAAGGCCGTCAAGGAAAAAAGCGAGGCTGCAAAAAAAGCGGCAGAGGAGACAGAAGCGAGACTGCGCGCCATATTGTCAGCAGGCGGTACTGCAGCCAAGGAAAAAGAATCGGAATATGCCAAGCTGAATGCGCAGATCAGCGAGCGCATCGCAATGACCGATGCCGAGCTTAAAAGCACGGAAAAACTGACAGAGGGAGAAAAACTTTCAGCCAAAGTCATGGACGACATTGTAAATGGCCGGATAAAGCTCACCGAATCACAGAAAAAGAGTATCGAATCCAGCCTGGACGAATTGGTTGTTAAACAAAAATCAGTCGTCGAGCAGACAAAGCAGCGCGAAGGCGTAAAAAAACTCGCCGAAGAAGAAACCAGGCGCAACACCACGCTGCGCGAGCAGGTGTCGAAAGACCGCGAATCACTGGAAGGCATGCGCATCAAGTCAGACCTGCTTGAGCGCGGCATCGATTCGCAGTACGAGTACAACGTTGCGCTGCTTGAAGCGAAGCTCGCCAGTATCGATTTCGCTGACGCGACGCTGGAAGAAGTGCAGGTACTCGAAGAGCGGCTCGATCTGGCAAAGCAGATCGCAAAAGAAGAAAAGCGTGGTACAGCCGCAAAGGATGCGCAGAAAGCAGCCAGGGACAGCGCCGAAGCCGCGCAGCGCGAATGGGAAAAGGCCAGCGACGAGATCAACCGCGGGCTGACGGATGCGCTCATGCGTGGGTTTGAGAGCGGCAAGGACTTCGCCTCGAACTTCAAGGATTCGCTGGTCAATATGTTCAAAACGCTGGTTTTACGCCCCGTCATCAGCGCGGTTCTGTCTCCGGTATCCGGTGCGATCAGCGCCGGGATGGGGTCACTCGGAATTCCCGGCGCATCAAATGCGGCAGGGGTGGGAAACACACTCAGTGCCGCTAATTCAGCTTATAGCCTATACAGCTCAGCCATGATTCCAGGCGGGGCCGTCGCTGGAGCAGGCCTTTATTCTGCTGGCAGCGCACTCGGAAGTGCTTCCATGATGGGTTACGGCGCTGGTGTCGAGGCGGCATCACTCGGCGCGATTGGTGGCGGCGGTGCAAGTGTAGTCGGCGCAGTCGGTGCGGAAGGTTCTGCCGCTTTTGCTGCTGGATCTGGTGCAGCTGGTACGGGGCTGACAGGCGCCCTGGCCTCCGTCCCCGTCTGGGGCTGGGTCGCCGCCGCTGCAGCACTGATGTTCATGTCTGACAGTGATCCCACGCCGCCATCCGGACTGCTCGCCACACTCAAGCCTGATCAGTCAAATCTGCCAGACTTCAGGTTCGACAGAAAGAGCGGCGCGTTCTCTGACGGTGCCTATTCAGAGAGCCCATTCGGCCAGATCGGCGCGACCGAGGCGTTTGCCTATTCGGGAGAATCCGCCCAGAAATACCTCGACATGATAGCGAGCCTGGATAAAACCCTGGCCACTTACCTATCTCCGGATTCTGTTTCAAAGGTCGCGGGCGAGCTGCAGTTAAAGACCTACGGAAGTTCTGGCGAAGGCTGGCTGGAAACAGCGCTGCCGAACATGATTCGCGACCGCTTCAAGGCGACTTTCGAAGAAGTCAATCCTTCTCTTGAAAAGTTTCTTGACGGGTTCAAAGGATCATCCGAAGAGATCATCGTCTTCGGCGGATCTCTACTGGAGATTGACAAGAAACTTCATGACACCAGCGCCAGCACACGACTTTTCGGCGAGACGCTTGACTGGACCAGGATCGAGGACGCAGCGCAGTCCGGAGAAAATGTCGTCCAGACATTCCAGCGCCTGCAATCCGAATTCGAACTCACCAACCAGATCGCCGACATGATGGGTAAGAATTCAGTCTCGGCCTTCGGTGCAGTCGGTCTGGCATCAGAAGGCGCGCGCGCATCGCTGATCGAAGCCGCCGGAGGGCTGGACGCGCTCTCTGCAAAAACCGGCGCATTCTTCCAGCAATACTACACGGATTCAGAGCGCCAGCAGGCCAGCGCACGATACAGCCTCGCCATTGTAAACGATGGGTTTGCCAAACTGGGTATCACTGTCCCTTCCACCATGGGGGAATTCCGCAAACTGGCGGAAGCGCAGGATCTGTCAACAGATGCCGGGCGCACGACCTACCTCGCGCTTATGGATTTGTCCGGCGCATTTGCCGCCGTATCTGCAGCAGGCGGCGCAGCTGCGGTCAGCCTCGGACAGTCTGCTGAAATGGCACGGCAGGCCATAGTGACCGCGAATCAGTCAACCGGCGGCATTTATACCAACAACAACCGAATCGCCATCGACGGCACGAATGCGCAGGCGTCATACGAACAGGCACTGTCTGAGGTGAACGCCATGAGCGCGGCCAACGTCTCCGGCACGCAGATCATGTTCGGCAACAATTCAGACCAAAAGCTCAACCAGGAAGTGGCGAGCTGGTTATCGAATTACAGGATTGGTGGATATACCGCGCCTGGATCAGATCAGGTCGCAATACTACGCAACCTCGGGCTAATACCTTCGCACGCAACCGGGCTGGACCGCGTCCCCTACGATAACTATCTGGCCAACCTTCACGCAGGAGAAATGGTGATCGACCCCGCCACGTCTGAATCTCTGCGTCGTTACGGCATTCCGGCCGCCAATGATGAAGTTAATTTCCGCCCGCTGCGTACAGGTGGGAATGGCGTAGACATATCCGCACTTATTGCAGAGCTGCAGCAGTTACGCCAGGACTTGTCGGAGGCACAATACGCCATCGCCAAAAACACCGGCGCCACAGCGCGCCAACTCGAGCGCTGGGATGGAGACGGCATGCCAGAGGTGAGGGCGGTAGCATGAGAATAATCCGCCCGACGGTGATCAGCGATGCGATGTTGATTTCCAGCAACGTCGCAGAGACGGATTACACAGCATGGTCAGGCGCAACCACTTACGCGCTCGGAGATCGCGCGATAAGCACGACCACACATAAGATCTACGAATCCATCCAGGCGGGCAACCTCAACCACGACCCGGTTGCCGATACTGCCCTGGCCACGCCGCTGTGGTGGAAAGTCGTTTCAGCCACCGGGCGCTGGCAGATGTTTGATGGTTTGGCCGGTGCGCAAACATCGCACGCCACCAGTATAAATGTTGAGATTGCGCCAGGCCGGATCGATTCGGCCGCGCTCATCAACCTTGACGCAGAGTCCGTCACGCTGGAGCTCGTTGACGGCGCCACCACGATCTACAGCACGACCGTCAGCCTGGCGCTCGATAACGTGTTCGACTGGTACGAGTATTTCTTCGAGCCGATTATACGCAAGACAGATGTCGCGATCACGGACATCCCGGTATTCGGCAGCGCACACCTGCTGGTTACCATCAATGGCGGAACCGGAACCGCAAAATGCGGCGAGCTCATTGTCGGCATGTACCGTGATCTCGGCATTACGCTGCAGGCGCCAAAGGCCGGAATAATCGACTTCTCGCGCAAAGAAATAGACGAATTCGGAAACCCGCAGATCACGCAGCGCAGATTCAGCAAGCGTCTGTCGTGCGACCTGTTCGTCGAAAACCGTCTGACAGACGAAGTTCATAGGCTCTTATCCGAATTCAGATCCACGCCGCTGGTATGGATCGGATCAAAGGACTACGCCAGCACCATCATCTTCGGATTCTACAAAGATTTCGACATCATCATCAGTGGTCGCTGGGGATCGAAATGTGACCTCCAAATAGAAGGATTGATCTAATGCCAATCACGCCACTCCCAACGCCTCCGGACAGAAGCGATCCGGCCAATTTCGCCGCGCGAGGCGATGCTTTTCTTTCCGCGCTGCCTACATTCGTCACCGAGGCCAACGCGCTTGAAACCAACGTCAACGCAAAGGAAGCGTCTGCCGTAGCGTCTGCCGGCACGGCTACCACCAAGGCCGCAGATGCAGCGGCAAGTGCTGTAGATGCGACCAATAACGGCGCAGCGCAGGTCGTACTGGCCGCAGATCAGGTCGCACTGGCTACCGGACAGGCAAATGCTGCGGCTGCAAGTGCCGTGACAGCAATCAACGCACCGGGCACATCTTCCACCAGCACGACAAGCCTGTCTGTGGCCACCGGCAGCAAGTCGCTCACGATTCAGACCGGGAAATCTCTGGTGGTCGGCATGTCGGTCAAAATCGCCGCGACCGCCAGCGCGACCAACTGGATGTTCGGCGATGTCACTGCCTATGACAGTGGGACCGGCGCGCTGACGGTCAATGTAACGGTTATCCAGGGGGCCGGCGCTTTTGCGGCCTGGACAGTTTCCCTGTCAGCGCCAGGGCTTGCACCATCCGCTGCTGCGGCCGTATTCAACTATCAAAACTTCGGAGGTTTCTAATGCCCGCCAATACCACACCTATTTTTGCGAACGTGATCAAGAACCCGGCCGCGCAGATCCTGCCGGCGGATGCCTCCGCCTACAAAACGCTGATGACGGGCGGGGCGAATGGATCGCGCCTCGATAACCTGATTGCCACCAGTAACGACACCTCGGCGCGGGTGCTTTCTTTCGCCATCAACGATGGCGCGCTGGATCATCCGATCGGCGAAGTCAGCATCCCGGCCACCGCCGGGAATGACGGCGCGGCATCCGTCAAAGGGGTATCTGTACTGAATTCCACGAACTTCCCCGGGCTCAAGGAAGATGGGTCGCTTTACCTGCAGTCAACATTCATCCTCAAGGTGAAATCGCTGACCACCGTCACGGCGGCCAAGCAGATTGATCTGGTCGGGTTCGGCGGGGACTTCTGATCATGGACGGATTCAGCCAGAAATCCAGATCCGGTTTACGGATAAAGGCCATTTACAGGGGCTCGATATCATCCGGTGCCTCTGCCACGATACCGGCCGTGAACCCGGCGAAGTGCGACTTGGTGATGACCGGGTTTTCTTGCAGCTCGGGCACGCCGAACGCGGGCGACTACTGCCGACTGACCCTGGTGAATGCCACCACCATCTCCTGCACCAGCGGGCATACGATCAATTCGCCGATCGCAAACTACCAACTCACGGAGTATTACTAAAATGGGCGTATTTGCAGAAATCGACAGCAACGGCATCTGTGTCGCCTTGCTGGAAACGAGCCAGAATATGGCGAGCGCATCGATGATCACGGTAGCGGATTACGATCCTGCGCTGATAGGTAAAAGATGGGACGGCGCCGCCTTCGGCCTGCCAGTGCCCGCCAGCCTGCTCGAAGCAAAGGCAGCCAGGACCCAAGCTCTCAGAGACTATTTCGAAGCAATCGTCTCCGCTGTAAAGGCGGATGCCGCACCCTACGAGATCGCCACCTGGGAAACCCAGCGCACTGAATATATGGCATGGGAGGCAAACAATGCCTCACCCACGCCGTATGTGGCAGGACTTGCATCCGCGCGTGGTATGACCATCCCTGACCTGATGGCGAAGATCGCCGCGAAAGTCACCGCATTCGCCGCGCTACAAGGCACGCAGCACGCGCTTGAAACCGCGATAAACGCAGCAACCACCCAGGATGAACTGGACGCAATTCAGTGGTAATCAAGCAATTCGCCATCGCGCTTGATCAGGCGCTGAACACTCTGATTAAGCTCGAAGACGGGTGGGGCATGGCTGACGAAATGCTCTCCGCCCGCGCGTGGCGTCTGCGCGGGCAGCATCCAGAATTCCATGTCTGGTTAGACCGAATTTTCTTCTGGGACACCGACCACTGCGAGGAGTGCTACCAGATCGAAAAACAACGCAAACAACTTCCGGAGGAATACCAGTGAGCATCAGGTGGAGTGTAATCTTTAAATCGTTCGGCATGGCACTGCTGTCGCTTCCGGTCTGGCTGCTGGCCTTCATCGTCGTTCCAGTGGCGCTGGCCTTCCGCAAGCAGGAGGATGATCATCTGCCGCACCTCCTGCGCTGGTGGGACGAGCCGACCTACGGCATCAATGGCGACCCCTATTGGAGCGGTCCTGAGCATGCCAACGGCCATGAGCGCGAATACCTGTGGCGGCTGCGCTGGCTGTTTCGCAACTCGCTTGGCGGATGGAGCCATGACGTGATGGGGTTCGATACCTCCCGCATCCGGGTGCTGGAATGGGAGGGCGACCCAGACACGCAGAACATCCCTGCCGGTCATTCAGGCACCTGCTATATCAAGGTCACGCTCGATGACGGATCGACTCGTGAGTGCTTCTATATTGTGAAGCAGTGGGGCAGTTCTAACAGGTGCTTTCGCGGCTACTTTGGCTACAAGCTGATGGATGTGCTGCACAGGTATCTGGCCGCAGAGCCGTTTGGCGGAAATCAAATTCAGGATGTGTTTTCACCAAACCCGCTGATGGGTTTCAAAAGGTGTGGCAATGGCTGAGCCGACATCAGCAGCATTCGGTAGCTTTTTCGGCGTCAAGGCCGCGAGCCTTGTGGCCGGTTTTGCTGGCGGCATCGTTTCGCTTTCATATCTGAAGGCGCTGACCAGACCGCAGATGCTTCTCGCCGTGGCCACCGGATCGCTCACCGCTGGCTACATCACCCCCGCCGTCCTGCACTACATCGCATTCCCGACCGAGCTGGAAAACGGCATCGCTTTCCTGATTGGCCTCACCGCCATGAACATCGTGCCGGGATTTATCAGCCTGGCCGATCGCTTCCGCCAGAATCCGGGAATGATCATCCGCAAAGGGGATGACCAATGATGCTCACCCTGTTCATCGCCACCGGGCTGGTCTATATCGCCTGCCACTCGCTTTTCACCATAAACCACATGGGGCCAGAAACCTGCACCTCGGTGCGCGCCACCTACATCCTCATCGCCATCGGCGCGGTCAGCGGCATCTGCGAGCTAATCGACGGCCGCCAGCCGGTATTTTCAGACGCCATCCTGATCGGCGGCATCGTTTTGTATTTTCTGTCCAACAAACGCAGGGATGCCTGCAAGGGGATTGAATGATCACCATCCAGCAACTGCGTGCCATCATGCCACTAGCAGGAGGTCGCGCTACGATGTTTTGCGATCCGCTAAATGCGGCAATGGCCGAATTCGACATCAACACGTCCGCGCGCCAAGCTGCATTTTTGGCACAGATCGCGCACGAATCTGGTCAGCTCAGGTATGTGAAAGAAATCGCCAGCGGCGCTGCCTATGACACCGGTCGTCTCGCTGCAAGGCTAGGAAACACGCCGGAAGCCGACGGCGACGGGCAGAAGTACAAGGGAAGGGGACTAATCCAGATTACAGGAAAAAACAACTACAGGGACGCATCCCGCGCGCTGTTCGGAGATGACAGACTCCTGATCGACCCGGCATTACTGGAAGAGACAGAAAACGCCTGCCGGTCTGCAGCATGGTTCTGGCACTCGAACGGACTCAACGAACTGGCAGATGAAGGCAACTTCGAGCGCATCACCCGCAGCATCAATGGCGGATTGAACGGACAACAGGACCGTGTTGCATATTATGCCAGGGCAAACCAGACCATGGGAGTGACCGCATAATGAAACTCGAAGACCACGAACGCCAGCCCTGCGAGGTATTCACTCGCGTCATGGGCTATCACCGGCCAGTCGCCTATTTCAACATCGGCAAGAAAGCAGAGCATGCCGAGCGCCTGCATTTCAGGGAGCCGCAGCCATGCCAAACCCGCAAATAATCCTGGTCGCCATCCTCTCACTGGTCGCCGCACTCGGCCTCGGATTCTATTCTGGACAGGACTGGTCGAACACGAAGCATGAAGCGCAACGCGCCAAAGACCTGGCCGCCCAGCAGATCGCCATGGAAAAACAGCGCGCCCACGCCGACGAACTCTCGAACGCCCTCTCCATCGCCGAGGGCCGCATCATCACCCAAACCGTGGAGGTCATCAAATATGTTCCCAAAGTCACTACTGGCCAGCCTTGCCTCAATAGGGCTACTGTCAGCCTGCTCCAGCCCGGCACCGATCCCGGCCTGCGTCCGCCCACCGGCGCACTTACTCCAGAAGGTGCCGCCCCAGCTTCCAGCGATACCGACATCGCTGGCTGGATCGCCACCGCAAACCAGCACTACGAAACATGTGCAGTGAGGCTGAATGCGCTAATTGATGTCGAGACTAGATGAAGCCTTTATTTTGAAAAGTTCCCAGAATGCCGGGTGCATGCGACGATCTCCGGCTTCCCACTGCTGCCATGCCCTGCATGTGGAATGAATGAGCTCTGCGGCCTGGGTTTGTGTCAGTCCAGCAGACAGTCGCTCCGCTCTAATATCGCCAGTCGTAGGATTGCTGGCCGCGCTTCCGGCGCGGCTGCGGTTTGGGTGGTTAGACATTTTCAGCGCGGACGCGAGACATCAGGGTATTGATGGCGGAGATCTCATCGCGGCAGTGAGGCGAGTTGCGCAGAAACTTCGGCAGATCGGCCAGCAGCGTTTCTGCTTCGGTGGCGGCTTGCTGGCGAGTAGCGGAATCCAGAGAAACCATGCGACCGCACAGGATGGCAGAGAGGTTGTCGAATTCGATTTTGCTGGTGATTGTGCTCATTTTATTTCTCCTGGTAGCCCCAGATCCCGAGGCGCGGTTGGTTTGCGATCTGCATCCCATGAATAAAACTATACGCTCAATGCGCGTATTTGTAAAGTATTATTTATCTAAAATTCAATCAGCACTGGACAGCCATTGGACTGACATCGCTGTAATCAACAACAGGCGCGGCATTTCGAGTCTCTCCTTTCGCACCATACAATTGAATCGCCTTGTCATAAACAGGCTGATCAAACTCAAAAGCTTCCATTCAGCCAGATCAGGCCAGCACCCATTCCCAGGCCCATGGCAGCGAATCCGATAGCACAGCGTTTTGCCAGTTGCGCGCCGCCGATGGTGGCGATCAGCACGAATTTGAAAAACAGGTTTGCCAGAAAAGCCAGCGTAATGGCGGTGACCGCCTGTACCGCGTCCAGCTTGCCGGTCTCGAACAGGCGCAGACTCGACAGGGTGATGGCGTCGACATCGGTCAGGCCTGAAACCACAGCCACGGCGTATAACCCCTTGCTGCCTGCAATATCAGAGAGCCAGGCAGAAAAATACAGCACCACGGCGTAAAGCAGACCAAAACCCAGTGCCGTGCGGATTTCGGTGGGGTTGGTAATCTCAGGCAGGGGCAGGTCAGCCGATTTTGCCAGATGACGCCACAGGACAGCAGTCCCCGCCAGGCCGAATACCAGCCCGCTACCAAGCACCGGCAACAGGGTCGGTAAGGCATGGGGAGAAACAGCCAAGCCCTCCAATGCCAGACGAACGATCACCACCAGGTTGGCAATCAGGATCACGATCACGGAAAGTTGCACCATGCCTGCGTTTTTTCCGTGACGGGCATAAACCAGGCTGGTCGCCGTGCTCGAAACCAACCCGCCAAGAAACCCCAGAATGGGCGCGCCATAGCGTTGCCCGACAATGCGAAGGGCGACATAGCCGGCCAGGCTCAGGCCGGCAATCAGCACGACCATCAGCCAGGTCTGGTAAGGATTCAGGGTATTGTAGGGACCGTAATTATGGTTGGGCAGAATCGGCAGGATGATGAAAGTCAGCACGGCGAACTGGAAAATGGAGATGAGGTCGCGACGCGACAATCCCTGGGTCCAGCCGCGCAATTCGGGCTTGAAATAGAGCAGGATGGTAACGGCGATGGCCAGCATCAGCGCGGGCGTCTGCGCGCCGAACCAGACCATCGCCCCCAGCAGGTAGCACACCAGCAGAGCGGCCGAGGTGGTGGTGCCGGGATCGGCCTCGGGCGCGTGCGGGCCGAAGTAGGCCGAGACAATGACCATGCCGGTGGTAAACAGTCCCAGGGCCAGTATCCAGGGCGATTGCGTGAGCTGGGAGAGCATCGCCGAGAGCGTCCCTGCCAATGCAATCAGGGCGAAGGTGCGCAATCCGGCTTTGGCGCTGGGGTTGCGTTCGCGCTCCAGGCCGATCAGCAATCCGATTGCCAGGCTGGTGAGAAAAGTCGGGATATGCTCGACGCCATTTCCCTGAATGGATGGCAGGTCCATCTGGCTCGCTCCCTTATGCAGGTTCCCAGTGATTCAAAAGCAGTTGCAGGGTGGTGTTTCCGTTATACTCGTTTACGTCCAGACGGTAAACTGCGTTCAGCCGCTCCGGCAGGGGCTCTGCATGGAAAAACAGCATGGCTTCGAAGCTGCGCCCCGACTGTCCGAGGCGAAGTTTCAAATGTTTTTCCCCCACCACGCGCTGTTGTTCCACCTGAAATATGCCCTGAAATGCCGGTTCCGGAAAAGCCTGCCCCCAGACTTCATTTCTGAGCAACTGCGCCAGTTCCAGCGACATTTCCAGAGACGCCAGCGCGCCATCGGTCTCGACCGTCCGGGTTAGCAGGGCGGGGGTGAGCAGCTGGCTGCATACAGCTTCAAAAACCGTTTCGAAGCGGGAAAAATCTTCTTCTGCGATGGTCAGGCCGGCCGCCATGGCGTGCCCGCCGAACTTCCTGATCATTTCCGGATGACGCTTGGATACCAGATCAAGGGTGTCGCGCAGGTGCAGACCGGGAATGGAGCGCCCGGAACCCTTCAGCTCACCATCATTGCCCTGGGCGAAGGCGATCACCGGACGGTGGAATTTTTCCTTCAGGCGCGAGGCCAGAATCCCGATCACGCCCTGATGCCAGTCCGGGTCGAACAGGCTGAGGCTGTAATTGTCCTGCACCGTGATCTGTTCCAGCGCCGCCAGCGCCTGTTCGTGCATACCGGCCTCGATGGCGCGACGTTCGCGGTTGAGAGCGTCAAGCTTTTGGGCCAGATCGAGGGCATGAACCGGATCGTCGCTAAGCAGGCATTCGATGCCGAGCGCCATGTCTTCCAGCCGCCCTGCGGCATTGAGGCGCGGCCCGAGCGCAAAACCCATATCCCAGGTGGAGGCGCGGCGGGCATCTCGGCCTGACACCTTGAGCAGGGCCCGAATCCCGGCGCAGGCCTTGCCGGAACGGATGCGCCGGAGGCCGTTGCTGACCAGAATACGATTGAGGTTGTCGAGCCTGACCACATCGGCCACCGTGCCCAGGGCAACCAGATCGAGCAGACTGCCGAGATTGGGTTCTAACTTTCCCGCAAAAACATTGCGCTGGCGCAGCTCGGCACGCAGCGCCAGCATGACGTAGAAAATCACCCCCACGCCCGCCAGATTTTTTCCAGGGAAGTTGCAACCGGGCTGATTGGGGTTGACGATGCAGGCGGCGTCCGGCAGTTCGTCGCCGGGCAGATGATGGTCGGTCACCAGCACCTGCATGCCCAGCCGGTTCGCCTCGGCAACGCCTGCCACACTGGCGATGCCATTGTCCACAGTGATGAGAATGTCCGGCTTGCCCGATGCCGCGAGCCGGACGATTTCGGGCGTCAGGCCGTAGCCATATTCGAAGCGGTTGGGCACCAGGTAATCGACCGTCGCGCCGAACGCCCGCAAGGCGCGCACCGCAACGGCACAGGCCGTGGCGCCATCAGAATCGTAGTCGGCAATGACCAGCAGGCGGCGACCGGCAGCTATCGCATCCGCCAGATGCCTTGACATGGCTTGGGCATGAGTCAGCAGATGAAAAGGCAGCAATGCCTTGAGGTCATATTCCAGCTGCTGCACCGACTCGATGCCGCGAGCGGCGTAGACGCGCGCCAGCACCGGGTGCAAACCCTGTTCTGCCAGTACCTGGGCGTCATCCGGGCTGAAGGGCCGGGGGGCAATATCCGTCATGCCTCATGCTCTCCGGGACGATAACTGATCAGTGGCCGCGGGCGGCGCCACAACTTCCATAAACTGCCGCGAGTCAGGCTATAACCCAGCGTTCCTGATGGCGTGGGCGCGTGCAGCGTCAGCCCGATTTCGCCATTACGCAGCGCCTGTGCCAGCGGAGCAAACCATTGCCGCTCCAGATGGGCGAGGCCATCCCGCCACGCATGCGGCGTGCCGTAGCAGGCGGCAGGGCGCAGGCTGTCCAGCACCAGCAGGTGGCCGCCGGGGTGCGCCTGGGCAAGCCAGGCTTCCGCGTGGGGCGGCAGGGGCTGATGCGGGATATTAGCGGCTATGGCCAGACCACTGGCCAGCGCATCATTTGCCCATATCTGGTCGAAAGGGCTATTCAGGGCTGCGGGGAGGGTGCCACCGCCCCACGGCCAGACGCTGTTGACCGGCGCTTCGCCACGGTTTTCCCGCGCGACATTGACCGGGTGCTCGAACAGCAGCATCTGCACCTCATTGATCAGCGAGCGCCAGCGCAATTCATCCGGGCCGCGCGGCAGGTGGGTATGGATGTTGTGCCCAGCCGCCTGATAAAGGCTTTGGGTGGTGATGGCGGGCGGTTGCTCCAGGTGCAGGTACCAGCGCAATGGGTGGGTTGCATGAAAATGCAGCCCATCATCAGAAAAATGCTGGTTCAGCGTTTTGATCAGGTTGTCGCTTTCTGTCTGGCTGAGGGAAAAGGTCGAACTTTCCGTCAAGATCAACTGGTCTCTTTCCACTGCCAGATGGATCGGGTCCGCACGCAGCCAGTAGCCATATTTCGTATCGATGGCATCTGCAAGCGCGCTGAAAGGAGCGATCGGATAATCCTGCTGGCGTGCCACGGTGAAGACTTCACACAGCCAGCTTTCCATGTCGCTTGCCGCCGTCCGGCTACAGGCGCCCCGTGCCAGCAGGGTTTGCAGTGCAGGCGCCTTGACATGATGCAGCGGGTCGTTGGCAGGCGTGATGGCGGTTGGGGGAAAGAGGCTGGGGATGAGAAGATGGCAGTGCATAACTCGAGCTAGTGTAACATTGCTGAGCTAGATTCAGGCCCCTCAGAAATTGCGAAAGGAGTTCAGAATGGATCTGATTTTGTGGCGTCATGCCGAAGCCGAGGACGGCTTTCCCGACAACAACCGCAAGCTGACCGCAAAAGGAGAAAAGCAGGCTGCCCGGATGGGCGAGTGGCTGCGTGAACACCTGCCCAGGGACACACGCATTATCGTCAGCCCGTCCAAACGGACGCAACAGACGGCACTGGCCCTGAAATGCAAGTTCGAAACCCTGAGGGAAATCGGCGTTGGCGCTTCGGTGCCCGCTCTGCTCACCGCCGCCGGCTGGCCGGATGCCAGGGGAGCGGTGCTGGTAATTGGGCACCAGCCGGTACTGGGACAGGCCGCAGCACTTCTGCTGGGTGGCGCGGAATCGGAATGGAGCGTCAAAAAAGGCGCAGTGTGGTGGCTTTCCAGCCGGGTACGGCAGGATGAGACGCAAGTCGTGCTGCGTGCCGTGATGGCGCCAGACCTGCTGTAGCGGTCCTGATGCGCAGTGCCCAGACTGGCCCGGCAGAGGTTCAATCTTTCAGAAGGCTTGCCGTGGTCTCGGCGGTAATTTTGTCTATCTCGAACAGCACTTCACAGTATTCGGTCTCTTCGCAAATGGTCGTCGGGTCATCGGCGCAGCAGCTCCCGGCAATGATTCCGGCATAGAATATCCCGGTTTTTGCACGAATGACTTCGTCCGTCTCCGTGACCTTGAGAATCACCACGCTGATATCACCCTCGGTCACATAGCTGCTTTGCGACAAGCCCTGCTGCAGGGGGAGCAGTTCGAGATGGATTGCTTGTATCCCGGCCTTTAAAACATCCTCGAATTCAGGGGTTTTCCAGGCTTTTAGTGCGTCAGGCAGTTTGATCATGTGGCCTTTCTCGCGATGAAAAGATCATTTTAGCCTGATCAGCCCACATTGCGACTGTAGGCAAGTTGACTAAATGACAATGTCACTACCGATGTGGATAAGGCTACTGGCGTGGTGGCCAAGGATCCCACAGTAGGCGAGCGCAAGGAAAGCGATCCGTCTGATTTGCTTGGCTACAAATTTCGCAGTCAGAACCAGATTTACCTGCTTGGTTACTCTGTCGAAGAGGAAGTCTGTCTGGTCTATCTGGAACCTGTTGGGCCTCTGTTCAGTCATAGTGTGTCCACAAACGCAGGACACGAACCGTTTTCTCTTGGGTAAAGACTTCGTACACAATGCGGTGCTGAATATTGATGCGGCGAGAGTATGCGCCAGCAAGATCTCCGACCGATTTTACGAAGGGTAGCGGATTTTGAAATGGGTCGTCGGCAAGAAACGCAAGCAATTCTTGAGCCTTAGGTTTAAGACCACTTGCAGCAAGTTTCTTTGCGTCCTTCATTGCTTGCTTGGCATAAACAATTAGCCAACTCACCACTTGAGTGCTTTCGAACTTTTTGAGATGGGCTCGGCCATGCCAGCTTTGATGGACTCGCGCATGCCAGGCACGGCCAGTAGGTACAGGGTTTCCTGAATTGCGTTCCAATCTTCCGCTGAGAGCAACACAGCACTGCTGCGTTTACCGGAAATGATGATTGGCTCATGAGACTCAACGGTCTGATCAATGAGTCGGTACAGATTTGCACGAGCCTTGCTGGCAGTAAGTGTGTTCATTTCGTGCTCCTTCATACGGAGTTCTTAGTAGTACGCTATTGCGTACGTTCGTCAAGCGGCGATACGAATGCTCAAGCTACCCGACGTTGAAGTAAAAGCGGCCTGCGCGGCTTTTCGCGCAGGCCCGCCCGACTGCCGGGTTGGGCATCGCTGTTATAGCGATAATGCATCAAGCCACCGAATTGTTTTGCATGAACTGGATCAGCGCCTGGAACTTTGACGCGGCGTTGCCACTGGGATCGACGATGCTGTGTCTGAAATATTTATCGATATTGGCGGCCGTTATCTCGGTTGTACGCGAGTTGTATGTGGTTCCATTGGCACCACCTGCCATTTCCCCACCCTGACGAATGAGCGCAATCTGGGCGATGCCCTCCGCAGCTTCGGTGTTACCGCTGGCGACGGCTTTGTCATACAGCGCTTTTTCATCAGAACTGAGATGTGCAAAAGTGTTAACGAACCCCGTCGCCTTTTGCATGTAATCGATCTCGTCGGCGGTGCGCGTGTTGTATGATTTGGCGGAGATTTCGGCAAGTTTCTTGTCGTTGGCGAACAGAAAATCTTGGTCTTCCTGACTTCTATTCACTGGACCGCTGGCTCTGATCTCGGCAAGCCGTGTTTCAACCGATCTATCGGTATTCGCAGCAACGGAAGAAGACGAAGCAGCGAATGCTTCTCGCGCCGCCTGAGAAATGTGGATGGTATCGGCAGTATTTGCCGGCAATGTGGCCGGGTATTGCCGTATCGAAGGCGAACGTGCTATTGCGAAAGAGTAGAGAAGAACAGAAGCAGGGGATTGAACATTCATGGCGCGTCTCCGTTTTCAGATGACACAGGCCGAGGCAATATACATGCCAACGACGTTTCGGAAAGCCATGATAGTGATCCCCAAGGTAAAGTAGCCATCCTAATTGACGCAAAATATGCATCAATTAGGATGGCAGTAAAAGTATTTCATTTATAAAATACACGTATCATCAATATGTTATGTGTTTTTTTGCGAATGCTGAGTTTTTTTCAAAAACGATCGCCACATGAAAGCCCCCAGGTTTTCCAATCTATTGCGAGGCAAAATGAATTTGAAGCATACCGTGCTCACGCCCGGCAAGTTTATGTCGATTGGATTATTTGTATCGTACTGAATTTTGACAGGCGATTTCCAGAAAACAAACTCCAACAGCGCTGCGTGCCGTGATGGCACACGATCTGCTATAGTTCCGGCACTCATTCCGGATTGAACTGAATTTATTCGTGTCCCCTTACGAACTTTTTATCGGGTTGCGCTATACCCGTGCCAAGCGGCGCAATCATTTCATCTCCTTCATTTCACTGATTTCCATGGCGGGCATCGCCTTGGGCGTCGCGGCACTGATTGTGGTGCTTTCGGTCATGAATGGTTTTCAGCAGGAATTGCGTGCCCGCATTCTGGGTGTGGCTTCGCATATCCAGATTACCGGCGGCGACAACGCCCTGGGCGACTGGCGCAAGGTGGCCGAGGAAGCTTCGCATCATCCCGATGTTGCCGCCGCCGCACCCTATATCATGGCCCAGAACATGCTGACGTTCGACCAGGCGGTACAGGGGGCGATCGTGCGCGGCATCCTGCCCGATCTTGAAAGCGGGGTGGCGCAGTTTTCCAGCCACATGAAGCAGGGGCGGCTGGAGGACTTGCGTTCAGGCGAATTCGGCATCGTGCTGGGTTCAGAACTGGCGCGGGCGCTCGGTGCCCGGCTGGGCGACAAGATCGTGGTGATGGCGCCGCAGGGGCAGGTCACGCCGGCAGGCGTGGTGCCGCGCCTCAAGCAGTTCACGGTCAGGGGCATCTTCGAGGTCGGCATGTATGAGTACGACTACGGGCTGGCGCTGATTCATCTCGACGATGCGGCAAAACTGTATCGCATGGGCGACCGGGTTTCCGGCGTGCGGCTGGCGTTGAAGGATCTCTACAAAGCCCCCCAGGTGGCAAGTGATTTGATGAAGCAGATGCGGGGCGATTTTTATATCAGCGACTGGACGCGCCAGCATGCCAACTTCTTCCGCGCCATCCAGATCGAGAAGAACGTGATGTTCATCATTCTGCTGCTGATCGTCGCCGTGGCGGCATTCAACATCGTTTCCACGCTGGTGATGGCCGTGACCGACAAGCAGGCCGATATCGCCATCCTGCGCACCCTGGGCGCTTCGCCCGGCAGCATCATGAAAATTTTCATCGTGCAGGGCGCTCTGATCGGAACCATAGGGATGGCCATCGGGGTGGCGGGCGGGGTTGCCCTGGCGCTCAATATCGATGTGGTCGTGCCCGCCATAGAACGCCTCTTCGGAATCCATTTTCTTGCAAAAGATGTTTACTATATCAGTGAGTTGCCATCTGAATTGAATGTGAAAGATGTAATAACCATCGCCACAGTTTCGTTTGTTCTGACACTGCTGGCGACGCTCTATCCCAGCTACCGGGCTTCGAAAACCAACCCGGCGGAGGCGCTCCGGTATGAGTAAGCCGGTTTTGTCCTGCCGCGGCCTGCGCAAGGTGTTTTTGCAGGGAAAGGTCGAAGTGCCTGTTTTGCTGGGGATCGACCTTGATATTGCCGCAGGCGAAAGAGTGGCGATTGTCGGCGCATCAGGCTCGGGAAAAAGTACTTTGCTGCACCTGCTGGGCGGGCTCGATGACGCCAGCGCGGGCGAACTGGAACTTCTCGGCCGCGATGTTCGCAAACTGAACGAAGCGGAGCGGGGCCATTTGCGCAATCAGTCGCTGGGCTTCATCTACCAGTTCCATCATCTGCTGCCCGAATTTTCAGCCTTGGAAAATGTGGCCATGCCGCTGCTGATCCGGCGGATCCCAAAAGACCAGGCCTATGAGCGGGGCGCCTCAATGTTGCAGAAGGTGGGCCTGGGACACCGGCTCGAACATACGCCAGGCGAGCTTTCCGGCGGCGAACGCCAGCGGGCCGCCGTGGCCCGCGCTCTGGTCAGCAATCCGGCCTGCGTACTGGCGGATGAACCGACCGGGAACCTGGATCGCAACACCGCGCTGGGCGTGTTTGATCTGATGCTGGAATTGAATCACGAACTGAACACCAGCTTCGTGATCGTGACGCATGACATGGAACTGGCGGCAAAAATGGATCGCACCCTGAAACTGGTCGATGGGGCGCTGCTTGGGGCTGAGACGGTTTCGTAAACGCCCATGCGGGTAAACATCCTGGCTTTTGCTGCCGGTGTCTGGCTGTTGCAACAGCAACCCGCTTTGCCGCCCCTGTACTGGGCCTGGCTGCTTTTGCCCCTGGCTCTGCTGGCATTCGCTTTACGCCGCGCTTCTTCCTGGCCCGCCCGGGGGCTGAAACATCTCTGTAGCAAGACTTTGTGGCTGGCTTTCGGCTTCTTCTGGGCCGCTTCTTTCGCCCAGATGCGGCTGGCTGATGCATTGCCGGAACGCTGGGAAGGGCAGGATATCCGGATCAGCGGGGTGATTGCCGGGTTGCCTGCCAGCAATGCGCGCGGCCTTCGCTTCGAGTTCGACGTGGAGAAAGTGATTACGCCTGGTGCTCACGTGCCCGGGCATATCCAGTTGAGCTGGTTCGACGGCGGCTTCGGCAGGCCAGCCGTACACGCCGTTCCGCCACTGCACCCCGGCGAGCGCTGGGAACTCTCCGTGCGTCTCAAGCGCCCGCATGGCAATGCCAACCCCTTCGGCTTCGATTACGAAGCCTGGCTGCTGGAGCGCAATATCCGCGCTACCGGCTATGTGCGGGAAGCCCCGGAAAACCGGCGCATGACGGAGCGGGTCTATCGTCCTGCCTACCTGATCGAAGTCGTGCGCGAAGCCGCTTCCCGGCGCCTGTCCCTGGTGCTGGTAAATCGACCTTACGCCGGCGTGCTGAAAGCGCTGGCCATCGGAGAACAGAATGCGATTCCGCCGGCGCAATGGCAGGTGTTCCTGCGCACCGGGGTCAATCACCTGATGTCCATCTCCGGGCTGCATGTCACGATGATTTCCGGCTTCTTTTTCGCGCTGGCCTACTGGCTGTGGCGGCGCAGCGCAGCCCTGACCCTCTGGCTTCCCGCTCGCAAGGCTGCCGTGCTGGCGGGCGTGATGGCGGCGCTGGCTTATGCCCTGCTGTCCGGGTTCGGCGTGCCTACCCAGCGCACGCTGTACATGCTTTCCGTGGTGGCCGTGGCCCTGTGGCTGGGGCGTACCAGCAGTCCTTTCAGCGTCGTTTCGCTTGCCCTGCTGGTGGTCCTGTTGCTCGATCCATGGGCGGTCATGTCGCCCGGATTCTGGCTTTCCTTCGGCGCTGTCGTAGCCATGATGGGGGCAGGCGTTGGCCGCATCGGCCGTCCGCACTGGCTGGCGGAATGGGGCAGGGTGCAATGGGCCGTCACGCTGGCACTGGTGCCCGCGCTGCTGGCCATGTTCCAGCAGATTTCCATCGTTTCTCCGCTGGCCAATGCCGTGGCGATTCCGCTGATCAGCCTGGTGGTGACGCCGCTGACGCTGCTCGGCACGATATTGCCCCTTGATTTTATGCTGTTTGCCGCACATCTTGCGATGGAAGGCTGCATGCGCTTCCTGACCTGGTTGAGCGCCTTGCCGGTCGCGGTCTGGCAGCAGCATGGCCCGCCCGTCTGGACGCTGTTGCTGGCCATGCTGGGGGTGTTGTGGCTGCTGTTGCCGCGCGGCTTTCCTGCGCGCTGGCTGGGTGCGATCTGGTTCCTGCCAATGTTCATGGTGCTGCCGCCCAGGCCCGTCCAGGGCGAATTATGGCTGACGGTGCTGGATGTGGGGCAGGGGCTGGCCGTGGTGGCACGCACCCGGGATCATGCGCTGCTTTACGATACCGGGCCGCAGTTCGGCGCTGAGGCGGATTCGGGTTCGCGCATCATCGTGCCCTTCCTGCGCGGCACCGGGATACGTCGTCTCGACGGCATGGTGATTTCGCATGATGACCTGGATCACTCCGGCGGCGCCCAGTCGGTGTTGCAGGCCGAGCCGGTGGAATGGCTGCTGTCTTCCCTGCCGCCGGAGAGTCCGGCCCTGAACGGCGTGACGATCAACTCGCGCTGTTTTGCCGGGCAAACCTGGGAATGGGACGGGGTGAAGTTCGCCATGCTCCATCCGCCGCTGGACAGTTACCAGTACGATGGCTTCAAGGACAATGACCGCGGCTGCGTGCTGAAGATTTCATCGGCATTTGGCAGTGTTCTGCTGCCTGCCGATATCGAGCGCGTGTCCGAACAGGATCTGCTCGAAAGATCGCCGCAACCGCTGGCGGCAGATGTGCTGGTCGTTCCGCACCACGGCAGCCTGACCTCATCGACGGAGGCATTCATAGACGCGGTGCATCCGGCAACGGCGATTTTTACCGTCGGCTATCGCAACCGGTTTGGACATCCCAAGGCGGATGTCGTGGAACGTTACCGGAAGAGAGGCATCAAAACCTGGCGCACGGATAAAAGCGGTGCGCTGGAACTGCGTTTCGGAGATGATGGTTTGTCCTTGCAGGGCCAAAGGCAGTTACGGAAGCGTTACTGGCAGGAAAAAGGATTAGGTGATTAAACAATGGTGACACTGGCAAACAAGCATATTTCAGAACCCGGCGGTGATACGCTCCAGCCCTGGCTGCATGCCATGGAAGCACGCTTTTCCGGGAAAGATCTCGATGCAATCCGGCGCGCGGCGGATGTGGCTGTTTCACGCTATGCCGGGAAAGCGGCATCGACAGGTGCTTCGCTGCTGGATCATGCCCTGGGGACAGCGGCCATTCTGGCAACCCAGAACATGGATGTGGAAAGCATCGTCGCGGCGGTGTTGCAGGGCGCCGCAGACGACGCAGGGCATCCGGCACTGATCGAAGAAGAATTCGGCCAGGGCGTGGCCGCTCTGGCCGATGGTGTGGTGCGCATGGGGCTGATCGGCGAACTCGGCGTGCCGACTGAGCAGGGCAAATCCGGCAAGGATGGAAAGAAAGACCAGCAGGTGCAGATTGAATCCCTGCGCAAGATGTTGCTGGCAATGGTGGAAGACATCCGGGTGGTGCTGATCAAGCTGGCGGAGCGCACCCAGGCCATGCGCGAACTGCCCGGTGCCGATGAGGAAGTTCGTCGCATGATCGCGCGCGAGATTCAGGATATTTATGCGCCGCTGGCTAACCGTCTTGGCGTATGGCAGGTGAAGTGGGAACTGGAGGACCTTTCTTTCCGCTTTCTCGAACCGGAGCTTTACAAGAAAATTGCCAGACTGCTCGATGAACGCCGCCTGGATCGTGAGCGCTACATCAATGACATCATGGCGACACTGCGCGCGGAGCTGAAAAAGAACGGCGTGGAAGCCGAGGTTACCGGGCGGCCCAAGCATATCTACAGCATCTACAAGAAAATGAAGCGCAAGAAAGTGGATTTTTCCGAAGTCTACGACGTGCGCGCGGTGCGGGTGCTGGTGAACGATCTCAAGGACTGCTACACCGCGCTGGGCGTGGCGCACAGCCTGTGGCAACCCATCCCGAGCGAATTCGACGACTACATTTCTCACCCCAAGGGCAACAATTACCGTTCCCTGCATACCGCCGTGATCGGTCCGGAAGACAAGGCGCTCGAAGTGCAGATCCGCACCCACGACATGCACAATCATGCCGAACTGGGGGTCGCCGCGCACTGGCGCTACAAGGAGGGCGGCAAGGGAGATGCCCGTTTCGAGGAAAAAATCGCCTGGCTGCGGCAGATCATGGAATGGAAGGACGACGTTCAGGATGTGGACGAGCTGGTCGATCAGTTCAAGACCGGCCTGTTCCAGGACACCGTTTATGTGCTCACGCCGCAGGGGCGCGTCATTGCGCTGGGGCAGGGCGCCACGCCGGTCGATTTTGCCTACCACGTGCATACCGATGTCGGCCATCGCTGCCGTGGCGCCAAGGTGGATGGCAGCATCGTGCCGCTCACCTACACGCTGCAGAACGGCCAGCGCGTGGAAATTCTGACCACCAAGGAAGGCGGCCCCAGCCGCGACTGGCTGAGCCCGACGCTGGGATATACCCAAAGCAGCCGCTCCCGGACAAAAATTCGCCAATGGTTCAACAGCCTGCATCATGAAGTGAATGTGCAGGAAGGGCGTGCTGCACTGGAAAAGGAAGTTCATCGGCTTGGCGCAGCCTTCCCGAATCTCGAAAAACTGGCTCAAAAAGCGCAATTTTCCAAGGCGGAAGAACTCTTTGCCGCGATCGGGCGCGGCGATGTTTCTGCACGGGAGATCATGGCGCTGGTGCTGGACGAAGGCAAGCCCAGGGTCGAGGAAGAAGAGTGGCAGGCCAGCGCGCGCAGTCTTGCCCCGGCCGCCTCCGGCGTGCTGGTTGTCGGGGTAGGGGACTTGATGACGACCATGGCCAAGTGCTGCAAGCCTGTGCCGCCCGATCCGATCATCGGTTTTGTCACCAAGGGCCGTGGTGTGGCGATTCACCGCCAGGATTGCACCAACATCATCCATCTGCCCGAAGACAGGAAAGAACGCCTGCTGCCGACCAGTTGGGGCACCCGCAGCGGCAGGGGCTATGAAGTCGATCTCGAAGTCGAAGCCAATGACCGCCAGGGTTTATTGCGGGACATCTCGGACCTGCTGATGCGCGAAAAAATCAACGTCACTGCCGTGAATACCCAAAGCCGTGGCGATAAGGCGCGCATGAATTTTTCCGCGCAGGTAGCGGATCAGGAACAGATGAGCAGAATCCTGGGGCAGATTCGCGATGTGACCGGTGTCATTGAAGCGCGCAGGAAATAGAAGCGCCGGTCTGAAGCCGGCGCCGCAGGTATAACAGAACGAAGTGATCGGGAAACCTGAAGGTCGCCGACGCGTCAGTACCCGCCACCCTGAATAACGACTGGGGCGCCCGGTTCGGAAGAGAGATATTGCGGTGAAGGGCGGTAGTAACGTTGCGGTGGCGCAGCGTAGCCCGGTTCCTCATCATAGTTGTTCACGTCCCTTTGCGGGCGGCGCAGACCCTGTCGGCGGGTATTTTCATCCATACGGTCGGCCACGCTGGAGCCGATGACAGCACCTGCAGCTGTTGCGCCAAGGCGTCCGTTTCCGCCACCAAACTGGCTTCCGACGGCTCCGCCAATGATGGCTCCGGTCACATTTCCGGCAGTGATTCCAGGCGCATCCGGGTCGGACAGACGCTCACCCGCCTTGCTGCCAAGGTAGGCTCCCGCAGCAGTCGCTGCAACCTGCCCCCGCCCCTGCCCGACTCTGCTGCCGATTGCGCCACCGATGATAGCGCCTGCTACATCACCTGCCCTGGAGACGTCCGGGATTGCCATGAAGAACAAAGAAATAACAAGGCATGAAGTCGTTACTGTGTTCACACGCCATGCATGCAACACGCTGTTGTTTGCTCCGGCTGACATTTTGGCCTCCTGATGCCATTTACCTATCCTATCTTAACGCTTTTGACTGATTTCTGGATGACAGGTTTCGCGTACCCGTTCTCTTCTTCTCTCCGCAAGCTCATTCAATACAACACAGCCTGACCAAAAAAATTCTCTTGGAATTGCTTAGCTGAGAGGGTGCGGGCCTGGTTTTCAGCCTAAGTCGTCACTCAGTTTTTTTCAAAATAACTGAATATGCATCTTGAACGTTCGCATTGAGGGTTTTCGAACCGCCACATAATATTTTAGGCGCCCAATCTTACCCCCGCCCGCTGCAACAAGGTTTATCGCCTTCCTCAAGATTTCCTAACTCACATTCTTCTTCATAATGCACAAAGGCCCGGCGCAGGCGCTCTCCCCATCCTTTCCCTATGCGTACGCCAATTACTATCATTTGGGCCTCAATCTGCTCAGCGGTTGCTTCGAGCAGATCATAGCTGATCTCCACCATGTCACTCTTAACATTGACCTCCTTGATGCCCATCATGGACTGTAATGCCTCAACGAGCTTCCCGGCCTCGTCTATGGAGATTGGCGCTGCAAGGTGCATGCGCCGTTTCTTGATCAGTTTGACGCCCGCTTGTTTCGGTGCAACATGGCCGGGCTTGCCGATGTAAAGATTAGGATTGGCCATGAAGCGCTGACGGCACTGCTCCGAACAAAAAGCAAAATTCATCCCCAAGTAAGTCGCCTGGTTCTGGTCCGGATTCACATCCATTTCGCAGACCGGGTCTTTTACCAAAGTACTCATGCTTTTTCTCCATCTCTGTATGAACCCGTATTTAGTTGCATAGATGCCCCGGAGCAGTCAGCCACCCAGGTCACGCTTCTTCTGCTCGAACTCATCCTTCCCGATCTCGCCGCGCGCGTAACGCTCCTTGAGAATATCGAGCGCCGTCTTCTCCTCGCGGCGCTCCGGCGAGCCACCGCCAGAGCTGGACACGCCTCTGACCAGGGCAACGATCAGCGCGATGAGCAATGCCCAGAAAATCACCATGCCGAATCCCATTCCACCCCAGCCCCAATCGTGATTTCCCATATATCCCCACATTTCAGTTCTCCTTTCATGGCATGAATCTACCGAACCAGCTAAAACTGCTACAGACTTACGCGATTAAGCCTCAACGCATTGGACACCACCGACACCGAGCTGAAGCTCATGGCAGCGGCGGCGATCATGGGCGAGAGCAGGAGGCCGAAAAATGGATACAGCACTCCGGCCGCAACAGGCACACCCAATGCGTTGTAGATGAAAGCGAAGAACAGATTCTGGCGAATGTTGCTCATGGTGGCATGCGAAAGTTTTCTGGCACGGACGATACCGCGCAGGTCGCCCTTGACCAGCGTCACTCCGGCGCTTTCCATGGCCACATCGGTGCCGGTGCCCATGGCAATGCCAACCTGGGCCTGGGCCAGGGCCGGGGCATCGTTGATGCCATCACCAGCCATGGCGACGATACGCCCTTCTGCCTGAAGTTGTTTGACTACCGCCGCCTTCTGGTCCGGCAGCACTTCTGCCTGAACCTGATCAATGTTCAGCTTTGCAGCGACCACCTCTGCTGTTTTTCGGCTGTCGCCAGTGAGCATGACGATACGGATACCTTCTTCATGCAGCAAACGGATCGCCTCCAGCGTGGTCGCTTTGATCGGGTCGGCCACTCCGATCAGTCCGGCAAGCTTGCCGTCCACGCCAAGGAACATCACCGTTTGTCCCTCGGCACGCAGCTTATCGGCCTGTTCCGGAAAATCGCCTGCATTGATGCCGAGATCCTGCAGCAGTTTGAGCGTGCCCAGGGCAATATTGTGCCCGGAGACCATGCCCGTGACACCACTGCCGGTAACCGATTGAAAATCCTCTGCTGCAGCCAGTTCCACGCTTCGTGCCTCCGCGCCACGCACAATTGCGGCAGCCAAGGGATGCTCGCTGGCGCGCTCGACACTGGCTGAGAGGCGCACAATTTCAGCCTCATCGAAACCTGATGCCGGGGTAACGCTCACCAGTTCGGGATGGCCTTCGGTAAGGGTGCCGGTCTTGTCCACTACCAGGGTATCTACCTTGCGCATCACCTCAAGCGCCTCGGCATTCTTGAACAGCACCCCCATCATGGCGCCCCGTCCCGTTCCCACCATGATGGAGACCGGTGTGGCGAGACCCAGTGCGCAGGGGCAGGCAATGATCAGCACCGCGACTGCGTTGATCACTCCATGGGCCAGCCGAGGTTCCGGCCCAAAGGCCCACCAGACTGCAAACGTAATCACAGCGACAATCACCACCACCGGGACAAAATAACCGGAGACCACATCCGCCAGCTTCTGGATCGGAGCGCGGGAACGCTGCGCCTCCGCCACCATGTGGACAATCTGCGCCAGCAAAGTTTCGCTGCCGACCTTCTCCGCTACCATCAGGAGACTGCCGGTGCCGTTGACTGTGGCGCCGATGACCTTGGCGCCCGCGCTCTTTTCCACCGGCACCGGTTCGCCGGTGACCATGGATTCATCCACGTGACTGGCGCCGTCAGCCACCGTGCCGTCTACCGGCACTTTTTCGCCGGGGCGGATGCGCAGGCGATCCCCCGGCTGGACATGCTCCAGTGGAATATCCTCTTCACGGCCATCGTCACGAACGATACGCGCTGTCTTGGGCGCCAGCCCCAGGAGCAACTTGATAGCGGCATTAGTCTGGCTGCGGGCGCGCAACTCCAGAACCTGTCCGAGGAGCACCAGGGCGGTGATCACCGCTGCGGCCTCGAAATAGACCGGCACCACGCCCATCTCATTGAACACCGAGCGCGGAAATATACCCGGCACCAGCGCCGCCACCATACTGTAGCCCCAGGCCACCGCTACGCCGAGGCCAATCAGGGTGAACATGTTGAGATTGCGCGTCACCAGCGAGCGCCAGCCACGCACGAAGAAGGGCCAGCCACCCCATAGAACCACCGGTGTGGCCAGCAGCAATTCCAGCCACTGGCGGGTGCTCGGCCGGACGATTTCCGCAAAGAGATCAGGCCAGAACTCCGCGCCCATGGCGCTGAACAGAACGGGAATAGCCAGCACGGTGCTGACCCGGAAACGCCGGGTCATGTCGTGCAACTCTGCGTCTTCACCCTCATCTGCCGCTACGTTGCGCGGCTCCAGAGCCATGCCGCACTTGGGACAGCTCCCCGGATGGTCCTGAACCACCTCCGGATGCATGGGGCAGGTGTATTCGGTTTTCGCGGCCGGCGCGGGCACCCCCATCCGATCCAGAGCCATGCCACACTTGGGGCAAGCGCCAGGCCCCTGCTGTTGCACTTCGGGGTGCATGGGACAGGTGTAGATGTCCGCAGCAGTGGTTGCGGCTATCGGTGCCGTATCCTGTTTCAGGTACTGGGCGGGATGATCGTGGAACTTGCTCTCACAGTGTTCACTGCAGAACAGATAGGTCTTGCCTTGATGGACGTGGCGGTAACTGGTGTCTTCAGAGACTTTCATTCCGCAAACCGGATCGGTGGCCATGCTGGTTCTCCCTCATCCTGGTAAAAATATCGCTTACATTTTTTCTGAAGGTAAAATTTCGGGCTGTGACGGCACGCTGGTGCATTTGAGTTCCACCATCTTGCGCAGTGTCGGCTCTTCCCCCAGGAATGCCTCGACCGCGACCGGATCGAACTGGGTGCCGGACATGCGCCGGATTTCAATTTTGGCATTTTCGAAGGACCGCCCCTTGCGATAAGACCGATCGGAAGTCATCGCATCCAGCGTGTCGATGATCGCAAACAGCCTGGCCCATAGCGGAATAGCCTCTCCTGCGAGCCCCTGCGGATAACCGGACCCGTCGAAGCGCTCTTCATGGCTCAGCACAATCTCCGCCGCCTGAGCAAGGTGCGGCACACCCGACAGTATTTGCTTGCCGATTTCAGGATGCTGCTGCATGATTTTCCATTCCTCCGGCGTTAACGGCCCCTCTTTGAGCAGGATGGCATCCGGGATGCCGATCTTGCCAATATCATGCAGGAGCGCGCCCCAGTAAACCTGGCGCAGCGTTTTTGCATCATCGCTAAATCGTTTGGCCAGCACCATGGTATGACAGGCGACACGTTTTGAATGCAGGCCGGTCTCATGTTCGCGCGCATCCAGTGCGGCCGCCAGTGCTTCGGCCAATGACACATAAGGCATTTCGTCCGCCACCCATGCCGGGGCATGCCGAGCCTGATCGAGAAAGCAGTTCTCGCACAGTGTGTCCTCTTCGTCCTGCAGATGCAGACCTGCGGCAATATCCGTACCGCAGCTTCTGCAGGTGCATGCATGAGCAGTAGCGGGTTCAGTCATGATGTTGCCCGGAGCGAATTTTTCCCGCAGCACTGCTTCCACTATATTCTGAAGGCGGGCGGTTACAGCACGCACCGCCCACTGAACGTGCATTGGATTTGGCGTTTTCGTCCACAAAGCGATACCACGCCAACTTAAGCTTCCACCAGAAACTTTCCGCTCGCACGATACCTGACTTGTCGAGGATGGCCTCAATATCGCGCATGCCAACGCTTGAGGCATCGTACGAGATATGGAGCTGCCCGCGCCGGTTTATCTGCGCATCAATGACGGGCTCGATGGCACGAAGCTGGCGCGCCGCTTCCTGCAATCGCTCTGTAGCAACCGGGGCCAGGGCAATTTTCCGGTTTACATCGAATGCCCCACGAGTTTGCCTCTTGTCAGTCATGTCATTGCGCTCCCATCCAAAGCCAGGCAGGCATACGGGATGCCTGCCTGGCTACTGTTTCAGACCGCCCTTTCTCTTCTGAAACGCCTGCTCATCGATCTCTCCCCGCGCATAGCGTTCCTTGAGAATATCCAGCGCCTTGCTGTCACCGCTACTCCGGCCGCTCGTAGCGGCGGAGGAAGAGATCAGCCATTTCACCAGCGCGACAATTCCGACGATGACGAGCGCCCACCAGAGAATCATGATTATCCCGCCAAAACCGGAACCGCTGCTCATGCCATAATCACCCATCATGGTGTTCTCCTGATCCATTCAATTCGTCAGAGGACTGACCGGCTTCAAAATTGCAGGCCAGCCCCGGATATCATGACGTGTTCAGTTACCCATCATGCCCCTGCCAAAGCCGCGGCGCAATTGAGTTTTCTGCTCCTTGGTCAACACGGCTGCCACCTTGTTTTCCGCATCGATGCGCGCCTCCAGCGCCTGCCGCTGCAGGTCAGAAAGCTTGCTGTAGGCTTTGCCGATTGCTGCCGGATCGCGTTTCTCCGCGTCATACAAGTCACTCATCTTTTCCTGCTCGTCCCACATCTGACGCATGAACTTGCGCTGTTTCTTCATTGCCTCGGTTTGAATCTTCTCCAGTTGCTCGCTCTGCGCATCGCTCAGGTCAAGCATGGACATCATCCCCATGCCGCCCATCATCCCCATGCCGCCCATCATGCCGGGGCCGCCCATCATGCCGGGGCCGCCCATACTGCCGGGGCCGCCCATACTGCCCATACTGCCCATGCCACCCATCATGCCCGGCCCCATGCCGTATCCTTGTCCCATACCTCCATCCATCATGCCTCTGCCTGGCCCGTAACAAGGTTTACTGGCAGGCATGCTGCCCCCCTTGGCCTGGCCTTTCATCATCATTTGCTGGTCAGGCATCATGGTTTCCTCTGCCGAGGCAGGTGCGACTGCTCCGGCCAATGCGAGGGCAACGATAGAAGATGCGAATAATGTTTTTACGGGCTTGTTCATTTGGAACTCCTTTCTTCCTGCGGTTAAACCCGTTTAATTGAATTATCCGGGTTGAAAAAACAGCTGAAAATTCATAAACGTCATCGAAAATGGCAGTGCCATAGGCTTTGACGCCGGTTTTTACCTGATTACCGCAATCTGGTGCCCTTCACCTGCAGGCAGCTGGATCGTTCCGGTAACGCTGAACGTCTTCTGATCCACTACCCAGATTTTTGGTGCATTGCTGCTGGAGACATACACTTTTCCGGTTCCCGGTATCCTGTCAAGGTGGTAAGGTGCTGGCGAAAGGGTGAGAAAACGCTGTTCGCCGGTAATGGTATCCAGCGCAACCAGCTTGTCATCCGCGCGACTGCTAACAAACAGGGTTTTGCCGTCATCTCCGATATCCAGGCCATGCATACGCTTTCCGATCTTGTAGCTACGCTCGACCTTGCCGCTTTGAACTGAAACTACGGAGACGCTCCCGGCTCGATCATTCGCCACGTATAGTGTTTTTTCGTCAGGTGAAAAAACCAGATGTTCCGGCGAAGGGCCAGCTTCCAGCGAACGAATCACTTCCCATCGGACAAGATCAATTTCGCTAATGGTCCCATTGCCACTGTTGCTCACATAGGCGCGCTTTCCGTCTTTCGTGACTAGTGTGTAATTCGGAGCGGGGCCGGTTTTGATTGTCCTGAATATCTTTCTGTTAATCAGGTCGACAACGCTGATCCCGCCCCGTGTCGGATGCGTGGAAATGACAAAATTTCCATCCGGTGTAATTGCTTCGTGATGAGTCCAGCCGGATACCGGAATTTCCGCCATGATATGGCCGTGCTCGGGATGGATCACATAAAGCTTGCTGTTTGGTGTATCCGCTGGCGCGCCGGCAGGGACTGCGGTTTCCTTCAGGCTACCGGCAACCAGGTATTCCCCATCCGGCGATGCCACCAGTCCGTGGGGGTTTTCCACGCCGGGATAACGCCGGAGTATCTTGTTATTTGCTCCATCGATGGCGATCACTTCATTGCCCGATCCTGTCGGGATGAATACAGTCGGCGCGGCGAATGCGCCATTGCTCAGAAATAAAACCCCCAGGAGCCACTGACTTGGATGATTCATTTGCTTATTCTCCTTTTTGTTTATCTGGTTTGCTGAAATTCCCTGCGCATATACTTCAGCACAGCTTTCAGGTCTGCATCAGTCAATGCCGGATCGCCTCCACGGGGCGGCATTTCCAGGGGTGAGCCGGCCGACCGGAAACCCTCCACCATGCGCCTGAGCAATATGGCATCATCCTGCGACAGCAACTCAGCCTTTTCGGTAAGGTCAGGGACGCCAGGCAGGCTTCCGGCGCCATCCCCACCATGACAGGCGATGCAAGTTCCCTTGTAGACCGCTTCACCGCGGCCAGGATCATCGGCGGCAACCGAAAGACTGACGAATGCCAGACCACTGGTTGCCAAAATGATCAGGCGTGCACCGGGCATCTCAGTTGTTCTCCTGCAGGAACTTGAGAATGTCGCGCGCTTCCTGCCCGGTCAGATCCGCCCGCACCCGCATGTGAGAAACAACCACGCGCCATTGGTCATCGCGAAGCTCTTTTGCAGGCCGCAAGTTGTGGCAGCTTGCACAGTTGTTCGCCCATGCCTTGACGCCGCGAGCAGATTGGCCGGAATCACCCTGGAGCGCATCCGTAGTTTCGGCATGCGCGGCGCTAGCAAGGACAATTGTCAGGACAAGGGTTGAACCCGCTACACGGACAAACTGGAAGGATTTATTCAGCATGCTCATCTCCCATCAAAAACCGTACGCGAGCTGCAACAACCAGCGGTTGGCATCGGCTTCCTGACCAGCGAGGCCCCGGTTGAACTCATAACCGAGTTTAGCCATGACGCTGGGCCCCCACAGGTAGTTCACGCCAACCGCCCACTGCTTCTGCCGCTGGCTATCGCGAGGCGATTCGTACTTGCCATAGCGCAACACACCTTCCCATTTCGACGGCAGAAACCTGTACGCTGCCTGGCCATACCAGGCCTTCCAGGTGCCGCCCAGTGGTGCGGCACTTGCTTCCTGATCGCCTACCTTTTGGCTTATATATTCTGCGCGCAGATCGAGATTCTTCCACTGGTATCCAATATCCGTCCCGATGGCGCGATAACTACGATCAGGTTCGTTGGCCAGACCCACACCCCCGCTGGCTCCAGACAGCCCGATCTCGAATTTGGGCAGGGGCACAAGGCTCACGCGACCGCCCAACACCTTGCGCCGGTCCACATCGCGCGCAAAGCCGTCGCTCTTGATGCCGTGGATTTCGCCTGCATCCACTTCCAGTTCGGGACCATTTCCGGCATAAAGTGCATACTTCATCTTCATATCCTGTCCGAATGGATATCCGCCGCGCACCCCCAGACCGACTTCCGCGGCGGGTGCCGCCTGATCCTCGCCAAAACCCGGCGGCAGTGAGGGAAACTTGTTGATCCATGCCGGATGCGCATTCTGCCGGAAATGGCCCAGCGGGCTTAGAAATTTCCCGGCAACGAGGGTGGCATAGTCATTAAGGAAAATATCGATCGATCCATACTCGAGTTTGGTTTCGGTCGAGCCATCCGCCGCGGTGGCAACTTCCAGTTCAGCCTCCGCCAACACAATATCCCGATAGAGAAAATTGAAGATCGGATTGAAGCTGGCCACGTTGAAGGCGCTGCCCCCGCTTTGTTTGCGGTCGGTATAGCCTGCGGCTGCGTATCCTGAAAGATGAAATGTGGAGTCGGCGTTTGTCCATTCGGACTGAGCATGCGATGTTGCCTTCACTTCATTTCTGAGGTTTTTAACCTCTTCTTGAGCAGAACTTTGTTCCTTTATGAGGGCGCGCAACTCGGCCACCTCTTTCCTGAGCATCTGCACCTCACTTTGCAAACTCTGGGATTCGCTGTCAGCATAAGCACTGGAAGAGAGTGCAATAATCCCGGAAATGGCTGCCGCAAGAGGAAGAGTCTTGTTCGTAAGGTATTGCATCGCCTAATCTCCTTTTTGACAACCCGCCAGTTTTTTTAGAACTGGAGACTCATGATCCCGCCTCATCTTGTTCCTGAACAAGCTCGTTGTTCAATAAGGCAAAGACTGTAAGCAAGGCCGGAATAGATGCGTAACATGTCTTTCAGATTTGCATTCAACCCATCCCTTGCCACGAGGCAGACTGTCCTTGGCGCCTGTCAATTCAGCCTTGCTCATTTGCCCTTGATGATGCCCTCACCGTGAGCCTTGCGCTGCACCTGTAGCGCAGTGATGCCATCGTGCCGGCCTTGCTCGTTGTACAGCACGTCAATGACCAATCCTTTGTCGTCAAAAACAAGGGTAAATGTGCGCACGCCATTTCCTGGACCGGTTTCGTACACTGTTTGCTTTTCCCCCGCGGGTTTCACGTAGGTTCTGGCTTGCTTAACCCCCACCTCGTATACCCACCCTTCCTTTCCATTGGGCAGGATCAATGTACGCACCGCTTTTCCATGATGGCTGAAGGCGGCCTGTTTGGTGATGGTGCCGAGAGGGTATGCGGCCAGCACCGTCTCGGGCCCCGCTTCCGGGGTGAAACCCGGGGGCATGGATAGCTGCCCGGCCAGGGTTGCCGTCGCCACGGCCGAGATCAGAATCAGCAATATGTTCAGGGTGGCTTTCATCTTCATCCTCCTGATACGCTCTGCGCATTAACCGTCAGGCATGCTCTCAGGTTGAATTTCATTGGTGGAGCCGATTGCTTGAACGTGGTTAATTCCGGCCAATCTATTTTTCCGGTTCCAGTGTGGTTACCGTAAGAGTGCCGTTGACCCGTTCGGCAACAAATTTGACTCTGTCACCGGTTTTGACCTGCTTGAGCCACTCCGGGTCCTTGACGCGAAATACCATGGTCATGCCTGGCATTCCCAGATTTTCGAGTGGGCCATGCCTGATCGTGAGCTTGCCGGCGGCTGGATCAACCTTGCGGATTTCTCCTTCGCTTCGTCCAGCCATGGCAGGACGCGCGTTCATGGGCTGAGCCCCTTGAACCTCATTCATCATGGGCATGCCTTGATTGCCATTCATCATGTGTCCGCTGTCAGCTTGTGCTGCAAGCGGAGCGATCAGGGCCAGCAGCAGTGCCGGGATAGTGAATCGTTTCATGGTTTATCCTCCAGAAATTAGTGGCGGGCAAAAACCCGGGTTGTCCCATCAGACTGCACCAGCAGTGTGTCGTAGGGAATAGCGCGCACGCCTTCCATTCCAGGCGATCCGGGCGGCATCGAGGGTACGGCCAGTCCAAGGGCTTGCGGTTTTGCAGCCAGCATGTGCTTGATGTCCTGGGCAGGAACGTGCCCTTCGACCACGTATTTGCCGATCTTTGCCGTATGGCAGGCGGCGAGCCTGTCCGGCATGCCGAGCCGGCTGCGTTCGGCCTGCACATCAGCCACGTTGTGTGTTCTTACCTCGAAGCCGTTTTGCCTGAGATGCTCGACCCATTTTCCGCAACAACCGCAGTACGGGCTCTTGTAAACGTCAACAGCCGGAAACTGGGCTGCCAAAGCATTGTGGGAAAGGATCACTCCGGCCAGAACTGCGGTGATTTTGCTGAATTTCATGTTGAGCTTCCCTGTCTCATGGTTGATGCAGCCAGTTTGCAGCATCGCCCCCTTCAGGAAGCTGACGCGCAGATTACATTGCTGTAATTCTCAGCCTGTTCCAATCTTGATGTTTCCCTCTACTTTCGAGACATGTCGGGCAGTTCGCCCTTCCATTCCGAAGCCACGGTGCCGGCCGGATGCCTGTACCAGCCTGGGTTCTTGTATTCGCCTGTCTTCACCTTGTCGCGCACCTTGACCACCGTAAACATGCCGCCCATTTCCACCGCGCCGAATGGCCCCTGTCCGGTCATCATTGGCAGGGTGTTGTCGGGGAGAGGCATTTCCATTTCGGCCATTTCAGCCATGCCCTTCTCGCCCATGGCCATGTAGTCCGGGATGAGGTTGTTGATTTTTGCCGCGACTTCGCGCTGGTTCACGCCGATCATATTTGGCACCGCATGGCCCATGGCATTCATGGTGTGGTGCGACTTGTGGCAATGGAAGGCCCAGTCGCCCGGGTAGATGGCATCGAACTCGATCGCGCGCATCTGGCCGACGGCAATATCCGTCGTGACTTCCGGCCAGCGGGCGCTTTTCGGAACCCAGCCGCCGTCGGTGCCGGTGACTTCGAAATCGTAGCCATGAAGATGCATGGGGTGATTGGTCATGGTCAGGTTCCCCATCCGGATGCGCACCTTGTCGCCCGTGCGCGCCACGATCGGATCGATGCCGGGAAAGGCGCGGCTGTTCCAGCACCACAGGTTGAAATCCGTCATGGTGTTGACCCGGGGCGTATAGCTGCCAGGATCTATGTCGAATGCGTTGGCGAGGAAGATGAAATCCCGGTCGACGCGGTGAAGATTGGGATTTTTCGGATGAACAACAATGGAGCCCAGCATGCCCATTGCCATTTGCACCATCTCGTCCGCATGGGGGTGGTACATGAAGGTGCCGGATTTCTTCATTTCGAATTCATAAACAAAGGTCTTTCCGGCTGGAATCTGCGGCTGGGTAAGCCCGCCCACACCATCCATGCCACTCGGCAAGAGTATGCCGTGCCAGTGGACGGTAGTGTGTTCCGGCAGTTTGTTGGTAACAAAAATACGCACCCTGTCGCCTTCCACGCATTCGATGGTCGGGCCCGGGGATTGGCCGTTGTAACCCCACAGGTTGGCGATCATGCCGGGCGCGATCTCCCGCTGCACCGGTTCAGCTACCAGATGAAACTCTTTCCAGCCATTTTTCATGCGCCACGGCAATGTCCATCCATTGAGCGTAACAACCGGGTTGTAAGGCCGCCCGGCATGGGGCGCAAGGGGCGGCTGGGTGGCCGCCAGCGACTGGGTTGGCGCTTCGGGTACGGATGCCGCCTGTCCACGGCCGACCATTCCAAGGCCGAGCGCAATAGCACCCGCTTTAGAAAGAAACTGCCTGCGATTTGTCATGATGATTTCCTTCTATTTGTCTGTTGCCGGAGAGTTGCCGCCAACACCATCCATGGCCATTTTCAGGCTGGTTTCCGCCAGCCAGAAATCGCGCATCGCATCCAGGTAGGCGTTGACGCTGCCCACCTGTTCGCGGGCATCGGCCAGCAGTTCAAACACGCCGATCAACATCCCGTTGTAACGGAGCATGTTTTCGTCGGATATTTTCTTGCGCAGCGGAACAATCTCATCACGGTAGTGACTGGCGAGTTTGAAGGTGGCGAGATAGCCGGCATACGATTCGCGTGCCGAAGAATGCGCATGGACCGCCATTTCCGCGACTCTTTGCATGGCCTGGGTGTACAGCGACTCGGCGCGCGCAACCCTGGCGCCGCCCCAGTCGAATATCGGCAGCTCGAAGCTGACTTCATAGCCACTCTTGCGCGGACTGCCAGCCGAAGTGGTATTCAGGTAACCGACCTCGAGCACGTTGACGAAGCGGGTGGCGCGCGTCAAACCGAGTGACTTGGCCAGGCCATCAAGCTCCTGCCTTGCCATGCGCAAGTCGAAGCGCTCATCCAGGGTCTGGCTGACGATTTTTTCCTCGCGGATGATCTCTGCGGGAAGATCGGGCAGACGCTCCGGCAGGCGCAGGCGCTCGATGCGATCCTTCAATCCCAGCAGCCGGATCAGGCGCTCACGCTCGCTGACGGCAGACAGCCGGGTACGCGCCAGTTGGGCGATCACATCAGCATGAAAAGCCTGCTCACGGGCCAGTTCGAGCTGGCTGAAATTCCCGGCTTTAGCCATCCTGCTTGCCAGCTCGGTTCCTGCCTCTGCCGATGATTCGACCTGTTCCAGGTATTTTACGGACTGCTGCGCTGCAACTGCCTTGAAAAAGGCCTTGCGGGTTTCATAGGCCAGCCGCACGGTTTCTGCAGCCGCGCGCAGCTTGGCCTGTTCGAAGCGGCGGCTCTCGATTTCGCTACGAGCCGGCATGGTCAGCAGACCGAGAAAGTTAAACATGACCGAGCGCTCGAATTCAATCGAGCCTCCTTGCTCTGTGCGCTGGAAACCGAAACCTGGGTTGTGCAGGCGCCCGGCCTGCACCAGTTCAGCTTCCGAAATGCCGAGTTCGGCGTAATTGGCCTGCAGTCCCTTGTTGTTGAGCAGCGCAATCTGAACCGCATCATCGACCGAAAGGACTTTTGTCAGTAAGCTGTCCACCTGAACCTGGGACGCTGTGACATCTGCTTCGCTGCGTTGCCAGGCAACTTGCTGGCCCAGCTTGCTGTTTACCTCTTCGGATGTCTTGCCGAAACCCCCGTCCGGTGTGAATGAGGCGCATCCGCCAAGCACCAGAATACTTGCCGAAACGAGGGCAAGTTTGAGCCGGGGATTTGCCTTGAATGGAATTGTGCGGGCCATGATCGTATTTCTCCTTCATCGGGTAGCAGAACCATAATGACGGCAAGCCACCGACCCGAAGCTGACATTGCGATTACAATTTTGTTATCTCAGTGGATTCCGGATCCGGTGAGGATGCGATTTGGGCGGATGACCATAGCAGCAGAGGAAAGCAATGAAGATCCTGATTATCGAAGATGAACCTAAAACCGGCGACTACCTGAGGCGCGGCCTCACGGAAGCCGGGTTCGTGGTCGACCTGGTGCGGGACGGAATGGATGGCATGCACATGGCCTTGACGGAGGCCTACGATCTGGTTGTACTCGACGTGATGCTGCCCGGTCTCAATGGCTGGCAGGTACTGGAAAAAATCCGGGCTACCGAGCGGGACATGCCGGTGCTTTTCCTGACCGCCCGCGACCATGTAGAGGACCGGGTGAAAGGGCTGGACCTTGGTGCGGACGATTACCTCATCAAGCCATTCGCCTTCTCCGAACTGCTGGCCCGGATCAGAACCCTGCTACGGCGCGGCGCGGCAAGAGGGCCTGAAGTGCTGCATGCGGCCGATCTGGAGCTGGACCTGCTGCGCCGCCGAGTGACGCGGGGCGGGCAGCGTATCGACCTGACGGCCAAGGAATTTTCCCTGCTCGAATTGTTTCTGCGCCGGCAGGGGGAGGTTTTGCCGCGTTCGTTGATCGCCTCCCAGGTATGGGACATGAATTTCGACAGCGATACCAACGTCATCGAGGTCGCTGTTCGTCGTTTGCGCTCGAAGGTGGATGACGCATTTGAGCCCAAGCTGATCCGTACGGTGCGAGGCATGGGGTACGTCCTTGAATCCACGGAGCCGGCATGAGCTGGCGAAAATCCATTACCCTTCGCCTGACGCTGCTCTTCGCTGCTGCTTCTGCCATGGTTCTCTTTGCTGTCGGCACTGTCATAGGGCTGGCGGTAGAGGCGCATTTCGAGGAGCAGGACCGCATGGAATTGAATGGCAAACTGGAATTGATACGCCACGCCCTTCTCCAGGTGAGAGTCCAGGCTGATCTCGACGCATTGCCCCAGCATCTGGACGATGCCCTGGTCGGTCATCACGATCTGTCCGTTGTCGTCGTTACACCGGCGAACCAAAAATTGTTTGCCACTTCGGGTGCGGATTTTCCAGCGCCTCTGCTTGATGAGCGCCCGGCTTCGGGCAAAATTGGGCCCGGAAAACTCAAAACATGGGAACACGGCGATCAAGCATACAGGGGAATTACCGTTGTCATTCCAACCGGAATGCCGGGGGCGGCACCCTTTAAGGTTGCTGTGGCATTGAACATTGGGCACCACCTGGCTTTCATGTCAGCATTTCAGCGAATCCTGTGGGGGGCGGTCACGCTGGGCATTCTGCTAACCGGGTTGCTCGGCTGGGGCGTGACGCGCCGCGAGATGGCACCCGTCAGAAACATCGCCGAGGTGGCAAAGGGGATGTCCGCCCAGCAGCTGCATAAACGTTTACCAATCGAATCCGTACCCGCCGAACTGGAAGATCTGGCAAGCTCATTTAACGAAATGCTCTCTCGTCTGGAAGATTCATTCAGGCGCCTGTCCGAATTTTCCTCTGATCTGGCCCACGAACTGCGCACGCCGATCAGCAACCTGATGACCCAGACTCAAGTCACGATCTCGAAGGCAAGAACGGCAGACGAGTATCAGGATATTCTCTATTCCAATCTCGAGGAATACGAGCGCCTCGCCCGCATGATCTCGGACATGCTGTTTCTGGCCAAAGCTGACAATGGCCTGATTATTCCACGCAGCGAACAGGTGGATCTGGTCGCTGAAGTGCAGGCGCTATTCGAGTACTACGAAGCCATCGCGGAAGAGGGAGGGGTCACCCTGGCGCTCACAGGTGAAGGAGCCATCCCCGGAGACAAATTGATGATCCGTCGTGCCATCAGCAATCTGCTGTCGAACGCGATACGTTATACGCCGCGCGGCGGCTCGGTTAAGGTGAATATCACCCGACCCGGTTCAGGAGAAATCCATCTGATTGTTGAAAACACTGGTGCGACAATTCCTGTCGAACACCTTCCACGACTGTTCGACCGCTTTTATCGGGTGGACCCTTCGCGCCAGAAAACGGCCGAGGGGGCAGGATTGGGCCTGGCGATCACCAAATCGATTCTAGTGGCGCACCATGGGGCAATTACCGCCTCGTCCTCACAGGGGATCACACGTTTCCTGGCAACTTTTCATACGACTCCCAACGCGAGCACTTAACTATCCATCACAAGGTATAAACCACTGGCTTTAACTGCGTCAATATGTTGCATGAAGGCGGTGCGGCACGGACTACAGGTGCGGAAGTCATACAGCATTTCAAATGGAGTATCACTTAGTATGGGTTACGAAATGCTGTCACAAGGTGCTGTCTGATGGTATATGCCGTCAAAAAACCCGGATTGCAAAGGTTTGGATTGGGCTGGTTTGGACGTAAAAAAGGCCTGAAACCTTGTATTTGTAAGGGTTTCAGGCCTTTTTTTGACTGCTTTGCTACTGTGTTTGGTGGAGGTAAGCGGGATCGAACCGCTGACCTCTTGCATGCCATGCAAGCGCTCTCCCAGCTGAGCTATACCCCCAAAGCGTTGCGCATTCTAATCAGGATCATGACCGAAGTCAAGGCGCGGGATTTACTGTCTGCCCGTCAGCCGGAAATGAGTCACATTGGCGCGGCGTTATGAATTCCAGGGGCGTTTTATGTTGTAATGACGTGTTTCGTGTTTAGCGGGTAAAGTCCGGGTGAGTGAATATCCTGTGGTTAACTGGTCCGAGGAGGGCGAGGGCCGGTCTGCCCGGTGGCGTTCGGAGAGCGGGGCGCCGCCGCCCAAAAAGCTGCTGGTCGCAGATGACCGCATCAAAGCGGATGAAGCCTATCGTCTGGCCTGCGAGGGTACCGCGCTACTGTGGCGCGGGGACTTTCAGAATGCGCGCCAGTTGCAGCAGGCGATGGCGCGTCGCATCGATCGCAAGCCGCGCAAGTCTGCTTCGTCCCTAACCGAAGCCTTTCATTTTCATCGTCAGTTCCAGTCTTTGCGCGCACGTGTGCTTGGGATGCTGTTGCTGCCGCTGGAGGCGGATTACAGCATTCCCTTGCGGCGTGCGCCTGACGTGCGGGAAGCCTGTACGGAAGCGTATGGTTTCGGCGAAGCGCCCTCGCTGGTCTCGCTGCGCGAATTGCTGGGTCTGGTCGGCGCACACGAGTGGCGCAAGAAAGGCGTGGAAATCGCGGCGCTCGGTGCGCGCATCCACCCGCACTATGGCGTTTTTTCACCGGTTCGTGGCGAGTATGCCGGTCTGGTGGCAGGGGCGCCGCTGCCTTCCATGGAACTGGCATTCGATATTGGCACGGGGACCGGGGTGCTGGCTGCAATTCTGGCCCGGCGAGGTGTGAAACGCATTGTGGCCACGGACCAGGATCCCCGTGCCCTGGCATGCGCACGCGAGAATATCGCCCGGCTTGGGCGATTGGCACAGGTGGAGATCGTTCAGGCCGATCTTTTTCCGGAAGGGCGTGCCCCGCTGATCGTCTGCAATCCGCCCTGGCTCCCGGCACGGGCAAATTCACCGATCGAACATGCAATCTACGACCCGGAGAGCCGTATGCTGAAAGGTTTCCTGGCCGGGCTGGCCGCTCATCTTGAGCCGGGCGGCGAGGGCTGGCTGATACTTTCCGATCTGGCCGAACACCTTGGATTGCGGTCGAGGGACGAGTTGCTGGCTGCTTTCGATGAAGCTGGGCTGAAGGTCGTGGGGCGGATGGATGTCAAACCTACGCACCCCCGCGCGGCGGATGAAACCGACCCACTCCATGCGGCGCGTGCGGCCGAGGTGACTTCGCTGTGGCGTCTTGCGGTTCGCTGATCAGGCAAGGTTTCATTATCCCGTGAAATAATTGATTGTGAAAACCTCGGTTGCAAACCGCAAAGGCGCTAAGGCGCCAAGATTATGCAAAGGAAAACAGAAAATTGTAACGATGGCTGGGCGAATTGCCTTCTCACCCTTTGGGTGTCTCGGCTTCCCATTCCATCTTCCTGATTTCTTTGCGCCTTCGCGCTTTTGCGGTTCATGAATCGATCTTATTAGGTAGCATGAACCTTTCCCCGCCTCCCCTTGTCAGGGGAGGAGTGTAATGATGATAAGGAACGATAAATGAACACACGACGCCATCTGTTTACCTCTGAATCTGTTTCCGAGGGGCATCCGGACAAGATTGCGGACCAGATCTCGGACGCCATTCTGGATGCTTTTCTGGCCGAAGAGCCCGAGGCCAAGGTGGCTTGTGAAACCTTTGTGGCGGACAATCTGGTGGTGATTGCCGGCGAGTTCAAAACCGTTCGCAAGGAACTGTTCAGCGAGGTCCAGCAGCGCGCCGAAGAAATCGCCCGTCAGGTGCTGCGCGACATCGGTTATCGGGATGCCGAAACCGGGATCGATCCGAACACCTGCGAAGTGCAGGTGCGCTTCAATCACCAGTCCATCCAGATTCACAAAGGCATCACCCTGGCGGGTGGTGATATCGGCGCGGGCGACCAGGGGCTGATGTTCGGTTATGCCTGCGACGAAACCCCGGATCTCATGCCTTATCCCGTGTGGCTGGCGCATCGTCTGGTGCAGAAGCAGGCCGAATTGCGCAAATCCGGCGCCTTGCCCTGGCTGCGCCCCGATGCAAAAAGCCAGGTGACCGTGGCTTACGAAGGGCACAAAGTCGCCGGCATCGAGAATGTGGTGATTTCCACGCAAATCGAGCGCAATCTCGACCCGGCCTGGGTGACGCAGGAAATCACGCGCGAAATCATTGACCCGCTGGTGCCGATGGAACTTCGCACGCCGGGTTTCAAGCTGTGGGTCAATCCTGCCGGTCCTTTCGAAATCGGCGGCCCCAATGGAGATACCGGCCTCACCGGGCGCAAGATCATCGTCGATACCTATGGCGGCTCCTGTCCGCATGGCGGCGGGGCGTTTTCCGGCAAAGACCCCACCAAGGTGGATCGCTCGGCGGCTTACATGGCGCGATATATCGCCAAAAATCTCGTTTCAGCCGGTTATGCCCGGCGCTGCCTGGTCCAGCTTGCCTATGCCATCGGGGTGGCGGAGCCGGTCTCACTGCTGATCGAAACCTATGGCACCGGAACGCTCCCGGATAACACGCTGGAAACGATGGTGCGCGGCACCTTCAAGCTGACGCCGCGCGGCATTATCGACAGCCTCGACCTGCGCCGCCCGGTCTATCGGCAGACCGCCGCCTATGGACATTTCGGAAGAAGTGGGCCGGGTTTCACCTGGGAGCGCATCGATCAGGCGGAAAAACTGGCCATGTTCGGCAAATAAGACTTGATGAAAGCCGGGGCGCTCGAATCAGGCCGGGTCTTCGGTTCCGGCCTGCAGGTTCAGATAGTCGGCCACTTGGACGAGTCCGCTTTCCAGTTGTTGCAGGTGTAGCCCGACGCCTTCCCAGTCCATTGCCTGTGCCGCATTTTCCAGCTGACGCGCGCCGTCGGCCATGGACATGGCTGCAATGTAAGTGGATGCGCCCTTGATTTCATGTGCGCTGCGTTTACAGGCAAGGGGGTCGCGCGCAGCCAGCGCACGCGAGATTTTCTGCAGCAGGGGACGCGTGCTTTCGAGATACAGCGAGATCATCTCTTGCTGAAATACCGGGTCATTTCCCAGCGTGGCTTTCAGGCGCGACTCGTCAATTGCAACATGAGAAATGAGCGGCAATGGATTGATTTCATGCAATAGATTTATCAAGCTTTCCAGACTCAGCGGCTTGACCAGGTAGTCGTCCATGCCCACATCCAGGCATCTTTCCCGGTCGCCGGGCATGACATTGGCCGTCATCGCCACGATCATCCTGTGAGCACCCTCGGCCTGTTCCTGGCGGCGAATCTCGGCGGTGGCCTCGAAGCCGTCCATTTCCGGCATCTGGCAATCCATCAGAATCAGATCGTGGGGGGTGCGGCGCATGGCCTCAAGCGCTTCTTTCCCATTGCTGACTATTTCGGGTTCGATGCCCAGCTTTTTCAGCATGTGCCGGATGACTTTCTTGTTGACGTTATTGTCTTCTGCGACCAGCACGCGCAAATGAGAGGGCGGCACGCTGTCGTTTTCCGTTTCCTGCCCGCCAAGGGATTGCTGTCCTGTTGCCTGTGCGCCGCTGGCTTCCAGCAGCGCGTCGTGCAATCGCTGCTGAAGGATGGGCTTGGTCAGATAGATCGCATCCGGGAGTTCGGGTATGCGCTGTCGCTGCGTCACGGGCGAGAGCAGTATCCAGTTCGGAGCTTTTGCGGTTCCCCCGGCTGGCGCCCGGGTCAGGGCCGCGGCATCCGGATGGGACAGGTCAAGAACGATCAGGTCAAAGGGTTCTGATGCAAGATTTTCAACCGGCATGCCGGGATGGCTTTCGATGCCCCAGCCGTTGAGCAGCCCCGCAACCATGTCTGCCAGTTTCTGATTTGGGATCAGAACAAGTGCCCGCAACCCCCTGAGAGTGGAATCGCCAGACAGAGGAATGGACGTTTCGCCCGGTTTTTCGAGTTGTGCGGTAAACCAGAACTGGCTGCCTTTCCCTTCCTGGCTGTTCATGCCGACCTCGCCGTCCATGAGTTCGATCAGTTGCTTTGAAATCGCCAGACCCAGACCCGTGCCGCCATATTTACGGGTAGTCGAGCCATCGGCCTGAGAAAAAGACTGGAAAAGACGGCTTTTAGCCTGGGAAGAAATGCCGATGCCGGTATCCAGGACTTCGAAGCGCACCTGCAAGCGGGTTGAAGTTTCCTCCTGCAAATGGACCCGGATAAGGACTTCGCCCTGCTCGGTGAACTTGATGGCGTTGTCGGTCAGGTTGGCAAGAATCTGGCGCAATCGTCCAGGGTCGCCGCGCAGGTGATGGGGCAGGGCCGGGTCTATGTCACAAATCAGTTCCAGCCCCTTGAGCTGGGCACGCTGTGAAAAGAGCTCGGCCACATTTTCAACAGTTTGCAGAAGGTTGAAGTCGATGACTTCAAGTTCGAGTTTTCCCGCCTCGATCTTGGAAAAATCGAGAATGTCGTTGATGATGGTGAGCAGGGCGGAGGCAGACTGGTTGATCGTCTCCGCGTAGTCTTTTTGTTCCCGGCTCAGAGGGGTATCCAGCAGCAGGCTGATCATGCCGATGATGCCGTTCATCGGGGTACGGATTTCATGACTGACGTTGGCCACGAATTCCGACTTCATTTTGGAGGCTTCGAGTGCGGCTTCATAGGCCTGGTGCAATTCTTCCTCGGCCACTTTCCGTTCGGTGATGTCGCGGATGATCGCCTGCGTAATGACCTGGTTTTCCAGACTCATGGAATGCAAGGCGATTTCAGCCGGAAAAATGCTGCCGTCTGCCCGTTTTCCCAGCCATTCGAAATAACAGTGACCCGTTTCGATGGCTTGCCTGATAAAGCCGATGGCATAGTCTGGGGTGGCTGTTCCATCGGCCTGGAACTGAGGCCCTAGATCAGCAGGAGAAAGATGGGTGAACTGGCCAGCGGAACCGATCTGGAACATGCGCAATGCGGCCGGGTTGCAGTCCACGAAATGGCTCTGGTCCATCAGCACGATTCCGTCGGAATTGGTTTCGAACAGGGTTTTGAATTTCAGTTGCTGTTTTTCAATTTCCAGGGTTTGCTGTGCTGCGCGGCGAATGACGAAAACGGCAATAAATATCCCCAGAACCGCAGCCGACACGCCAAGCAGGACCATCAGCCATTCTGTCTGCCGGAATGACTGCGCGGCTTCTTCCGCTGCTTTTCGTGTGGCATTCTGCTGCTCTCTCAGCAATGAATCCAGTTCGTTGAGCAGTTTCTTCTGCGTGGGAATAGCCTCTTTCTGCAATATCGCCAGCGCGGAGGCGCTGTCCCGGTCGAGCGCGTATTCAATGGTCCGGATTACGACAGGCTGGGTAATCATGGTCAGGGTGTTGATCTGCTCCAGCGCAAATTCCTCGGCACTGCTGGAGGTCATCTGCTGCAGGTTTTGCCGTGCCTTGGAGAAAGTCGAACCCAGTTCATAAAACCTGAGCAATTCCTCATCCTGGGCAAAAGGGTCCTGCAGCACAACGATCGCATGCATGCTGATGGCACGTTCGCGGAGTGCATCGCGCATGGTTGTGGCAAGTTCGATCTTGACGTTATTCTGATTAACGATCCGTTCCAGACGGCTGTTGATTCCTGCCATCTGGTTCAGGCCGATTACCGTCAGGGCGATCATGAGCGCAAGCACCATGGCGAAACCGGCACCTACGCTAAATTTCATATTTCGTGCGAACATCTGTTCATTATCCATTATTATTTGCGTGGACTGCTATGCGCTGAACAAGTCTGTAACCGTAATTTCATTCTGACCATTCAGGATGCACGACCATAAAGGCTTTGACGCACACCGGCTTCGGGCTCAGAATTCAGGACGTCATCATTTAACGATATTTCCCGACCAATAATGCTGCGATTTCATGCAATTAACCACATAAGCTCATGATCTTTCCCTATTCCTCGCTTATCAGTGTTTTTTTCTCGATGGGCATTCTGCTGGCCGCTTTTATCGTCCTCAAGCCTTTCCTGCTGGCGGTGGTATGGGCAGCAGTCATTGCCGTGGCCTCCTGGCCCTTGCATATACGGGTCAGCAAGTATCTTGGCAACGGAACTGCGCTTGCCGCTGCTGGTACAACTTTTGTGATCGCGATTGCGCTTGTCGTGCCCATGGTACTGCTGGTGGGCTTCATGATCATCGATCTCAATACCGTAGCAGGCTACCTTCTCGAAGCGGACGAGCATGGCAAGGCGGCGCCGGAATGGCTGGAGAAAGTGCCATGGGTTGGTTCGCTGCTAGTCAGGGAATGGCAGCTTTTTCTGGCCGAGCCGCACCAGCTCAGTGAGTTCTCGCAGGAGTGGCTATCCACCCGGCTCAATCTTGCACAGGATCTGGCGCAATCTGTTCTGGTGGATTTCACATCACGTCTGGCAACGCTGGCTTTTGCCTTGTGGGTACTGTTTTTCTTTTACCGCGACGGAGAAAGTCTGATCACGAAAATCCACCTTATCGGGCATAAATGGCTGCAACGGCGCTGGCCGTCTTATGCGCGCAGTATTCCCAGTGCGGTGCGGGGCTCGGTGAATGGCCTGGTCATCGTCGGTTTCGGCGAGGCGGTGATATTCAGCACCCTGTTTGCCGTGATCGGCGTTCCTTCGGCGGTGCTGCTGGGAGCCGTGGCGGCGATTCTGGCACTGATCCCTCTGGCCGCGCCGGCATTGCTGGCCGTGATCGGCGTGATCCTGTCGGTTCAGGGGCTGGCCATGACGGGGATATACGTTTTCGTATTCGGCACGCTGGTGGTGATGGCGGCTGACTACATCGTGCGGCCCTGGCTGATTCAGGGCTCCACCGAGCTGCCATTTCTGGCTGTTCTGTTCGGCTTTCTCGGCGGTATTGCTTCCATGGGCGTGGTCGGGTTGATTATCGGCCCGGTGATCCTGGCCCTGCTGCATGTCCTGCTGCGCGAAGCAAGCATGGCCGACCCCGTCGATCCAACGGCTTCTTGACGATCCTTATTGCGTTTTCGAGATGCGCATGTGCAGGTTGATGTCGTGCTTGCGGAAGGCTTCCCTGACGTTGGCGCGCAGTTCCTCCTGCGACCATGGCTTGAAAATAAATTTGTACACTGCTCCCTCGTTGATGGCGGCCGCAATGACCTGCTGGTCCGCATGCGCAGTCAGCATGATGCGCACCGTGTCGGGATGGAGTTTTCTGACTTTGCGTAGCAGTTCGATGCCATTCATTTCCGGCATACGCTGATCGGATATGATGACGCCGACCGGATGCGTGGCCAGCAGATCCAGCGCCTCGCGTGGCCGGGTAGCGCGCAGGATGCGGTAGCCCTCGGAATGCAGAACACGGGAAATGGCATTGAGAATGCCTTCTTCGTCATCCACCAGCAATAGTATCCGTTCTTCCTGTATGAACTCATGCCGGCTTTCCAGCTTGACACCTTCCTTCAGCAACCTGCCCATTTCCTGTTCAGGTACAGGACGGCTGAAATGGTACCCCTGTATTTCGTCGCACTGCAGGGAACGCAGAAACTCCTGCTGTTCGGCGGTTTCCACGCCTTCGGCAACGGTTTTCAGATTCAGGCTGTGGGACAGGGAAATGATGGCCTGGGAGACGGCTGCATCTTCGGAGTTGCTGGTGATTTCACGCACGAAGGACTGGTCGATCTTGATACGGTCGATGGGGAAGCGCTTGAGATAGCTGAGCGAGGAATAGCCGGTACCGAAATCGTCGATGGAAAACTGCACGCCCTGCGCCCGCAATTTATGCAGGATGGCAATGGTGCTTTCCGCGTCCTGCATGATCATCCGCTCCGTCAGTTCCAGTTCCAGGCAATCCGGCGGCAGTCCGGTATCGCGCAGGGCTGCGGCGACGACTTCGTCCAGATCATTCTGGTTGAACTGGCGCGAGGACAGGTTCACGCCCACGCGGATTTTCGGAAGACCTGCGTCCATCCACGCCTTGAGCTGTGCGCAGGCCGTGCGCAGCACCCATTCACCGATGGGAACAATGAGCCCGGTTTCCTCCGCAAGGGGGATGAAAGCGTTGGGCGAAATCAGGCCGATTCCTGGATGCTGCCAACGTACCAGAGCTTCCATGCCGATGATCTGTCCATTATAGAGATCGACCTGAGGCTGGTAATGAACCACCAGCTCGTTGCGTTGCAGGGCATGGCGCAGATTATTTTCCATGGATAGTCGCTCCATGGCTCGGATGGTGAGTTCCTCGGTGTAGAACTGGTAATTGTTGCGCCCCTGTTCCTTGGCGCGGTAGAGCGCGCTATCCGCATTCTTGAGCAGAGAGGTGATGTCGCTGCCGTCGGCGGGAAATATGCTGATGCCGATGCTGCAGGTCACAAATACTTCATGCCCCTGCAGCACGAATTTATCTGCCAGCGAGTCGAGTATCTTCTGGGCAACCTTGCTGGCAAAGCGCGAGTCTTCAAGATCCTCCATCAGGATGGTGAACTCGTCCCCGCCCAGGCGGCTGACTGTATCCTCCTCGCGCACACAGCCATTCAGGCGATGCGCCACTTCCTGCAGCAACAGATCGCCGATGGGGTGGCCAAGCGTGTCATTGATATTCTTGAAGCGGTCCAGGTCGAGAAAAAGCACCGCCAATTGGGTATTTCCCCGGTTGGCATGTGCCAGCGCATGTTCCATGCGCGCATTCAGGAGAAGGCGGTTGGGAAGACCGGTAAGGGGGTCGTGATGGGCGAGGTGGTCGAGCCTGGATTGTGACTCCTTCATGGCGCTGATGTCGGAAAACACGCCCACGTAATGCGTTATTTTTCCTCGGTCGTCCCGGACTTCGCTGATATTGAGCCATTCCGGATAGATATCGCCATTCTTGCGCCGGTTCCAGATTTCACCCTGCCAGTGGCCATTCTCGCGGATGGCGCTCCACATCGAGGCATAGAACTGTTCGTCTTGCCGCCCCGATTTCAGGGAGGCGCCGGTCAGACCGATCACTTCTTCGCTACTGTATCCGGTGATGTCGGAAAATGCCCGATTGACGGCAACGATACGGCCATTGGCATCGGTGATCATCACACCCTCGGTGGTGTTTTCAAAGACTGCCGCTGCCTGGCGCAGTTTTTCTTCTGCCTGTTTGCGTTGCGTGATGTCCTGCAGCGTGCCGCTCAGGCGAATCACCTTGTCCCCGCTATCTCGAACAGTCTCGGCATAGCCATGAACAGTGCGTTCCCGGCCATCCGGCAGCAGGATGCGGAAATCGGCGGAAAACTCGCTGCCCCGTCCGATGGTTAATGTGAGTGCCCGTTCCACACTTTCGCGGTCGTCCGGGTGAACCAGACCCAGCACATCCTCGCGCTTCAGTCTGGTGGATTGAAAAGATTTTTCCAGGATGCGGCAGGTTTCATCGGAAAGCTGGAAAGCATCGCTGGCCAGGTCCCACGTCCACCCTCCCAGGTGAGCAACACGCTGCGTTTCCTCCAGACGAGCCTGATTCTCCAGCAAGGCATCGCGGGTCTGGCGGTGTTCGATCATGCCGGCCAGGGTGTTGGCCACGCTGCCGAGAAACTCCACCTCGCGGTCCTGCCGGACATGCCCGTGCTTCAGATACAGCACCATAACCCCAAGCACCCCCTGGCGGGAAAGAATGGGTACGTTGTAGTGGCCGTGCGGCGCAATGCCGGGATAGTTGATATCGTGGCGCGGGTCAAGGCAGGCGGCATACTCGATTTCCCGGCTGACGGCGGCACGCCCGCACAAACAATAGCCGAATGGCACGCGCGCACACAGGGTGAGCAGGGCCGGGTTGAGCCCGCGCTGGGCCTTGAGGGTCAGCACTTCCTCGCCGCCTTCCACCTGAAAGATGCCCCCTTTGGGTTCCACTGGAAGCCAGGAGAGTGCCAGGATAATATCCAGAACACGTTCGAACTGCTGCTGCAGCGGAATGTCTTCCAGACTGATGCGCAGGATCGTGTTGAGGGCGCTCTGTTCCTCGCCCTCAAAGCGCAGAATCTCTTCGTTGTGTTTTTGCTCGGTGATATCGTTGCCGACGCAAAGCGCGCTGTCGATGCTGCCATCTTTTCCGCGAAGGAAGGACAACTTCCAGGAAACCGATTGCCGGTCTGCCGACTCAGTGATGACGGTATGTTCGAATAGCGGGATCAGGGTTTCCTCGCCGGTCATGACACGATGGAAAGTTTGCTCGGCGGCTTCCCGTTTCCCGCTCGGGAGGAAAAGATCGAACCAGTTTTTACCAGCCAGGCTGCGGCGGGTGGCGTTGACAAGGTCGCTACAGGGCTGGTTGATGAGCGTGATATTTCCATCAAGGTCAAGTATGGCCATGGCGATGTTCGATGCATCGAGATCATGCTGTGTCCAGCCGGTTTTTCTGCTCATTTCCTGTTGCCGTTTTGGGGGAATGCCATGCAGTATAGTGCCCCGGAATGCGCCTTACAATTACCTCCCAGGTTTGAACCCCAATCGGTGCAACACGTTCCCGGCCGCCCTGACGCCCCAGTAGTTCGCTTCCTCGAAAATTGAGAATCCGCTCAGGTCGGAATGGGCAAGATGCAACCTTCCTTGTCCTTGCATCAGGCGCTCGCGCGCGGCGCTCCAGATCCATCCCGGCACAGGCATCGACATGGCATGGCCCCAGCGGAAAATGTCGAGTTGCCTGACTTTGCCGCGAATATCCGGGTGCGGGCGCGACAGGTCTTGCAGGATATTTTCGGCCCATACGTTCCGGGGCGTATCGAACAACCGCTGACGCGCATACCGCTCAGGCTCGCTACTCAGCGCCCGGTAATAGGTCAGCACAGTGGGCCCTCCATGGCTGCGCAGGCTCTGGTGAGTGGCGTTGACGTAACCCAGCGCCGGGCTGTCGTACAGGACGTTGTCCCAGGACAGCGGGGCGCCATGACCGGGGTCGGGCAGGTCATCCAGCGTCAGGTTGGCCACCAGCCAGGGCGCATAGCGAACCTGCTGGCAGGCCTGTTTGAGGTTTGCATCCAGTCCTTCGAATGCGTGCGGCAGAACGAACATGGGCGCGGCGAAAATCACCTGATCCGCCTGCCAGCGCACGCTGCGGTTTTCATGCACGAGGAAAACATCCACTTCTACGCAGCTTCCCGTTTCTGCCATGCGCTGCACCAGCGCGCCGCTCGCGATGCGCTCGCTGAAGCCTTTCTGCATCTGCCTCACCAGCCAGTCGTTGCCTTCCGGCCAGGTCAGCACCTGGTCGCTTTCGGCATTCGCCGCGCGCCCGTCGCGGCTGGCGAAATAATGCAGCCCGGCCCAGGCCGACACTTTTGCATAATCGCTGCCGTAATCGTCGCGGCAGCCGTAGTTCACATACCAGTGCAGCAAGGGCGAATCGAGCCGTTGCTGCAGCAGGTAATTGCGGATCGAGATAGAGTCCAGCGCCATCAGATCTGCATCGCGCGACGAGCGTGCCGCTGGAATGGCAAAGGCGCGCAATCCATCTGTTCCATGATGCTGGCGAAACTGCTCCAGCAGCGCAAAAAAACGCCGGTACTGCTCCTGATCGCGCCTGGTGGCGCCGATCTGCGGCAATAGCCCTTCCTGCCACAAGCCATTGCGGTACAGCCGTTCCTGCGGCGCGAAACACAGATAGCGCTCGTCATAGACGGGCGCTGCGGCATGGGGGTCGCCCTGCAAGACCCCGAGATCGGCCAGCAGTTCACGGGTTTCGCGGGCATTCACGCCCGGCAGGGGAAGGTAGTGTGCGCCCCAGGGATAGGCGGAAACGGCATTTTGGCCCGAACGCGCATTGCCGCCGGCGCTGTCTTCCAGCTCGAACAACTGAAAATCGCCAAATCCGGATTTGTTCAGTTTCCACGCGGCGGAAAGCCCGGCAATGCCACCGCCGACAATGACCACGTCGGTTTTCCGGGTTTCCGAGGGCGCCGGAAAATCCCGCCCGCGCAGGCGATGGCCGCGCTCCATGGATGGCCCGAGGATACTGCCCGCCGGCAGGTGCGGGCTGGCGGGCTGGCAGCCGGAAAGGCAGGTGGAAGCGGCAAGCGAAAGCAGAAAATCGCGGCGGTTCATGGTGGTCTTACGGCGCCTGATGTTTCCACTCTGACTCGTAATAATGAACCAGCGCCTGATTGTTGAGTCGGTTGATTTCGGTCTCCACGGGCGCCATGTCGAGCGGGAACTGGAACAGCACCGAATTCAGGCTGGGGCTGACGAAACGCAATTCCGGGCGGTAGTGTTCAGACGGCGTGTAGGGCTGATGGCTGGCGATGATGTAGCCCCACTCGCCAAACGAGGGCACCAAAGCATGGTAGGGCGCGGTTTTCAGGCCCACGCTGCGCACCGTCTGGTCGATGCACCAGAACGATTGCCGGGCGTAAAGCGGGGAGGTCGCCTGGATCACCGCCAGGCCGTGTTGCGACAGACGCTTTTCCAGCAGGCGGTAGAAGGTGTTGGTATACAGCTTGCCCAGCATGTAGTTGGTCGGGTCGGGGAAATCCACCACGATGAAGTCGTAGAAATCATGGTTCTTGTCCAGCCACAGGAAGGCGTCGTCATTGACGATGCTGAGCTTGGGAGAGCGCAGGGCATCCTGATTCAGCGCACGCAGCATGGGCAGGCGCATGAACAGGGCCGTCATGTGCGGGTCGAGATCCACCAGCGTAATGTGCTCGATCTCCGGATACCTGAGAATTTCGCGCACCGCCAGGCCGTCGCCGCCGCCCAGCACCAGTACCCGGCGCGGATGCTGGACAGCCTGCAGGGCAGGGTGGACCAGCGCTTCGTGGTAGCGGTATTCGTCGCGCGAGGAAAACTGCAAATTGCCGTTGAGAAAAAGGCGGATATCGTCTTTCCAGCGCGTCAGGACGATGCGCTGATAGGGCGTGGTTTCGGTGTAGATGATCTCGTCGGCGTAGAGGCTTTCCTCCGCCATGCTGGTCAGTTTGTCGGCCCCCAGCAAACCGCTCAGGAGGAGCGCGCTCACCAGCAGGCACTGCACGGCCAGCGCTTTCAACCCGGCCAGTTGATTTCTGAACAGCCAGATCGCCCATGCCGCCACCAGCGCATTCATCAGGCCGAACAGCAGGCTGGTGCGGATCAGCCCCAGGTGCGGCGCCAGCAGCAGGGGGAAGGCGAGGGACACGGCCAGCGCGCCGAGGTAATCGAAGGTGAGTACCTGGGACACCAGATCCTTGAGCCCATAGTGCTGTTTGAGAATACGCATCACCAGCGGGATTTCCAGCCCCACCAGAATGCCGGTCAGCAGCACCAGGCCATACAGCACCAGCTTGAATGGCCCGGCAACCCAGGCAAAGATCACGAACAGCAGGGCGGCAGAAAAGCCCCCGATCAGCCCTACCAGCAATTCCACCTGGATGAAGCGCGCCACCAGGCCTTTTACGACAAAGCGGGAAAGGTAGGAGCCGATCCCCATGGCGAAGAGATAGGTGCCAATGATGGTGGAAAACTGGGTGACGGAATCGCCCAGCAGGTAGCTCGAAAGCGCGCCGGCAACCAGTTCGTAGGCCAGCCCGCAGGACGCGACGACAAAAACGGAAAGCAGCAGGGCGACGCTCATGGGCCGTTCACCCCGTCACTTCGAAACGCTTCAGCCATGAATTGCTGAAGCGACGATCAGCGCGATTCCCAGGCACATGGCACCCACCACGATGGCGAGCGAAACATTTTTCTCCTCGACGATCTCCTTCCACAGGTTGTAAGGCGTGAGTTTGTCGATGACCAGGAAGCACACCCAGAATACGAACACGCCTAGCAGTGAGTACACCAGCGAATTAACGAGATAAACAGGGTTCAGGATTTCCATGAAATACTCCTTGGGTTACTTGTGATAGGCACTGCGGGTCGTGCCCGGCTGGGGTTTGCTTTCGCTGACACTCCATACGCTCCAGCCATGATACTGGGCGTAGCTGAACAGGCTGAGCGCCAGAAGTCCTGCTGCGACGTAGGATTTGAACATTGTTATCCCTTAATCATCATCGGAATCCGAGTCGGAATCGGACGAGGAAGCATAATCGCTTTCCGCCCAGCGCCGGGTTTCGAAGGAATGACTGCGCCACCACTTCAGCAGCGGGAAAAGGGCCAGTCCCAGCAGGGCGATGAAAAAATTGCTCCATTGCGGCACGTCCCGCACCAGCGCCAGCCGGTCTGAAATCCGCGTACCCCCGCCAGCAGGCGTTTCCGCGTTAACTTGCAGGAAATACTCGCCCGGCGGCACATCGGACAGCACGACCTCGTCGCGCGCATCGCCTTCGGACCAGGACTCCCCGCCATCCCTGCCGTAGTAGTAGCTGATGTCACGCCCGAAGGCGAAGCTGCGGCCACTGTTGCGTTCGATCAGTTCCATGTCGAGATAGAGCCAGTCATTGTTCAGGCTGGTCTGGTTGCGCACCACCAGATTGCCAGTGCCGCTGACGGGAAATACATCGGTGGTCAGGGAACTCGCCGCGCCATTGCGCTCGAATTCGAGGCTGTTCTGGTACACCGTCCTGTTCTGGGCGGCGATCATGAAGGCAATCTGGATCAGCAAGGTGGCTAGGGCAAAGGCCGCATAGGCTTTCCAGTACTGCCGCACCTGTCCCTGGTGTGGCGAGGGCTGGTTGGGGGCGACGCCGATCGGCCTGAGCAGCGGCTGATCCGGCTTGAATGCGGCGGCGATTTCTTCCGGTTCGATATATTCCGCCAGGGACCAGGTGATTTCCTGCCCGGTCTTTTCTTCGCTCAGCATCAGCGGCGGGGCGACATAGTCCGACACCAGCGCTTCCTCGCCAACTTCTACCCGCCAGGTGAATTCGCCCAGCACATAGGTGACTTTGGCCGTGGATGTCTGGAAATGCTTGTAGGTCGTTCCCAGAAAGCTGGCGACGGGCTTGGTCAGGCCCCGCGACACTGTGGGCGTGTGTGTGAGGGTCTTGATGAAGTTCCAGTGGCCATCGTATTCGGAGAGCCAGCGGAACCCCTCTTTTTCGCTGTAGAGCAGGTATTCGCTCCATGCGTAATCGACATTTTCCACCGTCACCTGGCGGCGCAGATAACCTACCACGTCATAATCCGCACCGCGCAGGCGCCCTTGGCTTCCCAGAGGCAGCTTGGGCTTATGCGTGTTCTGGATGCGAAAGCGCGACAGGATCTGGTGGTTTTCATTGGCGGCATCCACTACCGAGCCGCAATTGCCGCAGGCAACGCTTTCCGTTCCGCTGGCGCGAATCAGCAGCGGGGCCGCGCAACTGGGGCAATTGAAGGACTTGACCTGGGCCTTGCCTGCTGCGGCTTCGCGTTCGCGCAGCCCAGTCATGCCCAGTGCGCCGAGTTCCACCTGTTCGCCGATGAACAGCAAGGGTGGCGTCTCGCTGTAATCGAGGCTGGCGAAATTCTGCGCGTTGGCGAGGTCGATGGCAGGTGCTTCATACCCCGCGCCAACCTTGAAAGGCAGTTCACCTTCCCCAGCAATGCAGGTGGCGGTTTCCTTGTTGACGATCTGGAACATCTGGCCGTGCAGTTGCAGCGAGTTGCCTACCCCGGCTTCATCGAAAGCAGGGATATTTTCCGGTGCGGGGGAGGGGAAGGTGACGACAAAATTGCCGTTGGCTTCTGACAACCAGCCGCTTTGCTGATTGTCGAACAGCAGGTGCCACTCGTTCCAGACGCCCTGCGGGTAGCGCAACTGGATGCGGCCGATCAGCGCAAAGTGGCTGTTTTTGTAGCGGCCCTCGGCACCCAGTTGCAGCGGCGAGGCGTCCTCCATCAGATCCGCCATCCGGCCCAGGTTTTCCAGATCCAGATCGTGACGGATCAGGGTGCTCTTGCAATAGCCGCACACCGCCAGGATCGAGGCCGACGAACGGAATACGACAGGAGCGCCGCAGGAGGGGCAGTTGGCGGTTTTCACGCTGGGCTAGGAGAAGGGCTTACACCAGTTTCTTGAGCAGTTCCGCCTTCTTGGCATCGAATTCATCCTGGCTGAGAATGCCCTTGGCCACCAGTCCGTGAAGTTTTTCCAGCAGGGCGGGGATGTCCTCGGGCGTTTGCGCAGCCGGTGCCGCCGGGGCTTGATTCATGGCGCCAGCCATCGCCTGACCCATGGCGATGCCGGCCCCCAGGCCGACGCCCGCGCCGGCCATGCCGCCTTCGTTGGCGGCAGCGACGGGAATGGCATTGGCCGTCTGGTACTGGGTGTATTTGCCGAGGTCGCCCACCATGTTCATGCCGATGCGCTGATCCAGCACTTTCTGCAGCTCTTCCGGCAGGGAGACGTTCTGCACTACCAGGCTGTCCAGCGCGAGTCCGTAGCGGTCGAACACCGGCAGCATTTTCTCTTTCAGGCGGGAGCCGAATTCGTCCTGATTGGCCGCCATGTCGAGGAAGGGCACGCCGGACTCGGCGAACAGGTCGGTCATGGAGCCGATCAGGGTATTGCGCAACTGCCCGTCGAGATCTTCAACGGTGTAGATTTCGCGCGTGCCACTAACCTCGGTATAGAATTTCTTCGGATCGGTCACGCGGTAGGAATAAATGCCGAAGGCACGCAAGCGCACGATGCCGAATTCCTTGTCGCGTATGGTAATCGGGTTGGGCGTGCCCCATTTGCGGTCGAGCTGGAGACGGGTGCTGAAGAAATAGACATCGGACTTGAAGGGCGACTCGAACAGCTTGTCCCAGTTCTTCAGATAGGTCAGGACCGGCAGTGTCTGGGTGGTCAGAGTGTATCGTCCGGGCTGGAACAGGTCCGCCACCTTGCCTTCATCGACAAACAGGGCAAGCTGGGATTCGCGCACCGTGAGCGAGGCGCCGTTCTGGATTTCCATGCCGGACATGGGGAAGCGGTATGCCAGGATGCCATCGCCGGGTTCGGTCCAGTGAATGACATCGATAAACTGCTTGGCGACGAAATCGAACAGGCCCATGGTGCGTTCCTCCCTTGTGATTTTGCTTATTCTACCTATAAAGGGCAGTTATAATCCAACCATCATGAAACCAATCGACAGCATTGACGGCCTGCACCTGATGGGCAATCTCTATGGCTGCGGCGGCGAAGACCGGCTGCTGCGGGAAATCGACGCACTGCGCGCCTTTTGTCTGGAGCAGGTCGGCAACAGCGGCCTGACGGCAGTGGGGGAGTGCTTTCACCAGTTTGGCGCCTCCGGCGGCGTCACCGGGGTGGTGATCCTGGCCGAATCGCACGTCTCGGTGCACACCTGGCCGGAAAAGCGCTTTGTTACGCTGGATGTCTTCGTCTGCAACATGCACTGCGACAACCGTGCCAAGGCGCATCAGCTGTTCGATGCGCTGGCGGCAGTCTTTCAGCCCGAAGAAAAACGCTATTATTCTGTTGAAAGATTCTGAAGCAGCGGATCAGGTGTGTTGCGATTCCAACTTTGCAACACAGATTAAGACAGCCCGGCCCCGTCACAGGCTGCTAGAGGTCATTCCATTTCATCCGCTTTTTCATCGGATTGTCGTTTAAGTCTGCGCCGGTCGAGCCACCATGCAAGCAGTGGAAGCAGAAGCAGCCCTCCAGGCAAGAGAATGACGACAACATAGGGGCTCAGGCGCCCCAGGCTGCTCATTTGTTTCCTGATGAGGCGCCGGTCATGATTGCTCCAGTTAAATCCATTGCGCTGTTTCATGAGCAGCGGCATGAAACCCCGAATTTCGGTGACGTCAGCCAGCAATTCGGTGCGGTGTCTGCTTTGCAGTGCGCTCAGTTTTGAATACCCTCGTTGAAAGGGGTAAAAAACGATCGCTGGAACAGCGCCAAGCTGACGAAAGATTTTCTCAGGTTTGATAAACATGCAGAAAACAATGATGAATCATGATCAAAGCATACTTCCAGTCACGGAAACCTGGCAAGGGGGGTATTGGGCGCTCAACTGTCCAAAGTTAAAGCATTTGTTCCAGCGTAAGCAGGAAAACGAATTCATTTCCTGAACTGGTTTCAAGCCAGTTGAAAGGCAGGTCCGGAAAAGCTTGCTCCAGTGCATCTCGATTGTGTCCGATCTCGACCACCAGAACGCCACCCGGATTCAGGTGTTTAGGTGCTTCTCGCAGAATGGCCCGTGTCGCGTCGAGTCCGTCATCACCACTCCCCAGAGCCAGTTCGGGCTCGTGCCGGTATTCCGGCGGCAGCGCTGCCACGGAAGGCGCATTGACATAGGGCGGGTTGCTGATGATCACGTCGTAGCGCTGCTCCCCGAGATTGCCGAACAGATCGGACTGAACCACCCGGATTTGTTTTTCAAGGCCATAATCCGTGACATTGCGCCGGGCAACTTCGAGCGCATCCGGAGAGAGGTCGGCCGCATCGATTTCGGCATTGGGGAAGGCCTGTGCCATCAGGATCGCCAGGCAACCTGAACCGGTGCACAAATCCAGTGCGGAAGTTACGGTTTCCGGGTCTTCCACCCAGGGCGAAAGCTGTTCTCGCAGCAATTCGGCAATGAAAGAGCGTGGCACGATCACGCGTTCATCCACATAAAAGCGGAAATCGCCCAGCCAGGCTTCGTGTGTGAGATAAGCGGCAGGAATGCGCTCCGTGACGCGGCGCTCCAATATATGCAGAAGGCTATCCATTTCGCTGCTGGTCAGCCGGGCATCGAGGAAAGGTTCCAGCGTATCCAGTGGCAGGTGCAGGCTATGCAGAATCAGATAGGCTGCTTCGTCATAGGCATTGTGGGTGCCATGGCCGAAAAAAAGCCCGGCCTCGTTAAAACGACTGACAGCGAAGCGTAGCAGATCGCGTATCGTGGAAAATTGTTTTTTTGCATCGGAGTACATGTAAATCCTTGTCTTAGATATTCATGGCATGAAATTGGTGATGACACGTCCTAGTCGCCACCACCGCCATCTCCGCCACAGTCACCGCCGGAATCGTTGCAATGGCTGTCCGAATCATAGGTGAGAAATGCGCCGTTCTCGCCACTGCCGTCCACGCGCTTTTTTCCTGTCCGAAAATACAGGTATCCGATCAAACCAGCCAGTGCAGCCATGAAAAGGACGAAGGAGAGCGCCATAGGGTTCAGGCCAGCAACCTGACCAGCGTACGCTGGTAGATTTCGCTGAGCGGCTCGATATCAGCCACCGCGACACATTCATTGAGTTTGTGGATAGTGGCATTGAGCGGGCCGAATTCCACCAGTTGGGTGCAGATGTCGGCAATGAAACGTCCGTCCGAGGTGCCGCCTGAAGTCGAAAGTTCGGTTTCCATGCCTGTCACTTCGCGAATGGCGGAGCCGATGGCATCGACCAGATCGCCTCTGGGCGTCAGGAAAGGCTTGCCGGAAAGCTCCCACGCCAGATCGTAATCCAGCCCGTGCTGGTCGAGAATGGCATGAACCTTGTTTTTCAGGCCATCGACCGTGCTTGCGGTGGAAAAACGGAAGTTGAACATGATTTCCACCGTGCCGGGAATGACATTGGTAACCCCCGTTCCCCCGTGCATGTTGGAAATCTGCCAGGTGGTGGGCGGGAAATATTCGTTGCCCTGATCCCACTGGGTAGCAGCCAGTTCCGTAATGGCCGGCGCAGCCAGGTGGATGGGATTCCTTGCCAGATGGGGGTAGGCGATATGCCCCTGGATGCCTTTCACCGTCAATTTTCCCGAGAGGGAGCCGCGACGGCCGTTCTTGATCGTGTCGCCCAGTCTGGAAACACAGGAAGGCTCGCCCACGATGCAGTAATCCATGAGCTCGTTGCGCTCCTTGAGCGTCTCGACGACTTTGACCGTGCCATCTACGGCGACGCCTTCCTCGTCCGATGTGATCAGGAGCGCGATGGAACCTGCATGGTTGGGGTGTTCGGCAACGAAAGCCTCGATGGCGGTGATGAAGGCTGCAAGCGAGGTTTTCATATCGGCCGCGCCGCGCCCGAACAGCATGCCGTCGCGAAGGGTGGGGGTAAAGGGTTCGCTGTCCCATTTATCCACCGGCCCGGTGGGCACCACATCAGTGTGTCCGGCAAAACAAACCAGCGGGGCGCTGGAGCCGCGCCTGGCCCAGAAGTTGTCCACGCCGCCGAAATGCATTTTTTCGACTTTGAAACCGATGTTTTTCAGGCGTTCGATCAGGATTTCCTGGCAGCCCGCGTCGTCTGGCGTCAGCGAGTGGCGGGAAATAAGCGCCTTGGCCAGATCCAGGGTACTGTTGTTCATGAATTACTTTCAAATAGAGATTGATAAACGCCCTCTTCAAAACCGAGGGTGACCTTGCCGTCTTTTTCCAGCACAGGGCGCTTGATGATGCTGGGTTTTTCAAGCATCAGGGTAATCGCGGAGGCGTTGTCGCAGACTGCAGCTTTGGCTTCGTCCGGCAACTGGCGCCAGGTGGTGCCCCGGCGATTCACCAGTTGCTCCCAGTCAACCTGCTTCAGCCATGATTCAAGCAGTTCTTCACTGACACCCTGTTTCCTGAAGTCGTGAAAGGGGATGTCTATAGCGTGATCTACCAGCCAGAGGCGGGCTTTTTTTACAGTGTTGCAGTTGGGTATGCCAAAAAGTTTCATGTGTCTATTTTATCAGGGGAGGTGTTTTGCCGGGGCTTTTCTGAATAGGACAAAAATTCAAGTTCCCAAACTGGAATGACATTGAAATTTAATTGAATTTTTCAAATGACCCAGAATTTATCTTTGATGAGCCGAATAGTGATCAGCAGCTTATAATGAAAAGTTCGGCAGCAGCAATGTTATTGCAATACAGCCATTTGAACATGAATATCAAGATGACGATACGACAGAAACTCCTACTCCTCGCCTCGATTGCCATCGTGGGCATGTTCCTCTCATTGTGGGTGCAGTACCGGAGTTATAGCGTGCAGGCTCATGTGCAGGAGGTCAGGGCGGTCGGCACATTGTCCCTCGCTGCGCACGAACTGCAAAAGGAACGAGGACTGACGACCATGGCTCCGCACGGGCGGGATGATCATGGTCTTGCCCAGCAAAAACTCAATACTGATGCTGCCCTGATCAGACTGGCTGGCGCGGGCATCGATTTGAACGGGTTTCGTGAATCACTCGCCAGGTTGCGGACCAGTGTGACCGAAAAAACAATCAATCCGTTAGCGGCTCGTGACGCTTACAGTAATCTGCTCCACCGAGTCATTAACGAAATGGACCGCCTGAATCGCGAACCCAGTGCGCACATCCCCATGTCGGATATCTCCTCCCATGCTCACCTCATAGCGACAAAGGAATATTTGGGGCAAATGCGTGCGACCCTGAGCTACTGGATCGAGCATAAACACGACAACGATCTCGCCTTGAAAGGCCTGGCACGTCTCAATATTCTTCACGTAGAGGAATTGCGCAAGTTTCGCCTGGATGCCTCGCCAGAATTGACTGATTTTCTTGATGCTCAGTTTTCAGGGCATGAAGTCGAAAATGCGCTCGGTACAGTGCAGCAAGTTGTCTCCAGTGGCAACCTGCCGCAGGGGCTTAGCTCATCGGAATGGTGGTTAATGGCAACTGTGGCAATCGATCGTCTGAAAGCCGTCGAGGATCACTCGTTACAATTAATTGAAAAACAGGTGGAAAAAGAGCTTGATCATCTCCAGACCGCCATGTTTTTTGGCGTGATCGTTACCGTGGTATCCGGCCTGGCTATCCTGGCACTGGCGCTTTCGGCAACATTTTCCCTGCTACGCGCGCTGGACAAGGTACTGGCGAACATCGAGCACATTACGACAAACATGGATTTTCAAAACCGGATCCACGCCGATTCTCCTGAAGAAATCGGCAGAATATCAAAGAGTTTCAATGAGCTGCTGGATATCGCAGAACGGCTGCTGAATGAAAAGGACTACCTCGCCAACACGGACATGTTGACTGGCACACATAACCGCCTGCGGTTTTCCCAGGTATTGCACGAAGAAGCAGAAAGAAAACGCCGGAACAAAACACCAATGGCACTGATCATGTTTGACATTGATCACTTCAAGAGTGTCAATGACACCTTCGGCCATAACATTGGTGACGAAGTTTTGAAGTCCATGGCGAAACTTGTGGCTGGCGAGATTCGTGCCACAGACTTGTTCTGCCGCTGGGGTGGAGAGGAATTCGTTTTGCTGCTGCGTGACCATGATTGCGATGCAGCCATTACCCTGGCCGAGAAACTGAGAATACTGATCGAATCTTCGGATTTCCCTGCCATTGGCAAAATGACCTGCAGTTTCGGTGTCACAGTCTGGGAACAGGACGATACGGAAACAAGCTTCATGGCAAGAGCAGACAAGGCCCTCTACGATTCGAAGCGGGACGGGCGCAACAGGGTATGTTTCGAGCGAATGCGCACGAGCACCCCCCTGGATTGCGTCGCCTGCGGCCAGTAAGTTGAAACCAGTATCTCTTCTCTAGCTGATGTGACATATTCAAGAGTGTTTACAAAACTGACAGGAATCGATGCCCGCCATAAAATTGGCGATAACTGATCAATTGCATTGATGACGGCTTTGCATGATGGCCGGTCAGCGATATCAGGGGTTCCCCACTATCCCGCGGTAGGGGATTCCCTGAAAGTGCGCAAATACGTGTAATTTCAAATAATTGTGCACTAATATAAATGCATTCATTGAGTTCCACCAACCGCAATTGGAGGACCATGTCTCTGCGTTCCACAGGCTTGCGTTGCCGTCTGATGTTGCTGATCCTGGCTGCTGTTTTGCCGGCTTTTCTGCTGGTGCTCTATTCCACTTTCGAGCAACGTCGGAATGCGGCGGAATATACCCAGAGAGAAGCGCTGAAATTGGCACAGACGGTCGCCGAAGGGCACCGGACAACCTCTTCCTCCGCGCGCCAGATGCTTAAAGGGCTATCGACTCTGGCAGAAATTCCGGATATCCGGTCTGCTGGTCCCTGCAATAAAATGGTATCCGGCATTTTGCGGTTTTATCCGGATTACGCAAATATCGGTATTGCGCTCAGCGACGGCAGCGTAGTGTGCAGCGCTTTGCCCTTGCCTGCACCGGTCAATGTGGCAGATCGCGGCTTCTTCAGGCGTGCAGTCGCGACCCGTGATTTCTCAATCGGCGACTATCAACTCGGACGTGTTGCCGCAAAACGCGGCATTCATTTTGGTTATCCGCTTCTTACGGCAGACAAGCAGATATGGGGAGTGGTTTTTATCCTTCTCGATCTGGACCGCCTGAATGAGCGTCTTGCCGAAACGCCCCATCTTGAAGCCGGGGATGTGGTCTTTTTGCTGGATGATGCCGGGATAATCCTGGCGCGATATCCGGATTCCGTCAGCCAGATCGGCAAGTCGATAAATACACTCCCGCTTTTCAGGAAAATTCGGCAGTCACAGGGTGAAGGTACATACGAGAGTAACGGCCTTGACGGCACACGAAGAATCTTTGCCTTCACGCCATTATTCAGCGGCTTGACCTGTTGTGCCTATACGGTAGTGGGTATTCCTACGGAAATCGTCTTTGCGAAGCCAAACCATGCCTTTGTCCGCAATGTATCACTGATGGTACTGATAGGCCTGCTAGTATTGATCATGGCTTGGGTAGGCGGCGATCTGCTGGTTCTGAAGCGCGTTCGTGCGCTTTCCGGCGCTGCGAGGAAAATGGGGCAGCACGATCTCTCTGTCCGCTCCGGGCTGCCTCATGACGAGGAAGAAATCGGACAGCTGGCGCGTTCCTTCGACGAGATGGCGGATAACCTTGAAGCATGGCAAAAACAGCTATTGCAGTCCAGCCATGAACTGGAAAAACTCAGCTATCGCAACCAGCTGATTCTCAATTCCGCAGGGGAAGGGATATGCGGCGTTAATGGAGATTGCCTAGTCACCTTTATCAATCCGGCTGCTGCCACCATGCTCGGCTATCAGGTGGATGAACTGATCGGTTTGCCTCTGCATGAAACAGTCCACTGTCGAAAGGCGGACGGCACCGTGTTCCCTCATGAGGAATGCCCGATGCGCGAGGCTATCGAAAGTGGCACCAGTCATCTGGGAAGCGATGAAATGCTCTGGCGCAAGGATGGCAGCGTATTTTATGCTGACTATGCCGTCACCCCGATGTTTGAAGATGGAAAAATTGCTGGTGCCGTAGTGACCTTCAGGGATATCACCGAACGCAGGCGCCATGAAGAACAGCTGGCGCATCAGGCCACTCATGATGCGCTGACAGGCCTGGCTAACCGTACCATTCTCAACGACCGTATCGGCCTGCTGATCGAGCGGGCTGCGCGGGAAAAAACCGTGCTGGCCCTGTTTCTGCTCGATCTTGACCGCTTCAAGGAGGTTAATGACAGTCTAGGGCATAGTGCGGGCGATGAGCTGTTGCGCGGTCTGGCGACGCGACTGACCGATCTGATGCGGGACAGCGATACCGTTGCCCGCCTGGGCGGAGACGAATTCGTCATTCTGGTGGAGATGAGCACGGCAGATGGTGCAATACCGCTTGCCCAGAAAATGATCGATGCGCTCGCCAGCCCGTTTTCCGTTGCTGGCCAGGAAGTATTTACCAGTACCAGCATCGGCATCAGCCTGTATCCCAAGGATGGCGATTGTGGCGAGGAACTGCTGAAAAATGCTGATGTGGCGATGTACCGGGCAAAGAAACGTGGGCGCAACGCATATCGTTTCTATAACGAGGGCATGAACACCAGTTCGGCAGAGCGGCTGAGCCTGGAAAGCAGACTGCGGCATGCGGTGGATAATGGAGAACTATTGCTCTATTACCAACCGCAGCTAAACCTGCATAGCGGAGAAATCATTGGCGCCGAGGCGTTGATCCGCTGGCAGCATCCCGAGCTGGGTATGGTTTCCCCGGCAAAATTCATTCCGCTGGCGGAAGAGAGCGGCCTGATATTTCCGATCGGTGAATGGGTCATGCGGACGGCCTGCCACCAGCTCAAAACCTGGCAGGAAGCCGGTGTGACGACGCCGCCTGTAGCAATCAACCTGTCTGCCCATCAGTTCCGCCAGCGTCATCTGGTCAAGATGACGACCGGGGTGCTGCTCGATTCAGGTCTTGAAGGGCGTTATCTGGAACTGGAAATGACGGAAAGCGCGGTGATGGAAGATACCGATCGCGTCATCAGGGTGCTGCGGGAACTGAAGGATGTGGGGACTGCAATTTCCATCGACGATTTTGGCACCGGCTATTCTTCACTAAGTTACCTCAAGCAATTCGCCATCGACAAGCTGAAAGTGGATCAATCCTTCGTCCGGGAAATCACACGCGATCCCAGTGATGCCGCCATTGTCGTGGCCATTATCACCATGGCGCACAGCCTGGGACTGAATGTCATCGCCGAGGGGGTGGAAACGGAAGGGCAGCTGGAATACCTGCGCAGACATGGTTGTGACGAAATGCAGGGCTATTTCTTCAGCCGGCCTGTTCCCGTCGGAGACTTTGAACAGATGCTGAGAAGCGGGCAAAAACTGGTGCTGAACGATCAGTCAGAGGGAAGCAGGGAGCGCATATTGTTGCTGCTCGACGATGAACCCAATGTGATTGCTGCCCTGACTCGCCTGTTTCGCCATGAGGGCTATCAGATTCTGGTTGCGCATAATCCAGGCGAGGCGTTTGAACTACTGGCTTCCCATCGGGTCGGCGTGATTCTGTCCGATCAGTGCATGCCGGAAATGACTGGCGTCGAACTCCTCCGCAGAGTCAAGCGGTTATACCCGGATGTTGTCCGTATCGCAATGTCAGGCTCTCTCGACCAGAAACTGGTGGCGGATGCCTTCAATCAGGGCGCGATTTACAAGTACATCACCAAGCCATGGGATAATGTCGAGGTCATTACTGCCATCAGGGAAGCGTTTCTGGAACAGGAAACCTACTGTTCCAGGAAGCCGGGCTCAATCTAGCCGCATAGACGGCATACAGCGACAAGAAGTAGCCCCTTGCCGGCCTTGTGCAGTTCCGGCAGCAATTTTCTGAGGCGGCTGTCGTCCTCACTGCCCATCGCCAGCGCCAGTAACGCCAATCCGAGTGGCAAAATGGAAAAATCACTGGCGGCTTTCTGCAGCGCGGGAGGGAAGGTGGCAATGAGCTCCTCGCCATCCTGCCTCAGCCATATAAGCGGCACATCGCCATTTTCAGCGCTGACCAGAGCCAGTATTTCTTCTCCCTGAAGCATCCAGCCACCAATGATTTCGCCTGTAGAGGAGGAAATATGGCAGGGGAGTGGATCAGGAAGGGTAACCGTGTCAAAGTATTCCTCACGCAGGCGTGTATGGCCGCCGGGCATGGCTGCGAGTTGCTCAGCCAGGTCGCGGTAGTGTTCAGACATGGTGGCTGTCGATATTGATCTGCAGCCACAGTTCCAGCAGCGCCAGATGCCACAGCTTGCTGCCCTGAATGCGGGTGAAATGGGCTTCCGGCTCGGCCAGCAGTTTTTCCACGTAGGCACGGTTATAGATGCCGCGTTTAATACAGGCATCCGAGAGCAAAATGTTGCGCATGAAATCAAGAAAATCCCCACGCACATATTTCAATGCAGGAACAGGAAAATAGCCTTTTGGCCGGTCGATCACCGCGTCCGGGATCAGGCCGCGGGCGATGGTCTTGAGCGGGAACTTGCCGCCTTCCTTGAGCCTGAGCGAGGGCGGCATCCGCGCGGCCAGTTCCACCAGTTCATGATCGAGGAAGGGGACGCGCGCTTCCAGCCCCCAGGCCATGGTCATGTTATCGACGCGCTTGACTGGATCGTCGACGATCAGCGTCGTGGCATCGAAACGCAAAACCTGGTCGAGAAAACCATCGGCATCCGGTTTGCTGAGTTCACGTTCAACCAGTTCGGCGGTGACATCCGGCACGTGGTAGGGGGGGGCAAGCATCTCCAGATACTCGGCATGATCGCGGTCGAAGTAATGTTCGCGGAAGCGTTCCAGCGCGGAGCCTGATTCAGTTTCCATGCGCGGATACCAGAAATAGCCACCGAAAACTTCGTCCGCCCCCTGGCCGGAAAGAACCACCTTGACCTCTTCCGACACTTTCTCGCCAAGCAGATAAAAAGCCACCGCATCCTGACCGACCATCGGCTCGGCCATATTGGCCACCGCTTCGGGCAGGCGTTTCAGTACTTCAGAGTTGGGAATGAGGTATTTGTGATGGCGGGTTTTGAAGCGCTCCACTACCTGATCGGAATATTCGAATTCGTCCGCTTTCTCGGCGCCTTCGCCGACATCCTCGAAGCCCACCGAGAAAGTCAGCAGGTCGTCCACATGATCGGCCAGCAGCCCGACCAGCAGGCTCGAATCCAGTCCGCCTGACAGCAGCACCCCAACCGGCACATCGGAGGCCAGGCGGTGTCTTTCCACCGCGCGGCTCAGCACGGTGCGCGTGGCTTTCAGCCAGTCCTGTTCGGACAACTCGTGCGCCGGACGGGTTGCGTTCAGACTCCAGTAGGTACGCTGAGAAACCTGGCCTTCGGCATTGATGGTCATGCTCATCGCCGGTGGCAGCTTTTTCACGCCGTTCAGGATGGTACGTGGCGCCGGAACCACCGCATGCAAAGTGAAATGATGGTGCAGGGCAACCGGGTCAATGGAGGTGTCGATCCCGCCCGATGCGAGCAGCGCCTGCACACTGGACGCGAAGCGGAGGCTGGCACCATCCAAGGCATAGTAAAGCGGTTTGATACCGAAGCGGTCGCGTGCCATGAACAGGGTCAGATGGCGCATGTCCCAGACCGCGAAAGCGAACATGCCATAGAAGCGCTCGACGCATTTCTCGCCCCAGGCATGGTAGGCCTTGAGGATGACTTCACTATCGCCTTCGGAAAAAAACTCGTAACCCAGTCCCTGAAGTTCTTTTCTTAGGGCCTTGTAATTGTAGATGGTTCCGTTGAATACCAGAGCGAGTTTCAGCGCCTTGTCGACCATTGGCTGGTTGGCGTGCTCCGACAGGTCGATGATGGCGAGGCGGCGATGGCCAAAGGCCAGCGGTCCATCGGTGACGATGCCCTCGTGGTCGGGGCCGCGCCGCGCAAGTTTACTCGCCATCTGCCGGATGATGGCGATGTCCGATGGCGCACCGTCAAAGCGCAATTCTCCGCAAATACCGCACATAATCAGAGCCTAAATAAAAAGACGCAAAGTACGCGAAGCCATAAAGAAACTTCGCGCCTTTGCGTCTTTGCGGTTAAGAAATCAGATGCCGCGCAGCAGCTCGTTGATGCCGACCTTGGAGCGGGTCTTTTCGTCGACCTTCTTGACGATCACAGCGCAGTACAGGCTGTAGCTGCCATCCTTGGAAGGCAGGTTGCCGGACACCACCACCGAGCCGGCGGGAATGCGGCCATAGGTGACTTCGCCGGTTTCGCGGTCATAAATCTTGGTGGACTGGCCGATGTACACGCCCATCGAGATGACTGCGTTGTCTTCCACGATCACGCCTTCCACCACTTCGGAACGGGCGCCGATGAAGCAGTTGTCACCGATAATGGTGGGGTTGGCCTGAACCGGTTCCAGCACGCCGCCAATACCGACGCCACCGGAGAGATGTACGTTCTTGCCGATCTGGGCGCAGGAACCGACAGTGGCCCAGGTGTCAACCATGGTGCCTTCATCGACATAAGCGCCGATATTGACGTAGGAGGGCATTAGTACCACGTTCTTGCCAATGTAGGAGCCCTTGCGCACAGCCGCCGGCGGCACCACGCGGAAGCCACCTTCGCGGAAGTCCTTGGAGTTGTAGTCGGCGAACTTGGAGGGCACCTTGTCGAAATAGTTGGTGTAGCCGCCCTTGATGAAGAAGTTATCTTCCAGACGGAAAGACAGCAGCACCGCTTTTTTCAGCCACTGGTGCGTCACCCACTGGCCATCGACCTTGGATGCCACGCGCAACTGGCCCTTGTCGAGCATTTCCAGCACGCTGTCCACGGCGTCCTTGACCCTGGTTTCGACGTTACGCGGGGTGATGTCGGCGCGGCGTTCAAAGGCTTCTTCGATGATGTTTTGCAGTTCTTGCATGATTTTTCCTAAGGTTTTATTTGGCTTGGTTAACGAATTCTCGAATTCTTTGTGCGGCTTCCATGCACTCCGCCAGTGGGGCGACCAGTGCGATGCGCACGAATTGTTCGCCGGGATTGACTCCACGCGCTTCTCTTGCCAAAAAACTGCCTGGCAAAACCGTGACATTATAATCCCGGTACAGTCCCAGCGCGAAATCGGTATCCGAGATTGGTGTTCTGGCCCAGAGATAAAATGCGGCGTCGGGTTGCTCGACCGGAAGGACTTCCTGCAGGAGGGGTGTCACTACAGCGAACTTTTCCCGGTACAGGCGGCGGTTTTCGATCACGTGGGCTTCGTCATTCCAGGCCGCTGCGCTGGCTGCCTGCACAGCGGGGTTCATGGCGCAGCCATGGTAGGTGCGGTAGAGCAGGAATTTCTCCATGATCTCCGCGTCACCGGCCACGAAACCGGAGCGCATGCCCGGCACATTGGAGCGTTTGGAGAGACTGCTGAACATGACCAGACGTTTATAGTCGTGCCGCCCCAGACGATAAGCCGCTTCCAGTCCGCCCAGTGGCGGGTTGGCCTCATCGGGGTAAATTTCCGAATAGCATTCGTCGGAAGCAATTACGAAGTGGTAGCGGTCGGATAGTTCGAATAGATGCTCCCATGCTGCCAGGTCCATGACCTTGCCGGTCGGATTGCCGGGAGAACAGGCATAAACCAGCTGGGTGTGCTGCAAGACACCTTCCGGTATCTGGTCAAACTCCATGCTGTAACCATTTTCCGGCAAGGTATTGAGATAGTAGGGTGTAGCGCCAGCAAGGTAGGCTGCACCTTCGTAAATCTGGTAAAAGGGGTTGGGCGAAATCACCACCGGCTGTGTCCGGTTGGTATTGATCACCGCCTGGGCAAAAGCAAACAGGGCTTCTCGGCTGCCGTTAACAGGCAAAATCTGTTTTGCAATATCCGGTGCAGGGACTTTGTAGCGGCGAGCGATCCAATCGGCAATTGACTGGCGCAATGCTTCGCTGCCCTGGGTTGTGGGATAATTCGCCAGCCCTGACAGATTGTGGATAAGTGCCTGGGTGATAAAGGCCGGAGTGGCGTGCTTGGGCTCGCCGATGGACAGATTCACCGGCGCATATTTCGTATTAGGCGTTGCTCCGTGAAACAGCTCGCGCAGCTTCTGGAAAGGGTAGGAGTGCAGCTGATTTAGATTGGGATTCACGTGTTATCTTGTAGTTAAGTATTTATTTGGAATAAACACCTTAATAAATGTGTGTTCATTCGGAATGCGTAAACGGGAAATTATAGAAGTGTTAGGCAGAGTTGCAAAACAGAAAATGCTGGCGATCTCGGGATTGCTCTCCGGTGCAGTGGTCTGGGGGCTGATCTGGTATCCCTATCGACTGCTTGCCGATGCAGGGGTTCCCGGCGCGCTTTCCAGCCTGCTGACCTATGTCGTGGCTCTGGCTCTTGGTCTGATCTTTTTTCACGGCGCTTTCAGGAATATTTTCCAGTCAGGGTGGCTGCCCATCCTGATCGGCATCAGTGCGGGATGGACCAATCTTGCCTACGTGCTGGCCGTGATCGATGGTGAGATCATGCGGGTGCTACTATTGTTTTATCTCTCGCCATTCTGGACCGTAATTCTTGCCCATCTGCTTTTGCGCGAAAAACCCATACTCGCAGGTTACGCAGTCATGGCGCTTTCGCTGGCAGGGGCGATCGTCATGTTATGGCGCCCTGAATTCGGACTGCCGCTACCGCAGAACCGCGCCGAATGGCTGGGATTGTCGGCCGGACTGATGTTTGCGCTTTCCAATGTGCTGGCACGCAAGGCACATTCCCTGGATGTGCAGACCAAATCTGTGAGCGTCTGGGTAGGTGTGGCGCTTCTTTCACTTGTACCGATTCTCTGGGCACCATCAGGAGTCGCTCCGCTGGACGTGCTGGCTTGGAGTGGATGGATTTGGCTGCTGGTGATCGGGGTGGCGATTTTCTGCATCACGCTGACAGTGCAATTCGGGCTTGCTCACACGCCGGCCAACCAGGCGATTGTGATCTTTCTTTTTGAACTGGTGGTTGCCGCGATTTCTTCATACCTACTTGCTGGAGAAGCCATGTCGACCCAGGAATGGATGGGCGGGGCGATGATTGTCGCCGCCAGCCTGTTTTCAGGAAAACTTGAGAAACAACATGAGGAAACCAATGAGAATCACTGAATTTCTTCATGTGTCGCTACTGGTGGCAGATCTGGACGCATCTCGGTGCTTTTATGAGGGTGTGCTGGAGTTGGCCCCAAGTCCAAAACGCCCTGATATGGCGTTTGATGGCGTGTGGTATGAGATCGGAGCTCAGCAGATTCATCTGATTGCCTTGCCCAACCCCGATCCGGTGACAGGACGACCTGAACACGGGGGGCGCGACCGACACATCGCGCTGGGCGTGCTTGACATGGAACAGGTAAAAAGTGCCCTGGACCGTTCAGACATTCCCTACACCCTGAGTCGCTCCGGACGTCCGGCACTGTTCTGCCGGGACCCTGACGGGAATGCGCTGGAACTGGTCGGGGTCATGTGACCCCGACATTTTCGAATCTTAATTGGCTGAGACACAACCCCGGCCAGGATTCACCCGATCACACACCTGTCCATAAGGGCAGCAACAGCAGCTGCTTGCACAGGAAGAACCCGTCTCGCCTGGACAGCCATTGGTTGCCTGGCAGCATGAGCGGGCCTGACCACATAGACTTGTTCCCTCATCGCTATTGTCCCCGCAATCGTTACTGCTGTTGCAGACTTTGCTGGAGCAAATGACTCTTCCATTGCTGCATGTAAAGACGCCAGAGGTACAGCCAGGTATCGATGTGGTTACATCGGGAGGGAGGGGCTTGCTACCAGAAGGGCGTGAGGTTGTGCTCATCCCTCGATCAACCATCTTGTCGATACACGCCCCGCCATAGGCCGAAACAACACTGTTTACATCGGGTGCAACATCAACGGCATTGATGAGCTGAGCGCCCGCCCCGGCGACCTTGAACTGGTTGCCTCGAGCATTCATTGCCGCATTCATTTCGGCATCGGATATAGGCTCATTATTAATAATTTTTTCAACTACTCTATCCTGTTGAGCCTGCTGGCCCTGAATCACCTTGATCATCAATGTGCCTGCCGTACCAACCACGGCAACAGTGACGATAAAGATCAGCATAAGTGCGCCAGCCTGTCTTTTAAGTGTTTTCATGAGTTTCATTTCGAATCTCCCAATATGTCCCGTGTCACCCACATGTTTATCTCAATCCGTTTGCCAAAATTCCATCATGGGCAGATATTGGCAACAGTCTGTCCAGGGTCAACCATGACATAGCCGGCCAATACTGTTACTAGAACACCATTTTCAAGTGCCACGGACGCTGCTGGCGACTGGGTGGTCGGTTTGTATCGCAGATAACGGACCGTTCTATTAGCGACCTGTTGTGTCTGAACGCAACTTGGCTGACCCATTACGGCAACCACCTGTGCCTCAGTCATGCCAGAAGTAAACTGATTTGGTTTGAGGTTTGTCGACTGCAAGGATGTGTGCGCACCTAATGTTTCCTGGCTGACAAAAAAACCGTTTTCGAATAGGGCTGATGTGAAGTTTGCCCCATTATATGCCCATGTCTCTACTCTTCTTGGTGTTGCCAATGGCGCCACAAGACCGAAGCTGTTAAGTTCCTCATTGACAAATCCCAGTGTAAAAACATGCGGGTATCCTCGAGCACTGATAAAGCTTGCCTGGTCAGGCGAGTTTCCAGTCAACCACCCCTGGTAGTTTGCACCAGCAGCAGTGATGTAAAATCGTGTAAGCTGCATCTGGCGTGCATTTGGGAGGGTAAGTGTCGCTGTTGTTGAACTGGTAAACTGGAGCGTCAGACTACCCGCATTTGTAGGAGCCGAAGGAGATTTGTAGGCCCCGGTAAGTGTTTGGCCATCACGATATGCTGACCAGTTTCCCTGATATGCAGTAGAGGACATGGCATTCCCAGACGAATACCACACAGGGTTGCCAGATCCATCGTACATGTAGCCAGCCATAAACAAAGAACCGCCTTGTTTTTCGATATAAAAGCCACGGCCACTTTCTGATGCATTCCACCACCATCCGGTTTCAGGCTGGAAGCTGGATGACCCGGAGCCGAACATGAATCTTTCTATAGGTATCGATCCTCCTGGCCATGTTAGCGTGCCATGGGTATCGTCCGAAAACTGCAAAGAAATGTTGCCGGGACTGGGACTTGTTGGTGTTGCTGCCTGGTACGTCCCACTGAGCGTCTGCCCATTGCGATAGCCAAGCAAACTTCCCTGATAGGCCGTGCTGCTCTGCATTGCGCCTCCGGATGCCAGCCAAGTTGAACGGCCATCACCTTCATAAAAATAGCCGGCCATAAACAGGCTGTTACCCTGGATATCAATACTGAAACCCCTGCCACTTTCACTGGGGTTCCACCACCAGCCGGACTCCGGCGCTGCCTGTACCTGGCCTGCCTGCATGAACAACGCGCCTACAGTACACAGCGCGCCTAACCATTTCGTGTACCTCATCATGCACCTCCTAATTAGGTGGTTAACTCAATTGCTTCAAGTTCAGTATGGTCTTGGCAATAATTGATGTCAATCAGACCTGCTTATCCATTTATAATGCTCTGGAGATTATTTTTATAGGATATTGATTTGTTGTTTAAATCAGATCATGAAAAACATGGATCCTCGAACAAGGACTTGATAACAACCCTGCGTATCTCCGGCTGATCAGGCGTAACGTATAGAACCGGCGTGATCATTTCTTCGAAGATGCCCCGCAGGCTACGGGCACCGACCTTGTATTCGAATGCCAGGTCGGCAATTTGTTCGAACACTTTTTTTTCGATGACCAGTTCAACGCCTTCATTCTTCAGAATTTCCCGGAACTGGTTATAGATCGAGTTTCTGGGCTCGACCATGACTTTCAGCAGCATGTCTCTGGACAGATCCTTGAACATGGCAATCACTGGCAAGCGGCCGGCGAATTCAGGAATCAGTCCGAATTCGAATAGGTCGGTCGGTTTCACACGCGAATTCAGGCGGTCGAGCACTTTCTGGTTATCCGCTTCACCAATTGAGATAAAACCGAAAGCATGGGTGTTGGCGGTAATGGTATCCAGCCCGACAAAGGCACCGGCGCAGATGAAAAGAATATTCGTGGTATCGATATTTTTACCGCTCCCCAGCCGCACCGGCGCGCCCTCCATGATTTTCAGCAAGGCGTGCTGTACGCGCTCACCAGAAGTTGCGTGCTGATTATCGGTAGCTTTCAGCTTGTCGATTTCGTCGATGAAGACGATGCCCCGCTGGGCCTTGTCGAGATCTCCGCCAGCTCGTTCAAGAAGCCGCAGCAGCACCGCTTCGATTTCCTCGTTGACATATTTCGATTGCGCCAGGGAAGTGGCGTTCGCGGTAACAAAAGGAACACCCAGGGCGCGTGAAAGCGTTTCGCACAGCAGGGTTTTACCTGTGCCGGTCGGGCCGATCAGCAGGACATTGCTTTTGGCAATCTCCACTGTTCCCTGGTTTGCCTTGCCCAGCTTACGATAATGCGAGTAGACCACCACGGCCAGAACCCTCTTGGCATCTTCCTGACCGATGACATATTGATCGAAGTACTTCACGATCGCACTGGGTGTCAATTTTTTACCTGTTGTTTGAGGGCTACTCGGCATTTCCATCGGGATGGTTCCGGATTTTCTGATGAGAGTGTGATTATGCGTTGCGTATGACGGACGGACAAGTCTGTGTGCAAGCCGAATCCCACGCCATGCCTGTGCTTATTGAATGGCCTGTTGTGCCCTATACTATCTGCCGATGAACAATATCATTCTCCTCGTCACCTGTTTTGTTGCCGGCATATTGCTCCGGCGCGGCGGGCGTATGCCCGAGCACGCGCCCGCCGCGCTTAACAGCTTCATCATCCACATCTCGCTTCCTGCGTTGACCCTGCTCTACATCCATGGCCTCAAACTGAGCGGGGATGTGACTTTCATCGCAGCCATGGCATGGATCCATTTTGCGCTGGCAGCAGGGTTCTTCTGGCAGGTGGGAAAATGGCTGTCGCTTCCGCGCCCCACGGTGGGTGCGCTGATGCTAACCGGTGGGCTCGGCAATACCTCATTCCTCGGCTTGCCGATGATCGAAGCCTATTACGGCAAGGAAGCTATTACCACAGGCCTGATTGCCGATCAACTGGGGAGTTTTCTGGTGCTTTCCATACTCGGCATCACCGTGGCAGGTCTGTATTCTTCCGGCGTACCCAGTGCGCGCACCATCTTGCGACGCATCGTGCTTTTTCCCCCGTTCATCGCACTGATCATTTCGCTGGCGCTGATTCCCGCGACCTATCCCGAGTGGCTCACCCTGCTGCTCAAACGCCTGGGTGATACCTTGGCGCCACTGGCCCTGTTGTCGGTCGGCTTACAGTTAAGGCTGGGGCATATCGCCGGAAATGGCCGCAATCTCGCACTTGGCCTGGTGTTCAAGCTGCTCCTTGCGCCACTGGCGATTTTCCTGTTATATGTTCCAGTATTGGGCGCGAGTGGGCAGCACATCCAGGTCACCCTTTTCGAAGCCGCCATGCCCCCCATGATCACAGCCGCCATCGTAGCTGCCGAGCATGATCTTGACCCGACGCTGGCGAATCTGATGGTAGCAGTCGGACTGGTGCTCTCGTTTTTTTCACTGGCGGGTTGGTGGTGGGTAATGCGCTTAATCTGAAACATTGAAGTATTGATCGCAGGGTTTCAAATATTGCGGAGTTCAGATGGGTTTGGGTTCATTTTTAAACACGCTTCTTCAGGGACGCAACAACACAGAGCCGCTTGCTCCGGCCCAGCCAGACAGGAAAATTCCACCCGCCTCCAGCACACCTGCCCAGACCTCGCCTGATGATATAGGTAGTGAGGAAGCTGACGCCATTCTTCGCCGCGAGGAAATTCTCGATTCAAAAGGGCGCTTGTGCGGATATCGCTTCTCGATGAAGCCCCTGGGTGAGCATGGCGTCACTTCAGAACAACAGTTTTTTAAGACACTCCTGGCGGCAGGCATTCCGGCTTTTGCCCAGCGAAGACTTGCATTGATCCCCATCAGCGCAGATGGTGTTGTTTTTGGGCGTCACCAACCCCTGGCTGCGCCAAATACGGCTTTTCTTCTTGATACCCGCCTTTCCACAGTAACATCGGAGAGCTTGCTGGGCCGTTTAAGTGCTATTCGGGGGTCGGGCAGCAAGACCGCACTGGCTGGCATCTCACTCGCGGATAAAGCGCTTCCGCTGCTGGAAGAATGCGATATCATTTTTCTTGGCCTGGCTGATTTTTCCTTATCCCAGTTTCAGAAACTGGCCCAGAATCTGCGTTCGGTGGCTCCCAAAGTCGCTCTCGGGGCGGAAGGCATTCAATCCTGGGCCGAGCAGCGCATGTGCGCCTCATGGGGATTCGATTATTTCATGGGCGAATTCCTGGCGACGACAGATGAGCAGGAAGCGGAAAAAAAGATCGACCAGGGGCGCCTGACAGCCATCGAACTTCTCAATCTCCTGCGCAGTGAAGCGGAAGTGTCGGCGCTGGTGGAAGTGGCTAAAAGGGACCCCGGTATTTCTTTTCAATTGCTCAGAATGGCCAATTCACCCGCTACCGGGCTGGTTACGCCAGTCTCCACGCTGGAGCAGGCCATTGCGGTTCTGGGAAGGGAGCAATTGTATCGCTGGCTGGCTGTTTCCATGTTCCGTATCGGCAATGTGCGTGGCAGGGACGAGGCTTTGCTGGAAGTCGCCCTGACACGCGCTCGCCTGCTCGAAACGCTGGAAGCACCCGCTGTGTCAAAAGCGGTACGGGACGAACTTTTTCTGGTCGGCATGCTGTCCCTGTTCGACGTGCTGCTTGCCATGCCGATGCACAAGGTGCTTGAGAAGATGCGCCTGTCAGAATCTGTGCTGGAAGTGCTGCTGCACAGTTCGGGGCCGCATGGGAAGTTTTTGATGCTCGCGCTGGCAATTGAAAAAGGCAGGATGAGCCAGGCGTCAAATCTGGCGGCGGAACTTGGTATCGCACCGAATACGCTGGACCTTACCAGCCAGTCCGCTTTTACCTGGGCTCAGGATGCGCTGGCCCAAGATGGTTTGAGTTGATTGAAGACTTCAAGACGATCTGTTTAGCTGGATCCCTGTTGTCCTGCAAAGCGATAGGCATTCTTACCGGCTTTCTTGACGGCATACATGGCATTGTCGGCCTGGCTCAGCAGCTCTTCAGCCGTCTTGCCGTGCTCAGGATAGAGTACGATGCCGAGCGATGCACCGATGCGGCACTCGTGACCGAGCAGGTGGTAAGGGGCGGATAGCGTGGCAAGGATTTTCTCTGCCACGGCTGCGGCATCCTCCGGACCGCGAATGGCGCGCAGGATGATGGTGAATTCGTCGCCGCCCATGCGCGCCACGGTGTCCGATTCGCGCACGCATTCCAGCAGGTGTTCGGATACCGCCTTGAGCAGGGCATCGCCGGTATCATGGCCGAAAGTGTCGTTGACCGCCTTGAAACCGTCCAGGTCGACGAACATCAGTGCGAATTGCCCTTCACTGCGCTTGCTCTGGGAAATGGCCTGTGTCAGGCGATCGAAAAACAGGGCGCGGTTGGGCAGCGCCGTCAATGCGTCGTAATGCGCCATGGCCTCCAGTTTGCGTTCCAGATCCTTGCGTTCGTTAATATCCTGCATGGTGGCGATGATGTGGCGTATATAACCGTTTTCATCCGCCACCGGGCTGAATGAAATATGTCCCCAGAAGACCTGGCCCCCACTACGGACGATACGCTTGTCGATCGATTCCGGAAGTTCACCTCCACGGGCCAGCTCGGCAAAAAGTTGCAGGACTTCCGCCACATCATCGTCGTGGAAGATGTCTTTCAGGCTAAGCGTGGTGACTTTCTCGGACGCATAATCGAGCATTTCCAGCCAGATTTCGTTTGCTTTGATGAAGTGACCCCACAGGTCAAGCAGAACAATACCTACGCCAGCACTATTGAAAATTTCTTCCAGGTTGGCGTTGCCGAGGGCATCTTCCTCCTCCAGGGACTTGCGATCGGTGATGTCGTTCGATATGGCGATGAATCTTTCTGCCTGTCCATTGGCATCCAGCAGCGGATATATGTTCATCCTCAGGGTAATGGATGTTTCGTCCTTGTGGCGATTGATGATTTCGCCGCTCCAGACCTGCCCCTTCAATAGGGTAGACCACATGGTTTCATAGAAGGCGGTGTCGTAAATTCCGCTTTTGAGCAACGAAGGTTTATTGCCGAGAACTTCTTCAGGCAGATAGCCCGTGCTCTTTGAAAAAGCGAGGTTTACATACTCTATCCGTCCATCCCGATCGGTGACATGCACTGCCTCCCCGGATGATGCGATCGCCATGTTTTGCCAGACTGACTGTTTGCGCAAATCGTGAATCTGGCGCAGCCACAGATTCGCAAGGTGGCTGACAAAGAGCGCGATCGTTATGGCCGGAAAGGCGAGCAGATTGAATTGCAGCAGGTCGAAACCGGCAAGCGGCCCGAATATGGCAACCAGCAGGTTGGGAAAAAGTATCAGCATGAGGCTGCCGAACAGATTGATGTGCCAGCCGAAAATAAATGCCATCAGGGGAGGCGCCAGGAACCAGAAAAGAAATCCGGAGGTTCCCTGAGCGTGTCCGCCCGGCAGGAGTGTCAGGATATACAGAAAAATTCCCTGCGTTGCCATCAGCAAGGCATAGAGCAGCCATGGGAGCGCGCTAAATGAGATTCCGGCAAGCATGGCCGCTGGGTAGATGGCCAGCAGAAATCCCATCACAAGATACCAACCCAGCGTATCCGGGGCATGAACCGGAGCAATGCTCCAGCTCCACACCCACATGCCCCACAGCAGGAACACGGCCGTGAAGCCAAGCGCCATCGTGGCGCTGCGCAAACTTTCGAATCGGTCGAGGCCGTATTCATCCAGTGTCAAAGCAAAGCGTTTTCTGCGGATCAGGGCTCGCATGGCAGGAATACTCAGTTCTCGCCGTATTGTCGTGAGTGGCTTTGCTGAATACTGCGGCGATGAAAGCGGAACAGGGTGCGTTCCAGCCAGTCTTCCACTTCCTGATTCAGATGCATGAATTTTGCCTTTACCCTGGCGCGCCCCCCCATTTTTTCCACCTCTGACACGGTAGCGGGAAGAAGCAGAGGCTGAGGCAGTTTCGGGCTGAGGTAAAGGGATAGCAAAATAGTCTGGCTTGTTTCGGGCACGGTTTCTCCAGTCCATTCCACCGAGTTTGCGTGCAGGATGACAGGATGTGGCACAGGCAACTCAGCCTGCTGACGAAGCAGCTGCATCATCAGGTTAAGTGCCATGTCCAGCTTGGCTTCCAGCCTTTCCATGGATTTTCCGGCAGCAGAGGAAACATCCCTGTCTGATTCGGCAATGGGGGCCTCGATCACCGCCAGCGCGCGCAACAGGGCGACGGAATCATACTGCCATTGTTCCGTTTGCAGCGGTTGAAGGCGGCTCAAGGGAGCCCAGCTTAGTGGAAACTCGGCCGCGTAAAATACACCCTGTAGCTCAGATTGATTTGTCATGCCCGGAGTATAACAACCGGCTGCCGTCTCTGGCGAGCAGGGCGCTTCCGTAGGCTGCTTCGGTTTGGTGCGCGAGCGGCATCGGCACGCCCAGCAAACGTAAACGGATTGCGTTGAAGGCAGAATTGCCCGCGCCGCCACCGGCGCTTCGGACCGAGATCAGCGGCGTGGCGCCCAGATCCTGTAATAGCCGGTAACCCTGGGCCTCGATACGTGCTATACCCTCAAGCAGACCGTGCAGAAAACTGACATCGTCATCCGGCCTGGGTGTAAGGCGTGGCGGATAAGCCGGATCGTTGACGGGGAAACGCTCGCCAGGATGGAGCAGGGGGTAATAATCCAGTTTGCTGGATTGCATCGGATCAATGCGACTGCTCAGGATTTGCAGTTCGGCATCATCGAAACAGGCGCGCAGCACCGCCCCTCCGCTGTTGGATGCGCCTCCTGTTAGCCACATTTTGCCAAAACGATGACTGTAAATGCCATGCTGCGCGCTTTCCACCCGTTGTTCTGACAATAGCTTCAGGACCAGGGTTGAGCCGAGCGAGGTGACGGCTTCTCCCGGTTGCGTAGCGCCTGCGGCAAGAAAAGCAGCGATGCTGTCGGTAGTGCCCGCGCGCACCATGCAGTCCCTGGGCAGGGCGAAATGATGTGAGACACGGCCACTGACCGGGCCGATGACTGTGCCGGGTTCAACGATGCCCGGCAGCCGGGCGGAAAATGGCAGCGCCTTGACCCATGGGGGGTAATCGAGCATTTCGGGGTCTCCGCCTGATTTCAGGGCATTGTGGCAGTCGCTGATCCCGGGTTTTCCGTGAAGCAGAAAAGCCAGCCAGTCCGCCTGATGCGCAAAGCTGGCAGCCGCAACGAATTCCGGCTGGTGGCTGAGCCATGCCAGTTTTGCCAGTCCGGAAGTCGGGGTAATACAGACATGATCGCGCGGTGCCGTTTGTGCCAGTGCTGCCGCATCTGCGCTGGCGCGTGCGTCGTTGTACAGCAGAGGGGGGCTCAGCGGCTCGCCCGCAGCATCGCACAACAGAACCGTGGCCGATGTGCCATTGATGGCAATGGAAGCGAGAATGTTGCGCAGCGCAAAAGGAACTTGCGCGATCAGTTCGAACAGCGCCGTACGCCACATGGGACCGGATTGTTCGCCGTGAAAATCGTACTGGCACCGGGCAAGGATTTCTCCGGCATCATCGATCACCATGGCCCGCGCGCCAGTGGTGCCGAAGTCAATGCCGAGAAAAGCGTTATGCTTCATGGCTTAGCCACGCGTGTTCGAATTTCCTTCAAAAGCGGCCAGATCCACACGGGGGGCGGGCTGCCATCCTGATTTGCGATGTTCGGCCACGACATTGGTAAAGATGCCGCCGCGTACATAGAACTTGGCTGTCAGGCGCATGAAGCGCGGCTGGGTGGCTGCGGCAAGGTCATTCAGAATATGGTTGGTTACGGCTTCGTGAAAAGCGCCTTCGTTGCGATAGGACCACATATAGAGCTTGAGGCTTTTCAGCTCGACGCACTTTTCATCGGGAATATAATCCAGAATCAGGGTGGCAAAGTCCGGCTGGCCGGTTTTCGGGCACAGGCAGGTGAATTCCGGGATTTCCATGTGGATATGGTAATCCCGTTCGGGATGAGGGTTTTCGAAGGTTTCAAGTTCCTTGCTGGCTTGGGTCGGCATGGCTTTTTTCCAAAAGGTCAAAAGAGTGACATTATAACGCTTTGCTCCAAACGCGAGCGGGTTGGCCTCTATGAGCCGCCAGACACAGGAACTTATTTTTGGGTTCTCGCCTAATGCCATATATCATTGGCATCTAAGCCCTGATTATCATGTAATTTGACACAAATCATATCAGGATGAGCATATCGATTGAAGTGTGGTTTATAACATTATGATAGATCTGGATAAATAATCTATGGTTGGCAATCTTCAAGATGGAATACACCCCCCTTCGCCAGGCAGGGAAAATCGTGCTTTTGCGCGTCACGCGATTTTCCTTGTGGGGGAGTGCGCCATACCCGGTCAGCAAGATCGCACAATCGAGATTCTGGATTTTTGCCCCGGTGGGATTTTTCTTTCTTTTCCGTTGCCTCCCGCGCTTGCGCCAGTCCGCGACCAGATTGTCGAAATTCGTTGTGCTGTGCCCGGTGCCGACGGCGTTCAGTCGCTGCTTTTTCAGGGAAGGGTTGCACGGGCGGATCAGGCAGGTGCAGGCATCGCGTTCATCAACCCCAGTTTCGAAGCACTGCATCTTCTCCATGAATATGCAAAAAAACATCCGCCGGAGCAGACTCGTAACACAGGGAAAAGACCGGAAAGAGCGAGCCCCGATTCTGTTGCAGTGGCCGCCTCATCTGAAATGCTTTTCGACACATGTAGCCAGATGGTCGAGGAACATCTTGCACCCATGGTCAAGTCCTTTCTCGAGCGCGTGGGTGAACATTTTTTCAATCTTGCCGGAGAAGCCCGCGGCATCGCAGACAAAAATGCTTATTACTCCGCCCTGAGCACATTCAACAAGGATGGAGAATCTTTTGCAGGCGAGTTTCTATCGATGATGAAAAATCGCCTCAGGCAGAGACCTTTACTGAACATAGCCGACAAGAAGGAAACCGGCGGCACTGATGAATTGTCACTTTCACTGATTGAGGATGATGCTTTCGAAGACTGGCTGTCCTTCACGGACATGGCGCGTGCTGCGGAACTTGAGCACAAGGAAGAACTCAACGCGCTGGAACGGCGTCTCAGCATCCTCTTCAAACAACCCGTCGACAAGGAAAACAACCCCTTTGGTCCGGGCACAATCAGCCAGATTTTTCAAAACGCACTTGCCACGCTTTCGCTTGACCGGAAAATTACTTCAGAAAGTTGCAAGGCATTCAAGAAAGTTTTATGCGATCAGACAGGCGAACTTTATAGCGATCTGAACCGTCATCTGATCGAGAACGGAATTCTTCCTGTCCTGCGCCCTGGAAAACAACAGGCCCAACCTACCTATTCTGCACGCAAGGAAGGAATCCAGCCACATGCGGAGCCCACTTCCGCGCATGCGGAACCGTCCATTGAGCAGAGCGTCAGCGGACTGACGGAGCCCCCAGTGCATTCTGCTGAAATTGCCTTATCTTCAGACCGGCCATTTCCGCAACGGGATCAACCTTCGTTCACCCAACCCATCGAGCACGGAAATACGCTTTCCGTGGAAGGTGGCGTCTTGCCAACCGCGCCTGGCACGGTGTTTCAAAGCGCACCGCATGAGGCTACGCCACCACTGCCGCAGGACTGGTATAACCTCATGCAGGGACTGGGCAAATTGCAGCAGCAACTTGTTGCTTCAGCGACCCATCAAGGCACGGCACCCCAAGCACAGGGACAGACTGCATCAACTGGAGGGGATGCAGCAATCCTCACATCTTCACCTGGCCAGACAGGGGCTTCTGATGAGTTGCCTGCTGAACCCCGACATTTCACTACGGATGAAGTGTTGTCGGCACTATCGCGCATCGGCCAGGCTGCCCCGGAAATACCATCGGGTGAAAAACTTCATCAGGATTTAATGCTCAAGCTGCAGTCCACACTGGCTGAGAGCGCCGCCAGTGGCGAAGTCAGGGAAATGCCGAGCCGTGAAACCCAAATACTGGAAATTGGCAGCAACCTTTTTGACTCGGTTCTGACTGACAAGCTCGTGGCAGACACGGTAAAACCCTGGCTCAACCAGCTTTCGATTCCCCTGATCAAGATGGCACTGCGCGACGACTCGCTGTTTTATGACAAGTCGCATCTCGCGCGCCAGCTGATCAACCAGATCGCCGAACTGGAATTGTTCGGTTCGGTCTCCAAGGTCGAGAACGCCGTCAGGAAAAAGGTCGATGGACTGCTTGCGGAAATATCCGGTGCTGACGAAGTCACGCCAGACCTGCTGCAGAAAATGCTGAAAGAGGTTGGCCTGCTGGTGCATGTCCAGAACAAGGCTTATGAAGGGAACATCCGTGACCTTATGACCAGCTGTGATGCCGAGGAACAGCGTACAAAACTCGAGAAACCGGCGCAGAAAACCAGCGCGCTGGGCAAATTACTGACCGGGCTGCAAAACCTGGCTGGTGAAGAACCCCCGGTGGAGAAGGACGAAACCCTGGAGGAATACAGGAAGCGCGTCCGGCGGCTGAAAATCGGCACCTGGATGATGCTGGGGCACGACGAGCGTCAAAAACGGATCCGCCTGGCCTGGGCTGCCAAGAATCTGGACAAGTTCGTGTTCGTAAACGTCCAGGGCTTGAGAGAAGAAACGCTAGGCCAGGATGAACTGGCGCAACATCTGCGCAGTGGCGAGGCCGTGGTTCTGGATGAGGGCGACGAACAACTGGTCGACCGTGCGCAGTCGGCCATGCTGCAAAAAATGCATCACCAGTTGTTGCATGAAACATCGCATGATCAGCTGACCGGGCTGATCAACCGTCGTGAATTCGAGAAGTGTCTTGCAGAAACCCTGGGCAGAACGCTTGATTCTGGCATGCCTTCAATGCTCTGCTTCCTGGATCTGGAGCAGTTCAGCGTAGTCAACAATACCTTTGGCTACGAAGGTGGAGATCGTGCACTGGTTGAAGCTTCACGTCTGCTCAAGCTGGAACTGGGCGAGGATGGTTTGCTGGCCCGAATCGGGGGCGATGAATTTGCCATGCTGCTGGAGAACTGCAGCCTTGACGACGCGCTTCGGGTAACTTCTCGCCTTACGGGCGCATTCCGTGCCTACCGTTTCACTTCGGATGACAAGAGCCTGTCTCTTTCCTTCAGCGCCGGGCTGGTAGTCATCGGCCCCGAGAGCGATAGCATCGAATCCCTGCTGCAGGCTGCCGAAGCGAGTTGCCGCATAGCACGCACCAAAGGCACCAATTACGTCCAGGTCTACTGCCCGGATGAGACCAGCCTGGCGCGCCAGACCAACATCGTCAAATGGGTGAGCCGGATTGACGAGGCGCTGGATAAAAACAGCCTCGAACTGCGTTGTCAGCCCATTGTCAGCATCGGCGGAAACAAAGTGGCCGTGCATCACTCGGAAGTACTGCTGCGCGTCCCGGACGGCAAGGGCAAACTGATGTCACCGGTCGACTTCATCTTGGCAGCGGAGCATTTTCGCCGCATGTCCAGCGTTGATCGATGGGTAATTGAAAACGCCTTCCGCTGGATGGTTGAACGACGAGACAGGCTGGATGAGCTGGGCGGCCTGGCAATCAATCTGTCCGGCGCCTCACTCAACGAGGAAGGTTTGATCGATTTTGTCATCGGCAAGGCAGAAGAATACGATATCCCCATGAACAAGATCTGTTTCGAAATCACTGAAACGGTGGGCGTTTCACATTTATCCAGCGCTTCAGAATTTATTAACGAGTTGAGAAGCAAAACGGGGTGCTCTTTCTCGCTTGATGATTTCGGAAGCGGCCAGTCTTCCTATGCCTATCTGAAAAACCTGCCGGTGGATTTCCTCAAGATCGACGGCGCCTTTGTCGATAAAATGGACCAGAACCCCTATGATTTCGCTGTTGTAAAATCGATCACCGAAATTGGCCACTTCATGGGCAAGAAAATTATTGCGGAACGGGTGGAAAACGAGGCGGTGCTAAAAATGCTGCGCCAGATCGGCGTCGATTATGCGCAGGGATACTATCTCGGAAAACCAAGAAATATGAACACGTTAGGAAGTTAACCTCATGTTCTGCAATATGTCACAACCAACATAATTTCCACTTAGAACGCTTGCGTCTTACCCATATCAAACTCGCCGGTTTCAAAACTTTCGTTGACCCTGCCACGATTCCGGTGCCGGGTCAGCGGATTGGCGTGGTCGGGCCTAACGGCTGCGGGAAATCGAATGTGATCGATGCGGTGCGCTGGGTGATGGGCGAATCGCGCGCCTCCGCCTTGCGTGGCGAATCCATGCAGGATGTGATCTTCAACGGAACGACCACGCGCAAGGCGGTGTCGCGCGCCAGTGTGGAGCTGAAATTCGACAACAGCCTTGGCAAGGCGGCAGGGCAATGGTCGCAATATGCCGATATCAGCGTCAAGCGGGTATTGCATCGAAACGGCGAATCCCAGTATTTCATCAATAATCTGCACGTACGGCGCCGTGATGTTACCGACATGTTCCTCGGCACCGGTCTTGGGCCGAGGGCCTACGCGATCATCGAGCAGGGCATGATCTCGCGCATCATCGAGGCTCGACCTGAGGATTTGCGCGTTTTTCTCGAAGAGGCAGCGGGTATTTCCAAATATAAGGAACGCCGCCGCGAGACCGAATCCCGCCTCAGGGACACGCGCGAGAACCTGGCCCGGATCGAGGACGTGCGCCAGGAACTGGAAAAGCAGCTACAGCGCCTGGAAGCTCAAGCCGCGGTTGCGCAGCTCTACCATCGTCTGCATTCCGAAATGCAGACCACCCAGCACCTGCTGTGGCTGGTAAAGAAACAGGAAGCGCAACTTGCCCGGGAACGAGCCCATCAGCAGGTGGAAAAACTGCTCAATGAACTGGAGGCTGAAACAGCTACGCTGCGCAAGGCAGAAAACCAGATCGAAACAGCGCGTGCCGATCATTATGCCGCTGGAGATGCGCTGCATGCCGCGCAGGGCGAGCTTTACGCTGTCAATGCCGAGGTGGTCAAGCTGGAACAGACCTTGCTGCATCAGCGCGACATGCAGCACCGGCTTGCCACTCAGCTTGAAGCCTGGCGCAGCCAGGAAAACCAGATAAAGCAGCAACGCCAACAGACCGAGTCAAGCATGGCCGTCTGGCGCGAAGAACTCGAAACCACCTTGCTCCGGATGGAGGAAACCGCGCTTGCAACCGAGGAGGCGAGGGAGAAACTGCCTCAGGTCGAGGCAGCTTTTCGGAACTGCCAAAGGGAGTCGAGTGATCTGCAACTGGAATTATCCCGTGTGGAACAAGGGTTGCAGATCGAGGAAACGCACCGCAACTATGCAATAAAAGCTGCGAACCAACTGGAATCACGGCGAGAACGCCTGCTTCAGGAAATAACTGTCCTGCCTCGGGCAGACGAGGCAACCCTGATCCACCGTCAGGGCGAGCTTGCAGAACTGACGGCCAGGCTGGAGGAGTCTCAGACACGCCAAAACACCTTGCTGGTAAAACTTCCTGAGCTGGAGCGTAACCGGCACGAAACCCAGCAAGCCTATCAAGCAGCCCTGCAACAGATCACTCGCATGGAGGCACAGCTGCATGCCTTGCAGCAGGTGCAAAGCCGGCTGGAACACAATCACAAGCTCAAGGCATGGCTGGAAAAGCACAAGCTGGAAACACTGCCGCGCCTGTGGCAGAACATCCGCATCGACCCCGGTTGGGACGTGGCGCTGGAAAGTGTGCTGGGAGAAAGGCTCAGGGCCATTGCCATGCCGGATCTGGAAGATGCTGGCGCCTGGCTGTCCGACGCACCGCCGGCCCCACTAACGGTATATGAGACAAGCCATGAAGGGATGAGTATGAACATCCCTGGACTCCCGCCCCTGCGGCAACGTGTGGAAGGGCCGGAAGCGCTGCTAGACGAATGGCTGCATGGTGTATTCGCCGTTGCGGACTGCAGCGAAGCCTGGATACTGCGTCGGGATCTGCAAGCCGGACAATGCCTGGTATGCACGGAAGGTCATGTTTTTACACGTACCAGCGTAAATTATTATGCCCCCCAAACCGAATTGCATGGCGTGCTGACTCGCCAGCGCGAAATCGAGACGCTTGCTGCCGAAGTCGAGCAAAGCAAGGCTGTGGTACAGGTGCTTCAGGCGGCTTTTGTCTTGGCAGAATCCGTTTTGAAGACACTTCAGGGCGAACTTGCCGAAGTTCGCGAGCAATGCAGCGATGACCAGCAACACCAACACCGCCTGCAGCTGGATGTGGAGCGCCTTGCGCAGCAGCAACAACACCTGCGGCAACGCCATCAGCAAATCGAGCATGAAATGGGCGAAATTACTTCCCAACTGGATCTTGAGCTGGAACAGTCACGCGAACACGATTACAACATCGAGCAGCAGCAGGAGCAGATCGCGGTGCTGCAGGATCGCCTGAAAAACAAGCTGCATGAGCGCGGAGAATATGAAAAAGCGGTAGTCCTTCAGCGCCAGGTGATTCAGATTGCCGAGCGCGCGGCACACGAGGCAGGGTTTCAACAGCGCAACTGCACAGGAAAGATCGATGAGCATGAAATTACCCTGACCGCCCTTGCCAGACAGGGCGATGAATTGAGGCAGCGCATCTCGGAAACGGAACGGGAAGCGGGCGAACATGCACAGGCAGGGATTGACGATCAGTTGCAAGAGGCCCTGAAACTTCGACAGATACATGAAAAAAAACTGACCATGGCGCAGGAAGCGCTTTCCGGAATCAGCCAAGCCCTGCAGCAATTGGAGCAGCAACACCTTGCCAGCGAACAAAAACTGCATCCCCTGCGCGACCGGCTCGAACAGGCACGCCTCAAGGAACAGGAGGCACGGTTGGCCGAAGATCAGTGGAACGAGCAACTGATTAGCGCCGGGACCCATCTGGAGGATTTGCTTCCGCTGCTGGAAAATCGAGCCAGGACGGCGGATCTGCAGGCACAGGTGGTGCGGCTGGCGCATGAAATCGAGTCTCTCGGCGCAGTCAATCTCGCTGCACTGGATGAACTGAACAGCAGCCGTGAACGCAAGCAATATCTCGATGCGCAGGCACTGGACCTCTCCGAGGCCATGAGTACGCTGGAGCAGGCAATTCGCCGCATCGACCGCGAAACCCGTTCACGCCTGCAGGAAACCTTCGACACCGTGAATCGCCATTTCGGCGAACTTTTTCCTGCGGTATTCGGCGGGGGTGCCGCACGCCTGGAAATGAGTGGAGAGGAAATTCTCGATGCCGGGGTGACGCTTTTCGCCCAGCCGCCAGGCAAGAAGAACAGTTCGATCCAGCTTTTGTCCGGAGGAGAAAAAGCGCTCACTGCGCTGGCATTGGTGTTTGCAATGTTCCAGCTGAATCCGGCTCCATTCTGTATGCTGGATGAAGTGGATGCGCCGCTGGATGACACCAATACCGAACGCTTTTGCGAATTGGTAAAAAAAATGTCGCTGAATACGCAGTTTGTCTTTGTCAGTCATAATAAAATCACCATGGAAATGGCTGAACAACTGGTTGGAGTCACTATGCAGGAATCGGGTGTTTCCCGCGTGGTGTCAGTCGACCTGGAAGCAGCGGTGCGGCTGAACACTGAGGCAGCATAGGTGAGGCTGCGTTATAATCCCAATAGAATGATTGGAAATCGACCCGGATATGAATGAACTGCAATTAAGTCTGTTGGCCATCGGTGTGGGAGTGATTGTTGCCGTGCTGGCGTTCAACCGTTGGCAGGAACGCAAATACCGGCGCCAGGCCGAGAAGCGGTTTTCGGCGCAACACGATGATATTCTGCTGGATGACGAACCGTCCAACGAACGCGTCGAACCGGTGCTGGATGAGGAACAGCCTTCCATTCGCATCGAACCCATGCTGGATGCCGTGACGGATGTCATGGAGGAGGAGGGGCCCCAGGAAGAGACTCTTCCGGACGGCATCACGCCAGCGATGGAAGATTCAGTGGATGCAGAAACGCACACCAGGGCAGCAGAACCTTCATTTCAAATTGACTCGGAACCCACGCTACCCGAAGTCGCGCCAATTTCACCCCGGATTCCGGAGCATAAGCGCGAAGCAGGGCTCGAACCCGATGCTCAAACTGAATATATTGCGATCCTGAGCGCGAGTGACCCGATTTCAGCACATGCCCTGATTCTGGTGCTGCAACAGCTCAAATCCATGGGCAAGCCGCTGCGCTGGATGGGGCAGCGTCACCATCGCACCGAGTGGGAAGAAATTGCTCGCGCCGAACCTGCCACCGAATTTATAAAACTGGCAGCATGCCTGCAACTGGCTAACCGCAACGGGCCGGCAAGCAGCGATGAACTGAATGCATTCTGCGAAATGGCCCAGGCCGTTGCGGCCAACCTCTATGCTGTGATTGACTGCCCGGACAAGCAGCTTGCCTTGGCTACAGCTGCAGATCTGGACCAGTTCTGTGCCGATGTGGATGTACTCATCGGATTCAATATCATTTCCAAAGATGGGACGCCTTTCGTCGGCACCAAGCTACGTGGCCTGGCTGAATCTGCCGGAATGAAACTGATGCCTGATGGCAGCTTCCATTATCTGAACGATCAGGGTGAGCAACTGTTTTCCCTTGCCAACCTCGAATCCGCTTCATTTACTGCTGATTCAATGAAACACCTCACCACGCATGGCATCACTTTCCTGTTCGACGTTCCCAAAGCTGCGGGAGGCGTGCAGGCATTCAACCAGATGCTGCTGGCCGCACGCCAGTTTGTAGGGCCACTGAGTGCGCTGATGGTGGACGACAACCGCCGTGAATTGACCGATGCCGGTATTGATAAAATCCGCCAGCAACTGGTCGCCATTTACGACAAGATGGAACAGCGCGGCATTGCTCCAGGCAGTGCGCGCAGCAAGCGATTGTTTGCTGGATGAGCATGTCTCAATCAACTGCCGAGCAAGCGCGTATCCTGCGGGAAGAAATCGAACGCCATAACTACCTGTATTATGTCCTGGATACGCCTTCCATCCCCGACGCCGAATACGACCGGCTGTTTGCCGAACTGCAGCATCTGGAAGCGCAATTCCCTGAACTGCTGACCCCTGACTCCCCCACTCAGCGAGTGGGGGGGGCGCCACTGCCTCATTTTGAGCAGGCGCAGCACGGTTCGCCCATGCTGTCCCTCAACAATGCTTTCGAAAATACGGAGGTTGAGGCCTTCGACCGTCGCGCGCGCGAAGCGCTAGGTGTGGATGCAATCGAATATGCAGTGGAACCCAAATTCGACGGTCTCGCCATCAGTCTGATCTACGAAAATGGCTTGCTCATTCGGGGCGCGACGCGAGGCGATGGCTTCACCGGTGAAAATGTCACGGCAAACCTGCGCACCATCAGGGCGATTCCACTCAAGCTGAATGGGCCCCATGTGCCGAAACGGCTGGAAGTGCGCGGTGAGGTGCTGATGCAGAAAGCCGATTTTGCCCGCCTGAACCTCGATCAGCGCGAGCGTGGCGAAAAGGAATTCGCCAACCCTCGCAATGCCGCTGCCGGCTCCCTGCGCCAGCTCGATTCAAAAATATCGGCGCAGCGACGCCTGACTTTTTTTGCCTATGGCCTTGGAGTAATGGATGGCGGACCTGTGTTTAGCCAACATGCAGAGGCCATGGATTTTCTCGCCGGCCTGCATTTCCCCCTGTGTCCAGAGCGCAAGGTCGTTCAGGGCGTATCCGGTTTGCTGGACTATTACCTTGCCATCGGCACCCTGCGCGACAGCCTGCCTTATGAAATCGATGGCGTAGTTTACAAGATCAACTCACTTGCACTTCAGGCCAGGCTCGGTTTTGTTTCGCGCGCTCCACGCTGGGCCATTGCCCATAAATTTCCGGCGCAAGAGGCCCTGACCGAAGTGCTGGGCATCGACGTGCAGGTGGGTCGCACTGGTGCGCTGACGCCTGTAGCACGTCTCAAACCGGTATTTGTGGGGGGGGTAACGGTTACCAATGCGACACTGCACAACGAGGACGAGATCCGACGCAAGGATGTTCACGTCGGAGATACCGTGATCGTGCGGCGTGCCGGAGACGTAATTCCGGAGGTTGTCGGCGTGCTGCTGGAAAAACGCACGCCCCATGTCATATCCTTTGTCATGCCAGCAACATGCCCGGTATGTGGCTCCCATGTGACTCGCGACCCTGAAGAAGCCGTTGCCCGATGCAGCGGCGGACTTTACTGTCCGGCGCAGCGCAAGCAGGCGCTGCTGCATTTTGCCAGCCGCCGCGCCATGGATATCGAAGGCCTGGGCGACAAGCTGGTGGAACAGCTGGTTGACAAGAATCTCGTCCGTAATCCGGCGGACCTCTACCGTCTTGATTTGCCTGCCCTGGCAAATCTTGACCGTATGGCGGAAAAATCCGCGCAGAACATTCTCGACGCCATCAACAAGAGCAAGCATACAAGCCTTTCGCGTTTCATTTTTGCCATGGGTATCCGCAACGTTGGCGAAGCCACAGCCAGGGAACTGGCAAGGCATTTCGGTAATCTGGAGGGTCTGATGGAAGCAGATATGGCCGACCTTCAGCAGGTGCCAGACATCGGCCCAATCGTGGCACAAAGCATTCTGGAGTTCATGGCTGAAACGCATAACCGCGAGGTGATCGAGCAGTTGCGCGGAGCCGGCGTGGAATGGGCGGAAGAATCAGGTGCGGGGCAGGGGAGTGGCTTACTGAGTGGCAAGACATTTGTGCTTACAGGGACTTTGCCTGAGCTTTCACGTGAACAGGCAAAAGAGGCGATCGAGGCGCTGGGTGGAAAAGTCAGCGGCAGTGTATCGAAGAAAACTCATTTCGTTGTAGCCGGTGCCGACCCCGGGAGCAAATATGACAAGGCATTAGCGCTTGGTGTTAAGATTCTGGATGAAGATGAGCTGCTCGAACTGCTGAAAGGATAATCATACTCATGCAAAAAGTCACTAAAGCCGTATTCCCCGTTGCCGGACTTGGGACTCGCTTCCTGCCAGCGACCAAGGCCAGCCCCAAGGAAATGCTGACGGTGGTGGACAAACCCCTGATCCAGTACGCGGTTGAAGAAGCGATTGCCGCCGGCATCACCGATATGGTCTTCATCACCGGGCGCAACAAGCGGGCGATCGAAGACCATTTCGACAAGGCGTTCGAAATGGAAACCGAGCTAGAAGCCAAGGGCAAGACCGAAATGCTGGAGATGATACGATCTGTCATCCCCAGCCACATCTCCTGTATCTATATTCGTCAGGCAGAGGCCCTGGGTCTGGGGCATGCAGTGCTTTGCGCCAAACCGGTGATCGGCAACGATCCCTTTGCAGTGATCCTGGCCGATGACCTGATCGACGCCGAGATACCGGTGATGAAACAGATGGTGGAAAAATTCAGTTATTACCAGTGTTCCGTGCTGGGCGTTCAGAATGTTGCACGGGAAGAAACGGGCCAGTATGGCATCGTGGATGCGCAGCCTTTGTCAGATCAGGTATTCAAGGTTGACAGCATTGTCGAGAAACCGTCGCCAGACGTGGCGCCCTCAACTTTAGGTGTGGTGGGCCGCTATATCCTTACGCCACGCATTTTTCATCATCTGGAACACATCCCGACAGGGGCCGGTGGCGAAATCCAGCTTACGGATGCCATCGCCGCGCTGCTCCACGAGCAACAGGTACTGGCCTATCAGTTCGATGGCACGCGCTATGATTGCGGCAGTAAACTGGGTTATCTCAAGGCGACGGTCGAGCATGCGCTGAAGCATCCGGAACTGAGCCGAGAGTTTTCGAGCTACTTGTCATCACTGAGCCAGAAGACCTGAAATAATCTCTTAAGGATGTGACCTTGGATTCCTTTGTCATTACTTGGCGAGAATTGCTGATTGTCGTAGCGGTTGTACTCGCGGTTTATATTGCTGAAATGCTGCTGTTGTTACGAACAAACAGAGGCTTCAGGCGATGGAAACCTGAAGCCGAGGTTGAACAGCCCAGAATAGCCGAGCTCGAATCCGAGATCGATCTGTTGCGTGAGCAAATTCTGGCCATTCACCAGCAACTTGAAGACAGACCCATCCCTCCACCCCAATACTCGCAATCGGTATTAACCCCATCATCTCCATACAGCCAGGCTATCCTGATGGCGAAACAGGGAATGAACATCGATGAAGTGGCCGCCGGGTGCGGCATTTCACGCGGTGAAGCGGAGTTGATCGTCGCCATGCATCAGGCACATCAATAATGATTCACAACGATGTTCTGAGCCAGCTGCAACTGCTGATCAAGACCTCGGCGCCGCCACTACTTGAAGTTTCCCAGCAGCAACTGGCATTGCCCCAGCTTACACCGGGGCAGAGAGTTCCCGCCCATGTGATAGCCAATCTGCCCAATGACCGTTTTCAGGTGCTGATCGCCGACAAAACCCTGGACATGAATCTGCCGAAAAACACTCAGCCCGGCGACACGCTGGAGCTGGTTTTCGTCACAGGCAAACCACGGCTTACTTTTATCCTCGCTAGCGATCTGGCAAATGTTGCCACCACTGCCAATAGCACAAGTATCAAACCCGAGGTCTCATTGAGCGATACCGCACGCTTTCTTGGCGGGCTGCTTGAAAAGGCGGCTCAGCCCGAATTGGCGCAGTCAAAAGCGGTAAATATTGCGCAGACCACACCACTGCTTTCCGGAGCACCGGGAAAAACGCCAGAGTTTGCTCAAACCCTGCGCAGCGCATTGACTCAAAGTGGCTTGTTTTATGAAGCCCATCAGGCCCAATGGGTAACAGGACAGCGCCCCATAAGCGATTTGCTGCATGAACCGCAGGGGCGCCTGTCGCCAGCTGCAGCCGGGTATACCCAGCCCGAATCGGGTAAAGCGCTGTCGGGCAGGGAACCCCCCGGCAATGCAAACATCTCTCCGCTTTCAGCTCCGAATGTAAAAATTGCCGAACAGCAACTATCTCCCACTTTTCTCCAGAACCAGAGCGAAACAGTTTCTGGCAAACAGCTTGCCGTCCCGCAACCGGCACACCCTGAAACCCTGCCCATCGTGCGCCAGCAACTGGAAGCACTGGATACCCGCCAGGTAACATGGCAGGGTCAGGTCTGGCCAGGTCAAGGCATGGACTGGAGAATCGAGGAACGTTCATCCCGGGATCAGGAGGGCAGGGGAATCGAACAGCCCGAGTGGCAGACCCGCTTGAATCTGGTATTGCCGCAACTGGGAGAAATCAGTGCCAGATTGATCCTGCACCCGCAGGGTATTCGTATTCAGCTTGGTGCCGCAGAATCCGCAACCGTAGAACTGATGAGCGAACAGAAAATCGCCTTGCAGCAGGGGATGGAAACATCCGGTTTGCGTCTGGCCGAAATCAAGATTGGGACTCCCTGATCCATGAAGCAACCGGATGACCGTCGAACTGCCGTGGCCTTAGCCTACCATGCGGGCCAGTCAGCACCGAAAGTGGTGGCGCGGGGGAGGGGTCTGCTGGCGGATGCCATCATCGCGCGAGCAAAAGAGGCGGGGGTCTATGTGCATGAATCGCCGGCACTGGTATCCCTGTTGATGCAGGTTGATCTGGACCAGCACATTCCACCTGAGCTTTATCTGGCCGTGGCCGAACTCCTGGCCTGGTTATACCGGCTGGAGCACGGGGAAACAGCAGAACGCCCTCCTGGGATCTAGCGCCTCCACTGACAGGACGAGGCCGGTCTGTGTCAGGGCTGCAACTGCTTCAGCAACTCGGTTTCAAATTGCAAAACAGCTTTGGATTTGTCCAGCACCTTGCCTGAAATAAGGAAGGTATCCTCGGCGCGCTCCCCCAGCGTATTGATTTTGGCCGTATGCAGGTGGACCCCATGAGCAAGGAAAACCCGGGCAATGCTGTAGAGCAGGCCGGGGCGATCGCCGGCAACGAGTGATAGCACCTGATAGAGCCCTTTTTCATCCGGCCGGATACTGACCTGTGGGCTGATGGGAAAATGCTTCAAATGCCGGCTGACCCTGCCGCGTGAAGGCGCTTCCAGCGGTCTGGCCTGGTGCAATTGCTGCGTCAATTCGTATTCGATGTAGTTCAGCAGATCGCGATAATGCGTCGCACGCTGCTCCTCGTCCAGCACCACGAAACTGTCCAGGGCATCTCCGCTGCGCGTGGTGTGTATCTTGGCTTCGACGATATTGAATCCCACTCGCTCGAAAAAACCGCAGATACGGGCAAAGAGGTCTTCCCGGTCCGGGGTGTAGATCATTACCTGCAAACCTTCTCCGCTTGGCGCCAGACGTGCCCGGACAAAGGGGGCGCCTTCAGCCTCCAGCTTCTGCAAAACACGAGTATGCCAGGCGATTTCCTGTGCTTCGTGACGCAGGAAATAGCCCTCATCCAGCTTGCCCCACAGATTCTGGGCTGCGGATTCAGGAACGGCATGCTGGCGAAGAATGCTCAGGGCATCGCGCTGCCTTTCATCCAGTTGCTCGCCGGCACTGGCAGCCCCGCACAGGAAACGGCAGGCGGCATGATAAAGGTTTTCCAGCAGGCGGCTCTTCCATGCATTCCAGACCTTGGGGCTGGTGCCGCGAATATCCGCCACCGTGAGCAGGTAGAGCGCCGTGAGATGACGCTGGTCGCGCATGTTGCTGCCGAACGCCGCAATCACTTCGGGGTCGCTGATGTCCTGTTTTTGCGCCACAGCGGACATCATGAGATGGCTCTCGACCAGCCAGCAAACCAGGTTCGTATCTTCCTGGCTCAAATCGTGCTGGCGGCAGAATCGCCGCGCATCCGCCTTGCCCAGCTCGGAATGATCGCCACCCCGGCCCTTGGCGATGTCGTGAAACAGGGCGGCCAGATACAGCACCTCGGGGCGCTCGAAAGCGCCGATCAGGCGGCTGCAAAGCGGAAATTCATGAGAAAACTCGGGGACGGTAAAACGGCGCAGATTGCGCAGCACCATCAGGGTATGCTCATCCACTGTGTAGGTATGAAACAGATCGTGCTGCATCTGCCCGACGATACGCCCGAAAGCCGGGATGTAACGTCCCAGAACGCCATATTGGTTCATTCTGCGCAGGATGTGCGTCAAACCGCGCGGCTCCCGGATGATATCCATGAAGCGCGCCCGGTTGCCGGGCTCCCGCCGGAATCCGGCGTCGATCAAGGGTATGGCACGCCACAGGGCGCGCAGCGTCGGGGCACAAATTCCCTTGAGTTCGCCATGTTGCTGCAACAGATGGAAGCACTCCAGAATGGCTTCAGGATGACGCTGGAACACCTCTTCATCGCGGGCCTCAAGCAACTGGTTGCGTGCCTGAAAACGTTCACCGAGAAGAAGGGGCGGCGCATCCGGTATGGAACGCAGGCGGGCGCCGAGATTCTGCAACAAAATCTCGTTCATCAGGCTGACCGCTTTGGCAGTCCGATAGTAGCGCTGCATCAGGAGCTCGCTGGCAGAACGATTTTTCTGGTTTTTGAAACCCAGCTCTTCGGCCAGAGGCGCCTGAAAATCGAACAGCAGTCTGTCCTCGCGGCGTTTGGCCAGATAATGCAGGCGAATCCGCAATCCTTGCAGATATTGCTCATTGCGCTGAATCTGGCGTGCTTCCTGTGCCGTAATCAGGGATTCGGCAACCAGTTCCTTCCATGTTCCGCCAAGCTTCAGAGCCTGGCTAATCCACAGCACTGTCTGCAGATCGCGCAGGCCACCGGGGCTTTCCTTGAGATTCGGTTCGAGATTGTAGGCAGAATCATGAAAACGCGTATGGCGCTGCTGTTGCTCCAACATCTTGGCCTGCAGGAAGGCTGAACGGTCCAGCGTATCGTGCAGCGAAAACATCAACTGGCCGAATACAGCCTGGTTGCCGACCAGCAGGCGCGCCTCCAGCAAATTGGTCTGAACAGTGACATCCTTGGCGGATTCTTCAAGGCACTCGCTTACAGTCCTTACGCTATGGCCAACATCCAGCCCGATATCCCAGAACAGTCCAACCATCCGTTCGAGGCTGGCGGCAACCTCGGCATCAGGCTCGGATTCCAGCAAAAGCAGCAGATCGACATCGGAATGCGGGAAAAGCAAACCGCGGCCATAACCGCCCACTGCAATCAGCGCCGCAGAGGCAGGCATCTCGCCACCCAGCCAGATATTCCGCAGGACGCCATCGACAAGTTGTGCCTGCTGGCGCAAAGCTGTGATAGCGTGCGGCAGGTGAAGAAACTGACTGGCTATACTGGCGCGACCTTCCTGTATCGAGGTGCGCCAGTGAGCGACATCCTGTACCGTTTTATTGACAATCAAGGTGACGAAATCAGGCAACAGAGGCGGGTATGGGCGGCATGCCGGAGGAGGCTGTGAGAACCTCGAAACCGCTGTCACTTACCAGGATCGTATGCTCCCACTGTGCAGAGAGACTGTGGTCCTTGGTAACGATGGTCCAGCCGTCGCCAAGCTGGCGAATATCGCGCCGCCCGGCGTTGATCATGGGTTCTATGGTAAAAATCATACCGGGTTCAAGCTCGGGGCCGGTTCCAGCTTTGCCGTAATGCAGCACCTGAGGGTCTTCATGGAATTCCCGCCCGATGCCGTGCCCGCAAAATTCACGCACCACACTGAAACCATTATTCTCGGCATGACGCTGAATCACGTGGCCGATATCGCCCAGACGGGCACCCCGCTTGACCGCCTTGATCCCTAGCCACAGGCATTCGTAGGTGATCTCGCACAGGCGTCTGGCCTGGATGGAGGGTTCTCCGACATAGAACATGCGGCTGCTGTCACCGTGAAAGCCATCCTTGATCACTGTCACGTCGACATTGATGATGTCGCCGTTTTTCAAAATTTTGTCACTGGGCACCCCATGACAGACCTGATGATTGACTGAAGTGCAAATGGACTTCGGATAGGGGTTATGGCCTGACGGCGCATAATTCAGCGGTGCGGGAATGGCGTGCTGAACATCGATGGTGTAATCGTGGCAAATCTTGTCCAGTTCGGCAGTCGTGACGCCGGCTTTGATAAATTTTCCAATGTAATCGAGTTGCTCGCCAGCAAGTCGTCCAGCAACACGCATTTTATTGATTTCATCTTCAGTCTTGATACTGATGCTCATATAACTTGGTCTGTGTATGATTGATCGCCAAAGAATAGAGTATTGCTGACATTTGATCAATGAAAGACGGGGACCGCGAACCTTAATTAAACAATATCTTATACTTCGTATAATGTATATTATGTAAAATCCCAAAGCGGTTAAGAAAAAACCGCTGGCTTCCTTTTTTATCAGGTTTTTCCCGATAGCGTCAAAAATCCCCCTTTTTTACAATTCCGCTCCGCGCCCATTTTCATGGGAAATAACACGGCGCATTGAATCAGCTTATGCGCCAATAAAAACATTTCATGGAGTTTTGACCATGGCAAAGACCGTAAAAGGGATTCCCCCCGAAAAATTGATCACCCTGGCCGGGCCAGATTGGGTGAATTTCAGCTTTGGCCGTGATGGCCTTTTCTACATCGAAGGATGGCGGAGAGGTTTCACCCCCGGCGAGATTCGCGCTCAGTTTTACCAGGTGCAACTTGTCCGCGCCCTGACGCATCAGGCGGCCACCGCAAAGGCCGACACCGAGAAGGCCATACAGTCCCAGCAGGAGGCCGAAAAACGCGCGGCATGGTATCGCAGCCAGTTAGTGCTGGAATCGCGTATGGGGATGGCCCTTGCCCGGATTACGGGGTAAACTCGGCGCTCTTTATGACATCGGGGATACTGGAATGAAAAAACTACTGGCGGCTTTATCCGCCATTACTATTGCCAGCATTTCGGCTTTTGCTTTTGCCGACGATACAAACGGAATTTACTCCTGCTCAGTGACGACATCAGGTCAAACATCATCGTCTTTCATGACATTGAACGGGCAACACGTTGACGGCGGGGTTGTTGTTGCCACGTTTCCCGCTATGTCATCATCTTCTGCATTTTATGGATACGTTTTATTCACTCGCAATGGTGACATTTTCACAGGAACAACAAACTACAATCAAACAGCCTACGCGATCAAGAACGGTTCAAGACTATCGGGAAACGTAACGATCATGAATAACGGGGTACCCGTTGCCGCGACATTTAATTGCACGATGTTTTTTTAATCTGGATGCAACAAAAAGGCCCCGATCAGGGGCCTTTTTTATTTCTTGATGAATCTGCCGGTTCGCTTGCTTCGCGCTGGCTTTTTACTTTTCCGCTTCTTTGCCATAGTGCCCCCTTCCCTGTCTGGTTAAAAACTGATATTCCGCCGCCATGAGCACTTCAATCCGCGCCAGCCGGGTTTCCAGCTTGATGATGTACACCAGGAGCGGGATAAATCCTAAATTGGCCCATTGCGCCAGCTCGCCCAGCGTCATTACTTGCCAAACATGCCGGATTTGTTGAAGGCCGCGACCAGGCCACCAGCCACGTCCTGTATTTTCGGCCAAATCTGTTCGAATGTGCCGATTGCATCCGCAGCGCCGGAATAGCTGGATTGCATGAGGGTGCGCAAAGCTTCGAGCTTTGCCACGCCCTGGCCGCTGCCGGGCATGGCCGCTTCAATGGTTTTGATGGCATCCACCAGGAGCGGAAGTAGGCTGATGATGAGTTTAAGAATTTGCAGGAATTGCATTTTTTTTACCCCTTACATTTCACGGTCAAGAAAAGGCCGGTTATCTTGTCCGGCCACGCTGTTTGCTGCTGTTGATTCGTTTCGATTTTCGCCCCCGGCTGGCAATCCCACTTTTCGGCTGGTAACAACGTGCATGATGACGTTGCCAATAGCCAGCAGGCCGCCGCCGATCTGCGCCGCCATGGCATCATTCAGCCCCAAATCCAACCCGAAGGATGCCGCAAGCGTTCCCATGGAAAGCACCAGTGCCGCCAGTGCGTTAACAGTGATCGTGCCATTCTTCCAGGCTGCTGCATTTGCGATTTCCTCGCCACGGCGAAATAGCTGCCAGAGTGCCAGTAGCTTCCCCATTTAGCCCACCAGGTATTTGATAAAATCGCCTGCAGGACATGAAAAAGAGGCGTCCCATGTTTTACCGGCTGCCTTGTCTTTTTCGCACTGTGTCTGGTTCGTGGGCTCGATTCCGAATACTTGCCCTACGCCCTCAATACCGCCCACGAATACGCCATTGACTGCGCCGACCGCGCCGGATGCAAGATCACGCGCCGCGCCTTGTGTTCCCTTGACGTAGACCCATGCCAGCAGCCCGGCAGATATGCCCAGCGCCGCCATGATCAATGTGCGCTCGTTCATTACCAGCCTGCCACCGTTCCGGCAATGGTGCTGGGGTCATAGGACATGCCATAGTCCATTGCGCCCGGTAATACGCTGGCGCTGTTGGCGTCAGGAATCATTCCGGTTGACACGCCAGTCCACCAACTCGAGGTTTGCGCCGCCGTGGTGTCAAAAGGATTCCACCCGCCGCCGCCGCCGCTTACTGTGCCCATTCTTGCGAGGTAGTCAGCAATGCTGGTGAGCGGATTAAAGCCGCCGACTGTTCCCGCGCCTGGCGTTGCCATGGTTACGGTTCGCGTTCCTGCTGTTGCCGTGTTGCCCTTGAGCATCATGTAGGCGGCGACCGCTACCGCGCCCACTATTAAAATATCGTTGGTTTTCATGCGTAGATGCTCCCAATATCCGCCAGAATCTGGCGACTGTAATTTGCCGTTTCAATCGGCATGTTTTGAATCCGTCCGGCCAGATAGGCTGCCATGTTTCCCGGCCCCCAGTTGTATGCCTGCAAAGCCAAATCCCAGCGTCCGAACTGCCGGTAAAGGCTGGCAAGGTAGCGGCCCGCGTAAGCAATGGATGCGAATGGATCCAGCGGGTCAACATCTGGATGCCAGCGCGGCACGATTTGCATGATTCCTACCGCGCCGGCGCTGCTGATTTTCTGTCCGCTGATGATGTCCTGGCGGAAATGGCTTTCTTGATAGGCCAGCCGCGCCAGCATGTTTGCAGGGATGCTGTTTACGCTTTCTGCAGCAGCCAGCGCTTCCGCGTATGGTGCGCCGCGCCCTGCCAGTGCTGCTTGAAATGTTCCACCGCCCATGCTCACCCCTGTTGTCTCGTAAATTGCGTTTTCTGCCGTTGTCCAGGTTTCGTCCAGGATAAAACCATATTCATCGGGCTGGCTTGGCTGTGTGGTTTTCCAGAGGATTGCACCAATCGCGCCGCCCAGGATTGCCAGCTTTACGCCGGTATCCATGTTTTGCCGTCAACGTCGAGCTTTTGCCATGCCGCGCCTGTCCAACGTTGCCCCAGGCGCTGTTCGTCATAAGCAGGCAATTCGATCATGTCCGCCCGGATGACTTCACTTGTGAGCTGGGCAACGGAAAAGCAAACCTTGTTTGCGTCAACTTGTGCGTAGATTTTCATCAGTTATATTCCAGCAATTGCCATGCGATGCTTGGTGCGTTTCCAAAATAACCGCAAGTTGCCGTCACCGTTGTTGAATCGGTTAAAACCGCCTTGGCATAATCTCCCGCATTCGGCGGTGATGAAATACAGGTAAATCCGCTAGTCAGCAAAACAGACTTTGCTGTGTTGACGGCTGACACTGTTGCCGCCGATCCTGCCGCCAGCACTCCACGCTGTATGGATTTAATTGTTGGCGTTTGTGCAGGAGGCACATAGACCATGCTGCTCATCGCTTGACCTCCTGCACCCGTACGGACTGCGCCGCTGTGCCACTGATGCCGTACCATGCGCCCGGCGCTGCGTTGTCCTCAATCCAGAGTGATCCCGGTGTGATTTTGATTGCACCATTGGCGACCGTGACGCCCGATCCGCCCAGGTAAACATCAGCTGCCCCGGCATTGTAGAAACGCGCCCCCATCCGTGCCGTATCCGCTGCCAGAAGCAGCGTAGCCGCCACGCCGACCACGACCGGCGCGGCATCGTTGATTGTTGCGGCCAGCAATGCGCTTGTGGTGATGACGCTGGAATCATATCCGCCATCACCGTCCGAAATGCCAATCTTGATGGTTTGCGCTGATGCGCTGGTGATTTCCACGCCATCGAACCATTCACGCGGGATGGCGTAGTATCCGCTTTCGACGGCCTCGGCCTTCAGGCCGGGTGAACCGTTTTTAAAAAATGTCACATCGACCGGGCTGGAACTGTTCAGGATGCGGAAATAGCGCCCCGGTATGGCAAGCCGCCAGCTTCCGGCCCCTGCAAAAGTGTTTGAGATTGTCCGCATTATTTACCCCATGCCTTGACGGCAAAGACGCCGACTACCACCATTCCGACCGCGATCAGATATTTGTTATCGACCGTGCCAGCGTTGACTTGCAAGCTCTTGGCTGATTCATATCCCTGCGCCACTTGCTGTATTGCGCCCTGCGCGATGCTATCAACCCGGTTTGATTGCTCAAGCGCCAGATCAGTGATATGCGCTGAATATCCCAACGCATCGTAAAAAGAGCTTGCCACCGTGCCGATGGCCCGATCTGATAGCGCCATGGCGTTACTCGTTACGCTGTTGTTGCTGCTGATCGCATTGGCTGCCGTGGCGCTTGTTGCCTCAATGGCGGCGCTTGTTGCGGCTGATGCGGCCCGCAAAGACGCCTCTACGCCCCGATCCACTGTATCCAGGGCGCGTCCCCCGAAATCAAAAGCCGCGTTTACAACCTTCGGGTCTGAAGATTCAATGCTGACGTTGCCATTAAAATTGCTGCCCATGCCCAGGGTGACGGACTGCGGCGCTCCGGCGACGCGGTTGTCCTGGATTGTGGTGCTGCTGGCGCTGCTGCTGGAACTCGTTCCCATTATTTAAATTTCCTCAGAACAGTCTCGCCAACATGGAAGCCGAACTCTTGCGTCAAGCGCTTCACCAGCCCTGGCCGATTGGTATGCACTCGCACCGCCTGGCAAAAAGATAGCTGTTCCAGGACAAAAGGCAGGACGCCAGAAATCAGGTTTTCACCTGGCAGGCGTCCTGCGGCCAAAACAATAACGCCTTCAAGACCGTGCGTTTTCTGCTCTACCCGCAGCACGTAAGCCGATACCGGCGCTCCGTCAAGAAAGCACACAAAGAGCTGACTATCTCCGCGATCTACATCGGCCTTGATGGCCTCAATCCCCGCGAGTGGATCCCCATCCATTGTTTGCACAAGTACAGATTCCGACCATGGGTTCCATTCCGATCTTTTTACGATCAATACCTGGCTCATTTTGCAAACCTCATCACCAGCACCAGTGCCAGCAAACCGGCTCCGATGTACATCAGCGTTTTGTCTTGTATTTGGCCGGATGGCATGGATCCGGGTTGTCCGGTTTCCATTCCGCCGCCTTGATGTGTTGCATCCTGGCTCGAATTGTCGCCATAGTTGACCTGCCAGTTCGAGCCGTCCAAAAATCCGGTTGCCGAAGAAACCCCCGGCATTACCGGGGGCGCTTTTGCCATGCCGCCAATTGCTGACATGACGGCCATTGTAATAATGGGATCCACTGAACCCCCTTATTTCAGCAGCATCACCGCGACCAAAGCCAATCCACCAATGATCAGGAGGTTATTGGCTTGGGTTGCTGGCGTTGGTGCCGTAACGGGCTGGCCGTTCGGGATTACCCGGCCATAAGCATCGACCTGGAAAGTCTGGTATGTCTGCAAGCCTTGTGGGGCGAATTCCTTATTGGCAGCCGCCCCGATGACGGCCCCCAAAGTGGCTTGAATCCACCCGGCCCAATTGCTATCCGTTGTTGTGGTATCCATGCCGGTTCCCCTTACAGGTTGCCGAGTTGGTCAACATACTCGCCATAGACGTTCAGGGCATCCGCAGCGCTCAATGTGACGTTGAACTCGAAACTGCGAGCGTCAGCAGTGACAACCATGCCGGACTGATTGTTATCAACAATCGGGTCATAAACGTACAAATTGGCTTGCGGGACTTTCTTGTTTTCCTTCTGTAGAAACTCGTTGACCGCTGCTGTGCTTTCGTGGATCACCAGGCCGTTTTTCTTGACTTCCAGCCCGGTCATGTTGCCGCCGTGGAAGAAGTAAACGCGCTTGAGGATGGAGCCGCCATTGACGCCATAAGGCAGCACAACAGGTACTTTTCCACCGACTGAAGAACTGGATGGATAGTGCAGCAGCTTATTCACCACGCCCAGCTTTTTCGGGCCGCTCAAAATCGAATAGCTTTCCAGCGTTGGTGCTGTTGCGCCTGCAATCGTCACTTCAATGGTGAAGGATGCCACGCCCTGCAATGTGCCGATGGCGCCAATTGACTGCCCAACTTCGTCACGCGCAAAAATCTCGGTGAAATCCAGCGTGAGGAATCCAGCAGCATCAAAGATTCCCTTGTACTTGTTCATCGAATCCAGGCGCGAACCTGTTGTCTGATAAAAGACCTTTCCATTGATCTTGCATTTGATGTCAGTGATCATTGCCTTGGTAAAGGCTGTCCCACCCAGAACCATAATGATTCGCTCATATGTCATTCCGAGCGAAAGCTGCAATGTGGCGACACCAGCCGCGACCACATTAAAGAATGGTAGATTTTTTTGTACCAACATGGTTTTCCCCTTAGCCGTTGATCAGGGTTTTGATTACAGCCACGCGATTGGCAATTGCTACAGCAGCCAGTGCGATCAGGGCAGTTTTCAGATATGCGTTCATTTTGGTTTCCTCGGATTAGAAAGAGTTGGTGATCAAGCGGCGCAAACCGGTGACGTGGTAAACCGCGTACATGGTTGCCAGAATGGTTAATACCGTCTTGATGGTGTCGTTATTCATTTGCTGCGCCTCTTGAATGAGTGAGGCGAGTTTTGATCTAGGGGAATTTTGTTGCAAGCAGCCCCCCCATTGGGCGGGGTGCTATTGGAGGCGGGGTTTTTTCGGGTTACAGCAGAAAATATATTTTCAGAAAGTGAGCTTTCCGGCCTTTTTCTGGCCGGTTGCCATGTTTTTTTCGATCCATTCGAGTGGTTTCAATGCGGCAATTTCAGATTCCTGCACCTGCATTGCTTTTGCCACTGCTTTCATATCCTCAGGATAGGCCAGCCGCCCGGTTCGGATCGTGGTGCAGTTGCCCAAAAAATCCTTATCAATGGACGCTGGACGCTGGCTTGCTCCGATCACTCTCAGCCCCTTGTGTCTGCCGGTCATTGTGACGGCTGACCACCTTATCGGCGCAGAGCCTGGCTTTGTGACAAACTTCAATTCCTCGGCCACCAGCGTCAGGTTTCCCAATGCCATGGCGATCCCGCAAAACACGTCGAACTGCTTTGCCCTTGCTTTTTCATTGGCGGCTGGCTGGAACACCACCGCGAATTTTCCGCGCCCGGTCTTGCCGAGCATGTCCACCATGAGGCTCATGCTGTCGAACACCTGGCCGAACTCTGCATATTCCTGCATGGGATCCCATATCATCAGCCTGGCCGGTTTCGGTTTTCTCAGTGTGCGCTTGATGTAAGTGGATTTCCCGCTGCCGGATGCGCCCATAACGGCAATAATGCTGGCCTGATTGGCGCTCACAGTGTCTGTTCTTCGGTCTGTGCCATTGATGGGTGCCCCATTGCGCTTCCCTGCTGCTGTGACTGCTCATGTTTAGGCTTGGCGGCTTCAATATCGGCTTTTACCGCCTTGTATGTCTGCGCACTCAAGGGGAAGGCTACCATAGCAAAATTGATTTCCGGCCCCCAGCGTTCAAACAGGCTGCCCAGGCTGAAATCATATTTTTCCATCAGTGGGCCGCTTGCATTGGCAAGGTTCATTCTTGCCTGCTCAGTGTAGATTGCGTCCAGGCTGGGGAAGATCGGGACAAAGAGCGAAAGCGCAAAATCAATCAGCCCTTTCGCCTCTTTGTGGTAATCCATCACCGGGGTGGCCTGATCGGCGCGGCTTTCTTCGCCTGCCGGGATAAATTCCGCGTCAATGGCTGCGGCTTCGTTTTGCAGTTGGTTGAGATCGTCCATTTTTTTGGTTTCCTAGAGAATCAGGCCGGATTCGGTTTTCTGTGTCTTTGGCTTCGTTGCCGGTGGAGCTGGTGGCGTTGGTGCGGATTCAAGCGGCTTGATGCGGCTTTTCCAGCCTGAATGCTTGCCGGTGCCTTTTTTTGCATAATTGCTGTCATCGCACCAGGCACAGGAATAGCTCAATGTTTCGTTCTCATTTTCCTTGACCACCACTTCCTTGCCGCATTCGCTACAAGGCATCGTTCCGAAATTACGCTTTCCCATCTTGCCCCCTTTCGAGTTGTTCGATTCGTTGCGCCATATCCGCCATGGTTTGCACCATTTCATCCGCCAGTTGCCCGACCAGATTCGCCTTTTCCAGCATGGACGTTTTCTTGATCTGCTGGCAGATCAGGTGCAGCCGTCCGACTTGTTGACTCAGTGACATGTTTATCCCCACTGCGCCGCCATTGCTTCTGCAATGCCAGATAAAGTTCGGCTGCGTTCCTTCCACCGGTCTTTACTTGGCGGCATCCGATGTACCCTAGCATCTCGCCCGTCAACAACATTTGTTGGATTCAGCTTATCAAGCCCTTTCAACCATAGGCATGTGGCCTTAGTTTCGCCATGCCCAAATTGCCACGGCTGAATAATTTGATCTGGCTTTCGGATGCGTGATGAAATCACGCTTATTGGGTTCTCAATTGCAATTTTCGGTATCGGTGCGTCCATCAAAGTTTTGACAAAAACAAGCGCCTCGGCTTGCTGCGTCACTTTGTCCTTAAACCACCGGCTACCGCTTACCGCTAAGTGAGTGCATGGTGGGTGTGCAATCATCAAATCCCATCCCATGCCAAGCAGCTCCGTAACATCGCCCTGATGGTGCGGCCCTTCCGCTTCCGTTGGCAGCAGATCACAGCTCATGGCATCGTGCCCGAGTGCGCGGAAAGCATCCCTCACACGTCCGCTGTATTCGCAAGCTACTAAAACTCTCAGTGACATGTCGTATCCCCTCCCCCAAACATCCGCTTGGCCCAATGCCGCCCGGAATGTGTCGCCTTGCGCTCCCGCAGTTCTTCCAGCAGCGCCTTAACCCCTTCGGCACCGTATTGCGCCGCGATCTGGAGCAGTTCGCCCCGCGCATTGCGTGACAACACAAGATTCCATTCGTCGCCCTCAAGCGTCGCGGCCAGTTCTTCCTCTGGCAATTCTGCTTCCATGGCGGCTAGTTCTTCGTCGGTGCGTTCGGCTTCGTTCGGTAGCAGCTTGGCTTTCAGCCCCGGCGACCAGGTGAGCATCCGACGCCCCTCGAAGGCTTTTGCGTATTCAACGAATTTTGCCCCGGCCTCGGTGTCGCCCTGCTCATACCAGGCCAGCAGCATGAAAGGGGTTGCGTGAGTGTTTCCGTTGATGTTTGAGAGGCCAATTTTGCTATGGCCCTTTGTGACTTCACGCGCCGCGCCCCAGGTGCTGATCAGCTTTGGCTCATGTCCGAACTTGGCGATGTATTCCGCCGCGTAGTCGCCGCCTTGCAGGTCAAAAGCATGTTGCATCATGTCATTGAGCTGGCTGTTTTCTGCCAAGCCATGCTTGATCAGTGCCGCGATCCATGCCGACCGTAGTGCGTCCACTGTGCCGGTATCGTCCAGCATCCCATCCTTTGCAAATATCATCACATGGGTATGTGGATGCCAGCCGTTTCGGCCAAACGTCACCTCTAGGCCGCGAATGGTTCCGGCCCAATCGTGCTGTTCACGGGCGGCTTTGAAGGTTTTTGAATTTTTGAAGGTCTGCTCTGCCTTGGCATAGAGCGGCAAAACATCGCCCAGGCCCTGGGCGATCGTGTGCGGGAAGGTTAGCGTCATAAGGTACACATTGCCGCCCTGCTTCGCCCAGGCATTCATGCCGGCCTGCACCTCGCCGCGCCGCTCTTCTGTCACCACGCCGGCACAAACCGCGCAATGCCAAACGCTGCCGCATTTGACCAGGTTGCCGAACCGGGCATTTTTTCCGTCCTTGGTTCGAAAAATGTCAACGCCGTTTCCGTTGGTTGACCGGCAGCAGTTGCAAACCCGGTGCTGTTTCTCTGCCGTGTGGTCAAACAGAAGTGACTGCGCCACGCGTTGCAGGCCGTAGCGCATTTTCTTATCGCCCATGCTGGAACGGTCTTTTTGACGCGCCGATTTCGTAGGGTTCCGGTGTAACGATTTCGTATCTATACCGAGAGTAGAGCGGGGGCCGCTTTTTAGGCCGGTGGAAGGTGCAGCCAGCATCAGGATTTCACCAGTCCAAGGTTCACAATCAAAAGCTCAATCGTGTGGGTGTGCTCACCGATCATGAAATCGACTTTAACGGCCTCTGGCTCGATTGGTTCGACCGAATCGCCCATATCCACGAAGGATGGCGATATGGCGGAAATCATCCCCCTGCGCCCTTTCCATGGCCCCGTTCTCACTTGCACCTTATCGCCAATTTTCATTTCATTGCCCTTTCGTAAATATCGCGCCGTTTGCGCTCTGCCCACATGGCGCGGGTGTCGCAGTAGTCCAGCATGTTGTCTGGCACATTGAGCACCACCCTATTGCGGGTGTGCATGTCGTAAGCATCCGTCAGTTCGAAATCCAGCCACATGCGGCGCTGTGGATCCACATCGACCACATTGAGCACCCTGCCAATGGCGCCGAACAGGCCAAGGCAGTCCAGGGCCGGTTCGGTGATGCTCATGATGGTGTTGGCGGGGATCATGTAGGTGTTAATCCTCAGAGCTGCTTTCTAGGGAAAGCATGTCGTCGGCGTCCTTAATGAGAAGTAATCGTTGGAATTGTGGCGTTCCTTGTTTCTCTAGGAATGCTCCGAGCTGCTTTCTTGCCGATCTGCGAACTCGGTTTACGTGTCCGGTTTTTGCGTTCCGAATGCGCTCTATATAGCGATCTTGTGCTTGTATCAGTGTCATGATTTCCCCCTGGCCTGTTGAGTGGTGCGCCGCCTGCTCCGGGTGTCTGGGCCGGGGGGCCGTTCAGGGCCGGTTCAGGGGCGCGATAGAAGAATAATGCAAGGCTGTGAACTAGTGCAATGCCATGCTGTATTGCAAGGCCTTGCCTGAAAGCATATATTCAAGCCGTAAATTCACCACCGGGGGGCTGTGATAATGAACACCACAATTGATTTTCTCGACGCAGTAAAAGCCAAGCATGGCTTGGTTTCTGATTACGCATTAGCGAAGGAACTAGGCGTGCGTCAGTCCTGCATAGGAAACTATCGAGCAAAAAGAAGTTATCTCGACGATTTAATGGCCGTGAAGGTGGCGGAAGCGTTAGAAATTGATCCGATGTATGTGATTGCATCCGCGAATGCTGAGCGATCAAAGAAGGCGGAAGAAAAGAAGGTCTGGACAGACATTCTGGAAAAGCTAGGTGGCCTTGCGGCCTCCGTGGTTATTGGCTTGGCGCTTACCGCCCTGCCCTCTCCGAGCGCCTACGCGGCTGCGGCTCAACTCCAAAACTGTATATTATGTTAAATATGAAAGTAAGAGATCAAACAAGAAAGACTCACAATTCCTCTGGGACTGATTGAGAAGCTTCTTACTCACAAGCTTGCAGCACTTCTCTGACCCCTTCCTCAGACATGGGGTTACCACAAAAGTATCCTTGAAACTGATCGCAGCCGTGGTCCTGCAAAAAAGCCACCTGCTCAGGCATTTCAACACCTTCTGCCACTACCTGAAGGTGAAGATTGTGCGACATGGTTATCACCGATGCAGCCATTGCGGCATCGGCAGCATTGCCGGGAAGATTCTGAATAAAACTACGGTCAATTTTGAGCTTGTCGACCGGTAGCTGTTTCAGGTGGCGAAGCGAACAATAAGCGCTGCCGAAATTATCAATGGAAAGGCGCACACCAATTTTTTTCAGCGCCTGCAGGATGGACATTGCCTCCTCTGGCCTGGCCATGATTGTGCCCTCGGACACTTCCAGTTCCAGATAAACCGGCTCCAGGCTTTCTGCGGCAAGCACATCTGTGATCATTTGCGTCAGTCCGGGATGATGCAACTGGGCAGCGGAAATATTGACCGAAACCACGGCAAACAACCCCTCTTTCTGCCATGCCCGGACTTGAGCGCAGGCCGTGCGCACTACCCATTCGCCGATTGGTACGATCAATCCACTGTTCTCGGCCGCCATCAGGAAATTTGGCGGCAATTGCGTACCTAGATCGGGGTGATCCCAGCGCAGTAAAGCCTCGACACAGGCCAGTTTACGGGAATGAATATCGAATTGCGGCTGATAGCTGAGGAAAAACTGTTTCTTGTCGAGTGCACGGCGTAACCCGGTTTCGATACTCAGGAGTTTTGAAGCCTTGACGGTCATTTCTTCGGTATAGAACTGATAACCCTGCCGGCCCAGATTCTTGGCTAGATACATTGCGGCATCGGCGTGTTTCATCAGCTCCTGCACATTTCTGCCATCGCTGGGATAAAGGCTGATACCGATACTGGCCGAGATGTACAACTCCTTTCCGGCAAGATAGAAAGGGCGCTCCAGTCCCAGCATGATTTTCTCGCTGACGGAGGCAGCATCAGCAGCACGCTTGATGTCGCTCAGAACCAAAGTAAATTCGTCGCCGCCGAGACGGGATACCGTATCGCTGTCACGCACACAGTCCAGCAACCGCTTCGCCACTTCCTGAAGCAACAGGTCGCCGACATCGTGCCCCAGTGTGTCGTTGATTTCCTTGAAATGATCCAGATCGAGGAACAGTACTGCGGCCATTTGAGCCAAACGTTGCGCCTGCGCCAGCAAGCGGTCGAGTCGATCATGAAACAACATGCGGTTGGGCAAACCGGTCAGGGCGTCATGATAGGCCTGGTAGTGAATGCGCTCCTCCTGCTGTTTGATTTCGGTGGCATCGCTGAATACCGAGACAAAGTTGGACGGCTTGCCGTTCTTGTCATAAATTGCCGTTATGGTTTGACGTGACAGGAAAGCTTCGCCGTTCTTGCGACGGTTCCAGATTTCACCTTGCCAGTAACCGCGCTCGCGAACAGCTTCCCACATCTCCCTGTAGAACGCGGGATCATGGCGGAACGATTTGATAATGCGGGGATTTTGCCCTAACACTTCCTTCTCGCTGAAGCCGGTAATCGTTGAAAATGCCGGGTTGACAGAAACGATGGCGCCATTCGCCTCGGTCACGAACATGCCCTCGATAATGTTATCGACCACGCTGGCCGCAAGCCTGAGACGCGCCTCCGTATTTCGCTGATCGGTAATATCTATTCCGGTGGCAATCACATGACTCACCCTGCCCGTACTATCGGTCAGCGCGGTGTTGGACCAGTTGACCAGACGAAGCTCGCCATTTTTTGTGAGCCAGTGGTTTTCATGACGGTTGGGGAAATCGCCCGCCTGGAGCCGGGCAAAAACCGCCTTGACCGATTCGACTTCCCCCTGGGGAAGAAGAAAATCCCATACATGGCGTCCCATAGCTTCTTCATGGGAGTATCCCGTTGTTTTTTCGCAGGTATGATTGAAACGGACGATACGACCTTCAGAGTCGAGCACGGCTACCAGCGCGCCCTGAGTATCCAGCACAGCAGAAATGAAATTGCGCTCGTTGCGAAGACTTTCTTCTGCCTGATGCCGTGCGAGCAGGGTGAGATGCTCGCGAATAGCCCTGTCAACCAATAGTGGCAGCATTTTCAGGTGACGGCCATCCGTGTATTTCACCAGATAATCCCAGGCACCGGCTTTCATCGCTGAGACTGCCACTTCCTCATTACCCAGACCCGTCAGCATGATGACGGGAATGGCCGTAATATCCGCCTCCTTGGGCAAACTGCAGAGAAACTCCAAACCGTCCAGGCCGGGCATCATATAGTCCAGCAGGATGCATTCAACCTGTTGTTGTCCAAGCAAATCAAGCGCCTCCTGTGCGGAAGGTACTGCCAGCACGCGATATGAGCTGGCACTGGCCTTGCGTAAAGTGCGCTCGATCGCGGTAATATCCTCGGGGTTATCTTCAACCACCAGAATATTTTTTTGGGCTGTTCTCATGATTTTCGGTCTCGTTTGCGTTATCTGGGCAAGATTGCGATTTCGAACCAGTACTCTTTCAAACGCTGAATTGCCTGGAGAAAGCCTTCAAAGCTGACCGGCTTTTGAATATAAGTGTTGGCGCCAGAGGCATAACAACGGCTGATGTCGCCCGGATCCGAAGAACAGGTCAGTACGATGACCGGGATGGATCTCAGGTTTTTGTCCATCTTGACCTTTTCGAGTACTTCATAGCCATCCGTACCGGGCAGATTGAGGTCAAGAAGAATCATTCCGGGCAAACGTTGGTCATGGGCAAACTCGTTGCGATGAAAAAGAAAATCCAGCGCCTCATCTCCGTCACAGCAACGAATAACGGGATTGGCCAAGCCGGACTTGCGGAACGCACGTTCCAGCGTTTCATAATCTTCTTCGCTGTCCTCAACGATCAGAATCAGCTGATTCGATTTGGTGTTCATCGCTGCCCATATTCCCCAGAGTAAAATAAAAAATAGAACCTTCTCCCATCCTGGATTCTACCCAGACTTTCCCCCCATGCCGCTCTACGATTTTTTTTACGATTGTAAGCCCTGCCCCGGTTCCTCCCCCATACTTGTCCCGGCCGTGCAAACGCTTGAAGATGCGGAAGATGGATTCCTGATGCTTTTCCGGAATACCGATCCCATTGTCTTTCACATAATAAATCATTTCCTTTGGGCCTTGGTTGCACCCCACCTCGATCGACTTTTCCGTGTTTTCGTTATATTTCAATCCGTTAACAATCAGGTTGTGCAGCAACTCCACAACCATAACGCGGTTACAGGCAAGCCTGGGATGCTGACAGGTCAACCGGACTTCAGCATGCTTTTCCTGGATCATGAGAGAATCAATCGCTTCGGCCAGCAGTTCGTTCAGGTCGCATTCTTCAATATTGAGCCTGGCGCGGCCCAGACGGGAATAATGCAGTAGCGTATCCACCAGCGTTTCCATGCGTTGCGTCAAACGCAGCAGGGTTTCCAGATAACGTCTGCCTTCTTCGTCCAGATGGGCGCCATGATCTTCCAGCAGAAAGCTGGAATAATTGTGAATACCGCGCAGCGGTTCCTTCAGATCGTGCGATGCAATATAAGCAAAGTCGTCGAGTTCACGATTACTGCGCTCAAGTTCACGCATCGTGCACTGGATAACCTCCTCGGCTTTCTTGCGCCTGCTTATATCGCCGAACACCAGCACTGCCCCAACCAGGACGCTATGCTCGTAAAGCGGCATGGACACAACATCAACCGGTAGTGCCGTGCCATCGGCGTGCCAGAAAGTTTCGGTGTCGGAGTGGTAAGACTGCCCTTCCACAATAGCCGCATGAATAAGACATTGCTCCTGAGGGAACGCGCTGCCATCTTCGTAGCTCCGGTGCAGCAATTGGTGATGGTTGACGCCCAGCAACTGTTCAAGCGGATACCCAAGCAAACGAGTGGCCGCCACGTTCGCAAAAATAATATTTCCATCAAGATCCAGGCCGGTAATCCCCTCACCCGCCGCATCCAGGATGGCTTGCAGGCGCTGTCTGAGATTGTCGGCAATCTCCTTTTCTCTTGCCAACGCTTCCTTTTGCGCTGCGAGGGCCATATTACTCCGCACCAGATCCGCATTAACACGATCCTGTGCGCCCCAGTACTGCTTGACGCGCAACCCCATCGGTCGAAAAATCATCAGCCAGGTCGCGAACAAGCCGGCAAATTGAACCAACATCCCTGCAATCTCGAATAGATGCAAAGACTTTATACGGCGGTCTGCGCTTAACTCATACTGCATCACTGCTCGGTCCATCATCTCAACAAGCGGAGTCTCCAGAGAATCAATTTGCGCATAGTAAGAGTCGCCACGGCGTGGCGCTTCACTTCGACTATTTGCCAATCCGCGCGCAGATGCCACATATGCATGGACTTTCTGATCGAGCATGTCCGGCGCTTCAAAAAAGATATGCCGCACAGAGAGGTCGTCTATGAATCCATGACGTTCATGCACCAGGGAATCATGCTGTTCAGCCATCTCCTTCGCAGTCTGGAGCAAGCGTTGACGAATTTCGCCTGACGCGGCAGGCTCGTCGCCATAAAGCAATAACTGGCTTGAAAGGTAAGCCACCCTGGTTGCCAGCATGCGCTGGCGGCCAGCCTGATTCAGAAGATGTGCGTCGTTATCGACAGTCTGGGTATGGTAGTTCTGGATAAAATAATTCAGGACGGTTAGCAGAGCCAACGCAGAAAGTGCAGCAACAGAACGGAATTTCAGGGAAATACTCATTTTTCTCCCCCGCCAGTGGTAGCTCTCACTCCATCGAAAAATGGATTCAGGACCCTAGCAAGGAACCATCTTAGCAGATGATTTAATGGCGGAGAGGGAGGGATTCGAACCCTCGGTGAACTTGCGCCCACGCCTGATTTCGAGTCAGGTACATTCGACCACTCTGCCACCTCTCCGGTGGGCGCCATTCTACATTGGTTATATGGCATCTCAAAGCCAGCGAATGGACAAAATTTGAAAAGTCGGCCAAACTTTCGCCGATGCGAAACTGGATCTTGGCAATTTTTCTGGTTGCCGGACTGGGTGGATGCAACTATTCATCCCCGCCAAAACCTGTGTTACCTGTACAACAGACAGGTGAACTTGTCGTCATTACTCGCAACAGCCCAACGACCTATTACGAAGATACCGATGATCATCTTGCGGGTATCGAACATGATCTGGTTGAACTGTTTGCTCAGGATTTAGGCGTTAAAGTCCGTTTTATTGTCGCAAATCAATTTAACGAGATTCTGCCATCGCTGCAAAATCACCATGCGCATCTTGCAGCAGCCGGCCTGAGCATCACTTCCGAGCGGCAAAAAAAATTCAAATTTTCCACGCCCTATCAGACCATCAGGCAGCAAGTTGTCTACAACACGACCGGGGATAAACCTTCCGGCCTGAAAGACCTGGTCGGCCTGCGTATTGAAGTTGTGGCCGGCTCAAGCTATGCCGAAAAGCTCAGGGAAGCGAAGAATAAATATCCCGAACTAAGCTGGAAGGAAAGCGCTTCCAAGGAAAGCGAAGAATTACTGGAAAAACTGGCCATGGGTCAACTGGATGCTGTGGTTGCAGATTCGAATATTGTCGATATTTCCAAGAATTATTTGCCTATCCTTGACGTGGCTTTTGATATGAGCGAAACCCAGTCCCTGGCCTGGGCTTTCCCCAAGGATGTAGATAATTTTCTGCTGGAAAAATCCAGGGATTTCTTTGCCCGGATTGGGAAAGACGGCACACTGAAGCACCTTCTCGACCGCTATTATGGTCATGTAAACCGGCTGGGACGGATAGACGTGGAGGGGTTCATGATCGCCACCAATGGCATACTTCCCAAGTTCAGGTCACATTTCCGCCGTGCGCAGGAACTGACCGAACTGGATTGGCGACTCATCGCTGCAATCGGATATCAGGAATCTCACTGGGACCCGTTAGCCACCTCCCCCACCGGCGTGCGCGGCCTGATGATGCTGACTGGCGACACAGCCGACCGCTTGGGCGTCACTGACCGTCTGGACCCGAAACAAAGCATTCTGGCCGGAGCGCGTTATGTGAATTTTCTCAAGGAAAGTGTTCCAGAACGTATTCCCGAGCCGGACCGGACCTGGCTTGCGCTGGCAGCCTACAACATCGGCTATGGGCATCTCGAAGACGCGCGCATCCTGGCGAAGAAAAAGAAACTCAACCCGGACTCCTGGACAGACCTCAAGACGACCCTGCCCCTGCTATCCAAATCCGAATACCATGCTGATGCCAAACACGGCTATGCGCGTGGCGGGGAAACCGTCATTTTCGTTGAAAACATTCGCACCTATTACGACATCCTGTCCCGGTTCGCCAAACCCTACCAGCGCATGTTTTCTGCGACAGCCACCAATAGCGGACAAAGCACAGGAGGGGCTGACCGCTACGAGCTGAACAAGGGAAGCTCGCCCAAAAACAGTCTGGGCCTCAAGGCTCCAGCTTCTGCACTCCGCCAAGATAAGGTTGAAGCGCAACAGGCACGCTGACGCTGCCGTCGGCATTCTGATAATTTTCGAGTATCGCCACCAGTGTGCGCCCTACTGCCAGGGCCGAGCCATTCAGGGTGTGCAACAGTTCCGGCTTGCCCTTGTCGCCGCGAAAACGCGCCTGCATGCGACGCGCCTGGAAAGCTTCGAAATTGCTGCAGGAAGAGATCTCGCGATAAGTGTTCTGGGCAGGTAGCCACACTTCAAGGTCATAGGTTTTGGCTGCGGAAAAACCCATGTCGCCGCTGCATAGCGCCATTACCCGGTAAGGCAGGTCAAGTTTCTTCAGGATGGTCTCGGCGTGACCGGTCAGTTCTTCCAGCGCCTGATAGGAATTTTCTGGACGGACGATCTGTACCAGCTCCACTTTGTCGAACTGGTGCTGACGGATCATGCCACGCGTATCGCGGCCATAGGAGCCGGCTTCCGAGCGGAAGCAGGGCGTATGTGAAACAAACTTGAGCGGCAGGTCTTCAGCCGCAAGAATTTCGTCACGCACGATATTGGTCACTGGGACTTCGGCGGTGGGAATCAGGTACAGTTTTTCGTTCTCGTTTTTCTGCACTGAAAACAGGTCGGCCTCGAATTTTGGCAACTGCCCGGTGCCGCGCATCGAGTCGGCATTGACCAGATAAGGCACATAAACTTCGGTGTAGCCATGCTCTCCGGTATGCACATCAAGCATGAATTGCGTCAGGGCGCGGTGCATGCGTGCCATCTGGCCCCTGAGCAGGGTAAAACGGGCGCCGCTGATTTTGCCGGCGGTAGCGAAGTCCAGTTGTTTCAGCCCCTCGCCTACATCGACGTGATCCCTGACCTCGAAATCGAAGCTGCGCGGCGTGCCGACCCGGCGCACTTCAACATTGTCAGCCTCGGATTTGCCCACCGGCACGCTCTCATGGGGCAAGTTCGGGATGTTTGAAAGCAGTTCCTGCATTCTGATCTGGATAAAGCCGAGCTTTTCTTCAGCGGCCTTCAGTTCATCGCCCAGATTTGCCACTTCGGCCATGATGGCGGAAACATCCTCGCCTTTGGCCTTGGCCTGGCCGATCTGCTTGGAAGTAGCATTGCGCTTGGCTTGCAGTTCCTGAGTGCGGGTCTGAACGGTTTTGCGATCCTGTTCCAGTTCCTGGAAATGACTAGCATCAAGTTCGAAACCACGCGAGGCCAGCCTTTTGGCGACATTTTCCAGATCCGAGCGCAGCAATAGAATATCCAGCATTTACTTATCCCTTATCAATCATCAGTTTTTGCGTCTTTTTGCATCCAGATCGCGCAAATATTCCAGTTTCTCGCCAATTTTGCCTTCCATGCCACGCGGCGTCGGGCGATAGAAAAGGATTGGTTTCATGTCATCCGGAAAGTAGGACTCCCCTGCCGCATAGGCTTCCGGTTCGTCGTGGGCATAACGGTATTCGCGGCCGAAGCCGAGTTCCTTCATCAGCTTTGTGGGCGCGTTGCGCAAGTGTTCCGGCACTGACCTCGATTTGTCATCGCGGATGAAAGCGCGGGCCTCATTATACGCCACGTAGGCGGCGTTGCTCTTGGGTGCGGCAGCCAGATACAGCACAGCCTGAGCCAGTGCCAGTTCGCCTTCCGGGCTGCCCAGGCGTTCATACACTTCGCATGCGTCCAGCGCCATGCGCAGCGCACGCGGGTCGGCCAGGCCGATATCTTCGCTGGCCATACGCACAATGCGCCTCCCCAGATATAACGGGTCCGCGCCACCGTCCAGCATACGGCACAGCCAGTAAAGTGCCGCATCCGGGCTGGAGCCGCGCACGGACTTGTGCAGGGCCGAAATCTGATCGTAAAACTGGTCGCCTCCCTTATCGAAACGACGCGCACCCTGGCTTAATGTGTTTTGTATAAAATCTTCTACAATAGTTTGAATATTATTAGATATCGCTGCATTATTTATCTGTTCAAGGAGATTCAACAGGCGGCGTGCATCCCCATCGGCATAGCCGATCAGCAGCGCCCTGGCGCCGGGGTTGAATACCATCCCGTGCAGCGCTTCATGGCAGGCGCGATCGAACAGCATGCCCAGCTCTTCTTCGGCCAGCGACTGAAGTACATAGACCTGGGCCCGGCTCAGCAACGCGCTGTTGACCTCGAACGAAGGATTCTCGGTGGTGGCGCCGATGAAGGTCACCAGCCCCTGCTCCACAAACGGCAGGAAGGCATCCTGCTGGGCCTTGTTGAAGCGATGCACCTCGTCAACGAACAGGATGGTGTGGCGGCCATGCTGCTGTAGCGCCAGCTCGGCTTTCTGGATGGCTTCGCGGATATCTTTCACGCCGGAAAAAACAGCCGATAGCGCGAGAAATTCCGCATCGAAAGCCTCCGCCATGAGGCGTGCCAGCGTGGTTTTTCCGACGCCAGGCGGCCCCCAGAGGATCATCGAATGCAGTTTTCTGGATTCGAACGCGAGACGCAAGGGCTTGCCCGGGCCGAGCAGATGGGATTGTCCGACAACCTGACTCAGCTCATGGGGCCGCAACTGCTCCGCAAGGGGCTGTTGCGGCGTTCTGGCAAACAGGTCAGTCACCGACGACATCCGCGCCTTGCGGCGGCGTAAAGCTGAATAGCTGGGGAGCCAGCCTGGGGTTGAGTTCCAGCCCGGAAAAGCGGATCAGTGTGGTCTGACCAAAATGATCACTCAGCTCCATCACTTCCAGCGTCGAAGACCTGAAAGCAAGCCGAATATGCTCAAAGCTTCCTTCCTTGCCCCTGGGGCTGGCTTCCACCCACTCAAGTCCATTGCTTTTCGCTCCTTCGGTCAACGTAAAATTCTGCTCGATGGCGTTGTTTCCCGCCAGCAAGGCTGCTGGCGTATTTCCAAGCGCCTGATCGAGTTTTCTGACTGTAACCTGGTTCAGATCGGCATCGTACATCCAGACCTTCGCGCCATCACCCACGATCAGTTGAGGATAGGGCTTGCTGTATTCCCAGCGGAATTTTCCCGGACGAGAGAACTGCATTACACCACTTGCGGCCTGAATCTGCTTGCCGTTCCGGTCCAGCACAGTCTGGGTAAACTGGGCTTTAACCGTATGGCTGTGGCTCAGAAAATTTTTAAGGCTAGCCACCCCAGAGGCAAATGCAATGGAGGGAACAAAAAACAGCAAGGCTATATATTTCATAGTGATACAAATAGATCTTTAAGTTTGTTCAGATATTCATCTGCCCCAGGCTCGCCTTCAGCCGGCGCCCATGTGGCTTTTTCTTCCATTTGCAGCGGCTTGAATGGCCCCGCCTTGGCTTCGAAAAAGACACTGCCCGGTTCCAGTGCCACCAGGGTATGAAACTGGCCATGCGGGATATTGATGCCGAGTCGATTTCCGCCAGCTTCGAGTACAGAAGTGCTGGTGATCTCCCCATCCGGATTAAAAATCACCATGCCGATCCGACCGCGCAGAACAAGGATGGTTTCATCCTTGCTGGCGTCGAGATGGCAGTGCGGGGGGATGTAAGAGTCCGGCTCCACCGCGTTGAGCAGGCGATGGCAGGCATCTGCATCTTTATCGTGAAAGTTGTAGTTTTTCCTGCGCCGCGCTGCCGCGGCACCGGCCTCAGCGGCGCGTTGCAGAAGCACCTGGTCAATGATTTCGAACTTACTCACGGTCTGGCACCAGCACTTCGCGATTGCCGTTGCTTTGCATGGACGACACCAGTCCCGCCTTTTCCATTTGCTCAATCAGCCTTGCCGCACGGTTGTAGCCGATGCGCAACTGCCTTTGCACCGAGGATATCGAAGCTCGGCGAGATTTCAAAACGATAGCGACGGCTTCGTCGTACATGGGGTCGGACTCGGAGTCGCCGCCATCCTCCCCTTCTTCACTGTCAAGATCGGAACTTCCCCCTTCGAGAATGCCTTCCACATACTGCGGCTCACCCAGGGATTTTAAATAATCCACTACCTTGTGCACTTCATTGTCGGCCACATAGGCGCCATGTACGCGCTGCGGATAGCCGGTTCCTGGCGGTAAATAAAGCATGTCGCCCTGCCCCAGCAATGCCTCGGCCCCCATCTGATCGAGAATGGTGCGCGAATCGATCTTGCTTGAAACCTGAAAGGCAATACGGGTCGGTATATTGGCCTTGATCAGGCCGGTAATGACATCCACGGAGGGGCGCTGGGTTGCCAGCACCAGATGAATTCCCGAAGCGCGGGCTTTTTGCGCCAGACGTGCTATCAGTTCCTCCACCTTTTTGCCAGCGACCATCATGAGGTCTGCCAGCTCATCGATGAAAACCACGATAAACGGCATTTCCTCGATTGGCTCGGGGCTATCCGGCGTCAGAGTGAACGGGTTGGTGAGCGGTGTTCCGGCCTTTTTCGCTTCGCGAATTTTCTGGTTGGCCCCGGCCAGGTTGCGCACACCCAGGCTGGACATCAGCCTGTAGCGCCGCTCCATTTCCGCCACACACCAGTTGAGCGCGTTGGCGGCATGTTTCATGTCCGTCACCACTGGCGCCAACAGGTGCGGAATACCCTCGTAAATCGAGAGTTCGAGCATCTTGGGATCGACCATGATGAGTCGTACCTGCGACGGCTCGGCCTTGTAGAGCAGGGAAAGGATCATGGCATTGACCGCCACCGACTTGCCCGAACCGGTGGTGCCCGCCACCAGCGCATGAGGCATCTTGGCGAGGTCCGCCACCACCGGCTGGCCGCCGATGTCCTTGCCCATGGCGATGGTAAGCGGCGAGTTCATGCCTGCATAGGATTTGGAACCCAATATCTCCGACAGGCGCACGATCTGGCGTTTCGGGTTGGGCAGTTCCAGGCCCATGTAGTGCTTGCCGGGAATGGTTTCCACCACGCGGATGCTGACCACGGACAGGGCACGGGCCAGGTCCTTGATCAGATTCATGATCTGGCTGCCCTTCACGCCCACGGCCGGTTCGATTTCGTAGCGGGTGATCACCGGGCCGGGATAAGCCGCAACCACTTTGACTTCGACCCCGAAGTCGGCAAGCTTGCGCTCGATCAGGCGCGAGGTGTATTCCAGGGTTTCCGGGCTGATGAATTCAACATTGACTTCGGCCTCATCAAGCAGGTGCAGGGGAGGCAATGGCGAATCCGGCAGATTTTCGAACAGGGGCGCCTGTTTTTCTCGCTCGCTGCGCTCCGATTTGGGGATATCGAATATGGGTGGCTGAATATGGATAGGCTCGTGCTCTTCCAAACGCTTTTTTTCAACCGTGACGATCTGCTCGCGCTCGGCCTCGGCTTCCTTGCCTGCCCGCCGGTCCTGCCTGGCCTCGCGGAGATTCAAGACAAACTTGTAAACCCCCTCGACCCAGCCGCCAATGCGTTCGATCAGTTCAAGCCAGGACAAGCCGATAAAAAAACTCAGGCCAATGGCCATGGAGAGCAGCATGAGCAGGGTTGCCCCCGTAAAGCCCACGGTTTTCCAGAGATATTCTCCGACCATTGCGCCCAGCATGCCGCCCGGCGCCAGGGGCAAAGAGACTTTCAAGCTGTACAGGCGCAGCGCTTCCACCCCGCTGCTGGCAACCAGCAGGATAATGAAGCCGATAAATGCCACAAACAGGGAACGGCGGTCGCCTATGTTGACGCTATCAATGCGGCGATAGCCCCAGGCAATGGCAAACAGGCAGAAAGCCGCGCACCAGTACGCAGAAACACCAAACAGGTAAAGGAACAGATCCGCCATCCAGGCGCCCAGTTCACCTCCTGCATTGTGGATGTTGCTTACCGTGGCACTATGCGACCAGCCAGGATCGCCACGATCATAGGTGCCCAGGATCATGATGAAGTAAAGCGCAGCGACGACCAGCACCAGCCACCAGGATTCCCGAATCAGATTGGCAATTCTGGGCGGAAAGGGGTGAGCTGCTGTTTGCCTGCCGGATGAAATATTATTTGTTGATGCCATATGAATTGGATAAAAACGTTGGGCGATTATAGCAGAAGGGCCGCCAAGTCAATCCGGGATATGAATTCACAAGGTTACGGCACACAACATTCTTGTTAAAATCGGAACTATCCCAATCATATTAAATCAATTAACCCGACCCCCACTATTAACCGGAGTACATCTACATGTCCGTCAAACATTGCCAACTGCTGATTCTTGGTTCCGGCCCTGCCGGCTACACCGCTGCCATTTACGCCGCACGCGCCAACCTGAAACCGGTGCTGGTGACCGGTATGCAACAGGGCGGGCAACTGACCACCACCACCGAAGTGGACAACTGGCCTGCGGACGTCGATGGCGTGATGGGCCCCGCACTGATGGAGCGCTTCCAGAAACATGCAGAACGCTTCGAAACCGAAATCGTATTCGACCAGATCCACACGGCCAAACTGACCGAGAAGCCCTTCACCCTGACCGGTGATTCCGGCACCTACACTTGCGATGCGCTGGTCATCGCCACTGGCGCTTCTGCGAAATACCTCGGTCTGCCTTCGGAAGAAGCCTTCATGGGACGTGGCGTATCTGGCTGCGCAACCTGCGACGGGTTTTTCTACAAGGGCCAGGACGTGGCCGTGATTGGTGGCGGAAATTCGGCACTGGAGGAAGCGCTGTACCTGTCCAATATCGCCAGGCACGTTACCCTGGTGCATCGCCGCGACACCTTTAAAGCAGAAAAGATCATGGTGGACAAGCTGATGGATCGTATCAAAAACGGCAACATCACGCTCGAAGCCTTCTGCGAACTGGATGAAGTGCTGGGCGATAAATCCGGCGTCACCGGCATGCGCCTCAAGAATGTCAACGACGGTTCCACCAGGGAAGTCGCCCTGCAGGGCATTTTCATCGCTATCGGCCACAAGCCCAATACCGATCTGTTCACAGGCCAGATGGAACTGGAGGGCGGCTATATCGTGACCCAGGGCGGCCGCAACGGCTTTGCCACCCAGACCAGCATTCCGGGCGTATTTGCTGCCGGTGACGTGCAGGATCACATCTATCGCCAGGCTATCACCAGCGCCGGCACGGGCTGCCAGGCCGCGCTGGATGCCGAGCGTTACCTCGACAACCTGAACAAGTAATTCTGGTTTGCCGAGTGGTGGAAGATGATGACCTGACGCTGTTCCGCAGTGCGATCGGCGATGCCCGGCCACTGCGTCACGGCCCCAGGTTTCTTCATCCGCAGCCCAAACCCAGACCCATCCCGCTTCAGAGCCAGCGCGACCAGCGCGAAGTGCTGCTCGATTCCCTCAGCGATCATGTCTACTGGGCCGACAGCCTTGAAAACGGCGAGGAACTGGCTTTCCTGCGCCCCGGCGTGCAATACCAGGTGTTGCGCAAACTGCGCCGCGGTCACTGGGTAACCCAGGGTGAACTGGACCTGCACGGCCTCACCGTGGCGGAAGCGAAGCTGGACCTGATCCAGTTTCTCCAGCATTGCCAGAAACACGGCCTGCGCTGTATTCGTATCATTCACGGCAAGGGCCTGCGTTCTAAGAATCGCGAGCCGGTGCTGAAAAACAAGGTCGCCCACTGGCTGATGCAGCGCGATGAAACTTTGGCCTTCTGTCAGGCAAAGGCAAACGATGGCGGCAGCGGCGCCATGCTGGTGCTGCTGAAGGCATTCTGATTCTCTGTTATAATCGCCGCCATTTTGATGCCCCCCGAACCCTCTGCTTCGATTCCGCCCTCATCACGCAACCTGTGGTTGCTGCTGCTGGCATTCGCACTGATCTGGTTCAGCAATCTCGATTACCGCCACCTGGTCAAGCCGGATGAAGGGCGCTACGCTGAAATTCCGCGCGAAATGGTCGCCACGGGAGACTGGACCACCCCGCGCCTCAACAATATCAAGTATTTTGAAAAACCCGCCCTGCAATACTGGGCGACGGCGACGGCCTACACCCTCTTCGGAGAGCACGAGTGGACAGCCCGGTTGTGGAGCGGCCTGACCGGGTTCGCCGGTGTCCTCTTCGCCTTCTTTGCCGGGCGGCGCCTGTTTGGCGCAGATGCGGGCCTGAATGCCGCGCTGGTGCTGGGCAGCAGCCTGCTATATCTCGGCATCGGCCACATCAACACCCTCGACATGGGGGTTACCTTCTTCATGACGCTGGGGCTGTTCGGCTTCCTGCTGGCGCAGCATGATGCTGCCTCACCCCGGGAAAACCGGGTGTGGATGCACGTTACCTGGGCGGCGCTGGCCTGCTCGGTGCTGAGCAAGGGGCTGATCGGTCTGGCCTTGCCCGGCGCGGTGATGGTACTTTACACCCTGATCCAGCGTGACTGGGGTTTGTGGAAGCGCCTGCATCTGCTCTCCGGTCTGGCCTTGTTCCTGCTGATCACGGTTCCCTGGTTTGTCGCGGTCTCCATCGCCAACCCGGAATTTTTCCATTTCTTCTTCATACACGAACACTTCGAGCGTTTCCTGACCAAGGCGCACGGGCGTTTCCACCCCTGGCATTACTTTGTGCCCATCCTGCTGCTGGGCATTCTGCCCTGGCTGGTGCTGATGTTCGAATCCCTGTTCAAAGCATGGAAGAGAGAAAATACGCAACATTTCCAGGTCCGGCGTTTCCTGATGATCTGGGCTGTCTTCATCTATTTCTTCTTCAGCATTTCCAGTTCGAAACTGCCCTCCTATATCCTGCCGATTTTTCCCGCGCTGGCCCTGCTGATTGGCGACCTGCTGGCAAAACTCGAACCCCGGCAGATTTTCTGGCGCATTTTCCCGATTGTCGTTCTCGCGGCTGCCGGACTGATTCTTTCGCCGTTCAGCATACTGTTCGCCAGCGATACGGTCCCTCTTGCGCTGTATGAAAAATACCGCCTGTGGATCGTTTCGGCTGCCGCAGTCTGGCTCGTGGGCACGGCACTGGCCCTGTACCGGACCCGGCGCGGACAACTTCGCAGTGCCATGATCCTGTTCGCCTTCACCGCCCTGGTCGCATTCCAGCTGATTCTTTCTGGCCATGAAAGCCTTGCGCCCTCCAATTCCTCCAATTATCTGGCCGAGCGGATCAAGCCTCACCTCAAGCCGGGCGTGCCGTTTTACAGCGTCAACATGTACGATCAGACCCTGCCCTTTTACCTGAAGCGCACCTTCACCCTGGTGGCCTACCAGGACGAACTGGCATTCGGCCTGCAGCAGGAGCCGGAAAAATGGATTTCGGACATCCCGGCGTTTGGGCATAAATGGCGCAAGGAGCCCTATGCGCTGGCGATCATGCCGCCTGAAACTTTCGAGCTGCTCCGCAGCCAGGGCCTGCCCATGCAGGAAATTGCACGCGATACACGCCGCGTAGTCGTGAGAACGCCATGAACCTGCTGAGTTTTTCCCTCATCCTGACCGGCGTGCTGCTCAATGCCGCCGCGCAACTGCTGCTCAAGGCCGGCACCAATGCCGTCGGCCACTTCGAATTCAGCCGCGACAACATCCTGCCGGTGGGCTGGCAACTGGCCACAGAACCGCATATTTTTGCCGGGTTGAGCTTCTACGTGATCAGCGTGGTGGTCTGGATCATGGCCCTGTCGCGGGTGGAAGTCAGCATCGCCTATCCCATGCTTTCCATCGGCTACGTGGTCAATGCGCTCGCCGCCTGGTGGCTGTTCGGCGAGATGGTCTCCCTTACCCGGCTGGCGGGTATCGGTATCATCATCGTCGGTGTTTATGTCGTGGCGAGGAGCTAATGAGTTTTCTGCCCTTTACCCGCCCCAGCATCGACGAGGCCACCATTCAGGGCGTAGCCGAAGTCCTGCGCTCTGGCTGGATCACCAGCGGCCCCAAAGTAAAAGAATTTGAAGCCGCCCTGTCGGCCTATTTCGGCGGACGTCCGGTGCGCGCCTTCAGCTCCGGAACGGCCACGCTCGAGGTCGCGCTGCAGTTGTGCGGTATCGGGCCGGGTGACGAGGTGATCACCACGCCCATGTCGTGGGTCGCCACCGCCAACGTCATTCTGCATGTCGGCGCAAAACCGGTATTCGTCGACATTGACCCGACGACACGCAATATCGACCTCGACCGGATCGAGGCAGCCATCACATCCGCCACCCGCGCCATCATCCCGGTAGACCTGGCCGGCCTGCCGGTGGACCGCGACCGTCTTTACGCCATTGCGGCGAAACACCATCTGCGCGTGATCGAGGATGCTGCCCAGTCCATGGGTGCAAGCTGGCATGGCCAGCACATCGGCTCGTTCGGCGACCTGATCTCTTTCAGCTTTCACGCCAACAAGAACATGACCACCAGCGAAGGTGGCTGCCTGGTACTGAACGACGAAGCTCAAATTCCGCTGACCGAAAAGCTGCGCCTGCAAGGCGTGGTGCGGGCGCCGGACGGCACCATGGACGTGGATGTAGCGGGCGGCAAGGCCAATCTGACCGACATCGCCGCATGCATCGGCCTGGGGCAGTTGCCGCACATTGATGGCTTCACAACAAAGCGGCGCGAACTGGTCCGGCACTATTTCGCCTGCTTCGACCGCTCGCTGGAATGTCAGTTGCCCCTGGAAAATTTCAGTGACAGCAACTGGCACATGTTCCAGATCCTGCTGCCGCTGGAGAAACTCGCCCTCAGCCGCGGAGAATTCATCGAACAGATGCGCCAGCGCGAGATCGGCGTCGGCGTTCATTACCCCGCAATGCACCTGTTCACCCTGTATCGCAATCTGGGCTTCAGGGAAGGCGACTTTCCGCACGCGGAAAAAGTGGGCCGCGAAACCGTCACCCTGCCCCTGTTTCCTGATATGAGCCTGCAGGATGTGGAAAGGGTATGCTCGGCAGTTCAGCAAATTATCGGAAGCGCGAGAAAATGAGCATACCTGACGTCTCTGTCATCATCCCGGTCTACAACGAGGAAGAAGGTCTGCAAGCCCTGTTCGACCGGCTTTACCCGGCACTGGACAAACTCGAAACAAACTACGAAATCATCTTCATCAACGATGGCAGCCGTGACCGCTCCGCCGCCATCCTGGGTGAACAATTCAGGCTGCGCCCCGATGTGACGCGGGTGATCCTGTTCAACGGCAATTTCGGCCAGCACAAGGCCATCATGGCCGGCTTCGAGCACTCCAGAGGCAAGAAGATTGTCACGCTCGATGCCGACCTGCAGAACCCGCCCGAGGATATCGGCAATCTGCTGGCCAAGATGGACGAGGGCTACGACTATGTCGGCTCCATCCGCCGCCAGCGCAGCGACAGCGCCTGGCGCCATGTCGCATCCCGCGCCATGAACCAGTTGCGCGAACGCATCACCCATATCAAGATGACCGACCAGGGATGCATGCTGCGTGCCTACAGCCGTGACATCATCGACACCATCAATCAGTGCAACGAGGTCAACACCTTCATCCCCGCCCTGGCTTACAGCTTTGCACGCAACCCGACAGAAATCGTCGTGGGGCACGAAGAACGTGCAGCCGGAGAATCGAAATACTCGATTTACAGCCTGATACGCCTCAATTTTGATCTCATGACTGGTTTTTCACTTGTCCCCCTGCAGATGTTTTCCATGGCAGGGATCGTGGTTTCCCTGCTCTCTGCTTTGTTCTTTATTCTGCTAGTGGTGCGTCGGCTGTGGATCGGCCCGGAAGCGGAAGGCCTGTTCACCCTGTTCGCGCTGGTCTTTTTCCTCATCGGCATCGCCCTGTTCGGCATCGGCCTGCTGGGTGAATACGTGGGCCGGATCTATCAGGAAGTGCGTCATCGTCCGCGCTACCTGATTCAGGCGATTCTGGAAAAATCCGAATGATCCGGGCCGTGGTTTTCGCCTACCACAACGTCGGCGTGCGCTGCCTTTCGGTGCTGCTTGCCCATGGCATCGAGGTGCCGCTGGTCGTGACGCACAGCGACAACCCGTCCGAAAACATCTGGTTTGAAAGTGTGGCGGAACTCGCCGCCCTGCACGATATTCCGGTGATCATGCCGGAAGACCCGAATCAGCCGGAAGTGGTCGATCAAATCCGTTCATTGCAGCCGGACTTCCTGTTTTCCTTTTACTACCGCAACATGCTAAGGAAGGAAATACTCGACCTGCCGGAGCGCGGCGCCTACAACATGCACGGCTCCCTGCTTCCAAAATATCGCGGCCGGGTTCCCGTCAACTGGGCGATCATCCGCGGCGAACAGGAAACCGGCGCCACCCTGCACGTCATGAACGAGAAGCCGGACAATGGCGCCATCGTGGACCAGCAGGCCGTTCCTATCCTGCCCGACGACACCGCGCTGGAAATCTTTCACAAGGTCACCTGCGCAGCCGAGATCACACTTTCACGCTGCCTGCCCGGACTGGTCGATGGCAGCGCCAGCCTGAAGGCGCAGGATCTGTCGCAGGGTGGCTATTTTGGCGGGCGGCGCCCGGAAGATGGTAAAATCCGCTGGCTTGATACGGCGCGGTCCATTCACGATCTGGTGCGCGCTGTTGCCCCGCCCTACCCGGGCGCTTATACGAGGCTTGCCGGAAAGCCGATGCGCGTGCTGCGGACCCTACTGGCCCCGGCACGGATCGGGCACAGTGCTGTGCCATCCTTTTATTGTGAAAAAGGCCGTTGTCACGCCGATTGTGGTGATGGCGGCGTATTGCGGGTACTGTCGTTCGAGCTGGATGGCCAGCCCCTGACGCCGGAACAGTTTACGGAACGCTTTGGCGAAACACCATTGCCGTTCGAAGATTATTGAATTGAAAGGAAAATAATGAAAAAGGTCCTGATTCTTGGCGTGAACGGCTTTATCGGCCACCATCTGTCAAAACGCATCCTGGAAACTACCGACTGGGAAGTTTACGGCATGGACATGTACAGCGAGCGCGTGTCCGACCTGATGGACAACCCGCGCTTCAATTTCTTCGAGGGCGACATCACCATCAACAAGGAATGGATCGAGTACCACGTCAAGAAGTGTGACGTCATCCTGCCGCTGGTTGCCATCGCCACTCCAGCGACCTACGTCAAGGAACCACTCAAGGTCTTCGAGCTGGACTTCGAAGCCAACCTGCCGATCGTGCGCCAGTGCGTCCAGTACGGCAAGCATCTGATCTTCCCCTCCACTTCCGAAGTCTATGGCATGTGCCGCGACGAAGAATTCGATCCGGAAAATTCAGAACTGATTCTGGGACCGATCAACAAGCCGCGCTGGATCTATTCCTGCTCCAAGCAGTTGATGGACCGGGTGATCTTCGCCTACGCCATGAAGACCGAATTCAACTTCACCCTGTTCCGCCCTTTCAACTGGATCGGCGCCGGCCTGGACAACATCAACACTGCCAAGGAAGGCAGCTCGCGCGTGATCACCCAGTTCCTCGGCCATATCGTGCGCGGCGAGGATATCAAGCTGGTAGACGGCGGCACTGCCAAGCGTTCCTACACCTATGCCTCGGACGGCATCGATGCGCTGATGAAGATCATCGAGAACAAGGATGGCGTGGCCACCGGCAAGATCTACAACATCGGCAACCCGTCCAACAACTATTCCGTGAAGGAACTGGCGAAGATGATGCTGGATCTTTCGATGGAATACCCGGAATACAGGGACAGCGCGAAAAAAGTGAAAATGCTTGAAGTGACCTCAGCCGACTATTATGGCAAAGGCTACCAGGACGTGCAGAATCGCGTACCGAAAATCGCGAACACCATGAGCGAGCTGGGCTGGAAACCCCAGGTCACCATGGCCGATGCCCTGCGCAATATTTTCGATGCCTACCGTGGCCAGGTAGCCGAAGCGCGCAAACTGATGGATTGATCGTTCGGCACCAAAGCACGCAGGACTGAACCCCCTCTAACTCCCCCTTGTCAGGGGGAGAACTTGAACCCGCCTTACCAGTCTGCCCTCTTCTGAAGCGGGGTAAGCTGGCAATCCGCGTAGCGGATGCTCGCACAAGGGGAGGCTGAGATGGGTTTAATTGAGAAATTCGGGCTCCAGTCACGAGTCAATTCAGAAACTGGACTGCTCGATCTCAAGGTAGGTACGACTGACGTTGCTGCCGATATTGGCATCAAACCCTTCCAGCTTTTTCCATTCTCGCACATCCAGCGTCTTGCGCGTTTCGCTGTCGCTCAGCCCCTTCTTGTAACCGGCTTCAATGCCAGCATAGAACGCTGCCATCTGGCGCTGCAGACGGCTTACATCCTGCAACTGCATCAGGGGCCCATGTCCGGGCACAATGGTACTGGCATCAAAGGCCTGGACCTGTTCCAGCGTTTCAGCCCAGTTTTTCACGCTGGCATCGCGCATCACGGGAATGGTGCGGTTGACGAGGATATCGCCACCCACCAGGATTTTATCGTCAGGCATATAAACCATCATGTCGCCGACCGTATGGGAGCCCTTGGGCACCCAGAATACCAGCTTCACGCCTTGAATCGTGCGTTCGACACGGGAATTCTCGCCTGCGAATGTAACGGAGGCCGGGATGGGGCGGGTGTTCGGCAATTTATGCCCGATCAGGCTCTCCATCAAGGCCACCCATTCATCCCCGGTCTTGTTCACCATGTCGCGGCAAATTTCTGAGCTGATAATTTCGGCCTGACCAAAGACGATGTTTCCCAAGACGTGATCACCATGGTGGTGTGTGTTGATAACATGCGTCACGGGTTTTGTAGTCAGCTTCCTGATTGCGTTGGCAAGATGCTTGCCGACCTCGTCTGAAGCACCGCTGTCGATCAGAATAACGCCCTGCTCTCCGATGATTACCGTGCTGTTCACCATATAACCCTGATTGTGCACGCTTGGCTGTCCCATGGGGCCGAGCAGCGCATAAACGCGCTCATTGATTTTGACCGCTTTGGACTGAGGCATGGCAGGGGCGGCTCCTGCCATGCCATTAATCAGAATTAAAATAACGATAGTAATCAGTCTTTTCATGTTTATTCCTTATGTATTACATTGAATATTTCAGGCGAATCCAGCAGCCTGTTAAAATCAACGCACGATTTTTCGCAGCGAGAACGCCCCCAATGCAACATCCTGCCAGCATAGCCGATTTGTGGTCCGTCATCGACGCCGGAATTTCTCAATCAACGGAACGGCCATTTTTGTCAGAGACACATCTCCCGCTCGGTGGCGGCTGCATTAATGCCACCTACCGCTTCGCTGGCGGCGGGATGGATTATTTTGTCAAAATCAACATTCCTGCAAGGGAGGCGATGTTTGCAGCGGAAGCTGCGGGTTTGCAGGAAATCCGCGATAGCCACGCAATTCAGGCCCCTGCACCCATTTGCCACGGCGCCACTGAACAGGCCTCCTACCTGGTGCTGGAGTTTCTCGATCTGGCCCCGTGCCGCGAAACAACAGGCGAACAATTGGGCAGGCAACTGGCAGGCATGCACGCCCATACCGCAGCACAGTTCGGCTGGCGCATCGACAACACGATCGGCTCCACGCCGCAGAGCAATACGCCCCATCCTGACTGGATCAGTTTCTGGCGCGAAGAACGGCTCGAATATCAACTCAGGCTGGCATCGCAGAACGGCATTGATGGCAAGCTGAAGAAAAATGGAGCATGTTTGCTGGACCGGATCGAACAGTTTTTTCCCGGATATGCGCCTCTGCCCGCTTTGTTGCATGGAGACCTGTGGAACGGCAACTGCGCTGCGCTCGCTCATGGCGAGCCGGTTATTTTTGACCCGGCGGTTTACTATGGCGACCGCGAAACCGATCTTGCCATGAGTGAACTGTTCGGCGGCTTTTCCCCACGCTTTTACGCGGCCTATGGTGAAGTCTATCCCATTGATCCCGGATATAAAATACGTAAAATCCTGTATAACCTGTACCACATCCTGAACCATGCCAATCTCTTTGGCGGGAGCTATGTCGAACAGGCCAGCCGCATGCTGGAACAGCTGTTAAGTGAGGTACGCTGACACGCCGGGCCAAGACAGTGTTTCGTGTTTCATGGTATAAAGCCTAACCCATGAAACAAGCCGCAACCTCTCGACTGCCGCGCTGATGAATCTCGGCTTCTACATCATCCTCACAGCGCAATTCCTGTCGGCGCTGGCCGACAATGCCCTGCTCTTTGCGGCAATCGCGATGCTGAAAGAGCTCAGCGCGCCGGACTGGCATATCCCTGTACTTCAGCAGTTCTTTGTCGTCTCCTATATTCTGCTCGCCCCTTTCGTCGGCGCATTTGCCGATGCGATTCCCAAAGGGCGGGTCATGTTCATCAGCAACAGCATCAAATTCGTCGGTTGTCTGGCCATGCTTTTCGGTGTTCAGCCCCTTTATGCTTACGGTATCGTAGGACTCGGAGCAGCAGCCTATTCCCCGGCCAAGTACGGCATCCTCACCGAATATCTGCCGCCCAAAAAACTCGTGGTCGCGAACAGCTGGATGGAAGGCGCCACGGTTGCAGCCATCGTGCTGGGGGCGATCATCGGCGGCATTCTTCTGAATCCAGCCTTGTCCAGCTCGTTACTCGCCGGGTGGCAACTCGACGGTAGCATCAGCGTGTCCAGATTTGCGATCATTGTTGTCACTTTGCTGTATATCAGCGCCGCCGTGTTCAACCTGTTCATCCCTCGTGTCGCGATTGACCACAAGCTGCCCAAGAAAAACCCGCTCTACGTTCTGCATGATTTCTGGCATTCCTTCATCCTGCTCTGGCGCGATCCTCAGGGCCAGATTTCACTGGCCGTCACCACCCTGTTCTGGGGTGCAGGCGCAACGTTGCGTCTGGTCGTCCTGACATGGGCGGGACTGATTCTTAAATTCGACCTGGAAAAAGCCACGCAACTGACCGCTGTGGTGGCAGTGGGTATTGCCGTGGGGGCGATCGTGGCAGGGAAATTCGTCACGCTGGAAAAATCCGTCAAGGTGCTCCCGACCGGGATACTGATGGGGCTTACCGTAATCTCGATGATTTTTGTGCATGACTGGCGCATTGCGGTCGCGCTGCTGTTCCTGATCGGGGCGCTGGGCGGCTTTTTCGTGGTGCCGATGAATGCCCTGCTGCAGCACCGCGGCCATTTGCTGATGGGGGCCGGGCACTCGATCGCAGTGCAGAATTTCAACGAAAACATCAGCATCCTGCTATTGCTCGGCGGCTACGCGATGATGGTCAAAGCGGGGTTGCACATCAATACCATCACCATCATTTTTGGCGCTTTTGTCAGCCTTTCGATGTGGCTGATCCACTACCGTTATCAGCGCGTAACGGCTTAAGGCTCCCGTGTAGCGCTCTGCAATCCTTCCATGGTGCGCACGGCGAAACATAGATCTTCCCAGGCCCTGGCCTTGTCCTGCAAGCTGCGCAGCAGATAGGCGGGATGGTAAGTCACGATCAGCGTAATTCCCTGGCACTGGTGCAGCTTGCCTCGTAGGCTGGCGATGGCGCTATCCGTTCCAAGCAGCCGGTGCGCAGCCACCTTGCCCAGGGCGATGATCAGTTTGGGCTGGATCAGCGCGATCTGCCGTGTCAGATAGGGCTCGCACGCGGCCACTTCGTCCGCTTCCGGGTTGCGATTGGCCGGCGGGCGGCATTTGACGGCATTGGCGATATACGCATTCCGGCCACGTTTCAGGCGGATGGCCGCCAGCATGTTGTCGAGCAGCCTCCCTGCCTGGCCGACAAACGGCTCGCCCTGCTTGTCCTCTTCCGCGCCCGGCCCCTCTCCGACCAGCAGCCAGTCCGCCTGTTCGTCGCCGACACCGAACACGGCCTGGGTGCGCGTTTCATGCAGGCGGCAGGCGGTACAGCCGGATACGGACGCTTTCAGTTCGCTCCAATCCATACGCAATATGGCATCGCGCCGGTTTTCTGTCACATTGGCTGACGCAGCGGCAGTATCCAGACCTTCAGCAAGCTCTGGCGCAGCGGCAGCACGCTGACGCCACACCGGCCACAAATTCAGTTCCTTGAGCACGTCCTGACGCGGCATTAAAGTGATGCTCCCATCACGACGGCGTCTTCGCGCCCATTGGCAGCTGGATAGTAATTGCGGCGCAGGCCGATTTCATTGAAGCCTTCGCTGAGATAGAGCTCGATGGCCTTTATGTTTGAAGGCCGGACTTCGAGAAACATCATGTCCGCCTTGTCCTGTCGCGCCACCTCCACCAGATGGCGCAAAAACTGCCGTCCCAGACCCTGGCTCTGCCAGTCGTTGGCGATGCCCAGATTGAGCAAATGCGCCTCGCCCGCGGCAATCATCAAGATGGCGTAGCCGATCGGGTGGTCGCAAAAATCATAGACCCAGCAACTGTAACCGGCGCTGAGCGAGTCCGTGAAATTGCCAATGGTCCAGGGAAAGGGATAAATCTTCCGTTCAATCGAAAACACGGCTGAAACATCTTCGGAACGCATGGGCCGAAGCATCGGTCTTTGATAATTTTTGAGCTGCGCGTTCATTTCCGCTCCGCAGTTTTCAGGGCAACCTTGTTGCGGATGTAGAGCGGCGCAGCCAATGCGGCATCTTCCCCCCCGCCCTGCTCGAACAGGGGCGCGGCCAGCTTCACCATATCACATGCCTGCGGGTAGACGCTGCCATCGGCGGAAAGCATTTGCCCCGCATAGCGTTGCTCTAACGCCTCAGCGTATGCGGAAAAGGCGCTGCCCGCGCCGACCCAGCCCGCACCCGGAAGCTCCGGCGCATCCTTGGCATAGCACAGGCTGGGCGCGCTGACGGTATGCCAGACGCCATGCTGTTTTTCATAGGCCGCGTGATAAATCTCGCCGATCCGGGCATCGAGGCAGGCCAGCACCCTTTCGCCGGGCGCAGCCGCTGCCAGCGTCAGCAGGGTGGACACCCCCAGCACCGGCAAATCCGCCCCGAAAGCCAGTCCCTGAGCGATGCCGCAGCCGATGCGCAGGCCGGTAAATGAACCGGGGCCTTCGCCGAAGGCGATGCCATCCAGCGATCCAAGCGATAAGCCGGCTTCGGCCAGCAATTCTTCCAGCATGGGCAGAATCAGGTCCGAGTGGCGCTGCCCGGCGAGTTCCTGGCGCGAAACGACCTCCCCGTCCAGCCACAGGGCAACGGAGCAATTTTCGGTAGAGGTATCGAGCGCCAGCAGCTTCATCAATGTTCCATGTAAACGTCAAATTCGATCCAGCGGCCGCGCCGTTTTTCCTTCGCGAGCGCAGTGATGCGCGCTTCCAGTTGCTGCCCATGATCCATGAAACGCGCCAAAGCGGCATTTTCCATGCGCGGCACGTGTCCCAGCTTGTGATCCTGCCACTCTACGCTGATGGCATTAGCGTCATAAGGATTATCCGCCTCGCGCACCAGCTTCAGCGCATCGCCGGACCTCATCTGCGGCCACAGCTTGCGGCCCTCGTAGAACTTGAACCCGGCCAGGCGCGAGCTTTGCAGGTAGATCTTCGCTTCGGCAACCGGCTCCTGTGCCCATGCGCTGTCAGCACCGGCAAGCAGCGTAAACATAAAACATTTTACCCAAAACTGATTCATTGCTGGGCAAAGAAAGCTTCCACTTCCTTCAGCTCGCGCGAGCGCTTCATTGGCGGCAGGCTTTGCCAGATGCGCTTGCCGTAGGATTTGGTCAGCATGCGCGGATCGCAGATCATCAGCACGCCACGATCAGTTTCGTCGCGGATCAACCGTCCCGCACCCTGTTTCAGGGTAATGACCGCGTGCGGCAACTGGTATTCCATGAAGGCATTGCGCCCCTCGCGGTTGATTTTCTCGATGCGCGCCGCCAGCACCGGATCGTCCGGGGGAGAAAATGGCAGCTTGTCGATGATCACCAGCGACAAAGCCGAACCACGCACGTCCACGCCTTCCCAGAAACTCTGGCTGGCAACCAGCACTGCATTGCCCAGCTTGCGGAAGCGTTCCAGCAATTCGGTGCGCGAGCCCTCCCCCTGCAACAACAGGGGAAATTCCAGCCCTTCCTTGTCGAAGGCTTCCCTGAGCAGGCCATGTGCGAGACGCATGGCACGCAGGCTGGTGCAGAGCAGAAAGGCCCTTCCGCCGCTGGCGCGGATCACCGGCAAGGCAGCAGCCACGACCGACTCGGTATACTCGCTGCTGTTGGGGTCCGGCATGGCTGGCGGCGCATACAGGATCGCCTGTTTCTCATAGTCGAACGGGCTTTCCCAGTAGCCGGTGGCCGCTTCCAGCAACCCCATCTGCCCCTGGTAATGGCTGAAATCGCGCTTCACCGCCAGGGTGGCGGAAGTAAAAATCCAGGCACGCGCCTGGCTGGACAACTGCTTGCTGAAAATCTCCGCAATGGATAGCGGCGTGGCATTCAACTGCAGCGCATGGCTGAACACCTCCACCCAGCGCACGAACTCCAGGCCGGAGTCATTCTGCCAGTGGCGCAGCTTTCCGGCCAGTTCCTGACCTCTCTGCCAGCAATTTCCAAGACCTTCGCTACGTTCAGCCTGTGATTCAAGCAAGCTGACCAGCTCGTCAAGACGCTTGCTCACCCCTGTCAGGGCGTCATTGAAAGCGGGTAGCGCAAGCGCGCGTTGCACCGGAAGACGGCCCGTATCCTGCGAAAACACCAGGCGCAAGTCGCGTGCCGCCTTTTCCAGCGCGGCTGTCGCATCCGGCAGCGCCGTAAAATCCTTTGCCGAAGTCAGAGCTTCACCCAGGCTGTCGCGCGCCAGTTCAAGCAATTGACTGGTGCTCAGGGTATCGCCAAAGAACAGGCTGGCGGTTTCCGGCAACTGGTGCGCCTCGTCGAAAATTACGGTGTTACTGGCCGGCAGCAGTTCCGCCAGGCCCTCGTCGCGTAACATCACATCGGCGAAAAACAGATGATGATTGACCACCACCACATCGGCGGCCTGGGCGCGGCGGCGCGCTTCGAGAACAAAGCAGTCCTTGTGATAGGCGCATTCCTGCCCCAGGCAGTTGTCGCGCGAGGAAGTGACGAAGGGCCAGATGCCCGCGTCTTCCGGCACCGCGCCCAGACCGCTCTTGTCCCCGTCGCTGCTGACCTTGGCATAGCGTTCGATCAGGGGCAGGTATTTGACATCCTCGCGATTGAAAAACCGCCCCTCGTTGCGCGCCCTTTCCAGATGGTAGTGGCAGACGTAATTGGCACGCCCCTTGAGCATGGCAACCGTGACCGGCACCTGTAGCGCGGCACGCACAGCGGGGATATCGCGATTGAACAACTGGTCCTGCAGCGTCTTGGTGCCGGTGGAAACGATCACCTTGCCGCCGGAAAGCAAGGCCGGGATCAGATAGGCAAAAGTCTTGCCCGTTCCCGTCCCGGCTTCGGCCACCAGAATTTCGTGCTTATCGATCGCTCCGGCAATGGAACGCGACATTTCCAGTTGTTGCGGGCGCAGGCGATAGCCCTCTGCGGCGAGAGCAAGCGGTCCGTTGTCGGAAAATATCTGGTCCAGATTGGGCATGCAGTTAGGGGCAAAGACAATAAAATTGTCTTGAACGTTTTGAGGTTTATATTAGGGGTGAGAAGTTTACCGGATTTGCCGCATCAATGACGATTGGAGCGCCAAATCGACAGAATGATCCAGATGCTGTTGAAAAAAGCCAGCAGGAAACCGAGCAGGCCGAACAAGGGCAGACCGAACAGGGTTGGCCCGCCTTCCACTGTCATGACGATGGAAGAGCCGATCACCAGCGAGGCCGTCATGATCGCCATGGTCAGGCGGTTGGCGCTGCGGTCGATCTGCTGGCCGAAGTGATCCAGCCGTTTCAGATCGAGATCGATGCGGAACTTTCCACGGCGGATTTCCCGGACCAGGCGCCCCAGATCTCGCGGCAGGCCCGTCACCAGCGCATAAAGCTGATTGAAGTCCTGCCAGCCACGCTGCAACAAGGCAGAGGGAGTATAACGCTCGCGAATCACCCGCGCGACAAAAGGTTCAAGGCGGCTGATCAGGTGAAACTCTGGATCCAGCTGACGCCCCAGCCCTTCCAGGGTAATCAGTGCCTTGAACAGCAGGGTCAGGTCGGAAGGCAGCGCCAGGGAATGTTCGCGCATGATCAGGGTGATTTCCTGCAGCAGGACGCTCATGCGGACATCCTTGAGCTGGACATTTTCATAGTTCACCACCAGATCGCTGACATCGGCGGCCAGCTTGCTGTCATCCACACTGGCATCGCCTGTCCACTCCAGCAGGACATCCAGCATGCCCTGCTCATTGCGGCGCGCCAGGGCAGCAAGCAGGTCCACGATCTGGTTGCGACGCTCGTGGGTGAGGCGCCCCACCATGCCGAAATCCAGCATGGCCAGCCGATTGTCTGGCAGATAAAAAACATTTCCGGGGTGGGGGTCGGCATGAAAATAGCCGTCGATCAGGATCATCTTGAGCACGGCATCCGCGCCTCGTGCAGCCAGTAACTTGCGATCGAGGCCGGCAGCATCGACTGCGGCGAGATTGTTGCCAGGGATGCCGACAATGCGCTGCTGCACATTCATGACGGTGCTGGTCCACTCCCAATACACTTTGGGAATCAGCACGCTTTCATCTGCGGCGAAATTGTGGGCGAAACGATCAATATTACGCGCTTCCCGTGCCAGATCCAGTTCGTGGCGAAGTGAACGGGAAAACTCGGCCACGACCTGCACGGGCTGGTAACGCCGGGATTCAGGCAGTTCGGATTCAAGAAGCTGCGCGATATGCGCCAGTATGCGCAGATCGGCTTCGATTTTCAGTTCGATATCAGGACGACGGATCTTGAGAACAACCTCGGTGCCGTCTTTCAGGCGGGCTTGATGCACCTGCGCAATGGATGCGGCGGCAACCGGCGTTGTCTGAACCTCGTTAAAGATTTCCAGGGGAGATGCGCCGAGAACATTGATCAATTCCGGCAGCAGGGTTTCAAATGAAACCGGCGGGACATCGCTTTGCAGTTTTTCAAACTCGCTGATCCACCCGGGGGGGAACATATCCACCCGGGTCGCTAACACCTGCCCCAGCTTGACGAATGTCGGGCCCAGATCCTCAAATGCTCGCCGCACCCGCACAGCGGGTTCGAGGCGCATGATCTCTTCGGCTTCAGTCCAGCGCAGAATACGCCCGGCACGCTCGAGCACCCCGATGACCCCAAGGCGTCTTGCCACGTCGCCCCAGCCGTAGCGGATGAAGACAGTGGTGATTTCCTGCAGGCGGGAAATGTCCCGCACCACATTGAGCGTTTCGAGCAACATGACGGACTGTTATTTCTTCTGCGATTTCTCGTGTAAAGCTTCTGCCATGCCCGCCAGGATACCGCTTGCAAGTGCTGCGAGGCGGCTTGTGACAACCTGCGCCGCCTCCTTGCCGCTTGTCTTGCCTGCCTGCAAGGTAATGGAAATACGGCTGCTCAGATCAATCAGGCTGGCCTTGACGCTGGCACCGGTATCCGTGCCTGAATGGCGTGCATGTTCCACTGCGGCCTTGAATTCCTGTTTCACCCTTCCCCCCGTGGCTTCGGCCACCTGGCTCAGAATATCGAGGAAAGCCTGTTCCGTGATTTTCAGATCGTCCAGCGCGGGCTGAAGATCCTGTGCAGAAAAATCCTTTCCCTGTGAAATCATTTCCTGCAGCGCCAGATGCGTTGCCTGAGCCGCTTTGAGCAAGGCCGCATCAAGCCCGGAAATCGCTTCCGCAAGCGCTTCCTTCACCTCGCCACTGCGCTTCCCGGCCCCCAGGCTGACGCCTTCTGCCACAGAACGCACTACCGCGCGAAGCTCGGTTGAATCCAGGCGCCGCTCGCGTAGCGCCCGCAAGGTCAGGTCATGCACGCGAGTCCGGATATCGCTGTCATCCTGCATGGATACACTGGCAGCGGTGACAATTTCCTGCGTTGTCAGCGGTTCGCTCATATCGCTTCTCCTTTAGAATTAAGATGCTACATATGTCAGGTTAAAGCATTTTCAGCCTTTACAACAGCATGCTTTCCGGATAAATTACGCCCCCATGGGATTCAATAAACTTGCCACCGCCATTTTTCTGCTCATGACTGCCGGTTCCGCCATGGCGCAGGAAACAGCCGAAATCGCACCAACTCCCGAAGCCGCGCACAGTACCATTGAAACCCGACACCTTGCAGGTGTGGCAGACACGCTCAGTTACGCGCTGAATCTGATCGGTGTCAATTACAAATATGGTGGCAGCCAGCCTTCCACAGGCTTTGATTGCAGCGGTTATGTCAGCCACGTATTCCGCCAGATGGCCGGGCTTTCCCTGCCCCACAATGCCCTGGCCATGAGCCGCCTGGGCAAGAAAATTTCACCGGACGAACTGAAGCCAGGCGACCTGGTGTTTTTCAATACCCTGAAGCGTTCCTTTTCCCACGTGGGCATCTATGTCGGGAATAACCGTTTTGTCCATGCACCCAGTTCCGGTGGTGGCGTCGAAGTCGTCAGCATGCAGGACAAATACTGGGAACACCGCTTCAATGGCGCACGCCGTCTTCTTATTTTGCAGTTGCCCGCTGGATTGCTGAGCGAATAAGCGGCAAGGCTGCTAGCGCCGCCTTTTCTCCCTCCATGATGGCCTGATGTTTCTGCTCGAAATCCGTTGAGCCGATGGCACCGGTATTCGGGCGAATCACCACATCCGCGCCGGCCAGTTCGTACTGCCCTATGGTCTGCCCCATGATGCTGAAGGTTTGCAGCATGACATCCACACTGTCGTTCACCCTGGCATGTTTTGGCTTGCTGGAGATATCAACGGCGATCACCACATCCGCACCCAGGCTGCGCGCCACCTTGACCGGAATCGGGCTGGTCAGGCCGCCATCGACATATTCCCGCCCATTGATGCTGACCGGCTGAAAAACGCCAGGCACGCTGCTGGAAGCGCGTACCGCCGCACCTGCATTGCCACGCCGGAATACCGCCGTTTCCCCGCTGCCAAGATCAGTCGCCACGGCAGCGAAAATTTTCGGCAGGCTCTCGATTGACTTGTTATGCAGGGCGCGATTCACAAAATTCTGCAATTGCTCGCCCTTGATAAACCCCCGGTTGGGCAAAGTCCAGTCACCCACACTATTCTCGTCGAGCTGGAAAGCAATTTTCTGCAGCTCAAAACCGCCATATCCAGACGCATAAAGGGCACCAACCAGACTGCCCGCACTGGTCCCGACCACAATCTGCGGATTGATCCCATGTGATTCAAGCACCTTGAGAACGCCGATATGCGCGAAGCCGCGGACAGCCCCTCCTCCCAGAGCAATGGCAATTCTGGGGACGACAATTTTCGGGGCTTCCACTGGTTTGTTTTCAGGCGAGGATGTAGCGCAACCTGACAGGAGAAATACGCAGCACACTAGCGGCAATAAACCTTTCACGCCCTATCCTTACAAAAATTCAGGCAGCGAGAGTATCTTCATGAAACTAAAATTACAATACGCCCTTGTTATAGTTACGGCGAACATCACTCGATATGCCACTCATTATTTCGCGAACCATGATTCATCATGGTTACACCAAGCTGAATTCTCGGGTAAAGTCTGGAAAAATAGAGCTTCAACCGGCTATGCCCGCGCCTGAAGCAGAGGGTCGGGTTACACCAGCAAATAACGGCTGACTTTCCAGATTCAACCCAGTTTAAACCCAGATAATTCATTAGGACACGAGATGATGGCGAGGCGGTTTGCGAGGCAGTTTTTGGGCTTGAGAGAAGTCCATGGTTATTCCATGGACGACGAACAAGCACGAAAAATGACCGCAAGTCCGTCCGCCAGCAGCGGGAGGGTGGTTGCGTTGCAACCGGGTACCCGCCGGCGTACTCCTTGCGGGTGCACTCGTGTAGGCTCGCAGAGCCGTCTAATGAATTATTTGGGTTAAAACTTCCCCCAAAAGAGGAATGATCGTTTGTCAGTTGTTGCAGTCAAGCCTTTCAAGCGATTTTTCACAACATTCAGTGTGGCGTGCTTCCTGCTGCTTGCTTCCATGGCAACGGCTCTTGATTTCGACAGGCTGCTGAATACGATCACACAGCGGTTTGGTGAAAATGCTTCCAGAAATTTTCACGCCTGGAAAAAACTGCTCACTGAAACAAAAGACCTTGAAACGCCAGAAAAACTCAAACGCGTCAATGAATTCTTCAACCGTCACATCCGCTTTATGGACGACCAGCAAATCTGGAGTCAAAGCGACTACTGGGCTACCCCCATGGAAACCCTGGGCAAGGGAGCCGGAGATTGTGAGGATTTTACAATTGCGAAGTATTACACGCTGCTGAACCTCGGCGTTCCAAATGAAAAGCTAAGGCTGATCTATGTCAAGGCGAGGATCGGCGGAATGAACAGCAATATCAACCAGGCCCACATGGTGCTGGCGTACTACCGTGATTCTCAGGATGAACCGCTGATCCTGGACAATTTGATCACCGAAATACGCCCCGCTGGCAGGCGCCCGGACCTGACTCCGATATTCAGTTTCAACAACAAGGAAATCTGGCAGGGTTCGAGCCAGGGCAGCACCGCAGGCTCTGGAGGAACCGGTTCCCTATCCCGCTGGGACGATCTCCTGAAACGGGCGCGGGCAGAAGGGTTCGATTGAACCCGATGACGAATCGCACTTTGTATATAGATTACGTAAAGAGGTAAATCCATGTCCATGTATCGCCAACTCTGGCTCGCTATCATCATAAGCACGCTGCTGGCTCTGACAGGCAGCCTTCTGAGTTCGGTCCTGAGTGCCAGAAACTACCTGACCGAGCAGTTGCAAATGAAAAATGCCGACAATGCAACCGTTCTGGCATTGTCTCTGGGTCGAAGCGAAACAGATGCCGAAAGTATTGATCTAGCCCTTGCTGCCATGTTCGACAGTGGCCATTATGAGCGAATTCAGGTGAGTGACCCGAAGGGAAAAATCTTAAGCCAACGCCTTGCCTCACCTGATCTGCAGGGCGCTCCAGAATGGTTTATCAGGCTTTTACCCATCAATCCGCCACCAGGCATTGCCGACATCAGCACCGGCTGGAAACGCGTAGGGACAGTGACACTTATCAGTCACAGCCGCTTTGCCTACCGTTCTTTATGGGACACAGTGAAAAACATGGCTCTGGTGCTTGGAATCATGGGGCTGATCAGCGGTTACCTTGGCGCATTGATCCTGCGCCGCCTGCGCGCGCCCCTGAATGCCGTCATTGCACAGGCCAAAGCCATCGAGGAACGCCGTTTCATAACCATTACCGAACCCAGGGTACCAGAATTGCGCCAGCTTGCTGTTGCCATGAATGCTACGGTTAACCGACTCAAATCCATGTTCGAAGAGGAAACGAAGCGACTCGATGCCGTTCGCCATGAAGCCAACAGCGACCCCCTGACGGGTTTGGCCAATCGCAGCTATTTCATGGCAAAACTGCGCGTCAGTCTGGAAGAAGAAGACGCGCACGGCGGCACCCTGATTCTTGTCCGGGTTGCTGATCTTGCCGGCATCAATCGCCGGCTCGGCAGAGAGGCCACAGATCACCTTTTGAAGAGTTTCGCCCTTGCAGCCGCATCCAGTGCGGAATTATTCGCAGGAGGGATTGCCGCACGCCTGAATGGCGCAGACTTTGCACTGCTGCTGCCAGGTGAAAACAATGGTAAGGAAGTCGCCGAACATCTTTTGCAAACACTTACCCAGGAGGCCGCACCTTTCATCGGCAAGGGCCCCTGCGCCTACATGGGTTTGGGTATATATCCAGGCGGTATTGAATTGAGCGCCCTGCTGGCCCAGGTTGACGCAGCACTGGCTTCTGCAGAAATGGAGGGCGGAGATGCCATTCGTGAAGCCCAGTTGTCGCAAGATAAAAGTGTTCCCTGCAGCGAGGAAGAATGGTCAAGGTTGATCCATCATGCGCTGGACCAGCGCTGGGTACGATTGATCTCTTTCCCGGTAACCAGCCTGAGCGGTGAACTCCTCCATCGTGAGTGCCCGATCCGGCTGATGTTCAACTTGGACGGAGAGTGGCAGCCTGCTGGAAAGTTTTTACCCATCGCTGAGAGACTTCAACTTACACCCCAGATCGATCTTGCGGCCATCACGCTCGGCCTTGAAAAACTGAATGCCACACCAGACCTGCCGGGACTGGCCATCAACCTGTCCGCCAGTTCAATAGAAAGCAACGCATTCCGTACCCAGTTAAAATCCCTGCTGCTGCAATATCCGGATACCAGCAGTAAACTCTGGGTGGAAGTCTCTGAAATCGGCGCATTCAAGCATTTTGATGCTTTCCGGTCCCTCTGCGTAGAATTGCGAGATACCCGATGCAAGCTGGGTCTCGAGCATTTTGGCCACCAGTTCAGCCAGATTGGCCGCCTGCACGATCTGGGACTCGACTATCTCAAGGTAGATGCAAGCTTTATCCGGGATATCGAAACCAGCCCGGGCAATCAGGCTTTTCTCAAAGGACTCAGCGGAATCGTCCATGGCATCGGTTTACGCGTTTTCGCCGAGGGCGTCGTCAGTCAGGCCGAGCTCGATGCGCTGGCTGCACTGAGCTTCGATGGCGCAACGGGGCCCGCCATCAAGGATCAGGCATAAAATCAAACGGGCTCGAATCCGAGCCCGTTTGATTTTGAATCACCCCCCCTTAATCGGTTATCAGCTTGCCCTTGTCAAGCAGGTCCTGAATGACCTGCTGGTCAGTGGTCGCGGCGCCTACCAGGTCTGCGCCCTGCGTGATAATGGTCTGATCCACGGCACTCATGGTGAATCCATTTGAAAATCCACCATAGGAACTGACGTGGGTATTGGTATCCACCCCGGTGTATTCGAAATGCAGATAGCTGCTCAGATTCCCCGTGCCAACCGTATGATTCTCGCCAGAAAGCAGATCGCGCAAATCGAGCACATCGCCACCTGTGGCCGCCGAAGCCGTATTGAAATCGGTAATCGTATCCACTGCCGGTGTGCCGGGCGCACCGGCATCTGCCAGTGTCCAGACGAAGACATCGGTTTCCGGCAAACCTACTGCATCCCCACCCGTCAATGTATCGTTTCCAGCTCCACCACTGATGGTGTCACTTCCGGTGTTGCCATTGATGACGTCATTCCCGGCTCCGCCTTCCAGCTTGTCATTGCCACTGCCGCCGCTGATCGTATCATTTCCGGCATCGCCACGAACCACATCGTTACCCGTTCCGCCAGACAGATTGTCGTCACCATCGCCGCCAGAGATAACATCATCTCCGCTGCCACCCGTAATCGTATCGTTGCCAGCACCACCCAGAATAATGTCGTGACCGGCTCCGCCATCGATAACATCATTCCCAGCCATGCCCTCGATATAATCATTGCCGCCCGTTCCGGTAAGGGTGTTGGCAGCACTGTTGCCCACCAAAGTATTGGCCATGACATTCAGTGTCAGCGTCGCCTTCGAAGTGTCGCCATCACTGTCAGTCAGCGTGTAACCTACATGCTCTGGCGCAACCGGCGCTGCCGCGGTATTGGTCAACACGGATGTATACGAGATGCTGGTGATACTTCCGGCCGTATCGCTGCTGGCCAGAACGGTAATTTTGCCCACATTGGTGAATTCCGCAGGAATGTTGACCGCAGCACCTTCAACGTTACTGGCAAACTGACCCATTTCATGTCCATCAATGTGATAGACAATGTAGGTGAATGAAGTGTTGGAATCGAGATTACTGTTGCTGGCATCCGCCACCAGGCTGACACTTTGTACCCCGTTGGGATGAATAGTGGGGTCGAAGGAAATATTCAATGCTTCCAGATTGTCAATCTGGCTATTCACACCGGTCGTGGTGCTGGATGAACCCGTCGGCCTGACACCCGCGCCATCCGGCGTTCCTGTGCCCGTATTGTCGTAATTGACGACGCCCGGCACGACTGTATGGGGCGTTGTCGCAGACGAAACGGATTCGCCGGTCAGGACCAGGCCGGTCGATGCGATTGGCGCAGTGCCAAGACTGACTGTCTGGGGCGTTCCCAGAACCTGCACGGGAATATCGGCAGCGGGCGGCGTATAGCTGTAGTAGCCGTTCTGATTGAAAATCAGCTGTTGCCCACCGCTGCTTGCGGTCCATGTCAGCACCCCTGCATTGACCACATAACTGTAACCAGAACCCGACCCACTGCCATTGGAGGTGAGATTATAAGTAACGCCATGGAAATCCACAGAAGTCACCTTGGCGTTATCCACAATCGTATCGACGCCACTACCCTGGGTATTGAAGTTTGTTACCTGAGTGCCCAAGCCAAGACCGCCGTCCGTTCCCAGACCCGTGACCACATTGCCTTCCAGCTTGGTCTCCTTGGCAAACATCGTATCCGTGTCATCCCTGGCAACCGGATGTCCATCCACAACGGATATGGTCTGAACCGCAGAAGCCTTGTCACCGTCGTTGTCTGAAACAACATAGGCAATATCGAATTTATCACCCTGGTGCGCCTGCCCGGCAGTGTAATAAGTGTAATCGCCGGTCTTGAAATCGAATACCAGAGAACCGGATACAAATCCCTTGCTGCTATCCAGTGTCAGCAAATTGCCAGCAAGCGGGAATCCGGTCAGATAAGTACTGTTCTGGGTAATCTGGTTGGAGCCATTGTTATAGTTAAAAGTGACGGACTGGTCGGGTGCAGCATCAGCATTACTATCCAGCTTTACTGTAATCGAACTGATATAACCGCCATCAGCTCCAAAATTCACACTGTGCACATTGCCAGATGTCACGATATTGCCGCCAAAGGCATTAGGAATCGTTGAAATCAACTCTTCATCAAGTTTGTTCAGATCAGGAACGAGAATGGCTGATTCCTTAACACCATTGCCATCCGCATCCACGTTGTGGATGTTATTGAGCTGAGTCACATCGGAAAGCCCGGTACCAATCCCGACAGCATAGGAATGCACACCATTGGCGGTGACAAAAGTGGAATAACCACTCGCACCAACAGGATTTGTAGTATTTCCTGCCGTCGGCATGCCGTCCGAAATGAAATACACGACATTGCTCTTGGTCGCATCATTCACGATGCCATTGCCATCGCTGTCCAGCGCTGTTTTGGCTTTATTCAGGGCATCCTCGTAATTGGTGGATCCGCTGCCGGTGATGGCCTGAATAGCCGAGATCGCACTATTCTTGGTTGTGTAAGTGGTCGGATCAAGCGTGGCTGTCGATGAGAAAGTCACCAGCCGGATAGAAACATCCGCAGCCTGGCTGTAATACTCATTCACCAGTGAAACCAGCGCATCCTTGGCCATCGCCAAACGGGTAGTCACCGAAATGCTGCCATCTGCATTGTCCTGCCGCACCTCACCACCAGCCGATGCCGAAGTCATGCTGCCGGATACGTCCAGCACCAGCACCAGGTTGTAACCCGGAAGCACAGACTCCGGTACCTCAACAGTCTGGTTCATGGCAGAAGGCTTATCGTCGAGGACGGTCACTGTCAAGGTGTTGGTGGTCTGGTTACCAACATAGGTAAACGTCTCTGCAACATTCGCATCGTTTGCAGGCAGGCTGTTGTTTGCCGCCGCCTTCAGGGTGTAGGTGTAGGCGCCAGCACCGGCACCGCTGGCCTGAACTACAAGCGTACCCACTGTGGTATTGACAGTAATCACGCCAGCAACGGCAGCAACCCCGTTGATGCTGCTGATGCTCGTATTGCCCGCGTCATTGGTCAGCAGATTGCCCCCTACGACAGAAGCACCGCCGCCACTGCCATTGGCCAGAGCAGATTCAGAAACCGTGGCCAGGTCGTCGCGCGTGTTAAAAGTCCGGATGCTGACCGTACCGGAACTGGTCTGCAGGTCGTCGTCACGAAGCAAATAAGTAAACGTGGCTGTTCCCACTGCGGAAGGCGTGTAGGTGTAAGTGCCATTTCCGTTATCTACCAGGCTGCCGCTTGAAGGCGAGCCAGTTGAAACAATCGTGGCATGATCAGGCAAGGAATCATTGGCTAGCAAAGCCGCCTTGCTGATTACAACAGGCGTTCCAAGCAGGGTACTGAAACTGTCATTCACCGCGACAGGCGCACCATCGTTGACTGGCAAAACGGTTATAGAGGCCGTTGCTGGAGTTGAATTCAGTCCGCCATTGTCGGTAGCCGTATAACTAAAAGCCGTTGAACCATTCCAGTTTGCAAGCGGAACAAAATAAAGTGACAGCGCATTACCACTGGCAGCGATGGCTGACCCTGTAGGTGCCATCTGCGTGAGGCCAGCATCCATGTAAAGCCGGCCATTTGCAGGCAGGCTAGAAAGCGTAAAGCTTGAAACCGTACCATCAATATCGGTACCGGAAATCGTCACCGGAACAGGGGAATCTTCATTGCCGGAAGCGGAAGTACTTATGGCAACAGGAGGGTCGTTGACCGCGGCGACGTTGACGGTGACGCTGGCGGTCTCGGTGACGCCCGCCGGGCTGGTGACGGTGTAGCTGAAGCTGTCCGTGCCGTTCCAGTTGGCGTCCGGGGTGTAGGTGACGCTGCCGTTGGCGAGGAAGCTGACGCTGCCGTGCGCGCCCTGGGTGACGCCGGTGAGTACCGGGCTGCCTTCGAAGTTGTCTGCCGAGGCGCCGTTGCTGCCGCTGATGACGTTGGCCGTGATGGCGGTGTCTTCGTTGGTGGCCAGGGTGTCGGCGACGATGTCGGCAACCGGGGTGACGGTCAGGCTGATCACCTGGGTGGTGGTGTTGCCGCTGTCGTCGGTGATGGTGACGGTGAAGTTGTCTGCGCCGTTGTAGTCCGCCACCGGGGTGTAGCTCCATGCGCCGGTGGCAGCGTTGATGCTGGCCGCGCCGTGACCGGCGGCGCCGGTGACGCTGTAGTTGCTGCCGTTGCTGAGGCCGTCAGGGTCGCTGGCCACGAGGGTGCCGGTGATCGGGGCCACCGCGTCTTCCGCGCCGCTGCCGCTGGTGCCGCCGCTAATGACGGTGGGGTCGTTGACCGCGGCGACGTTGACGGTGACGCTGGCGGTCTCGGTGACGCCCGCCGGGCTGGTGACGGTGTAGCTGAAGCTGTCCGTGCCGTTCCAGTTGGCGTCCGGGGTGTAGGTGACGCTGCCGTTGGCGAGGAAGCTGACGCTGCCGTGCGCGCCCTGGGTGACGCCGGTGAGTACCGGGCTGCCTTCGAAGTTGTCTGCCGAGGCGCCGTTGCTGCCGCTGATGACGTTGGCCGTGATGGCGGTGTCTTCGTTGGTGGCCAGGGTGTCGGCGACGATGTCGGCAACCGGGGTGACGGTCAGGCTGATCACCTGGGTGGTGGTGTTGCCGCTGTCGTCGGTGATGGTGACGGTGAAGTTGTCTGCGCCGTTGTAGTCCGCCACCGGGGTGTAGCTCCATGCGCCGGTGGCAGCGTTGATGCTGGCCGCGCCGTGACCGGCGGCGCCGGTGACGCTGTAGTTGCTGCCGTTGCTGAGGCCGTCAGGGTCGCTGGCCACGAGGGTGCCGGTGATCGGGGCCACCGCGTCTTCCGCGCCGCTGCCGCTGGTGCCGCCGCTAATGACGGTGGGGTCGTTGACCG
>NSJJ01000010.1 GCA_002632355.1 Sulfuricella denitrificans
GGGCCGGCCGGATGGGGGGGCCTGTCGCGGGGAGACGGCCTGCCTTCAGGCCGGAATTCCGGATCAGGCGGCGGATTCCGGCCCATCACCAGCGCGCTTTCATTTCGCACGCTGTGCTCCAGCCAGAACGTGGTGGCAGTTGCCAGAATGGCTGACAACTGGGCCAGCCAGATAAAAAAGAAGAATTTCCAGAATAGCCGGCCCAAGCGCTTACTCCCTGATGAGCTGATAGCCCTGACGGTACACGGTCTGGATGCAGGAACGGCCATCAGCCAGCGTGCCGAGCTTGTGGCGGATGCTGCTCAGATGCACATCAATACTGCGGTCGAAGCGGGCCAGCGGACGCCCGAGACCCTGTTCGGACAGGCTGTTTTTGCTGACTGGGCGGCCGGCTTCCCGGATCAGCACTTCCAGCAGATTGTATTCGGTGCTGGTCAGGTCCAGCGCTTTCCCTGCCCACTCCGCGCGGCGCTGTCCCGGCCACATGCTCAATGCGCCGGCCTCCAGCACGGCAGTTTCGTTGCCGCCCTGAGCACACTGGATACGCCGCAGAATGGCGCGGATGCGGGCAGTCAGCTCGCGGGGCGTACAAGGCTTGGACACATAATCATCGGCACCGAGCTCGAGGCCAAGGATGCGGTCCGTATCGTCCCCCCTGGCCGTCAACATGATCACCGGCATGGCGCTTTTCATGCGAATACGCCGCAAGGCTTCCACGCCGCCCAGGCGCGGCATCATCACGTCCAGAACGGCGATCGCGTACTGGCCGGACAAGGCCTCAGTCACTCCCGGCTCACCATCATGGACCACCGCCACGGAAAATCCTTCCCCTTCAAGATACTCCTTGAGCATCCCGGCCAGTTCGACATCGTCATCCACCAGCAGAACATGGGACATTGCAATGTACGCCACACAACAAAATAACGATGATAGCGAAGCGCTGCCGCAGGGAATAGCCTGCGGCACCCGGATTTACATTAATTTACGCCATCCTCCTGTGCCCTGAGGCGGCGGCAATCATTGCCGGAATAGCGCGCCGCCGCGACAAAAATCATGGCTCCAGCTTTTTCTGGCATGCATTCCGGCAAGCCCAGTCCGAAAACCCTGAAATTCTTAACATAACTTTACTCCGCTTAACACAAACCGCCGCCAAGTCCGGGCTAATCTGGCCGATATATTGCATGTAGGCGTTGTGCGAGGCTTCGGGCGATTCGCGACGCATCGCGCATTTTTTTCAACAGGTGAAAACAAGGAGTCAATCATGGCAAGCAGTATTGGAAACAGTTCCATTGCATCCCTGATGCAACGGCCGGACCCGTCTCAAATGGCAAGCAAGCTGTTCTCGAAACTGGACAGCAAGAACCAGGGCTACATCGAGAAAAGCGATCTGCAGTCCGCTTTCGACCAGATTTCGGGTTCCAGCAGTTCGAGCAGCAGCGTGGACGACATTTTCAGCCAGCTGGACAACAATAGCGACGGCAAAATCACCAAACAGGAGATGTCTGACAGCCTGACCAGGCTTTCCGAGCAGTTGGACAGCCAGTTCAACAGCATGCGCATGAACGGAAAGGGCGGCATGCACAACATGGGAGAAATGCCGCCTCCACCACCACAAGGTGCTGATAGCGCCGGTCTGACAAAGGATCAGCTCACCAGCATGGCGAATGAAGCAGGCTCTGCCAACAGCAAACTGACCAGCCTGGCAAGCAACTTCGACAAAGCGGATACGAATGGCGACGGCAAAGTCAGCATGCAGGAAGCCATGGCCTATGAACAGTCGAACCAGACCCGCACCGCCTCCACTACCTCGACCGGCTCAGGCAGCGACAACGAAGCCAGCGTGATGAAGAAAATCATGCAACTGGCTCATGCCTACGGCGTTCTGGGCCAGGATTCAAACCAGAACACCTCGACGGGAACCTTTTCCGTTTCGGCGTAAGGATCGAATTCACCGCAAAGGCCGGCCGCGACCGGCCTTTTTTCGTTGAATCCGGCTTGGGTTGGCAGCCCGATCAGGGCGCCAAGACTGACTTCATCGGCTTGATTGATTTCCGCAAACGGATGGACTAGACTGTCCAGTCCATACATTCCAAGCAACAGAAAATCCATGTCCCAGCCAGCGGAAGCCAGCGTCACCGAAACCCGTACCCGCCTGATCCAGGCAGCCAGGGAAGCCTTCATGGAGGAAGGCTACCGGGCCAGCGTGGACGGCATTGCCGCCCGTGCCGGGGTGGCCAAGCAGACGCTGTACAACCATTTTCCCAGCAAGGACGAACTGTTCAGCGAGTCGGCCAGCCTCGCTTCGGATGCCATCGTGGTTTCGCTCGACGGCCAGACCGGCGACGTGCGCGCCACCCTCATCCGCTTTGGCACGACCTTCCGCCAGAGGGTGCACGGCGCCGAAGGGCTGGCCATGTTCCGCACCCTGATGGCTGAAGCCGCGCGTTTTCCGGCGCTGGCACAGACCTATTTCGCCAAGGGCCCGGAACAAACTGCGGCCCGGCTGGCGGGCTTTCTCGCCCGCGCCATGGCTGACGGCAGGCTGCGCCAGGACGACCCGCGCTTTGCCGCCGAAATGCTGCTGGGCATGCTCATCAACCTCGACCATTTCCGCTGCATCAGCGGCAAGCCCCCCTTGCCCGAAGCACAGGAAGAAGCCCGCATCGGGCAGATCGTCGACTGTTTCCTGCGTGCCTACGCCCAACGAGCATGACAAATTGCCACCCAAGATCATGAACCAAAAGTAGGCGCCTCTAGGCGACAAGTGAAATGTAAAGCCGCTTGGACTAAGCCCTTGCTGTGAAGTGTGAAATGTAAAAGCAGGCTCAGTGGGTGCTTTTACATTTCACACTTCACAAACAAAGCGTAGCGAGTGGCTTCACGCTTCACAAAACCATAATTTACGTAAAATTACAGAACAAGGAATCGAACATGAACCGAACTTTCCCGTTGGCACTTATGCTGATCGCCGCGCTTGCGGGCTGCGGTAAAGAGGGCGGCCAGAAACCCGCTGGAGGCCCTGGCGGCCCGGGCGGCGCCATGCCGCCGCCGGAAGTCGATGTCATCACCGTCACGCCGGGTTCGGCCACCCTCACCCAGGAACTGCCGGGCCGCCTGCAGGCTTTCCGCACCGCCCAGGTGCGGGCGCAGGTGGATGGCATCCTGGAAAAACGCCTGTTTGATGAAGGCTCCGACGTCAAGGCGGGCGCCACCCTGTTCCGCATCGATCCGCGCAATTATCAGGCCACGCTGGATGCGGCCAAAGCGGATCTGGACGTCGCCCGTCTGACGCTGGAACGCTACCGGCCGCTGCTGGCGATCAAGGCAGTAAGCCAGCAGGAAGTCGATCTGGCCGAAGCGAAGCTCAAGCAGGCCGAAGTGGCGCTGACGCGCGCGCGCATCGACCAGGAAAACACCACCGTGCCGGCGCCAATTTCCGGCCGCATCGGCCGCGCCCTGGTGACTGAGGGGGCACTGGTGAGCAAGAGCGCCGCGACGCATCTGGCCACCATCGAGCAGATCGACCCCATCTACGCCAACTTCACCCAGCCCGGCGCCGATCTGCTGCGGCTCAGGCAGGCCGTGAAATCCGGCAAGCTCAGGAAGGCGGAACAGGCAAAAGTGGAACTGGTGCTGGAAGACGGCAGCCTCTATCCGCAGCCGGGAAAATTACTGTTCTCGGACCTGGCCGTCGATCCGGCCACCGGCAGCGTATCCCTGCGCGCCGTGTTCCCCAATCCCGGGCACGAGCTGCTGCCCGGCGCCTTTGTCCGCATCCGCTTCCCTGAAGCCCTGCAGGATCAGGCCCTGCGGGTGCCCCAGCGCGCCGTGCAGCCGGGGCCGCAGGGCCAGATGGTGATGATCGTGGATAACGAAGGCAAGGCGGCGCCCAGGCCGGTGAAAACCAGCGGCATGAGCGGCGGCGATTTCATCATTGCCGAAGGCCTGAAAGGCGGCGAGCAGGTGATCGTCAACGGCCTGCAAAAGGCCCGCCCCGGCACGCCGGTCAAGCCCGTGGTGTGGAACCCGGACGCGCCTCCTGCCGCGCAGCCGCCGTCCGGTGAAAAGAAATAGGGGTTCGCCATGTTCGCAAAATTCTTTATCGACCGCCCGGTATTCGCCTGGGTGATCGCCCTGGTGATCATGCTCGCCGGCGTCCTCGCCATCAGGGGCCTGCCGCTGTCGCAATACCCGGCGGTCGCGCCCCCTTCCATCGCCTTCAACATCGTTTATCCGGGCGCATCGGCCAAGGTGATCGAGGAGACGGTCACCGCCCTGATCGAGCAGGAAATGAACGGCATCGAACGCCTGCTCTACATGGAGTCCGCTTCAGAACTGGGCACCGGCACGGTCACCCTGACCTTCGAGCCCGGCACCAACATCGACATCGCCTCGGTGGAAGCACAGAACCGCTACAAACGCGTCGAAGCCCGCCTGCCCGACGACGTGCGCCGCATGGGCGTCACGGTGACCAAGCCCTCGCGCAATTACGTGATGTTCGTCGCCCTGCATTCGCCGGACAATAGCCTCAAGGCCGTCGATCTTGGCAGCTTCGCCGCCGCCAGCGTGCTCGACCCGCTGCGGCGCGTGAAGGGCGTGGGCGAAGCGCTGCTGTTCGGCACCGAGTATTCGATGCGCCTCTGGCTCCAGCCGGAAAAACTCCATGCCTACAACCTCTCGCCCGGCGACATCACCCGCGCCGTGCGTGCCCAGAACGTGGAACTCGCCACCGGCGAGCTGGGACAGGCCCCGGCAGCAGCCGGCCAGCAGATGAACGCGGTGATCGTCACGCGCAGCCGCCTGTCGACGCCCGAGGAGTTCGGCAACATCCTGATCCGCACCCAGGCGGATGGCTCCGCCGTGCGGGTGAAGGACGTCGCCCGGGTGGAACTCGGCTCGCAGGACTACAACATCTTCGCCCGCCTCAACGGCCAGCCGACCGCCGCCATCGCCATCCGTGTGGCGCCCAACGGCAACGCGCTCGACGTGGTCAAGGCGGTGCGCGCCAAGATGGCCGAGATGGAACCCTACTTTCCCAAGGGCGTGAGCTGGGACGTGCCCTACGACACCTCGCGCTTCGTCGACATTTCCATCCAGGAAGTGCTGTTCACCCTGGCGGAGGCGGTGGTGCTGGTGTTCCTGGTGATGTTCCTGTTCCTGGAAAATTTCCGCGCCACGCTGATTCCCACCATCGTCGTGCCGGTCGCCCTGACCGGCGCCATGGCCGGGCTGTACGTCTTCGGCTACTCGATCAACGTGCTCACGCTGTTCGCCATGGTGCTGGCCATCGGCATCGTGGTGGACGACGCCATCGTGGTGGTGGAGGCGGTGGAGCGCATCATGCGCTCGGAAGGGCTGGCGCCGCGCGAAGCGGCGCGCAAGGCGATGGACCAGATTTTCAACGCCATCATCGGCATCACCCTGGTGCTGTCCGCCGTGTTCGCACCGATGATCTTCTTCGGCGGCTCGGTGGGCGTGATCTACCGCCAGTTTGCCGTCACCCTGATCCTGACCATGCTGTTCTCGGCCCTGATGGCGCTGACGCTAACCCCGGCCCTGTGCGCCACGCTGCTCAAACACGAACCGGGCAAAGGTCAGCCGACCCGCGGCTTCTTCGGCTGGTTCAACCGCTTCTTCGAGCGCACCACGCGGGGCTACCAGTCCTGGGTGGCACGCGCGATCGGAAAAACCGGGCGCTATCTCGTGCTTTACGCCGCCATCATCGGTGCCACCGGCTGGCTGTTCATGCACCTGCCCGGCAGCTTCCTGCCCGACGAAGACCAGGGCTACTTCATCAACATGGTGCAACTGCCGCCGGGCGCCTCGCAGGAACGTACCATCGAGGTGCTGAAACAGGTCGAGCAGTATTACCTCAAGCAGCCGGAAGTGGCCAAGGTCATCGGCGTGGTCGGCTTCTCCTTCTTCGGCCGCGGACAGAACGCCGCCCTCGCTTTTGTGCGGCTCAAGGAGTGGGACGAACGCAAGGGTCAGGAGCATTCCTCCACGGCCATGGTACAGCGCGCCAACATGGCACTGTTCCAGATCAAGCAGGCCATGATCTTCGCGGTCAATCCGCCGCCCATTCCGGAACTTGCCTCCACCGGCGGCTTTGACTTCCGCCTGCAGGACCGCGCCGGCATCGGCCGCGACAAACTGCTGGAAGCGCGCAACATGGCGCTGGGCATGGCCGGGCAGAACCCGAACCTGGCCGGAGTCCGGCCAGAGGGCCAGGAAGCCGGTCCGCAGCTCCTGCTCGACATCGACCGGCGCAAGGCCGAAACCCTGGGCGTTTCCATCGCCGATCTCAACGAGACCCTGCAATCCACCCTGGGCGTCGCCTACATCAACGATTTCGAGCGTCAGGGCCGCATCCTGCGGGTGCAGATGCAGGCCGAGGCGGATCTGCGCACCACGCCGGAAAAACTCCTGCGCCTGGCGGTCCGGAACAAGGCCGGCGGCATGGTGCCGCTGTCCGAGCTGGTGACCCCGCGCTGGATCATCGGCTCGCCCAAGCTCGATCGCTTCAACGGCCTGCCCGCCATGAAAATTGCCGGCATGCCGGCACCCGGCCACAGCACCGGCGAAGCAATGCAGACCATGGAAGGTGTCGCCAAAAAACTGCCCGCGGGCTTCGGCTTCGAGTGGGCCGGCACCTCGTTCGAGGAGAAGCTTTCCGGCAGCCAGGCGCCCTTCCTGTTCGCACTCTCGCTGCTGGTGGTGTTCCTCGCGCTGGCCGCGCTGTATGAAAGCTGGTCGATCCCCTTCGCCGTGATTCTGGCGGTGCCGCTGGGCATCTTTGGCGCCACGCTGGCAGTGACCTTGCGCGGCCTGCCCAACGACGTCTACTTCAAGGTCGGCCTCATCGCCATCATCGGCCTTTCCAGCAAGAACGCCATTCTGATCATCGAATTTGCGCGCGACCTGCAGGAGCGCGGCATGGGACTGGCCGAGGCCACGCTGGAGGCCTGCCGCCTGCGTTTCAGGCCGATCCTGATGACTTCCTTCGCCTTCATCCTGGGCGTACTACCGCTGGCAATCTCGACCGGCGCCGGCGCCAACAGCCGTCATGCCATCGGCACCGGCGTCGTCGGCGGCATGCTGGCGGCCACCTTCCTGGCGATTTTCCTGATCCCGGTATTTTTTGTCGTGGTGCGGAAAATCTTCCCCGGCCATCCCCGCCGTCACGAGGAGAAAGATCATGCGTAAGCCACTTATAATCGCCCTGGGCGCCGTTTTGACTGGCTGTTCGCTGATGCCCGGCTACCAGCGCCCCGACCTGCCGGTGGCCGCGCAATGGCCGCAAACTGCCCAGCCGGAAGGCGCGCGCAAGGCATCCGCCACCGCATGGCAACCCTTTTTTCCCGACCAGAAACTGCAGGCCCTGATCACAAGCGCGCTCGAACACAACCGCGACATGAAAATTGCCGCCGCGCGCGTCGAGGAAGCCCGTGCGCTCTATGGCATCGCCCGCGCCGACCGGTTGCCCGGTATCGATGCCGCTGCCAGTGGGCAGGCCGCGCGCACCCCGGCCGATCTCTCCCCCAGCGGGCAAACGGCCATCGGCCACCGCTACGACGCCGGGCTTTCCCTGCTTTCCTTCGAACTGGATTTCTGGGGGCGGGTAAAGAGCCTGAATGAGGCGGCACAGGCCAGCTATTTCGCCAGCGAGGAAGCCCGGCGCGCGCTGCGCCTGTCGCTCATTTCCGAAGTCGCCAACGCCTACTTCACCCTGCTGGAACTGGATGAGCGCACCGGGCTGGCGCAGGAAACCGTGCAAAGCCGCGAGGAAACCCGCACCATGATCGCCCGCCGGCGCGATGTCGGCCTGGCCGGCGAGCTCGATTTCCTGCAGGCGGATGGCGCCCTGCAATCGGTGCGCGCGGAACTCGCCAGCCTGCAGCGCCAGCAGGCTGCCGCCGTTAATGCGCTGACGCTGCTCGCCGGCGAGCAGCCGTCCGGCCTGCCCGAGGGGCGCCTCCTTACGGATCAGGGCATCGTTGCCGACCTGGCCGCTGATCTGCCTGCGGAAGTCCTGCTCCAGCGCCCCGACGTACTGGCCGCGGAAAAAAGGCTGATCGCCGCCAATGCCAGCATCGGCGCCGCGCGCGCCGCCTTCCTGCCGCGCATTTCCCTGACTGCCGGGCTGGGCACGGCCAGCAGCGCCCTGTCCGGGCTATTCGGCAGCGGCAGCGAAAGCTGGAATTTCCAGCCCGCGCTGCGCCTGCCGCTGTTCGACGCGGGCCGCAGCGCCGCCAACGTGGACCTTGCCGAAGCGCGCAAGGTCATCGCCGTGGCCGAGTATGAGAAGATCATCCAGCAGGCCTTCCGCGAAGTGGCCGACCTCCTCGCCGCCCGTACCCGCCTGACCGAGCAGTTGCGCGCCCAGGAGGCGGCGGAAAAAGCCCAGAACGAGCGCCTGCGCCTGGCCGAAGCCCGCTACCAGGCAGGCATCACCAGCCACCTCGAGGTGCTGGATGCCGAGCGCGAATCCTTTGCCGCCCGGCAGGCCACGGTACAGACCCGGCGCGCATGGCTCACCGCCGCTGCCCAGCTTTACAAGGCGTTAGGCGGCAGCTGAACCGCACATACTCGGCAATCTTTACTACAATTTACATGACATAACGCGGATTTACGGCTACTTCGATCAGACTCCCTTGCGAATCAACAGAACGTAGCCTGAATCCAGTCATGCAGACATCACTATTTCACCACACCCTGCCCGTAAACCGGCTCAATGCCCGCAACAGCACATTCATGCCCGCCAAGTAAAAATCCTGCAGTTTATTTTCAGTGCCGATACGCTCACCCAAGGTCGTTTCAATTCAGATTTTGTATTTGAATGATTACTAATGATAAAACGCAATATGAATAAATATATTCAATATGCTCGTATTTAATGATTGACATCTGCGTGTTGCGCAATATAAATTAGTAATTGATTACTTACTTATCATCAGGGGCGCAACATTCAGGATGCTTATCATGAAGAAACCCATGTCTCAGCTACTGCTGTTAGGGCTGCTTCTCCCCACGGGGAATGCGGCCTTTGCAAATGGCTCCCTATCCCTGTGGGAAGCGATGGAACGGGCCGCGCAATCCAACCCGGCCATCAGAAGCCAGCAAATCGAGATCGACAAGCAGGCACTGGAGCAGGATATCGCCCGCAGCCAGCATCTGCCGAAGGTCGACCTGAACGCCGCCTATACCCGCTACGCCCATCCCACCTTCGTTACCCCGATCCGGGAAGCGGGCGTTTTTCCGCCCATGGACACAGACATTTCCACGCTCGGGCTGGCGCTGAGCCTGCCGCTCTACAGCGGCGGCAAGCTGGTGGCTGGCGAGGCGCTGGCCGGGCATAACCGGGAGGTTTCCGCCCAGGTGCTGCGCGCCAACGGACAGGATCTGCTGTTCAATGTCGTCGCCACCTATACCAAGGCGTTGCATTTCAGTGAACTCGGCAAGGTGCTGGACGCTCGCATCAAGGCCCTGCAGCAGGAGGAAAAAGATATTGACCTGCGCATCCAGCAGGGGCGGGCCGCGCGACTGGAGCTAATCCGCCTGCGAACCCAGCTCTCCCAGGCGCGTTACGACAGGTTGTCTGTCGTGCGGGGCGAGAAAGATGCGCTGTCCTTGCTGGCGTCCCTGCTGGGAGAAAATGGAGCTGCGCTGGTCCTGTCCGGGTTGAGCGCGACTTCGCCGGTTCTCCCCTTTTCCGCAGAAGAAGCCATGCACCATGGATTGCAACAGCGCCCGGACATTCTCCGGCTTGACGCCATGGGCAGAGCGGCGCAGGAAAAAGTCGCCATCGCGCGCGGCGACCGCATGCCGCAAATCAATCTGGTGGCGAAGGCGCAGGAAAACGCTGGAAGCAACTGGAAAACTTACGACGACTGGCAGATGGGCGTGCAACTGTCATTGCCGCTGTTTGATGGCGATATCCGCAAGCGCAAGGTGGAGCAAGCCAGCCTGGAACAAAGGCAAAATGCCTTGCAACAGGAAGATGCCCGCAACCGGATTGCAACAGAAACCGAGCAGGCATTCGGCGCCCTGTCCGAAGCGCAGGACCGCCTGGAAGCTGCCACCCAGGGAGAAGCCGAGGCCGCTGAAGCGCTGCGCATCGAAACCCTGCGCTATCACAGCGGCGAAAACACCATCACCGACCTGCTCGGCGCGGAAACCGCCTTGTGGTCCGCCACGGCTAACCGCCTTCAGGCCGGATACGACATCACAGTAAGCCAGGCGCGTCTGCTGCGCGCCACAGGCGAACTCGCGCCCGGCAGTTTCCGTCCGGCCGCTAGCGGAGAACGCCGCAAGCCTGACGCGGTCTCCGGCATGGAGAACCGCACACTTGCGCAATACCTCTCGTGGCATTTTTGCGAAACCGGCATAAACGCCAACCCGGCCGGGCGGAGTGGGAACGTTGCAGTGCCGCCCCGCTCTGCAAGCGCAGGAAGCATTGATCTGGCGTACCCGAACAGGCAAGGAGCAAATTCATGAACAAGAAAATAGTCATCGCCGGCATTCTGGCTGTCGGCATCGGCGCTGCGGTGCTGTCGAAATTTGCGCCCTGGCAGGCGAAACCGGACGGCAGCAAGGTCACCGCCTCGGGCACGGTGGATGCGACCGAAATCGCTGCGGCTTTCCGCATGCCGGGGATTCTGGGCAAGCGCCCGGTCGAGGAAGGTAGCCATGTCAAACCGGGTGAACTGCTGGCGGCGCTTGACGACCGCGAGGCGGCCGCCCGGCTGCAGCAGGCCGAGTCCGCCGTGCAGGCCGCCCAGGCACGTCTCAGGGACCTGGAGCAGGGCTTCCGTCCGCAGGAAATCGCCGAGGCAAAAGCCCAGGCTGACCAGGCCCGGGCCAGTCTGGACAATCTGAGCGAAGAGGCCCGGCGCTCCGAAGCGCTCTTCACCGGTGGCGCGGTCAGCCAGCAGCGGCGCGACAAGGATCACACGGCCGCCGCCGTGGCAGGCGAGCAGCATCACGCCGCGCAGGCACGGCTCAAACTGCTGCAAAGCGGCTACCGGCCCGAACTCGTCAATGCGGCACGGGCGCAGCTTGGCGAAGCGCAGGCAGCGGCAGCCGCCGCCCGCGTGACGTGGGAGGATTTGCAGGTCAGAAGCACAGTGGAAGGCGTGATCACCCGTACCCATGCAGAAGTAGGCGAAACGCTGGGCGCGGGGCGCCCGGTAGTGACGGTCACCGATATTTCACGGCCCTGGGTGCGCGTCTATATCCCGGAAAACCTGATCGGCAAGGTGCGCCTGGGCGCCGCCGCGAAAGTCAGGATCGACACCTATCCGGGGCGCGAATTCGCGGGCCGGGTGAGCTATGTCTCGTCCCAGGCCGAATTCACCCCCAAGAACGTACAAACGCAGGAAGAACGGGTAAAACTGGTATTCGCAGTGAATGTGCTGCTGGATAACCGCGACGGCACGCTCAAGCCCGGCATGCCGGCTGACGTGGATATCGCCAGCGGGGACGGAGCTGCCCGGTGATCCCCGCCGCCGGGCTTTTCGAGCAGGACCGGCTTGCGCTGGAACGTCTCGAGCAACGCGACCGTGGCGCCCTGCTGATTTACATGCTTTCCATCGCCGTAGTCGTGTTGGCCGGCGAGGCGGGTGCATTTTATCTGCAACTGGCCGAACGCCATGGTTTCATGCCCCTGCTGCTGCGCGGCGTGGCTTATCTGTTGCTCAGCACGCTGCTATGGGCCATGGTGCTGCGCGCCAGCCGGCGCAGGGTGACCGGACTGATGGAAGACAAGCGCCTGGGCTACGAATCCATATTGCTGGCCTATGATGGCGCTCTCGCCCTCAGGGATACTTACACCGGCGGCCATGGACGCCGGGTGGCGCACTACGCCCGTTTCATCGCCCGCGCCATGGACCTGCCCGAAACCGAAGTGACCCATATCGGCGAGGCGGCACTGCTGCACGATCTGGGCAAGATCGGGATTCCCGACCGCATTCTGACGAAACCCAGCCGTCTCACGATCGAGGAATTTGCCGAAGTGCAGAAGCATCCTGCTGCAGGTGCGGACATTCTCCGCGCCATCCCGCCACTGCGCCGTCACGCCATCGCAGTGCGCCATCATCACGAGCGCTTCAACGGCAGCGGCTACCCCGACGGGCTGCGCGGAACCGCCATCCCGCGTGCGGCACGCATCATTGCCATTGCGGATGCATTCGATGCCATGACCAGCAAGCGCAGCTACCGCAACGGGGTAAAAGCGCAACAGGCACTGAGCGAAATCACCAGGGTCGCGGGCAGCCACTTTGATCCGGAAATCGTGGCGGTGATCAGCCAGAGTCCGGTACGTGAAGCGCTTTTCGCGGCGCAGGGAGCACTGTCATGAGCGATGTCGCCATAGCGGCCAGCGGGCTGGGCCGCACTTTCGGCGACATGTGGGCGGTGCGCGGGCTCGACCTGGAAGTGCGGCGCGGGGAAATCTTCGGCCTGGTGGGGCCGGACGGCGCCGGCAAAACCACCACCATGCGCCTCCTGACCGGCATTCTCGCGGCCAGCGAAGGCTCGGCAACGGTGGCGGGCTTTCCCATCCTGGGAGGCGAGGAGCAGATCAAGTCGCGCATCAGCTACATGTCGCAACGCTTCGGCCTGTACGGCGACCTCACGGTGGAAGAGAACCTGCGCTTCTATGCCGACCTGTACGAAGTGCCGCGGCACGAGCGCGAGGCGCTGGAAGGGCGCCTGCTCGGATTTTCCAATTTGACGCCGTTCAGGAAGCGCCTGGCGCGCAACCTCTCGGGCGGCATGAAACAAAAACTTGGCCTGGCCTGCGCCCTGATCCACAAGCCGGAAATCCTGTTTCTCGACGAACCCACCAACGGCGTCGATCCGGTGTCGCGACGCGATTTCTGGCGCATTCTCTACGCCATGCTCAAGGAGGGGGTGACGATCTTCGTCTCCACCGCCTACCTCGACGAAGCCGAACGCTGCACGCGCGTCGGCCTGATGCACCGCGGCCGCCTGATCCAGTGCGACACGCCGCAGAAACTCAAGGAAGGCATTCCTGGCCTGCTGCTGGAACTGGAAACCGAGCGTCCGCGCGCCGCCCGGGAAATCCTTGCCGAGAAGCTGGGCTGGAACCGCATCAGCCTGTTCGGCGGCCTGCTGCACCTGTATGCCGCTGACGAGAGCGAGGTGGAACAGGCCAGGACGGTATTGCAGGAGGCCGGTATCGCCGTGCGGGCGGAAAAGATCATCACCCCGACGCTGGAAGACGTGTTCATTCACCAGGTCACCCGGGATGACACGGAGGCGCAGGCATGAACACGGATTACGCCGTCGAAGTGCGCGACCTGACCCGGGTGTTCGGCGATTTCATCGCCGTCGACCGCATCTCGCTCACGGTTGAAAAAGGCCAGGTGTTCGGTTTTCTCGGCCCCAACGGCGCGGGCAAGTCCACCACCATCCGCATGCTGTGCGGCCTGCTGCTGCCGAGTTCGGGCGCGGGCCGGGTGGCGGGCTTCGACGTCATGAGCGAATCCGAGACCATCAAGCGCCACATCGGTTACATGTCGCAGAAATTCTCGCTCTACGACGACCTCACCGTGGAGGAGAACATCGACTTCTACGCCGGCATCTACAACGTCCCCAGAGCCAAACGCAAGGAACGCAAGGACTGGGTGCTGGAGATGGCGGGCCTGGCTGACAAGCGGCGCAACCGGACCGGCTCGCTGGCCGGCGGCTGGAAGCAGCGCCTGGCGCTGGGTTGCGCGGTGCTGCACGAGCCGCCGATCCTGTTCCTGGACGAACCCACCTCTGGCGTGGACCCGCTCTCAAGGCGCCAGTTCTGGGACCTGATCGCGCAGATGTCGCATCGCGGCACCACAGTGTTCGTCACCACCCACTACATGGAGGAGGCGGAATACTGCGACGAACTGGCGCTGATCTACCGCGGCCGGATGATCGCCAGGGGCAAGCCAGCAGAAGTCAAGAAACTGATTCCAGAGGACATTCTTGAAATCCGCGTCGATCGACCCTTCGATGCGCTGGAACGGCTGGAAGAATCGGATCTGGTGCAGGAATCCGCCCTGTTCGGCGACGCCCTGCATACAGTAGTCAGCAACGCTGCGGCGGCGATTCCGGCGCTGAACATTTTTCTCGCGCAGCAGGGCTTCGCAGTGCAGGTCATCCGGCAGGTCACGCCTTCGCTGGAGGACGTCTTCGTTTCCCTGATCGAACAGGACGACCGGCAGCGCGCACAGGGAGGAAAAGCATGACGCCACCGCGTTTTTCCCGCATCCGCCTGTGGGCGCTGGTGAAAAAAGAGTTCATCCACATCATCCGCGACCCGCGCTCGCTGGCGATGGCATTCCTGATGCCGCTGATCCTGCTGATCCTGTTCGGCTACGCCATCACCATGGACATCAAGACGCTCAACCTGGTGATTTACGATCAGGACCAGAGTGCCACCAGCCGCCATTACCTCGAAGGCTTCCCGGCTTCCAGCTACTTCACCGTGGTGGCCGCCGCAAAAAGCCATGCCGAAGTGCGCGCCCAGCTCGACCGGGGCAAGGCACACCTGGCGCTGGTGATTCCGCGGCACTTCGCACGCGACCTGGAGCAGGGCCGCAGCACGAAAGTGCAGCTACTGGCCGACGGCTCCGACGCCAACACCGCAACCATCGCCATGGGCTATGCCGAGGCCATCACCAACCGCTTCAGCACGGCACAACTGGGCAGCAAAATCGAGCTGGCCGTGGATAACCGCCTGCGGGTCTGGTACAACCCCGAGCTGAAAAGCCGATGGTTCATCATCCCCGGCCTGATCGCGGTGATCATGACGGTGATCACCGCCCTGCTCACCTCGCTCACCGTGTCACGCGAATGGGAGAGCGGCACCATGGAACAGCTGATCGCCACGCCGGTGCAGCCGATCGAGCTGTTCCTCGGCAAGATGGCGCCGTATTTCGTGATTGGTGTGCTGGACGTACTGTTCTCGGTGGCGATGGGGGTATGGGTGTTCGATGTGCCGCTGCGCGGCAGCTTCATCTTCCTGCTCGGCGTCACTGCGATGTTCCTGATAGGCGGGCTGAGCCTCGGCATCATGGTCTCCACCATCGCCAGGTCGCAGCTGGTGGCGAGCCAGCTGGCGATGGTCGTCACCTTCCTGCCCGCCTTCCTGCTCTCCGGCTTTCTCTACTCCATCGACAACATGCCGCGCTTCCTGCAGGTAGTCACCCACGTGGTGCAGGCACGCTATTTCGTCGAGGTCCTGAAGAACATTTTTCTCAAGGCCGGCCCGCCAGCTTATGTGGCGGACGACCTGATTTTCCTCGGAATGTTCGCAATGGTGGTGTTTGCAGTCGCCTTGCGCAAGTTCCGCAAAAAACTGGCCTGACGGAGGCATTATGTGGGAAAGAATCTACCGCATGCTGGTGAAGGAATTCATCCAGGTGCTGCGCGACCCGCGCATGAAGGCGCTGATCTTCGTCATGCCGGTGATCCAGCTGATCATGTTCGGCTATGCCGTGACCACTGACGTGGATCACATCAGGACTGCGGTCTGCGATCTCGACAAGAGCCCGCAGAGCCGCGCGCTGATCGAGCGCTTCACGGCCTCCGGCTATTTCACCGTGGTGGACAATACCAATAATCCTGAAAAACTGGGCGAACTGCTCGATCGCGGCAAGGCCACCATTGGCATCCAGATCAACCGCGGCTTTGCCGACGATCTGCGTTCTGGCAGACAGGCGGCGATCCAGACCATCGTCGACGGTACCGACTCGAATACAGGCACGGTGGCGATGGACTACGCTCAGCGCATCACCCAGGAATTTTCCCGGGCGCGTTCAGCGCCGATAGAGCTGACTCAACTGGCGCAGCCACAGACCAACCCCATCGAACTGCGTTCGCGCGCCTGGTTCAACCCCGACCTGAAAAGCCGCTATTTCAACGTCCCCGGCGTGATCGCCGTGGTGGTGCTGCTGATCTCCCTGCTGCTCACCGCCATGGCCATCGTGCGCGAGCGCGAAATCGGCACCATGGAGCAGCTGATGGTGACGCCGATCCGTCCCTTCGAACTGATCCTCGGCAAGACCCTGCCCTTCGTGCTGATCAGCTTCATCGACGTGCTGGTGGTCACTTTCATCGGCATCAACTGGTTTCACGTGCCGATCCATGGCAGCCTGGGGCTGCTGCTGTTCGGCGCCGGGCTGTACCTGATGTCCACCATCGGCATCGGACTGTTCATTTCCACCATTTCCCAGACCCAGCAACAGGCGCTGATGTCGTCGTTTTTCTTTTATCTGCCCGCGGTGCTGCTGTCCGGCTTCATGTTCCCGATCGCGAACATGCCGGAACCGGCCCAGTGGCTCACCTATCTCAACCCGCTGCGCTACTTCCTGGTCATCATCCGGGACATCTTTCTCAAGGGCAGCGGCTGGGAAATTCTGTGGCCCCAGTTCGCCGCCTTGGCGGTGCTGGGCACGACACTTTTACTGATTAGCTCGCTTCGCTTCAAGAAAAGGATGGTCTGACATGAAACAACCCCGCAATTCGGCTTTCAATCTTCTCGTTTCTTCCTGTCTGCTGTTTGCCGCAAGCAGTGTGCACGCCGCCGAACCGCTCGCCCTGCAGAAGGTCATGAAGGACCTGGGCAGGAACATGCAGATCATCACCGACGGGATTTCCCGCGAAGACTGGGAACTGGTGGAAAAAACCGCCCCCCTGATCGCCGATCATCCCCAGCCGCCCTTCGGAGAAAAAATGCGCATCATGAGCTTCGTCGGCACCAACATGGCCAAGTTCAAGGCCTATGACGGCGAAACCCACGATCAGGCACAGGCGGTAGCCAGGACGGCAAAAACCAGGGACGGACAAGGAGTGATTATTGCCTTCCAGAAACTCCAGACCAGTTGCTACAACTGCCACAGCGAATTCCGCAAACCCTTCGTGGATCATTTCTACGGCAGGAAAGACGCTACCCAGTGATCGGCATTTACATCAACAGCACAGGAGTCATTCCATGAAAACCTCAACACCACAACGCAGAATCATTGTCTGGATCATTTCCCTGGTCGCCGTTGCTTTCGGCCTGCTGACTCTCAAGGAAGGCGGCACCATCCTGTTCGGCGGCGAAGCGGCGCGCACGGCAGCCGGCAACTATGTGCCGTTCGTGCTGTGGTTCAATTTTTCGGCTGGTTTCGCCTATGTCCTCGCCGGCGCCGGCCTGTGGCTGCAACAACGCTGGGCGGTATGGCTGGCTGCAGGCATTGCCGCAGCAACTGCGTTCACCTTCGCCGCTTTCGGTGTACATGTGGCTCTCGGCGGCGCCTTCGAGCCGCGCACGGTGGTTGCCATGAGCCTGCGCACACTGGTGTGGACGACGATCGCAATCGTATCTATTCGTGCGCTGCGGCGCAGATCACTATAATCCCAGATAAAGTTGCATGTTCATGAGCGCGAACGGAATCATGGAAAGCACCATCGTCAGAAATGACAATCGCGCCTGAATCATCGAACCACATGAAATATTGACCAGGAAAAACAGGGAATGAGCGAACACAGGCAGCGGCTATCGGCGGAAGAACGCCAGGAAGAAATCATCAGGGCCGCAGTGGAGCTTGCCGGCGAACAAGGCGTGGAAAGCGTGACCACGCAGGCCATGGCAGATGCAGTGGGCATCACCCAGGGCGCGATCTTCCGCCATTTTCCCACCAAGGACATGATCTGGCTGGGCGTCATCCACTGGGTACGCGGCCGTTTGATGAGTGTGCTGGACATGGCGGCAGATCAGGGCAAGGACCCGCTTGATTCCCTGGAAAAGATGTTTTTTGCCCACCTGGGATTTGTCGACAAGGTACCTGCGATCCCGAAGCTGGTTTTTACTGACCAACTACTGAAGAAAAACCCCAGGATCAAGGAACTGATTCGCAGCATTCTCGCAGATTACGAGACCAAGGTCACCGCGCTGCTTGTCCAGTCAAAAGTACAAAATCTGGTGCGTCAGGATCTGGACGAGCACGGTGCCGCCGTGATGTTCACTGGTATTATCCAGGGCCTGGTGATGAGGGTTTCCATCATAGAAGCACGGAAATCGCTGGTGGCCGAGGGCAAGCTGGTTTTCCCCCTTTTTCTCCACGGTATCGGCAGCACCCGGCCAGGCGCTGCAAACCTCTGACCCGAGCAAACCCGCCGTGCGTTTTCGCTGCTAACAACAGATTTACAAAATAACCGGGGGACAGCGTTTCCCCAATCCGGAGAATCCCCATGCAAGACCTGCAACAAACCTGGATCGCCATAAAACTCGGCGGGATGATCATCCTGCCCCTGTCGCTGCTGGCCATCATCGCCCTGGCCATCATGCTGGAGAAGGCGTTCATCTACTGGCGTTATGCGCGCCTGCCGCTCAACCTGCTCAGGCTGGTCGAAACCTACGGCTTCCCCTGGGATGAACTGGAAAAAAGGCTCTACGGCCTGCATGAACGGCATTATTTCCGGCGTTTTTTCGAGGTGGTGATCGCCAACCGCCAGCGTCCGGCCTGGTGGACCGAATCCCGCGCGGCGGACGAGGCCCAGCTGATCGAAACCGCGCTAGCGCGCCGCCTGTGGGTGCTGGAAACCATCGTCACCGCCGCGCCCCTGCTCGGGCTGATGGGAACCATCGGCGGCATGATGGATGCCTTCAAGATCATCGGCGGCAGCGGGGTCGTGAACCCGACGGGGGTGACCGGAGGCGTGGCCCAGGCACTCATTGCAACGGCCATCGGTCTGCTGATTGCGCTGGTCGCCCTGTTCGGGTTCAACTATTTCTCCCGCGTGCAGTCCCAGACGATGGACGAAATGGAGCGTCTCGGCACGCGCCTGATCGACCACATCCGTCTCGACCAGCAGGGTGAGACCCATGAAGCTGCGTAAACCCCGGACCAGCCGCAAGGGGCGCATTGAGATCATCCCGATGATCGACGTGATGTTCTTCCTGCTGGCAACCTTCATGCTGTCTTCGCTGGCGATGCAGAACCTCGATTCGCTGCAGGTGAACCTGCCCCAGGGTAAAGCCGAAAAGCTCAGGATGGATACGCCGGTCACCCTGACGCTGACCGCCGACAGCAAGATCCTGGTCAACCGCACCCCGGTGACCCTGCAAACCCTGGCGGCCACGCTTGCGCCGCTGCTGGACGAGGCTCGTCCGAGCGTGATCGTCTCGGCGGATAACGCGGCGCCGCAGGGCATCGTGGTGCAGGCCATGCTGCAGGCGCGCGCAGCCGGGGCCAGGAACTTCCTGATCGCGGTAAAACATGAGTGAGGCGGCAAGCCTGCCCGTTTTACCTCCAGGGGAAATCCGGCTGTGGTGGCCGATACCGCTGGCGGCTATCCTCTGGCTGCTGATCGTCTGGGGCCTGGGGCATTTCCTGGCTTCGCCCAGGATTGAAATCCCGGCAGCCGAACCTGTGGAGGCCAGCTTCGTCGAATTACCGGCAGCGCCGGCAGCCAGAAGTCCGGAAGCGCCCAAGGCCCCGCCCGCGAAAAGCCGGCCTGTCGTCAAGCCGCGCCACGAGGTAGCGCCCCGCCCCAAAACAGAGGAAAGCAAGCCCCCAGCGCCAGCACCTGAACCTGCCGTATCCCCGCCCACCGACATGTTGTCCTACGTCAATGCTGCCAGGGCACGCCGCCTCGCCGCCGAGCGTCCGGCTACGGGTGAAAGTGCGGAGACCGCCGCGCGCGAACGGGGATCCTCGGCCGAGGAAGCCAGGATGGCGAACATCATGAAAAACCTTCAGCCGCAAGGCACGAACGGCGTAATTCAGATCATCAGCATGGGCATCAGGACAGGCAAATATTCGTTTCACGGCTGGACCAAGCGCTCAAGTCAATCCCGGCACGAAGTGTTCGAAGTGGATGCCGGACCCGATGGCGATCTGGAACGCGCGATGGTGCGCAGCATGATCGAACTGATCCGCCGCTATTACAAGGGCGATTTCAACTGGGAATCGCCGCGCCTCGACCGCGTGATCGTTCTCTCCGCCCGTCTTGAAGACAACGCGGGACTGGAGGATTTTCTGATCAAGGAATTCTTTAGCGCAGGCGCCGGAACTCGCGGTCAGGAATTCAATAACCTGGTCCGGCCACGCAGGCCATTCTGAGCGCGGTAATGAGAAATCATCAGGCGGGACGAATTACTTGTTGCGGAGATAACGCGCGTCGTCGAAAGTCGCCGCCCATTGCGGCCGATAAACCACCACCAGGGTCATCATCATGCCGCTGAGCAGCGCCTCGGACCAGCCCATGAGCAGGAAATAGGGCAGGTAGTTGCTGGTCAGATATTCAGCCTTGTAGACATCCGCCAGCACCAGCAGGCCGGTCGCTGACAGCCCGGTCAGGGCCATGGCGATCGCCGCACCGACAAAGGCATTGAGGAAGATGTAAACGAAAAAATGGTTGGGCAGCCTGCTGTCTACCAGCCGGTAAATGAAATGGCTGACGGTCACCGGCAACACCCCCATCAGTAGTCCGTTGACGGAAAAGCTTTCCCATCCGCTCAGGCCATAGAAAGTCACCCCCAGCAGCACTATGCCAAGACCCGCGATGGCCAGCCACGGCCCGAACAGGAGGGTGAAGATGGTGGCGCCGAGCAGATGAAAATTCAGCCCCGGCTTGATTCCGGTCTTGATACTCCAGATCAGCATCAGGCCCACGCAGGTGCCGAGGAAGAGATGCAGTAGCTCGTTGTCGCGCAGGCGCCGCCACGGAGCCGCCCGCACAGACCAGGCAAGCACTGCGGCGAACAGGACATGAGCAATCCATTGCCAGGAGGAAGGGAGCAGGCCGTCGGGGAAATTCATGCTGCGATTTTACGCTATACTTCGAGGCCATAATCCTGAAAAAACAGTTGAACCGCAAAGGCGCAAAGTCGCAGAGGAAATACAACGCGTTATCGGGAACACTCAGCCTACCCGGCAGGTGAATGCATGATCGCTGACATGGCCGCGATTTCTTTGTGTCTTCGCATCTTTGCGGTTAATGAACTACGGCTTTAAGAATAATTCAAGGGGAGTAGAAATCTTGCGTTTGGCGCTTTTCGATCTGGACAACACACTGCTCGCCGGGGACAGCGATTTCGAATGGGCCCAGTTCCTGATCGAACAGGGCGTGCTCGACAAGGAAGTCTACGAAGCGCGCAACCAGGCATTCTACGACCAGTACAAGGCCGGCACGCTGGACATCCACGAATTCCTCGACTTCCAGCTCAGGCCGCTGGCGCGTCATCCGCGCGCCCAGCTCGATCTCTGGCATCAGGATTTCATGCAGCGCAAAATTCTGCCCATCGTCACGAAAAAAGGCCGGGAACTGGTCAGGCAGCATCAGCGCGATAGCGATCTGGTCGCCATCGTCACCGCCACCAACAGTTTCGTCACCGCACCCATCGCCCGTGAATTCGGCGTGGAACACCTGATCGCCACCGAACCGGAGCAGATCCTGGGTGAATTCAGCGGCAAGGTCAACGGTACGCCTTCCTTCCGCGAAGGCAAGATCGCCCGCCTCGACACCTGGCTGGCCAGCCGGGGAGTGCGCTGGGAAGACGTGAGCGAAAGCTGGTTCTACAGCGATTCCCTCAACGACCTGCCGCTGTTGCAGCGCGTCAGCAAGCCGGTCGCGGTCGACCCCGATCCGACCCTCAGGGCCCACGCGGAAGCGCATGGCTGGCCGGTCATCAGCCTGCGCTGATGCGGTCCCGGCGCCTGCTGTTTTTCGGGTTGCTGCTGCTGGCGCCCACAAGCATCCTGATTGCGCTTTCGAGCGGCAGCGCTGACCTTTCCCTGACCCAACTCCTGCACGGCAACGCCGCGCAACAGGAAATCTTCTGGCAACTGCGCGCGCCGCGCGCCGCCAGCGCCTTTGCCTGCGGCGCCCTGTTGGCGCTGTCCGGCGTACTGCTCCAGGTGCTGCTGCGCAACCCCCTTGCCGACCCCTATCTGCTGGGTATTTCCGGCGGTGCGGCAGCGGGCGCACTGGGCGCGATGCTGCTGGGCCTGGCTGCTGCCATCAAATTCTCCGCCTTCGGTGGCGCGCTGATCGCACTGCTGCTGGTGCCGGCACTGAGCTTCCGCCGCCACGCCTGGGACATCCACCACCTGCTGCTCACCGGCATCGCCCTCTCCGCCGGATTCGGCGCGCTGATCAGTCTGCTGCTCAGCATCGCGCCCAGCGCCGGTATCCACGGCATGCTGTACTGGCTCATGGGCGATCTGTCCTATGCCCAGTCGCCTGTACAGACCTGGGCTGCGCTGCTGGCCAGCGGGCTTGCCAGCGTCTTGTTGGCCCGACACCTGGATGTGCTGGCAATCGGCGAACTCAAGGCCAAATCACTCGGCATCGCGGTACTGCCCGTTCAGGGCGCTGCTTATCTCATCGCTGCCACGGCCACCACGGCGGCAGTGCTGGAGGCCGGCAGTATCGGTTTCGTCGGCCTGGTCGTTCCCCACCTGCTGCGCCTCCTGGGCATGGACAGCCACCGCTGGCTGATTCCCGGCGCCATCCTGCTGGGCGGCAGTTTCCTCACTTTGGCGGACACCCTGGCGCGCACCCTCGTCGCGCCGCAGCAGCTTCCGGTCGGCGTGCTGACCGCGCTGACCGGCGCTCCCCTGCTGCTGTTCCTGCTGTCGCGGCGGCGCTGATGTTACATAGCCAGAACCTGCATCTGAGCGTACCGGGCAGAGTGTTGTGCCAGAATCTGACGCTGACGCTCGAACCGGGCCAGTGCTGGGCCATCCTGGGAAAAAACGGGAGCGGCAAGAGCACCCTGATCCATGCCCTGAGCGGCCTTTCCAAGCCGGTTTCGGGCAGCATCCGGCTCGACGGCAAGGCGCTGACAGAGATTTCGCGCCGGAACCTGGCGCAGCGCATCGGCGTGCTGTTGCAGGAAGAAAGCGCTTCCTTTTCCGGGCCGGTGCTGGACTATGTGCTGCTGGGACGGTTCCCGCATGCCGGAAGCTGGCGGCCGGACGACGGCGACCTTGAAGCGGCACGAGAGGCGCTGAAGCAAACCGGCATGGCACAGGCGCAGTCACAATCCTTCGCTACGCTCTCCGGCGGCGAACGCCAGCGCGTGCGCATCGCGCAACTGCTTGCCCAGGAACCGGACATCCTGTTTCTCGACGAACCGTTGCAACATCTCGACCTGCCGCACCAGCTCGCGATGATGAGATTGTTTCGCGAACTCGCGGATAGCCAGCAGAAAACCGTCGTCATGGTGCTGCATGACATCTTCTGGGCCAGCCACTTCTGCAGCCATGCCTTGCTGATTCATGACGAAGGCAAGATTTTGAACGGGGAAAGCGCCCTGATGATTTCCGAAAACAGCATGGAAACCCTTTACCAGTGCAGATTTCATAAAATCGAAACTAGTGATGGAAATTATTTCCTGCCCACCTTAGAATAGCTGCAACATGGCTAATCAATTTATGGCCCCTTCTTCACCCGAATCCAGCCCGGGTCAACAATGAAACTCTTCCAGCCACGCACGCTGCACAAGCGCATCATGCTCGCGATCGCACTGCTGCAACTGGTGGTGGTGGGGCTGTTTGCCATCTACCTGCTGATACAGCAGGTAGGCAACGAAATCACCAGCCGCCAGGTGCTGGGGCACAAGATGATCGGCATCACCGCCCCGGCCGTATCGCACCTCATCCGGCACGACCCCGCAGGCATTTCCGGCTATCTCGGCGCCATGCTCGGCGACCGCGCCGTTGCCGGCATTACGGTCAAGGACAGGGATGGCAAAACCCTGTTCCTGCAGCGTAAGGAAAGCGGCGATCTGCACCCGGTTGCCGGCTGGTTCAAGGCCGCCGAACCCCACCCGAAAATCAGCGCCGAACTCAGGTCGGAACATGGCTCGCTGGGCCTGATGACCATCGAACTATCCAACGACCTGCTCAATGAGAAGATCCGCGGTCTGCTCAACGATGTTTCCTATCTTTTCATGCTGCTGCTCGGTGTCGACCTGATCGCGATCCAGTTGCTGGTGAAATCGGTCATGGCCCCCCTTACGCCCCTGGCCGCCATGGCCAGGGAAGTCTCGCAAGGCAACTGGGAAAAAACCGTGCTGACGACGGAAGACGGTGCCAGCGATGAAGTCCGGAATCTCTCCGACGCCTTCATCGAAAGCGCAAAAACCATGAAGCGCCAGATCCGTGAGCTGGAAAAAACGCGCGCGCAACTGGCGGAAAACGAACTCAAGCTGCGCAATCTGGTGGACAACATGCAGGAAGTGCTGCTGGAAGTCGATCAGAATGGCCTCGTTACTTTCCTGAATCCCGCGTGGGAAGCGCTCACCGGCTATGCGGCCGAAACCACGCTGCATCGCCCCTTTGCCGAATTCCTGACCCAGCCCAGACATAAAGCCTATTTCGAAGCCGGCAGGCTGGAACATATTCCGCTCACCGAACTGCAACTGGAGCTACGCGCCCACGACGGCAGGCCGGTATGGATGCAGATGAGCACTTCGCTGCAGCGGGACGACACTGGCGCCGTTAGCGGCCTGATCAGCACGCTGGAAGACATCACCGAAACCCTGCACCTGCAGGAACTGCAACATCAGCATGAACAGGACCTCTACCGCCTGACCATCACCGACCCGCTTACTGGCGTCTATAACCGTCGCCACTTCGACGAACTGCTGGAAAACCTGCTGCACATGAATCTGCACAAGGGGCATCCGCTGGCGCTGGTGATCGTGGATATCGACGGCTTCAAATTCATCAACGACACCTATGGCCACCCGGTCGGCGACGAAGTATTGCGCACCGTGGCAACCTCGCTGCGCAACAACAAACACCAGGGCGGCGCAGTCGCCCGCATCGCCGGCGACGAATTTGCACTGCTGCTGCAAAACGTGAACGAAATGGATGCGGAAAGAATCGGTCACATGATCCATGAAGACCTCAACCGCATCGTCATTCCGCTGCCGGTCGGACAGCTCACGGTCCAGACCTCGATCGGTATCGCCATCGCACCGGTGCATGGAAAATTGCCGCAAGACCTGGTGCGCGCAGCCGACGTGGCGCTCTACCATGCCAAGAAGAGCGGCCGCAACCGCGTCGACACCCTGACCCGGGAGCGCGGCGAGGCCATCATGGATATCTTCTCGCAGGGCTTCGAAGTGCGGAACGCCATTATCGCCGGCCTGATTCTGCCTTTCATGCAGCCCATCGTCGATCTCAAAACACGCAAGATTTTCGCCTATGAAGTGCTGACGCGCATGCGGCGCGGTGACGCTTTCGTCCCGGCGGACGACTTCATTCCCATTGCCGAGGACCTCGGCCTGATCCGTGAAATGGACCTGTTCGTGATTGGCCAGGCCCTGAAAATGATTCCCAAGAATGTGCACCTCTTCGTCAACATCAGCCTGAGCTCCTTTTACGCGCCTGAATTCGCGCAGCAACTGCGGGATCTGCTCAATTCGCCAGTGGCGCGGGGCCGCTCCATCACGCTGGAATTCACCGAGCGGGAAACGGTAGAAATGTCCAGGGAGTTCATCCAGCTATTCGATGAAATCCGCGCCGGAAGCTGCAATGTCGCTCTTGACGATTTCGGTGTCGGCTACTCCACCTATAGCTACCTGCGGGTATTGCGACCGGAATTCGTCAAGATCGACGGCAGTTTCGTGCTTAAACTGAAGGAAAACCAGGAAGACGTGAAAATCGTCGAGCAGATCCGGGAACTGGCCCATATCATCGGCGCCCACACCATCGCCGAACACATCGAGGACGAAGAAACCATCGCCATGCTGGTCAAAATGGGTGTGGACTATGGCCAGGGATACTTTTTCAGCAAGCCGGTCAATGTGGATGACAAACACTGGCTGACCGCTGATCTGGCCTAACGCCCTCAATCCCCCCTTAATCAGGGGAAAGTTGCACATTAACCATCAGGCCGCCAGGGTGTATAATCCTTGCGCCCGCTTTTCAGCCAGAAGTCAACACATCCTTAAATCCATGATACGTAAACTTATTCGCAAGGTTTTCAGCAAAGCCCGCCCCAAAGCTGCACAGCACGCCCAGCCAAAAATCATTCCGGAAAAAAAACACGGCGTTCGCCATAGCCAGATCAGTTCCTGTGCCATCAAGGTCACGGCCGAACTACAGCGCGCCGGCTTTGCCGCGTTCGTGGTCGGCGGCGCGGTACGCGACCTGCTGCTAGATAAAACCCCCAAGGATTACGACGTCGCCACCGACGCCACGCCGGAACAGGTGCGTGACCTGTTCCGGCGCTCGCGCATCATCGGCCGGCGCTTCCGCCTGGTGCATGTCATGTGCGGGCCGGAAACCATCGAGGTATCGACGTTTCGCGGCCCGGCGGCAGGCGCGGCGGATGATGACGAGGACGATGGCAGGAAAACGCGCCACGTCACCAGCGAAAGCGGCCGCATCCTGCGCGACAACGTGTTCGGCAGCCAGTTCGAAGACGCCCTGCGCCGCGACTTCACCGTCAACGCCCTGTTCTACGACCCGTCCAGTGGCGAAATCTGGGACTACATCGATGGCTACCAGGACCTGAAAGACGGCGTGCTGCGCATCATCGGCGACCCGCGCACCCGCTATCAGGAAGACCCGGTGCGCATGCTGCGTGCCGCACGTTTTGCCGCCAAGCTGGAGTTTCACCTCGATCCTGCCTCGCGCGCGCCGATTGCCCAGATGGGGCATCTGCTGGAAGACGTACCCCCCTCGCGCCTGTTCGACGAAATCCTCAAGCTCCTGTTCTCCGGCCACGCGCAGCGCAGTCTCAAGCAGCTCCGCGCCGAAGGCCTGCACCACGGTGTTCTGCCATTGCTGGACGTGATTCTGGAACAGCCCATGGGAGAACGTTTCGTCACCCTGGCCCTGCACCAGACCGATTTGCGCATCAAGGAAGACAAGCCGGTTTCGCCCGCCTTCCTGTTCGCCGCCCTGCTGTGGCATGAAGTGCTGGCAATCTCGCAAAAACTTGAATCCGCTGGTGAGCGCCAGATCCCGGCGCTGTATCAGGCCATGGAACAGGTGATCCAGACCCAGGTGGAAATGCTCGCCATCCCGCGCCGCTACACCACCAACATGAAGGAAATCTGGGGGCTGCAGCCGCGTTTCACGCAGCGTGCCGGAAAGCGTCCGTTTGCGCTGCTCGCCCATCCGCGCTTCCGCGCCGGCTACGACTTCCTGCTGCTGCGCTGCGAAAGCGGCGAGCTGGATATGGAGCTTGGCCGCTGGTGGGAAACCTTCCAGCACGGCAGCGACGTGCAGCGCGCGGAAATGCTACAGCCCGATACCGGCCCCAAAAAGCGCCGCCGCAGGCGCAAGCCGAAAAATGCCGCCCACTCTGCCGACACGGCAGACCTCGCGGCGGAAGACTGAACAGCATGCATGCCCACGCCACCCGCGCCTTCATTGCCCTCGGCAGCAACCTCGACGACCCCGCTGACCAGGTCAGCCATGCCTTCGGCGAACTGGATGCGCTTCCCGGCACGCGCCTGATCGCCCGGTCATCCCTGTATCGCAGCGCCCCCTGGGGCTATTCCGACCAGCCGGACTTCATCAATGCCGTGGCGGAAATCGAAACCCGGCTTGAGCCGCGCATTTTGCTCGAAATGCTGCTGGAGATCGAACACCGACGCGGGCGTGTGCGCGAGTTCCTGAATGCGCCGCGAACGCTCGATCTCGATCTCCTGCTCTACGACGGGCTGGTATACCACGAGCATGGTCTGACGCTGCCGCATCCGCGCATGCACGAGCGCGCCTTCGTCCTCATGCCGCTCACCGAAATTGCGCCCGGCTGCGTCATTCCGGGTCAGGGCGCTGCGCTGGCATGCCTGGCCCGATGTGCAGGCCAGGAACTGGAACGCCTGCCGCAAAACCCGCCCATGACTGCCTCTTCCGCACTGCAACGGCAGGCTGTCGGCTAAACATGCTGGCGGAAAAATATCGCTTCATCGTGGTCGAGGGCCCCATCGGTGCAGGCAAGACCGCGCTGGCGCGCCAGCTCGCGGATCGCATGCACACCCGCCTGCAGCTCGAAGACACGGGCGCGAATCCCTTTCTGGCGAAGTTCTACCACGACCCGGAACGCTATGCCCTGCCCGCCCAGCTATTCTTTCTGTTCCAGCGTGCCGGGCAGATGCGCGAACTGGCGCAGAACGACCTGTTTCAGCAGGGCTCGGTCACGGACTTTCTGCTCGACAAGGACCCGCTTTTTGCCCGGCTCAACCTGAGCGATGACGAATTCAAGCTCTACCGCGAAATTTACCGCCACCTTCGTCCGCAGGCCCCCAGACCCGACCTGGTAATCTATCTCCAGACACCGGTAGAAACCCTGATGGAACGCATCATGCAGCGCAACGTAGGCCACGAACAGACCATTACGCTAAACTACCTGACCCGGATAACCGAAGGCTACAGCCTGTTTTTTCATCATTACGAAACCTCGCCGCTGCTGATCGTGAACAGCGAAAGCTTCGACTTTTCCGGCGAGCCTAAGGATTTTGACCTGCTGCTGGAAAAAATGGCCGCCATGCGCGGTGGGCGGGAATTTTTCAACCGGGCTGACTGACATGAAAACCACACTGCACACCCTGCAACAGATGGCCGCCAAGGGCGACAGGATTGCAACCCTGACCTGCTACGATGCCAGTTTTGCAGCTCTGCTCGAAACGGCCGGGGTGGATATTCTGCTGGTGGGCGACTCCCTCGGCATGACGCTGCAAGGCAGCGAAACCACGCTTGGCGTCACACTGGATCACATGGTTTACCATACCCGCTGCGTCGCCAGTGGCGCACGAAAAGCGTTCATCATTGCAGACCTGCCCTTCGGCAGTTATCAGGAAAGTTCGCAGCAGGCCCTGCGCAGCGCAACCCAGTTGATGGCGGCAGGCGCTCACATGGTCAAGCTCGAAGGCGGTCAACCCATGGCGGAAACCGTTGCCTTCCTCACCGCCCGCGGCATCCCGGTGTGCGGCCACATCGGGCTTACGCCCCAGTCGGTGCACCAGCTCGGCGGCTACCGCGTGCAGGGCCGTGGCGATGCGGCAGCCGAACGCCTGCTGCAGGACACCCGGGCACTGCAGCAGGCCGGAGCAGGCTTGCTGGTGCTGGAAGCCATGCCCTCGACCGTAGGCAAGGAAATCAGCACAAAAACCGCCATTCCCACGATCGGCATCGGCGCCGGACCAGATTGCGCAGGCCAGGTACTGGTACTGCACGACATCCTCGGCATCTACCCCGGAAAGACCCCGAAATTCGCCAAAAACTTCATGCCCGGTGCAGGCAGCATCCAGGCCGCAGTGCAGACATTTGTACAAGAGGTCAAAAGCGGCGCATTTCCTGCGCCTGAGCATTGCTTCTGATGGAAATCATCTCCGCCATTGCCGTACTGCGTGAAACCCTGCAGGGGCGCCAGCCGGTGGCCTTTGTGCCCACCATGGGCAACCTGCATGAAGGCCATCTCGCCCTGGTCGAACAGGCGCGCCAACATGGCCGCTGCGTGGTGGTGAGCATTTTCGTCAACCCGCTGCAGTTCGGCGCTGGCGAAGATCTGGAAAAGTACCCGCGCACCCTGGAAGCAGACTGCCGCAAACTCCAGGCCGCCGGTGCCGACATCGTCTTTACCCCCAGTGCGCATGAACTCTTCCCCACGCCACAGCAGTTCCAGGTCGAGCCGCCGTCCATCGCCAGCGAGCTGTGCGGCGCCGTCCGCCCCGGTCATTTCCACGGCGTCGCCACCATCGTGCTGAAGCTCTTCAACATTGTGCAGCCTGCCTGCGGCGTATTCGGCAAAAAGGATTACCAGCAACTGCACATCATCCGCGGCATGGTGCGCGAATTCGACCTGCCCATCCAGATCTTCGCCGGCGAAACCATCCGCGCCGAAGACGGTCTCGCGCTCTCCTCGCGCAACGGCTACCTGAGCCAGGAAGAGCGCGCCGAAGCGCCACGCCTTTACCGTGCCCTGCTGCAAATCAGGGAAGCCCTGGCTTCGGGCCAGATCGACTTTGCCGCGCTGGAAACGGCCGCCAGAAACGACCTCGCCCGCCATGGCTGGCAGGTGGACTACATCTCCCTGCGCAACGCCAACACCCTTCAAGCCGCCCAGCCCGGAGACGCCGCACGGGTCGTGCTGGGCGCTGCCCGGCTGGGCACCACGCGCCTGATCGACAATCTCGAATTCTGACAGGGGATAGGGGAAACCCCTATATACGGCAGTATCCGGTTGCCCTATCCTGCGTCTAGGCGTTATTCCTGAATTCCATCAAGATCCCATTGGTACCAGACAGGACTTGCATGGAGTTGCGGGTCCACGGTTCACGGGCTAAGGCGTATTGATAGCAATGCAGATTACCTGGAATTATTCCCTGGTATGTTTATCCATCCTGGTGGCCATGATCGGCTCGTTCACCGCGCTGACCCACGCGCAACGCATGCGCCTGAGCAATGGTCACGCAGCCACGCTGTGGATGGTCGCAGGCAGCATTACGCTGGGTCTGGCAACCTGGTCCATGCACTTTATCGGCATGCTGGCGTTTCATCTCCCCATCCCGGTTTCTTATGACCTGACGCTGACGCTCCTTTCCGTCCTGCCTGTCATTCTGGCTTCGCTGCTCGGCTTCCGGGTGCTGCGCGATACCCGCATCAGCATCAGGCGCATATTGATCAGCGGACTATTGATGGGCGCGGGTATCAGCGCAATGCACTATATCGGCATGGCGGCGCTCAGGATGTCGCCTTCCATCGGCTACACCCCCTCGATTGTCGTCCTCTCCATCGCCATCGCCGCCATTGCTTCATGGGGCGCCCTCCTGATGATGTATCAGGGCGACCAGGTCGACCTGCCTCCGTTGCTGCGCTTCGTACTGGGCGCCGTAGTCATGGGCACGGCCATTTCCGGGATGCACTACAGCGCCATGATGGGAACGAACATTCAGCCCGGCAGCATGTGCCTGGGCGGCGATGTGCGCATCGAACCCAACATTCTCGCCATGCTGGTGGCAATCACTTCGCTGTTCTGGTTTGGCGGCGGCATTCTCGCCACCCTGTTCGACCAGCGCATGGTGCGGCAGAACTCGCTGGCGCTGGTGCAGTTGCAGGCCGCGCACGCCGCCCTGGAGCAGCGCGCAAAGCAAATGGCCGCGGAAATGACGCGCGAGCTGAACGAGAGTAAAAGCATGCTCTACCTCATTCTGGATACCGTGCCCCAGGCAATCTTCTGGAAAGACCTCAATAGCACCTATCTCGGCTGTAACCGGGTTTTTGCCTGGGATGCGGGACTGTCACAACCGGATGATGTCATCGGAAAAACCGACTTCGACCTGCCCTGGACACGCGAAGAATCCATGGCCTACCGTGCCGACGATCACGAGGTGATGAACGGCAATGCTGCAAAATTGCACATTATCGAACAACTTCACGACGCCAATGGATCACACCTCTGGGTGGATACCAGCAAGATGCCATTGTCCAACAGCGCGGTATTTGGCGTACTGGGCATTTATGAAAACATTACCGAGCGCAAGCAGCTCGAAGAGGACAGGCGCATCGCCGCCATCACCTTCGAAACCCAGGAAGCCATACTGATCACCGATGCCACTGCAACCATCATGCGCGTCAACCAGGCCTTTCAGGATATTACCGGCTACAGCGCAGAAGACGTCATCGGGAAAAATCCGCGCATCCTGCAGTCAGGCCGGCATGACGAAGCCTTCTACAAGACCATGTGGACCACGCTGCGTGAAACCGGAAAGTGGTCGGGGGAAATCTGGGACAAACGCAAGAATGGCGAGATATATCCCAAATCCATCACCATTACCGCGGTATACGATGATCGCCGGCAAGTATCCAACTATGTCGCCGTATTTACCGACATCAGCCAGCGCAAGCGTTCGGAAGAGGAAATTCGCAATTTGGCCTTCTATGACCCGCTGACCAAACTGCCGAATCGCCGCCTGCTCATGGATCGCCTGCAGCAGGCAATGGCCATCAGCATGCGCAGCGGTCTGCACGGCGCTTTGATATTTCTCGACCTGGATCATTTCAAGAACATCAACGACACGCTCGGCCATGCCATGGGCGACCTGCTGCTGATCGAAGTGGCGCAACGCCTCAAAACCTGCGTGCGCGAAGGCGACACGGTAGCGCGGCTGGGTGGCGACGAGTTTGTGGTGGTACTCGAAGAGTTGGGCAGCAAAGTGGACGAGGTGGCGACACAAAGCGAACTGGTTGCTGAAAAAATCCGCGGCAGACTGAGCCAGCCTTATGATCTGGACAATCACGAGTACCACACTACGCCAAGCATCGGCATCAGCCTGTTCCGCGATCATCTGGATAATGTGGAAGAACTGCTCAAGCACGCCGACGTTGCCATGTACCAGGCAAAATCGGCTGGACGCAATACCATCCGCTTTTTCGACCCGAATATGCAAAAGGCACTGGAAGTGCGCGCGGCGCTGGAAACAGATTTGCGCCATGCGCTCGAGAAACAGGAATTCCGCCTTTATTATCAAATCCAGGTGGACAGCTTTCACCATCCGCTAGGTGCGGAAGCGCTGCTGCGCTGGGAACATCCTGAGCGCGGTTTCGTCTTCCCCGACCAGTTCATTCCGCTGGCCGAAGAAACCGGGCTGATCCTGCCTATCGGGTACTGGGTGCTGCAAACCGCCTGTGCCCAGCTCAAGGCATGGCAACATGATGTGCGGACGTGCAACCTGACAGTGGCTGTCAACGTCAGCGCCAGACAATTCCATCAAGCCGATTTTGTTTCCCAGATACAGGACGTGCTGCGGGAAAGCGGAGCAAAGCCTTCACTGCTCAAGCTGGAACTGACCGAAAGCACCGTGCTGAAAAACATCGAGGACACCATCGAAAAGATGAATGAAATCAGAATGCTGGGCGTGAGTTTCTCGATGGACGATTTTGGCACCGGCTATTCCTCGCTGGCCTACCTGAAACGCCTGCCGCTGGACCAGATCAAGATCGACCGCTCCTTCGTGCTCGACATCACCAGCGACCCCAACGACGCGGCCATCGTGCATACCATTATTGCCATGTCGCAGGCCCTGGGGCTGAACGTCATTGCCGAGGGCGTGGAAACCGAAGCGCAGCGCAAATTTCTTGTTCAACACGGCTGCCGGGCCTTTCAGGGTTACCTGTTCAGCAAGCCAGTTGCGCTTGAACAGTTTGTAGTCCTGCTGAGCTGAAACCGTTTCTGTCGTATAAAATAAGCAGAGGGGCAATCCCCGCTTTTTTCCCGGTCAATTTCCAACATTAGGCACCCGCATTCATGCGCCCCATCTGGCTCACAGTTTTATTGCTGTCATTCAGCAACATATTCATGACTTTTGCCTGGTACGCCCACCTCAAGGAACTGAACCAGAAACCCTGGATAATCGCTGCGCTTGCCAGTTGGGGCATTGCGCTACTGGAGTACCTGTTCCAGGTGCCGGCAAACCGCATCGGCTACTCCGTTCTGTCGGTTTCTCAGCTCAAGATATTGCAGGAGGCCATCACGCTGACCGTCTTTGTGCCGTTTGCGTTCCTGTACCTGAAGGAACCGCTGAAACTGGACTATCTGTGGGCAGCGCTGTGCATACTTGGCGCAGTGTATTTCATCTTTCGCAGCAGGTGGACTGGCGCCTGACTCCATCTTTTCCAGGCTGACCGCCGCCACGGCAAGGTGACCATAGCCCTTTTAGGGACTATAATTCCGCCCGACCTTCACCAGCCGAAATTGCCTCATGAACAACAGTCAATCCCCATTGGAGCAGGAAGTTGCCGCCCTCATCGTGCAGGCGCTCAACCTGGAAATCACGCCGCAGGAAATCGACCCGGCGGCGCCGCTCTATCATGAAGGCCTCGGGCTGGATTCGATCGACATGCTGGAGCTTTCGCTCGCCATTTCCAAAACCTACGGATTCCAGCTTAAATCCGATGCCCCCGACAACGCTTCCATTTTCTCGTCCCTGCAGAGCCTGACCCGGCATATCGGGAAGAGCCGCGTAAAGTAGACCTTTCCTTGAACATCCGCCTCGTTTTGCGCCTGTTGTTCATTGTTGCGCTGGGCTGGGGCTACACCCGACTCGTCCAACTGGCACCACCCGCCTGGCATACGCCGTTGGCGGCATTTCTGCCGGTCACCATCAGCCTCCTGCTGGCCTTCATGTTCGGACGCAGCCTCTTCGAGGGAGAAGCGCTGATTACGCGCATCGCCCGCTGCGAGCAGCCGGATGGGCTTTCTGACGTCCTGATCCATTACACGCGCCGGCTGACCGCTATCTGGTCGCTCTACATGCTGGGCTGCGCGCTGCTCTGCGCCGTGCTTGCGCCGCAGGTCAGTGCCGGGCTGCTGGCCGCCTTGCCGCCGGTGCTGGCCGGAGCGCTCATTTGCGCCGAATACCTGTTCCGCAAATGGCGTTTTCGCGAGTATACCCACCGCAATCCGCTAGCCCTGATGCTGTTCCTGATTCAGCATGGCTTCCCGGTAAGATAATGTCCGCCATCGCGCTTCTTTCCCATCGCCGTGGCGAGCAGGTCGTGGCCTGGCGCAATACCGGTCCGGTCAGCCTGGATACCTTCCTGCATGAAGTCGAACAAGTGGCGGAGCGTCTGCCGCAACACTCATTTGTCTTCAACCTGTGCACCGACCGCTATCATTTTCTGGTCACCTTCTGCGCCGCCCTGCTGCGTGGCCAGACCAGCCTGCTGCCGCCCAATCATGCCGAGCCTGCCCTGGCACAACTGCAGGCCGCGTATCCGGATGCCTATGCGGTGACGGACCAACCCATGCGCACGGCCGGGCTGAAAATTTTTCCCTTCCCGGCCCTTCTGAACACGGAAGGCCACTACAGGGAAATTCCTGCCATCGCCGCAGACCAGATTGCCGCCATCGCCTTTACTTCCGGCAGCACCGGGCAGCCCATGGCACACCCCAAAACCTGGGGGGCGCTGGTCATGGAGGCCGCGCTCGCCGCCAGCAGGCTGGAAATCGGCCCCGGCTGCCATTTCCTCGGCACCGTCCCGCCGCAGCACATGTACGGCCTGGTTTTCACCCTGATGCTGCCGCTGCGCCACGGCGGCGCGATCCATGCCGGACAGCCGCTTTTCCCCGCCGATATTCGTCTCGCACTGGAGGCGCTCCCCGCGCCACGCGTGCTGGTCACCACGCCGCTACATTTGCGCATCTGCCTGGAACAGCAAATCGAATTGCCGCCACTCGCACTCATGCTTTCCGCTGCGGCTCCTTTATCGTCCGAACTGGCCCAGCGGGCAGAAACCGCCTTCAATACACCGCTGATGGAAATTTATGGCTGCACGGAAACCGGCGCCATCGCCACCCGGCGCACCGCCAGCGAAGCCGACTGGAGCCCGCTGTCCGGCATCACCCTTTCCAGCGACGATGGCGGCCCGAGCTGGGTAAAGGGCGGCCATATCCAGACACCCACCGCCCTGCAGGACGTGATCGAGATCACCACGGACGAAAGCCGCTTCCGCCTGGCGGGACGATCCGCCGACATGCTGAAAATCGCCGGCAAGCGCGCTTCGCTGGGCGATCTCAACCGTCAGCTCAACCGTATTCCCGGGGTGCGCGACGGCGTCTTTTTCGCTCCGGACGAAGCGCCAGGCAAGGCCGTTCGCCTCTCTGCACTGGTCGTCGCGCCGGAACTGAGCGAGCAGGAAATCATCGCTGCCCTGCGACACGCTATCGACCCGGCCTTCCTGCCCCGTCCCCTGTACAAGGTCGACGAGCTGCCGCGCAGCGCCACCGGCAAGCTGCCGCGCGAACACCTGCGCTTGCTCATAGCCGGACTGCAGGAGGCCCGGTCATGAGCGAATGGCAGGCCATCCCCGCAGACCACCCCGCCCTGCCCGGCCATTTTCCCGGCAAACCCATCGTGCCTGGCGTGGTCCTGCTGAATTATGTCTGCGCTGCCGTGCGGCGCGAAGCGGGCGACAAGGTGCGCTGCAGCGGCCTTCCCGGCACCAAGTTCCTGGCCCCGCTGCTGCCCGGAGAGCCCTTCACCATCGAGCTGGATTTCGGCACCGGCAGCCGGGTGAAATTCAGCTGCAAAACGGCAGATCGCACCATCGCCCAGGGTACGCTGCAGATCGAAACGGCCGCAGGAGTCGAGCAGTGAGCGAAAGCTGGCTGAACCAGAAGGAGCGCGGCAGTCCCCTGCTGATGCGCCTGATCACCTGGATCACCCTCAGGCTCGGCCGTCCGGCGGGGCGCGTGATGCTGGTGCCGATCAGCCTGTATTTCCTGCTGTTCTCGCGCCGCGCGCGTGCCGCATCGCGCCTCTACCTGCGCCGCGCGCTGGCACGAAAACCGCACTGGCTGGATATCTACCGCCATTACTTCTGCTTTTCCGCCACCATCCTCGACCGGCTCTATTTCCTTTCCGGCCGCCAGGATTATTTCGAGATCGACGTGCATGGTGTGGAAGCCATTCAGGAAACGCTGCGGCAGGGGCGCGGCTGCGTGTTGCTGGGGGCGCATCTGGGCAGTTTCGAGGTGCTGCGCTCGCTGGCGGTACAATTCGGCGAAGTGCCCTTTGCCATCCTGATGCATGTCGAAAACGCCCTGAAAATGAACGCCATCATGAATACGCTCAACCCCGATTTGGCAAATTCCATTATTTCCATGGGTTCGCCGGACGGGCTGCTGCGCGCCAGGGAAATCATCGAGTCCGGCGGGATCGTCGGCATCCTCGGTGACCGCACCCGGCCCGGCGACAAGACGCTGCCCTGCGAGTTTTTCGGCGCGACCGCCGAACTGCCAGATGGCCCGCTCAGCTTCGCCAGCATCATGCACGCCCCGGTGGCACTCGGCCTCGGCCTGTATCGGGGCGGCCGCCGCTACGAGGTGCACTTCGAACTGCTGGCAGATAGCCTCGAAGCGCCGCGCGCACTGCGGCGCGAGATCATTCAGGGCCATTTGCAGCACTATGTTTCCCGTCTCGAACATTACTGCCGCATTGCGCCCTATAACTGGTTCAATTTTTATGATTATTGGGCACCGGCTTCCCGCTAGACGTATCCTCCATGTCGCGCTGGCGCTGCTGGCCGCGCTGTGGAGCGGGCTTTTGCAGGCCAACTGGAACACCGCCGCCCTGATGAAAGCACTCGCCGAGCGCCCAGCCGGTCAGGTGCGCTACAGTGAAACCAGGCACTCCGCCCTGCTCAAGGAACCGCTCAGGATGAGCGGCACGCTGCGCTACAAAAAACCCGCCTTCCTGCAAAAACACATACAGACGCCTTTCGAGGAAATCCTGACAGTGGACGGCGAACGCCTGAGCTGGGAAAAACCCGCCGCGCAGAAAAAGCATGAGCTGGCGCTGCGCGATTACCCCGCGATCCAGGGATTCATCGAAAGCATGCGCTCCACCCTCAATGGCGACGCCAGCACCCTGGAGCGCTTCTACAAGCTCCGCCTCGACGGCAAAGAACAGCAGTGGACCCTGGTTTTGCTGCCCTCCGACATCGACATGGCGCAATTCATCCGCGTCATTCGCATCAGCGGCAGCAAGGCCAGGATCAGCACGATTGAAATCGAGGAAGCCGGCGGTGATCGCAGCCTCATGACCCTGCGAGAAGAAACACCGTGAGCTTACGGTCCGGCATATGCTGGCCTGTCCTGCTCTGGCTGGCCGTGCTGGCGGGTAGCCTGTGGTGGGTCACGGCGCACACCCGCTTCAACACCGACATGGCCGCCTTCCTGCCCGACAGCGCCGCGCCTGCCCAGCAGTTGATGGTCGACCAGTTGCGCGACGGCGTGGCTTCGCGCCTGGTGCTGCTGGCTGTGGAAAACGGCAGCCCTGCGCAACTGGCCGAAAGCAGCAAGAAGCTGGCGCGCGCGCTCGAAGCGAGCGGTCATTTCAGCTACGTGCGCAACGGCGAACACGGCCTGACCCCGGCCGAACGCGAGCGCCTGATGCAATACCGCTACCTGCTCAGCCCCGCCACCGGAGCGGAGCGCTTCAGCGCCGCAGGGCTGGAACAGGGTCTGCAGGATAGCCTGCAGTTGCTGGCTTCGCCTGCCGGTGCAATGGTCAAGCAGTTGCTTCCCAGCGACCCGACCGGCGCCATGCTGAACCTGCTTGAAGACTGGGGCGGTACGGGCAGAGGCCCCAAACTTCAGCACGGCGTGTGGTTCTCCGCTGACGACCAGCGCGCCCTGTTGCTGGCGGAAACCCGCGCACCCGCCTTCGATATCGACGCCCAGCAGCAGGTGGGCGACGCCATCCGCCAAACCTTTGACGCAAGCCGCGCCAGCCCGGTACTGAAGCTGCTCATGAGCGGCCCCAGCGTCTTTGCCGTGCAGTCGCGCAACCTGATCCACAACGATGCCTGGCGCCTCAGTCTGGTGGCCATGCTACTGGTCGCGCTGATCCTGCTGCTGGCCTATGGCTCGCCGCGCCTGCTCGGGCTTGGCATCCTGCCGGTGGCGAGCGGTGCGCTGACCGGCATCGCTGCCGTCAGCCTGAGCTATGGCAGCGTGCACGGCATCACGCTGGGCTTCGGCGCCACCCTGATCGGCGAAGCGGTGGACTATCCAACTTATCTCTTTACCCAGCGCGCAGCGGGCGAACGCCTCAGCGACACGCTAGCACGCATCTGGCCGACCCTCCGGCTGGCCGTTCTAACCACGGTTTTCGGCAGCCTCACCATGCTGATTTCCGGCTTCAGCGGCCTGTCGCAACTGGGCATGTTCTCGCTCGCCGGCGTGCTGACCGCCGGACTGGTCACGCGCTTCGTGCTGCCTGAAATCGCACCCAGCCATTTTGAAATCGCCAGCCGGTCACGCACCCAGGCCATGCTGGCGCGTGGCGCCTCTGTCCTGACCGGCCTGAAATGGCTGCCGCTGCTGGTACTCGCTGCTGCCGCTGCCTACCTCGCTACGCAATACCGGGATCTGTGGGAGAACGAACTTTCCCGCCTCAGCCCAATTCCGCAACAGGCGCTGGAACTGGATCGCAGCCTGCGCGAAGCCATGGGCGCGCCCGATGTGCGCTACCTGATCGCCATTCCCGGCGTCACCCGGCAGGCAGCGCTGGAAAACAGCGAAGCGCTTGCGCCCCATCTGCAGGCGCTGGTGCAGCAGGGTGTCACTTCCGGATACGATCTCACAGCACGCATCGTCCCCAGCGAACGTACCCAGGCAGCGCGCCAGTCCGCCCTGCCTGAACCGGAAACCTTGCGCCGGAACCTTGAGCTTGCCGTGGCAGCAACGCCTTTCAAGGCGGACATATTCGAGCCTTTCCTGCAACAGGCGGAACTGTCGCGGCACCTGCCGCCGCTCCAGGCCGATGACTGGCAAGGCACGCCACTGGGCGGTCTGGCTGGCGGCCTGATGGTGAGGCAGGGTGAAGGCTGGGTTGCACTGATTTCGCTGCGCAACGTGAACGACGAAGCGACGCTCAAGACATTCGCATCCAAACTCGGCAGTGCCGCCTTTTTGCTCGACATCAAGGGCGAATCCAGCCGCATGATCATGCAATACCGCGACCAGTCACTGCGCTACTCCCTGCTGGGAGTGGTGGCCATCATGCTGGTGCTGGGCTTCGGGCTGCGCAATTTCCGCGCCGTTTTCGCCGTGCTGCTGCCGGTCGTAGCGGCCATGCTCGCCACTGCGGCGCTGCTCGCCGGGATGAGCATCAAACTGTCGCTGTTTCATATCGTGTCCCTGCTGCTGGTGCTGGGCATCGGGCTCAATTACGGCCTGTTTTTCAACCGCCCCGCGCTGGATGAAGCCGAACACCGCCGCACCCTGTTTGGCGTGCTGGTATGCGCTGCCAGCACCGTCAGCGCCTTCGGGGTGCTGGCCTTTTCTGCCACGCCGGTACTGCAGGCGATCGGCATCACCGTTGCCTTGGGCGCAGTTTTATCCTTATTGTTCGCCGCCATGTGGGCTAAGCCGAAATGAAAAGAATTCGCTGCAGCTCATGGCCCACAGCTTGTGCAGAGAGATACGATGCGCATACAATATGCGCATTGAAGCCGCAGGAGTGATCATGCAAACCGCCTACGACACCGGCGCACCCAAGCGCCCCACCAATCTGAGCCTGAACAGCGACCTGCTGCGCCAGGCCAGGGAGCTGGATATCAACCTTTCGCAGGTGCTTGAACAGGCGCTCGATGCCGTAGTGAAGCAGAAGCGGGCGGAGCAGTGGCTGCAGGAAAACCGCGCGGCCATTGCGCAGTACAACGCCGACATCGAGCAGAACGGGGTTTTCAGCGATGGCCTGAGGAGTTTTTGATGGCCCAGTTCAAGGTCTACCGCAACCCCAATGCCGCGAGCAATAATGCCACGCCTTACCTGTTGGACGTGCAGGCTGATTTGCTGGGCGAACTCGCGACCAGGGTGGTCGTTCCCTTGCGTCTGGCCTCTGTTTACTCCGTGACGCCTTTGCAGACATTGACCCCCTGTTTCCAGGTCGAAGGACATGATGTCATCGCGGTGACGCAGCAACTCGCCGCCATCTCCAACCGCGAAATCGGCACCCAGGTGGCGGACTTGTCCGACAGGCGCGACGTAATCATCGCAGCGCTCGACTTTCTGATTTCCGGCTTCTGAATAAGGCTCTTCCCTGCACAAATCATGAAGCCTCTATCTGTAATCCATTACACCCTGGCCAGCGCCCTCGGCCACGGCAAGTCGGCGACACTGGCAGCCCTGCAGGAAGACCGTAGCGGCCTGCGCGTCAACAACTTCGCCGACGCGCCACTGGAGACCTTTATCGGCCGCGTGGATGGTATTGAAGACATCGCCCTGCCACCTGATCTGGGTAAATTCGACTGCCGCAACAACCGGTTGGCGCAGCTATGCCTGGAATTGGACGGCTTTGCCGCTGCGGTTGCTGCCGCGCGGGAAAGACATGGGCCAAAGCGCATTGCGGTGATTCTGGGCACCAGCACTTCCGGCATCCTCGAAACCGAGCGCGCCTACCGCCGGCGCGATCCGGCCAGCGGTGCGCTACCAGGCGATTTTCAGTATGTCGCAACCCAAAGCATGCATTCCGCCGCCGAATTCGTGCGCCGCTATCTGGATCTCGACGGCCCGGCGTTTGTCATTTCCACTGCCTGCTCCTCCAGCGCCAAGGTCTTCGCCAGCGCCAGCCGACTGATCCAGTCCGGGTTCTGCGATGCCGCAGTGGTTGGCGGAGTGGATTCTCTGTGCAACATGACCTTGTATGGCTTCAACGCGCTGCAACTGGTTTCATCCCAGCCGTGCCGCCCCTGCGACCCGCAGCGCAACGGCATTTCCATCGGCGAGGGGGCGGGATTCTTCCTGCTGGAAAAAACACCCTCTCCGCTTGCCTTGCTGGGTTATGGCGAAAGCAGCGATGCCTACCACATGTCCACGCCTCACCCCGAAGGGCTGGGCGCTGCACTGGCAATGGAACAGGCCTTGAGCCGGGCAGGAATTGCGCCGCAGGCCGTGGATTACATCAATATGCACGGCACTTCGAGCCGCAGCAACGACAGCGCGGAGGACAAGGGCATGCAGCGCGTGTTCGGCACCGGCACGCCCTGCAGCTCCACCAAGGGCGCGACCGGCCATACCCTGGGCGCAGCCGGCGCGGTGGAAGCCGCCATCGCCTGCCTGAGCCTGGAGCACGGCCTGATTCCCGGCACCTGCAACACCCGGAGCATCGATCCCGAACTGGGCAGCGCCGTTCAGCTGCAACACAGCGCCCGTAAACTGCGCCGGGTAATGAGCAACTCCTTCGGCTTCGGCGGTAACAACTGCAGCCTGATTTTCGGGGTGGCGTCATGATCGACATCTACCTTGCAGGCATCGGCCTGTGCGCCCCAGGCATGCTCGACTGGGCAATGGGATCAGCCGTGCTGCGCGGCGAAATTTCCCTCAGCAATGAAGAACCCAAACCCGTGGCTGCCCTGCTGCCCCCTGCCGAGCGACGTCGCAGCAGCCAGGCCACCCGCTATGCCCTGCAGGCTGGGCAGGAAGCTTTAATTATGGCTGGCCTGCCCGCCACCGAGGCAGCGGTGGTGTTCGCCTCCTCCGATGGCGACGGAGAGAATCTGCACCACATTCTGGAATCGCTGGCCCAGCCGGAACACGAAGTCTCGCCGACGCGCTTCCACAACTCGGTGCACAATGCCGCGGCAGGCTACTGGAACATCGCCACCGGCGCGCACACCCCGGCCAACAGCATTGCCGCATTCGACGATACGTTTGCCGCCGGCCTGCTGGAAGCGGCTGTGCAGGCAGCAACAGAAAACATCCCGGTGCTGCTGGCCGCCTTCGACCTGCCCCTGCCATCGCCGCTGCATGAGGTGCGACCCACCACAGCCTCCTTTGCCGTGGCACTGCTGCTGATGCCCCGGCCTGCCAATACACTGACCCGCCTGCGGATCAGCCTGGAAGGAAAGCCGGAAGACGGCACGTCCATGCACCATCCAGAGCTCGAAATTCTGCGCAACGGCAACCCCGCCGCCCGTGCCCTGCCACTGCTGCAGGCCATCGCCACGAGGCAGGCGCAGCGCATCACCCTGGGCTGGGGAGACAACAGCCTGATTATCGAGCTGAATCATGAAAATCAATAAAGACGAGCTGTGCCAGCTGGTGCCGCACAGCGGCGCCATGTGCCTGCTGCAGGAAGTGGCGGAATGGGATGAGGAACAGATTTTGTGCCTCGCGACCAATCATCAGGACCCGGCCAACCCGCTGCGCCATGAAGGCCGCCTGCCTGCGCTGTGCGCCATCGAATACGCGGCCCAGGCGATGGCCGTGCATGGCGGGCTGACCGCCAGAAAAGACCGGGGCAAGCCGCGAGCCGGTTTTCTCGGCAGCGTGCGCGACCTCAAGCTTTTCGCCGACTATCTGGATGATATTGCAGCACCGCTGGAAGTTCGCGCCATCAAACAGATGGCCGACGCCAACCACTCGCTCTACGAATTGCGCGTTTCCGCCGCCGGACGCGATCTGATGACGGGCCGCGCAGCGGTATTTTTACAGAATGGAGATGAGGCATGAAACGCGCACTGGTCACGGGCGGCAGTGGCGCCATCGGCGCAGCGATCTGCCGGGCGCTGGCGGCGGACGGCCTGCATGTCGTGGTTCACGCCAATTCGCGACTCGATGCCGCACAGGTTCTGGCCGGGGAGATTCGCGCCGCAGGGGGAAGTGCCGAGGCGCTGTGCTTCGACGTAGCCTCTGCCGCCGACACATCCGCTGCGCTGAAAAAACTGCTGCTGGACGGCGCCATCCAGGTGCTGGTCAACAACGCCGGCATTCACCACGACGGCATTCTTGCGGGCATGAGCCAGGAACAGTGGCACAGCGTGATCGACGTATCGCTCAATGGTTTCTTCAACGTGACCCAGCCCCTGCTCCTGCCCATGCTGCGCACCCGCTGGGGGCGCATCGTCAACATGGCCTCGATTGCCGGGGTGATGGGAAATCGCGGCCAGGCCAACTACGCCGCCGCCAAAGCCGGGCTGATCGGCGCCACCAAATCGCTGGCGCAGGAAGTCGCCTCGCGCGGCGTCACCGTCAATGCCGTGGCGCCTGGCATCATCATGAGCCCGATGATCAGGGACGCCTTTCCGCCTGAAACCATCCATAATCTGGTGCCGATGAAGCGCGCCGGGGAGCCGGAGGAAGTCGCTGCGCTGGTGCGCTTCCTCGCTTCGGACCAGGCCGCCTATATTTCTGCTCAGGTCATCTCCATCAACGGCGCCATGGCATGAATTTCGTGGTCGTGATTCCGGCCTTCAACGAGGTTCACACCATCCGTGAAGTGGCGAAACTGGCCTTGCAGCAATGCGCCCAGGTCATCGTGGTGGACGACGGTTCGCAGGACGGCACGGCGCAGCAGCTGGACGGCCTGCCGGTCAACCTGATTCGCAACCCCGTCAACCTCGGCAAGGCCGCCAGCCTGTGGCGTGGCATGCAGGCCGCGCTGAAGCCCGGTGTGGCGGGGGTGATGACCCTGGACGGAGACGGCCAGCACGACCCGCGCGACATTCCGCGCCTGCTGGCAGTCGCAGAAAAATACCCGGCCCACATCGTGATCGGCTCGCGCCTGCACGAGAAGGCCAACATCCCGCGACGCCGTTACCTGGCCAACCGCTTCGCCAATTTCTGGATCGCCTGGGCCGCGGGCTACCCCATCGCCGATTCCCAGTCCGGCTTCCGCTACTACCCGGCCGAACTGCTGCAACAAGTCACGCTAAACCACGAACCACGCCATTCCTTCGTGTTCGAGAGCGAAATCCTGATCGATGGCGGCAGGCGCGGTATCAGGAGCGTCGCCACGCCCATCGCCGCCATCTACCGTGACAATGCCCGCCCCAGCCATTTCCGCCCGGTGCTGGACATCGTGCGCATCACGCGCATGGTGGCGTGGAAGCTGTTTACGCGCGGGATGTTTGTCAGCGGCCTGTATCGCAGCCTGAGCGGCAAGGCGCTGATCGTCGAATAAAGAGAGAAATCACATGCATCACCAGAAAAAAAGTCGTGCGTTTATCATCCTGCTTGTGCTCGCCGGGTTCGGCATCACAGGCTGGCAGCACTTCTCGGCACCGCTGCCCGCTTCCCGTGACAGCAGCTTTTCAGCCGGAGCAACTGCAACCCATGCCAGCCAGGGCAGCGACCCAATTTTGGCCAGCGCCTTCCAGAATCATCGCAGCAATCTGCAGATCGAAGGACAAGGCACAGTGAGCAGGGTCCTGCCGGACGATCTTGCAGGCAGCCGGCATCAGCGCTTCCTCATCCGGCTGGCTTCAGGCCAAACCCTGCTGGTGGCGCACAACATCGATCTTGCCCAAAAAATCGACGCGCTCAGGGAGGGCGATCAGGTCGTGTTTTATGGCGAGTATGAATGGAATGCCAAGGGTGGCGTGATTCACTGGACGCATCACGATCCTTCCGGACGCCATGCCGATGGCTGGATCAGGCATGGCGGCAAGACTTACCGTTAGCGCCCTCAAGTACCGGGCAGGCGCACTTTCAGCCGAGCCGGATCGAAATGCGCCAGGCGAAAACCCCGCGCCTGCAAGGCGTTGACAATTTCCACCAGACCCTGCTGGGTAGCCGGGCGCGTATCGTGGAACACCAGCACGCAGGGGATGGACTGATCCCATTTACTCAGGATGCCTGACACCCGCTCCACGATGGCATAGGGGGTTGCCAGCGGCGCGGCGTCGCCCGAGGAAACGCCCATGACCACCTGATACCCCGCCTCTGCCGCCGCCTGCCGTACGGCGGGCGTATCCACCAGATAAGGCGGGCGGAACAGACGCGGCGCTGCGGGGTCGAGCAGGCCTGCCGCAAGTTTTTCCCAGGTGGAAATCTCCTCCCGTACCGCTTCCGTATCATTCAGCCACGGCCAGCGGAACCAGGCATGATGCGTGCTGTGATTGCCGATCAGGTGTCCGGTGGCAAGAATCTGACGTACCAGCTCCGGGTGGGCGGCAAGACTACCCTTTTCGCTCCACATCTCATAGGGCGCGAAATATTTACGCCGCTCCACCGCATCTTGAACCGCCCCCAGCAGGAAAAAACCGGCTTTCACCGGCTGTCCGTCTTCCGCACGAATGCCTGCCAGCACATGCAATACCTTGTCCGTCGCGCCCGGCAAGGGGCCGTCGTCGAAGGTCAGCATGAATTCGCTGGCACGCGAACTGCCAGCCATCAGCAGGCCGATGGCAAGGGCAACACAAAACAGATTGCGGTACTGAAAAAACATAAGGCTCCAGAAACAGGTTGAATTTCAGCGAGGAACGCCTGATTTTGAAATACATGCAATTGCGGATTATAATACATGCCCTTTGTCCCTGTTTTGAGGGGGAGCTTCATGCAACGAACCATGCTCAAATCGAAACTGCATCGCGTCACGGTGACTCACTCCGAGCTTCACTACGAAGGCTCCTGCGCGATCGATGAGACCTTGCTGGAAGCCGCTGACATTCGCGAATACCAGCAGATCGAGATTTACAACATCACCAATGGCGAACGTTTCACCACCTACGCCATTCGTGCCCAGCGCGATTCCGGCGTGATCTCGATCAACGGCGCCGCTGCGCACAAGGCCAATCCCGGCGACATGATCATCATCGCCACTTACGCCGTGTACAACGAACTGGAATTGCAGAAATTCCAGCCGGAGCTGGTGTACGTGGACGCCAACAACCGCATCGTGGACAGGCGCAGGGAAATTCCGGTGCAGGCCGCCTGAAAAGCGGGCCATTAAATAATAAAAGGGCAGTCTGGAAACAGGCTGCCCTTTTTATTTGACGAGGCGCTTTGCGCTTCGCAATGACGATTAAATCTAGAACTGGTAGCTGAAACGGAAGTGTACGCCATCATCCTGCAGATCGTGGCCGGGATTCTGCACAGTACGCAAAGCCCTGGCCAGGTAAAGCTGCCCATGCAGATCCGGCCTGGGATTCCATAGCAAACCCAGGCCGGCGCTACCGATATCCACCGGGTAGGCTTCTTCACGACCGGCGTTCCAGCCCCGGCCATAATCGGAAAAAACGGCCCATTGCCAAGAATTTTCCCTCTCCGCCTCCGCAAACAGCGGGCGGCGGTACTCCGCAGACGTAACAAAGCCCTTGTCCCGCAGAAGCTGGTTTTCCCGGTAGCCCCTTACACTGTTCGCCCCGCCCAGACCGAACTTGCTGACCGGAAGGAGCGACTGGCGTGTCCACTGGGTATCGAAGCGGAAAATGACCTGACCCCGGTCGGCAAAACGCCGCGCCCACTGGAACTGCCCAAGCCAGGCAAAATAATGGTCGTCCGGCCCATAGCCGTCCTGCCGGGGCAGTGCGTTGGTGCTTGCAAGGCTGAAGGTGGAGCGAAAGGCCATAACCCGATCCGGAGTCCGGGTCAGCCAGTCCTGCGAAAAGCGCCAGACATGTTCGACGCTATGTCCTTCCGGAATGCCAGCAGAAAAGGAAAATGGCACCCCGAGCAGCGAGGTATCGCTACGACGATCATCGTAGCTCAGCCCCAGAACCATGGACTGCGCCGGAGTCTGCCATAAGGGATGGGTCAGGCCGAGTGTGGTCGTCTCTGTTTCGCTGCGGATATCCAGATGGGTAAAAGGCGCTTCCACCACCAGGGAAGGGGTCTTGCCATAGCGCAGGAAAACCGAAGTGTCACTGGCATTGAGGGGAAGAGTGTAGCCTGCCATGTAATCGTCCAGACCCGTGCTGAAACCGTATTTGGCCTCAAGAGTATCGCCCCGCCCGGTCAGGTTGCGATGGGTGGCGAAAAGCTCAGTGTAATACCCGCCCACGCTGGGAGAGCGGTAATTGCTGAAGGCCGCGGTGAAGGCATAAGGCCGCGCCTCTTTTACCGCGACGTTCAGGGCCCCATCTCCCAAGCGGGGTCCGGGAAGCAATTCGGCATTGATCTGCTCCACCAGGCCGCCTTGCAGCAGCAACTGCAGCCGCTGCTGCAGGCTGTTGGCATTCAGGGGGGTTCCCGCACCCAGTTCGATGCGTTCCCGCAGGTAAGCATCTTTCAGCCTTTCGTTTCCGCTGATGTGGATACCCGTCAGCCTGCCCTCCAGGATGCGGAAGGTTACCACGCCATCCCTGACTTCCTGATCCGGCAGGACAGCGCCAGAATTGATATAGCCCGCAGCGAGATAAAACAGGCTGATACGGTGACGCAGTTCCTCAAGTTCGGCCGAGCTGAGGGTGCGATTTTCGTAGGGTTCGGCCAGCTGGCGCAGCTGCGGCTCGAAAGAAGCCGAATGCCCCTCGAAGCGGATCTGCCTCACCTGCACCCGGATGCCCTCGGACAAGCGCCCCGGCTCACCCGGCACAGCCGTTTGCGGCAGGCTCAGGGCAGCTTCTGCCGGATCGCGGAAAGCAGGCAATTCGGGGCGTGTCGAACCCGGACGCTCAATCTGCTCGACTCCCGCAGCCATAGCTGGAAATATGAAAAAACCGGCCAGCAGTGCCGCGGCCCACGGCAGCATTGCGAGAATGAATGTTTTTTGTCCCATCAGCCGACGTCCATTATTTTCAGAATACGCCCGTCATGATACCGCCCGGGCCCGGCGGAACAGCGCCCCGCCCTTTCGATATGAAGCTGCTTTCCGCTCCGTTACGGCTGGCAACGCAGGGGTCGTTGATCAACCCGCTGCGGTCAAGATAGGAAGCGGGAAGCACGACCAGACTGCCGCTGATGTCGAGCTGGGGGGCATTCACTTCCACCACACCCTCGTTGCCGGACACATTGGATGAAGCGTCCAGGTCCACGTCACCGGTGCGAAGGAACACATTGCTGTTGATGGCGATGCGCCCCCCATGACCCTGGTCGGCCCGGGCGGTAATGTCGCTATTGGCGGCCGCCGCGAAACCGTCTGCACTGATAACGACATTGCCGCCATCACCGGACCCGCCGCCCACCGAGGCAGTGATCGCACTCTGGTTGCGCAGGGCGACCGAGCGGGCGCGGAGATCGATATTGCCGCCTCCGGCATCGGCAGCACCCGTCGTCACCGTACTCCGGTCCGCCTGGAACAGGCCGTCGATATTCAGCACGACATGTCCGGCATCGCCGCGTCCGGAACTGTCCGATTTGATGCGGCTGCCATCTGAAAGCAGTAGACTCTGTGCCTCCAGCAGGATGTCCCCGGCTCTGGAGTAGCCTCCGCTCTCGGTGTTGATCAGTCCGCCTTTCATGATGATTTGCGGCGCATGCAGGCTTATCCGGCCCGCCGCGCCATCACGCGAGCCAAAAGCGGATATGGCACCGTGGTCGAGCCGAACACTATCTGCTTCAATACTGATATTGCCCTTTCCGCCATAACCCACCGAGGAACTCAAAATTCTCGCGTCGGAGAGCACATCCAGCACACCGGTCCGGATTTCGATATTTCCGGCCGCTCCGCTGCCGAAAACGCCGGTACTGGTATTGATCATGCCACCATTGCTCATAAGCAATGCAGGCGTTTCGATGGCTATCGAACCTGCATCGCCGCTACTCCGCGTGGCGCTCTGAATTCCGCTTCTCCGGCCGCCCACTTCGCCTGATATGGTCACGGATTCGCTGGCGCTGATGGACACCTTGCCTGCGCCACCATTCCACAGGCTGCTGCCGATGGCATCGGCACTGACATGCCCTCCGCTGAGGAGCGTCAGCCTGGCCGCATTCACGCTGAGATCGCCCGATGGCAGGTCATTCCAGGTGCGCGTGCTGATGCCGGCGCTTTGGGCTACAGTGATTTCCGGCGCCGTGACCGAAAGATTGCCGGTGAAGCTGAAAATCCCGGTGGAAACTTCTTCGTCCGGATCCGAGCCACGCGGCTCGGAACGACCGGCAAGACGGATGGTTTCCCTGGCGTTGACCGAAATCTCCCCGCTGGTGCTCTGAAAATAATAGGTACGGTTGGTCATCTTGCCACCGTCGCTGATGTCCAGCACCCCGCTGCGCACCCTGATTGAGCCCCCCTTCCCGCCGCCCCGTGCTTCGGTATTGAACTGTCCGCCTTCGGTCAGGACGATATGGGAAGCATTTACTTCAATTGTCCCGGCATTGCCCTTCCCCAGGCTCAGGGCATGAATGATGCCGTTCCGCTCCAGTCTGACTTCGCCGCTGTCGATCAGGATCGTGCCTGCATTGCCGGTTCCGTCCGTGGCGGACTGGATGCTGCCGCCCGAGACCAGCAGGCGCCCCGCGCCGATGCGCAATGTTCCGGCATTCCCGCTGCCCTGGGTGTTGTTGAGAATGAAGCTCCGCTCTCCGCCCGTAACATCGCCCTCCACCAGGATCGTACCGCTGGCGATAATCCCGGTATCGCCGCCGTGCCCGCTTGCGCTGCTGGTAACGGAATTGGCAATCCGGCTGCCGCTCTTCAGCTCAAGATCGCTCACCTGCACGGAAATCGTGCCGCCCTCACCCCTGCCGAAAGTGCTGCTATCGATCTCGCTGCCATTGACAGCGCTAAGCTTGCCCGCCTCAATGCGGACATTGCCCCCCCGCTCGGCGCTGTCGGTCGCACTCTGTACCACCGCCCCATCCAGAACCACCTCGCCGGAGCGGATATCGACACCGCCATTCACGCCGCTGCTCTGGGAAAGAAGAAAGCTGTCTTTCACCTGCAACTGTCCAGAGCGGATGACGACCCGCCCGCCGCTACCAGAAGCGCTGACACGTTCTCCGCCAGAAATTTCAAGCTTGCCCAAAGAAGGGCGAACGCCCTGCGGCAAAGCCTCGCCATCGAGGCCCAGCTCACCCGATCCGGCCACGGCATAAAGCCCGATCCGGCCCGAGGGTGCGGAAAGGCTGCCGTTCCCGCTGATCTGCATACCCCCGCCCGCCAGCACGATTCCCCGGGTAGCCCCCACTTCCAGGCGGCTGCCGCTGAGCGTCAGGCTCCCCATATTGCCGCCGACAAAGCCGAAGGCCGCCGGTGGCGCCGCAGTCAGCCGGGATTCGCCCCCACCGGTCGCGTCGAAACGGTTGCCGTCCGCCAGCTTGAGGTAACTTGCGGTACTGGCATAGAAAGAGCCGGAAACATCCAGACTGGCATGGGGGCCGAACATCATGCCGTTCGGATTGATCAGGAACAGATTCGCGCCTGGAATGGTGGACTGAAGCAGGCCGTCAATAGTGGAAGGGCCGCCGGTCACCCGGCCGATGATATTGGCCACGGAACCGGGCCCGCTGAAGGTGGCACTTTCGCCCTGACTGAGGTTGAGCGTATGAAAGCTGTGAAACAAATTGGCATCGACCTGACGGCCAAGTTCCGCGCCAACGACATACCGCGGGCCGGACAGGGCATCGCTGCGGCCCAGGGAACCATCCAGCACAACCTCGCTCCAGGCCATCAGGGGCAGCACCCACCCCAGCCCGATTGCACCACAGAAAAGGAAGCCTTGTTTCGACATGGCCATTTTCACCCTTTACTCGTTTCGCGATACCACATGTCTAATTTACCCCAAATAATCCATTAGGACACGAGATGTTGGCGAGCGGGTAACCGCCGGCATATTCCTAGCAAGTGCACTCGTGCAGCACTCGCAGAGCCGCCTGGTGAATTGATTGGGTTTGACATACTGCATTGATAATGCGCCAGCCATGGAGTAAATTCCAGACATAGTTCCGGCCGGCGAATTGAGGAAATCCCCTATCATGTCCCGCTCCTTGCACTTTTTTGTGCTTGTATTCTGCCTATGCGCAGCTTTTCCCGGTTTTGCTGCTGACACGGCAACGGCCAGCCGTTTGCAGCAACAGGGCCAGTTCGAAGCTGCTGCCGGTGAGTGGGAAACACTTGCCCAGCGCTATTCTCTCGAGAAAAATTTAATTGCACAGGCTCATGCCCTGCTCGGCCAGGGTGAATCGCTGAGTGCGCTAGGCATGGCCCCTGCATCCTTGACGGTGCTGAAACAGGCGCTGGCGATATCCGGTACGGATACTGCCCTGCGGGCAAAAATCCTTGGCGCCATGGCACAGTGCAAGCTGATGCTCGGCAAACAGGAAGACGCAGAAGCGCTTTTGCAGTCCGGCATGGCCCTGGCAAGGGAAAGCGGACGTGACGACCTGATCGCCTCCGTTCTCGGCAGCCTGGGCCTTCTGCACGAGACCCGGAAAAATCAGGAACAGGCGCTTCAGGAATACCAAGCGGCCGCAGACAAGGCGCGCGACGCGAGCCAGCCTTTATTGCACGCCCAGTCTCTCGGCAATGCCGCGCGCACAGCGCTGGCGCTGGACGATAGCAAGCTGGCGGGCAGCCTGACCAGGCAGTCGCTGGAGGCCTGCAAGCGCCTGGAAGACGGCCATGACAAAGCCTATCTCCTGATTTCCCTGGGACAACTCCTGCGGCGACTGGACAAGGACGACACCCGTGCCGGCCAGACACTTCGCCAGGCACTGGTCGTGGCCGATGCCATCGGCGACAGACGGGCGAAATCCTATGCGCTCGGTGATCTTGCCCAGATTGCCGCCGAACAATCCGACCCGTCAAATGCGGATACCCTTTACCAGCGTGCGATTTTTGCCGCACAGGAAGTGGGTGCAGGGGAAATCCTGTACCGATGGCACTGGCAGCAAGGACGGCTACAGCACAGCAGGGGAAATACCGATGGCGCCATTGCATCCTATCGCCGCGCCGTATTCCATCTCCAGACCATCCGTGCCGACCTGGGCATGGGCGTCGCGAGGACATCATCCTTCCGCGAAGTGCTCGGCCCGCTCTATTTCGAACTGGCGGATCTGCTGCTCAGACGCGCAGCGGCTGAGCCCGTGGCAGAAGCAAAACAGAAGCTTCTCGGCGAAGCGCGAGCCACCGTGGAGCAGTCAAAGGAAGCGGAACTGCAGGATTACTTCCAGGATAGCTGCGTCGCCGCCCGGCGCAACCGTCCGGGAACAGCCCGCTTTGGCAACGAAGTGGCCGTAATCTACCCGATTCTGTTACCGGACCGCCTAGAAATCCTGGCTGATTTCTCCAGCGGCATAGCGCAATTCACCGTCGCCGTCCCTTCTGCCCGGGTCATTGAGGAAATCCGTATTTTCCGCACCCTGCTGGAAAAACGTACCACCCGGCAATACCTGCCTCACGGGCAGGCCCTTTACCGCTGGCTGATCGCACCGCTGGAGGGGGAGCTGCATGCACGCCAGATCAGCACCCTGATCTTCGTCCCGGACGGCGCCCTTCGCACCATCCCCATGGCTGCGCTCCACGACGACACCCGCTTTCTCGCCGAACGCTACGCCATCGCCACCACCCCGAGCCTGAGCCTGACCGACATGGGGCCCCCGCGTACTGCCGGCGGACGGGCGCTGCTTAACGGACTCACCCTGCCGGTCCAGGGATACGCCGGGCTGCCCAACGTGGAAGCCGAGCTCCAGGCCGTGGGTCATTATTTCGCGGGCAAGACCTTGCAGGACAAGCAATACCTGGTCGGCAATGTACAGGAGGAACTGAGCGAAACGCCCTATTCGGTAGTGCATATTGCTTCCCACGGGCAGTTCGAGGGCGATGTAAAACAGACTTTCCTGCTTACCTACGATGGCAGGCTGACCATGGATTTACTGGAAAAACTGATCTCTCCCGGCCGCCAGCGCAACCAGCCTATCTCCCTGCTGACCCTGAGCGCCTGCCAGACTGCTGCCGGCGATGACCGAGCGGCCCTGGGCCTGGCGGGGGTATCCGTCAAGGCAGGGGCCAGCAGCGCCCTCGCCTCTCTCTGGTTCATCAACGACCAGTCGGCCACGCTGCTGGTTTCCGAGTTCTACCACCGCCTGAGTCAGCCCGCCACCTCCAAGGCCGAGGCCCTGCGGGGCGCCCAGATGAAGCTTCTGGCCGACAAGCGCTTCAATCATCCGGGCTACTGGTCGCCCTTCCTTCTGATCGGGAGCTGGCTATAGAAAGCTCATCGCGCGTTTGGTGCAACAGGCTGGGCTCACCCCTCATGGTTTGCTTCCTCGTCGCCAACCTGGTTTTTATAGCCCTGTTCGGACTGCGGCAGGGAGGATACCTGCAGAATCTGGAGCTTAACGCCTACGATCTGGCAATACGGCACCAGCCCATGGTTCCCCCTGACGCCCGTGTCGTGCTGGTGACGGAGACGGAGGATGACCTGCAGCGCTGGGGATTCCCCCTTTCCGACGACACCCTGGCGCGAATTCTGGAACGGCTCACTGCCAGCGGCGCGCGGGTAATCGGCGTGGACAAATACCGCGACAACCCCGTTGCGCCGGGGCAGGAACGTCTGGAACAGGCGCTGAAAGCCAATACCGGCATCTTCTGGGTAAACCGGTTTGGTGGGGTGGGCATGTCTGCCATCCTGCCCCCGCAGGTACTCCGGGGAACGGACAGGGTCGGTTTCAACGATTTGGTCACCGACCCCGGCGGTATCGTGCGCCGCGGCTTGCTGTTCCTCGACGACGGGCAGACCGTGAGCTACTCATTACCCATGCTGCTTGCCTTGCGCTACCTGCAAAACCGGGGCATAACACCGCTGCCTGACCCCGTCCATCCGGAACATTTGCGTCTGGGCAATACCACCCTTCCTCCTTTCGAGGCCAACGATGGCGGTTATACCGGCGCAGATGCAGCCGGATACCAGTTCCTTCTGGATTTCCGCGGCATGCCGGCGCACTTTCCCGCGGCAACCGTGACCGAGGTGCTGGAGGGCAAAACGGATCCTTCCTTCTTTCGGGACAAGATCGTCATCGTCGGCACCTCCGCCAGGAGTATCAACGATTACTTCTATACGCCTTTCAGTCACGGCATGGGCGACAACCAGCGCATCTACGGCGTGGAACTTTTCGCTCAGGTCACCAGCCAGCTACTCCGTTTCGCCCTCGACAACACACCTGCCATCCGTGCCCCCGGCCAGACAGCCGAGCATACCTGGATCTGGCTGTGGTGCCTGCTAGGCGCAGCGGCCGGCTACTTTGCCCGCTCCCTGGGCATGTTCCTCGGTGCCACGGTTGCAGGTTCGCTGCTTATCGCCACCGCATACCAGCTGGCTTTCACCAGGCACTGGTGGATCCCCGTTGTTCCGCCGACGCTGGGATTCCTGCTGACGGCCATGGCAATCGCCGCCTATGTTGCCAGTCTGGAAAAAAGACAGCGGGCCATGCTGATGCAGATTTTTTCCCGTCATGTCTCCGGCGATGTGGCCAGAACCCTGTGGGAACAGCGCGACCAGTTTCTCCAGGGCAATCGCCCCAAACCCCAGCAACTGACCGCCACGGTCCTGTTTTCCGATATCCGCGGCTTTACCACCATTTCTGAAAATCTGCAGCCGAAGGAACTGATGGACTGGCTCAACGAATACATGGAGGCCATGTCCGCAGTCGTCAGCCAGCACCAGGGCGTGGTCAACAAATACATCGGGGATGCCGTCATGGTCCTGTTCGGCGTCCCGGTGGCCCGACAGGGCCCGGATGAGATTGCAGCCGACGCGCGACGCGCCGTGGATTGCGCCCTTGCCATGGAGCGGGAAATCGAGCGCCTCAACCGGCTCTGGGCCACTCGCGGCCTGCCCCCGGTCCGGGTACGCATCGGCATCTTTACCGGCCCTCTGGTAGCAGGCAGCCTGGGCGGGGGAGACCGGCTGGAATACACAGTGATCGGCGACACCGTCAATGTGGCCTCGCGCCTCGAGAGCTACGACAAGGATTTTGCGGCGGAACGAACCTGCCGTATTCTGACAGGGGAAAACACCCTGCATCTTTTGAGTGACGGCTACCTGACCGAAACGGTCGGCGCCGTTACGCTCAAGGGCAGGAATGAAAAAATCCCCATCCATCAGGTCATCAGTACCAGGAAATAACAGGAGGATCGTCATGCCCCGCAAACAACTCGCAAGTGCAGCAATCGGACTCGTCCTGGCTCTGGCTGCCGGTGGACCCGTCGCCGCAGAGCAGGATGGCAAGGTGCCTGTATACAAGCCGCCCTTGCGTGGCGCACCAGCCAGCCGGGTGAGCGGCGGCAGTCGCGGCATCGGCGATGAAACACCGAGGCTTGCCGTGCTGGTCCCCGATCACACCGGCCTCACCACTCAGGAGCAGCCCACACTTTACTGGTACATTACCCAGCCGGTGCCCACCCGCCTTGAGATCACCGTAATCAACGAGCAATCCATCCAGCCCCTGCTGGAAAAGAAACTGGATACCCCTGCCAGCGCCGGCATCCAGAAACTGAGCCTGAAGGATTTCGGACTGAGCCTGAAACAGGGAATCGAATATCGCTGGTTCGTCGGCCTGGTGAAAGACCCGCAACAACGCTCCAGCGACATCATCGCCAGCGGCACCATCCAGCTCACCCCGCCAACCCAGAACCTGAAGGACAAACTGGCACGGGCCGAACGCAAACATATTCCTTTCGTCTACGCCGAGGAAGGCTACTGGTACGACGCGCTAGACGCGATCTCCGGACTGATAACCGCCCACCCCGACGACAGGGAACTTCACGCACAGCGCGCCGCCCTGCTGGAACAGGCGGGGCTGGAAGAAGCAGCGAAATTCGACCGTTGAAGTCAAATGAAGCCAGATGTCAGGATCAATACACCCTGATTTTTCTATGGATGTACATGCCTGTCAGAGATGGCCCAGTCGCTAAATTCTGGGTATCTAGGTGGCCGTTGCGGCTGTCGCAGACCAGGAAGATGTCATACGTACCCCCAGGCAAGTCCCCGTTAAACAGCTCCTGCTGGGCACCGTTGTCTGAAAACATCGGCACGAAGGGGGTGATCATGTCGAGTGACGAAGGCAGTGGCCGCCATTGCAGCGTGCTGTCGAGATAGGACCACGGCAGGCCGATATTTGGCGCGGACATCGCCAGGTGCAGTTCGCCATTGCTGCATCCGGGGAAAGAGAAAGTAAAGTGCACCGGATTGGGAACAGGAGAGCCCACACCTCCCGGATAGAGCGCGTCGGAAGCCTCGCTGGTGCCGTTGATGGTCAGCTTGGCCGGGTTGACGGTGGCGGCAGGGGCCTCAACCACCCAACGCACATTCGCTGCTGCAGTATTGGTACCCTCCGGGTTGGTCAAGACAAAATTACCAGCCGCAACCCCAAACAAGGGAGCCCCTCCACCAAACGGATCGTGCGTGTGCGTAGCTGCTGCTGCATAGGCAAATGGTCCCGAACTCACGTTCAGATTTACCACGCCCCCCGAACTCGCGGTTATATCCCCCAGTGTATAGGTATTGACGTCAACCGTGTTTACGACACCGACCCATTGACCACTAGATACCGCACCAATCTTGAGGTTTGTAAGATTCGTAATTGCTTGTGCAACACCACCATTTACCGAAACCGTGCCGCCTGTAGCAGGAATGCAAGTCGCTGCAACAGCTCGCAAGGTACAGGCAGCAGCGGATCCTGTATCGCCCGTCAATACTATGGATAAAGTCGCACCTCCCCCAAAGGGAACCCCGCCAATAGACCCCTGAGCACCATCCGTGTAATAGGTAAAAGTAATAGGTGTGGCGCTGGCGGTGAAGCTTGCCATGCTCAGCAGCGCCAAGATAACGATTCTGTAACTATACATGTTTGAATAACTCCTTATTGGAACTTTTATGACGAATATTGTTAACTGAGGGGCCCGATTATAAAACTGATAAATACTCAAAAAGCCTTTAAGCGCCTTCTGTTATTTACCAAGTGCTACTGAACAATTAATCATTGAGAGGTCAAAATTAACAATGCCATCTCGCAACAAATTGAATATCAGGATTGCTTCTCTACGCTCGCAATGACTTTGCAATGTTTGTTCAGCCTAGTCTTATGCGGAACGGGGGCCAATTTCACGGGCCGGCATAAACACGACTTAACTATTAAAAATTTCGCAGAAATTCTAGCATGATCGCCATTGACATGAACTGATAAATCGCAAGATATTTCTGCAAAATAGTCATTGATAAAGCGCAGAGATACAGTAAAGCCACCCACCATAATAATCTGACTCTAGCCAGATATTCAGCAGATAATAAACCCATGTCCGAACTGCTCAGACCGTGGAAACTGACTACCCTTGCCATCGGGCTTGCGCTGCTCATTTATGGCGCTGTCGCCTATCAACTTAGCGATTGGGATATAGGCGTCAGCATCGTCATGGCCTTGTCCACCTACATTACCGCGCCGTGGGCTATTCGCCAGTTGTATGAACGCAAGTGGCGCAATGTTCCGCTTGCCGTTTTTTATGGGTGGCTGTCTGTGGATGGCGTTTATGTTGCATGGCATACACTGGTCGGTAACGTCATGTTGCGTGATGCTCAGTGGCAAACATCTCTCTTGCTTTATCTGATCTGCGGCATGATCTGGCTGCACAAGGGGCCAATCAGGACGTTGCTTGACCGCAATTCGGCCACGCCTTGAATATGTCTTTAATTGCTTGATTATTACGCAAATTATCTAACTGTCCTATCTGTGCGTGTGAGGTGCACCGGAATGCGTCGGGATGATGGGTTGTTTTTTCTGGCAGTGTGCCAAGAGTGTGCCACGGTCTAAAAACAAAAACGGCCTCCATTCTTGGAAGCCGCATTGTTATTTGGTGCGGGAGCCGGAACCATACTAAAGGCTGCAACCAGCCACTGTAGACATTCTTGATAAATTACTTTTCCAGCATACTCACAAATTTACTCACAAAAGAGAGTTGCTAGAGTTTTTTGATTTCTTATTTAGGCGAGTAAAGCCACACCCCATAAAAAACTGATTCGAGCCAAATATCCAGCAGATAATAAAGCCATGTCCGAACTGCTCAGACCGTGGAAACTGATTACGCTTGCCATTGGGCTTGCGCTGCTCATTTATGGCGCGGTTGCCTATAACATCAGCGATTGGGATATAGGCGTCAGCATCGTCATGGCCTTATCCACCTACATTACCGCGCCGTGGGCTATTCGCCAGTTGTATGAACGCAAGTGGCGCAATGTTCCGCTTGCCGTCTTTTATGGCTGGTTATCCGTGGATGGCGTTTATGTCACTTGGCATACCCTGGCTGGCAACGTCATGCTGCGTGATGCTCAGTGGCAAACATCCCTCTTGCTGTACCTGATCTGCGGCATGATCTGGCTGCATAAAGGGCCGATCAGGACGTTACTTGACCGAAGTTCGGCCAAGCCCTGACACGTAGCTTTAATTGCTTGTTTATTCAGAAACTTACCTAACTGACCCATCTGCCATTTTCGCCCCCTGAAATAGCCAAATATTCTGATTAATCATTGGCTTATTGAACTGCTCCATTGCCAGAAGCCAACAGTCTGATTGCTCGCAACATTATTGAACATACTCCCGCCTGTTTTTTGCCTGATCGCAGGCAAATTATTTCCCTCCTGCTTCTTGTTTCCCTGCACCCCCTTGGTAGATTCTATAAAGGTGTCCGTGGGGCGGTACAAAGAAAACGCCAAAATAGCGATATATGTACCGTGGGGCGGCTCAATTGACTGCCTTCAATGCCCTTATTGAGCCGTGGGGCGGCTTAAAGGTAGTCCGTGGGGCGGCACAGTGAATTTATTTCTGCGCTGATATTTTTGCCCATCTTGCCGCTGTCGTTTCATCCATCACGATGTGATGCCGGTTCTCACGCTTCCACAGATTCAATGGGCCGGGGTTGGGCCTGACATGGCTATCCAGCTTGGGCGACTTGTCTATGCCCATCGTGGTGAGCGCATAGAGGTGCGGCTGCTTCCTCCCTCCGCGCCTGGACATGATGATCCATCCGGTGGCGAGCAGTTCAACCAGCGCCTTTTGCAACTGGTCGTTTGAGTTCCAGCCACACTTTTTCATGACAGAAAACGTGGCGCATAGATCGCCGTTGTTATCGCCGCGAAACTGGCTATACAAATCAATCAGCAACTTGACTGCTCGCGTTGACAGTTCCGCATATTCCGCACTCTGGAAATAGGCATGTACCAGTTTAGTGAATGACGGCCCGTTGTCTGACCGTCCTTTCGTTTTTGACAGGGTTCTAGCCATCACGCCTCCCCAGCCAAACGGCTCAGGAAGAGATATAAAGCCCATAGCTCGATTAAACTCATTGCGCCCACATCAGCAGTTATGCCAAGGCAAGAAAAACGCTCAGCAAGCCCCTGGAGGCGTTCCAGCCATTCGTAATCACGCATAACGCCTCCCTGTTATGGTTGCAGCACATAGAGCGCGACATTGTGTTTGATGCCGCTGTCGGTTTCCTGAGATACCCGGATGGTCTGAATATCCAAACCTTCACGGTGCCGCAGTTCATGCACCCGTGCTGCTGGCATGAGAATGTCCAGATCGCGCCGCGCCTCGATAGTGGTTAACGGGCCGGTTAACAGACGTACCAGCAGCCTTTGCCGTTGTGCCGCTGCGCTGTTGCCGCTATGATTGGGTTTGGTGTTTTTCATTTCCGCCTCGGCCCTCGCTGGGGCGTTTTCTTTTGTGGCGGTGGTGTCGGCAGGCAGGGAGTTCATTACACGCCCTCCTTCGTCTTGCTGGCCTGTTGTTCCAGCCAAGCATCAAGCTGATTCAGGTCAAAGACGGTATGACGCCGCGAGAGATTGAGCGGCTGAGGAAAGGACGGATCAGCAGCGGCTTTGCGCCAGACTGCCGAAGGGTGACAGGCGAGGATTGTGGCTAGGTCTGCTGCCCTGCCGTAACGGGGCTTGGGTTGATACTGTTCGCGTAATTGCATGATATGCACTCCATGAAAGCGCCATGTGGCGCGGGTTGTTCATGGGTGCATGGTGGCGACGTTAGGCCACTTAAAAAACTTCTGTGCTGGCAGGGTTCCCACTCAGCCAGCAGGATTACTATTTTCTCGTTTCCATTGGGTACACCACGTTTCAATTACTTTCGCGCTTTCGAGGTGTTCGCACTTGTCTAGCATATCTCGGGCGAAAGCGGCCTGCCCCTTGTAATCAGTGGGGTTTTCCTGCCATTTTTGCCAGCACTCACGGACAAATAATTTATCTTTCTGCTTGGGATCGTTTTCTATTCTTAGTTTTGCATAGCTACTCATCAGCCTTGAGACAGACTCCCCTTGCTTCAAAACCTCAACGACTTGCCCGATTGTCATGCAGGCAACGGCAAAAGGCAGAATAAAGTAGCCGCTTTTATCGTCTTTCTTAAATGATTGCTTTGCATCATCAAGTGCGGAAATAATCACTTCCAATTGTTCGCGCAGTAGATTTTTTTGGTCGGGAGACATCCTGCTTACAGAATCAAGTTTTTCCCATAACTCACTTGCTTCTGTTTCCAGATCACGAATTACATCATTGACTCCGTCCCTTATGTTTTTCATGCCGCCCCTTTAACACCCCTTGAGAAAAAGGAACCATGCCAGCCTGACAAGGGAATCAGGTTTTCGGGGATCAGCCTAGACACGGTTTTTCTGCTCGTTACGCCACCCTGCTGTTGATCGGTATCACTGCCGCGCCAGACTTCAAGCCGTCCAGATAATCGGCCCAGTCCTGCATCATGGTGGTTCGTTCCTCGATGTAGCTGCCGCGATTGTATGCGCCTCGCACCTTGTTCTTTTCGCCGTGGGATAACTGGCGTTCGATTGCGTCCGGGTTATAGCCGCGTTCATTCAGTCCGGAAGATGCAACTGCACGGAAGCCATGCGCGGTTGATTCGAAGCCCATGCGCTTCTGAATGGCAAAGTTGAGGGTGTTTTCGCTCATGCACTCGGTCGGCTTGCCAAACTTGGGGAACAGGTAGCGCCCATGCCCTGAATAGGGCCGTAGAGCCTCGATAGTGGCGATGGCCTGCTCTGACAGGGGTACATACTGCCATGTGTCGGTTTTCGTTACCCAGTAGCTCCACATCCTGTTTTCCAGATCCATGTCGGCCCATTGCGCCTGACGCAGTTCTCCGGGTCTGGGCCATGTCAGCGCCAGCAATCGAAGCGCCAGCCGGGTAATCGGTTCTATCCGGCTAAAGGGATCATCCAGCGCCAACAGGAAGCGCCGCAACTCGCCTTTATCCAGCAGTGCCTTGTGGTGTTCGGCAGCGGGTTTTTTCTGTAGCTCGCCTTTGGTGTCGGCAACGGGATCATGGGCGCAATATTTCCGGTTGCCTGTACGGGCAAAGCGAAATATCCGCCCCAGCAGTTCACGCACCCGGTAAGCGGTTTCCATCGCGCCACGGCTTTCAATGCGCCTGAGTACAGCCAGCACCAGATCAGTGTCGATTGCGGTTATGGGTGTTTTGCCAAGAATAGGCAGGACATGATTGGTGAGAATGGAGCGGTTCTTTTCTGCGGTGGAAGTAGCCCAGGTCTTTTGACTGACAAGCCATTCTTCCACGATCAGGTGAAACAGGTTTTCAGCATCCATGCGCCGCTTGATCTTGTCGGCCTTGCGCTTGGCTGAGGGGTCTATTCCATCGGCTATGAGCAATCTGGCATCGTTGGCTCTGCCGTTTGCATCGGCCAACTTGATGAGTGGATAGTTGCCGAGCGTGAGCGTCTTGGCTTTGCCGTCTATCCTGTAGCGCAGCATCCATACGCGCTTTCCATCAGGATGCACCAGCAGCGCGAGGCCGTTGCCATCAGTGACCCGCCTGACTTTTCCACCCTCTTTGTCCGGCTTCGTGTTGTCTATCTGCTTTTGCGTAAGTGCCATGATTTAGCCCTTTCCCAGCAAGGATTTAGCGGTTTTTACTCACACCCCTATTTCTACTCACCAGCATACTCACAAAAAGGCAAAGTTACAACGCACCCTGACGCACACAACGCACAACAAAAAACCCCTGAAACTCAATGTTTACAGGGGTTCTTTGATTTACTGCTGCTTACTGCAACACATATTTGGTGCCGGGAGCCGGAATCGAACCGGCACGATGTTGCCACCGCGGGATTTTGAGTCCCGTGCGTCTACCAGTTCCGCCATCCCGGCTGATAGAGAGCGGCGATTATCAACCAAAACACCGATTTCGGCAAGTAGCGACGCTGCCATCGCCCTATATGGAACAGTCTGAAAATTCATATTCCGGAGATGCACTGCTAGAATGCCCCATGAACGAAAAAATTCGCCGCATACTCAACCAGATCACAGCGCTCGAAGATGAATTGCGCGCAACGCTTCAGGAACAGGAAGGTCGTTTGCGCTACCAGATCGAGGGCAAGCGCATTGAATTCGAGCATGCCATCAGGGATGCGCACCTCAAGCTGAAACGTGGCGTGTTTCGCTGGTTTCTATCCATTCCTCCGCAAAACCTTCTCACCGCCCCCATTATCTACGGCATGGTCGTTCCCCTGGCACTGGCCGACCTTTGCGTCTCGCTCTACCAGCTGAGTTGCTTTCCGATTTACGGCATTCCCAGGGTCCGGCGCAGCGATTACATCGTATTCGACCACCAGCACCTGGCATACCTCAATATTATCGAGAAGTTTCACTGCCTTTATTGCTCATACGCCAGCGGGGTGCTGGCTTATGCGCGCGAAATCACAGCCCGCACCGAGCAGTATTTCTGCCCGATCAAGCATGCGCGAAAAGTGCTGGGGGCTCATCGACGTTATGCCATTTTCATGGATTACGGCGAGGCGGAAGATTTTCATGCCAGGCTGGCTGAACTCCGTGCCCAGCTCGCGCATGAACTCGAGAACGATGAAGCACAAAAGGACAGGAATAATCCGGATTAAACCCGCTTGCTGACCACATGAACACGCATTCGTGGCCGTATTTAACCTGTGTCATCCCAGGCGGGCACCCTTATAATGTGTGCCATGGCCAATCCATTCACTGCTCGCTGGACCATCACGGGAAACAACCTGTGCCTTGGACATTGGGAAATCCGCTATCGTGAGCGGCTGATCGAACTCGACCCCGACCGGCGCGAAAAGGATATGGGCAGCTATGGCATCTACAGCTATATCTTTCCCGACGATGATGATCTGGCTGAAGGACTGAAGGAGGACGACTGGATTCTTGAAAAAGCGGAATGGCTGGTCGATTTCTTTAGCGCTCACGACATCCCCGTCGACGAAGCGCACATGCGCTGGTTTTACCAGGCCATCAACCCTCAGGACTGGCGTTGCGGCAGTTGCGGGGGCTGCATCTGACCATCCTCCGCGTTTTGCGCCTACTCCGGGCGCGCGCCCGGCAGGCGGGATATCTGGACGTTGGCAAGCGTTGAATAGAGCGGTGGGCTGAACACCCTGGAAATAATCGCCGCAATCAGGGCCACGGCCATCAGGCTGATTACCATCTCATGGCCGTCGATCATTTCCATGACGATGATGAATGAGGTAATCGGTGCCTGAGTCACCGCAGCCAGGAATCCGACCATACAAAGCGCACCTATGGCTGCTGCCACATGCGGGTCTCCGAACAGGGGCAGGAGACCATGACCGATCCCGGCGCCGATGGAAAGAGAGGGTGCGAATATCCCGCCAGGAACACCGCTGAGATAGGTAAAAATCGTGGCAAGGTACTTGATGGGCGCGTACTGCCACGTCTCCGTGAGGCCGCCATCGAGCATGTCGCGGGTAATGATGTAACCCGAGCCGTGAGCGGCGCCTCCGCTGACAGCGCCCAGCAAGGCCACCATCAGGCCGCAGAACCCCGCCCACCACAGCGGGTGAATATCGCGAAAGCGCCCGAGCCGCCCCTTCCACGGCCCGGATGAATCGACGAGCGTGCGGCTGAAAATCCCGCCCAGCACACCGCAGACGAGGCCGCAGATAAACACCTGCGCGATGATGTCCTTGTCGATCTTTCCCACGACAATATGACCGAAATAGGTGTAATTGCCTTGCAGGGAAATCGACACCAGGCCGGACAGCACGATCGCAGTAATCACCACGCCGTTGGTTTTTTGTTCGTAACGGCGTCCCAGTTCCTCGATGGCAAACACGATACCGGCCAGGGGCGTATTGAAAGCGGCGGAGATTCCCGCCGCGCCACCAGCCAGGATCAGGTGTTTTGGGTGAACGGAAAAACCTGTCGGCAAAAAACGGCGGAAAGCGTGCATCACACTGGCCCCGACCTGAACCGAAGGCCCTTCCTTGCCGGCGGAAAATCCTGCCGCCAGTGCGCTGACGCCGAGCACGATTTTCCCGAAAGCCAGCTTGAGCGAAATCAGGGAAGGGTGCGTGCTGTCCCGCCCGCCCTCCTGCAACGCGGCGATGGTTTGCGGGATACCGCTTCCGCCCGCACCCGCAAACCATCGGTTGGTTAGCCAGACGATCAGCATGCCACCGGCCGGTGTCAGAATGAGCGGCAACCACCAGTGCGCTTTTTGCAATGAGAAAAACAATGTAATGGCGCGATCTGTGGCCAAGGTGAATAGCACCACGACATAACCGGCCGTTGCTGCCGCCGTCCAGACCACCAGACGCCCGCGCCACGCATCGAAATCCGCAAGTTTTGCGGAACGGACGGCTGACAGGATTTCATGCAGGGACGACATATCGATTTGGGCTTGGGCGGAATAACGGCAAAACCGTATTGTTACAAATATCCCTGCTATCCGGGTAATTTTTCCTCCCGGAGACATCGAATTCACGGCTCATGAATGCTTATTCACCAGTGCGTGTTTACACTAAATTTAGCGCCGGCCAGATCTCAGGCACGCAGTCATTTCGGCTGCGAAATGGATTCCTTCTCCATCAACAGGTATGTGTTGTAGGCATTGGCACGGTTGGCTTCATGAAATGCCGGCAGTTTCTCGTACTGCAGCCAGGAAGTCCTGGCATAAGCCTCATCAAACGGTACAAAGTTTTCCACCGCCTCACCCATCTTCTGGCGCAGATAGGTCAGATACTGCCGGGTGAATTGCAGCGTTGCGACAGCATCCGATGCGGCAGCACCATGGCCGGGAATCAGGTAGGAAGGTTGGAGCGCGGCAAGCCGGTCAAGCGCCCTGAGCCAGGCAGCACTGTCTGCATCGCCGACAAAAGGCACCCGTCCCTTGAAAATCAGATCGCCGGTAAAAAGAACGCCGTCTTCCTTCACCAGCATGACCATATCCTCGCTGGAATGGGCGGGACCGACATACCGCAATTCGAAATGCAGACCGCCCAGTTCGAAGCTTTCATCACCACCAAGCCAGCGGTCCGCAGGCAGCAGGCGGGTCTTTTCGTCCACCCAGGGAAATAAATCCTCGCGTCGCTGCCGCATGCGCAACAGGGCCTCGTCCGAGGCCAGGTAATCCTTGCCACCCTGATGAGCCCAGATTTCTGCCCCGATGGCCTTGAACGCCTGCAGGCCATATATGTGGTCGGCGTGATAATGGCTCACGATCACACGCCTGATGGGTTGCGCGGTAACTTTTCGGATCGCCCTGATCAGTCCTTCGGCCAGAACCGGCGTCCCCAGCGCATCGAACACCACCACACCATCCGGTGTAACGACAAAGCCCGCATTGGACATGAACCCCTGATTGGCGGAAGAGGCCGCACCCGCAAGACCTTGCACATAATAGGCATGCGCACTGGCCCTCACCGGCTCAAGCATATTGCCCGGCGAACCAATATCACCGGCCTGGGCTGCAGAAGCGAGAAGAAAGAACAGTATGGCGAGGAAACGCATGGATGTGGCCCGTTTAAATGAAGTCAATACATTCTTGCAAATTTGATCATTCAGGCGGTATCCGGGGCGGAGGAAGAACTGACTGATCTTTCACGCAATCCACACAAAAAACACATGTCCAGGTATTGAACGTGAACGGCGTCAGAAATCCAGCTTCAGATTCATCCAGGCAGAGCGCCCCGGCACCTGGTTATCATGGCGAAATTCGAAATATTGAGCATTCTCAATATTTTGCACAATCAGTGCCAGTTCGCCATGCGTCCCGCCTGTTTGAAAAGTATAGGCGACGCGCGCATCCCAGCGACGAACCGGTGCAATGAAGTACCCCCGTCCCTGATTGAGATCGTAATCTGTTCTGTCGAAGTGGGTTTTATCCGTCTTGTATACCGTTGTACTCGCTCTCCAGTGACTGTCGAAACTGTGGGTCAGCATCAAACTCTGATTATTGACCGGCACAGAATAACTGTACGTAATCCTGTCCACGTCAGAGCTTGACGTATCTGCATTGGACAAACTGTAGATCAGCTTGGTGCGCGGACCGATCTTCCATTTCAATTGTGTTTCAACGCCCTTGACCGTGGCACGTCCGGAATTGAGATTGCCATTGTTCGCAGCATCATTTCTGCGATCCGCTATCAGGCTGGTGTATTCCTCATAAAAGAGACGGAAATCCACGTCCAGGGCATTGAACTTCCCCAGATACCCGATATCGCTGGTATTGACCTTTTCCGGGGTCAGAACGGGCAGGTCAGGATGATTTCGCTCTACGCGCTGATAGATTTCCCAGGCTTTTTCAAACACCGAAGGCGTTCGCGTAGCCTGGGACTGGCTGATACGCAAGGTGTGCCCTGGCAGAAAATGCCAGTTGGCCGCCAGCCTGGGTGTAATGTCGGTGCCGGTATAGCTGTTGTTCTCCGCCATTGCACCGAAGTTAAAGATGAGATCCGGTCGTGCATGCCACTCCAGATTGCCGAACAGGCGCGACAAATCGAAAGAAAGCGTATCGTAGACATCTGGCCGTGGCGGGTTGGGTGTAAGACCCAGGCTGCCCAGTTCATGCGGTGCATAGGTGGTGTCACGCCGCACGCTGCCGCCCCAGACCAGGCGGGTGTTGCTGCTGGGCGCGAAAGTATGCTGGATTTCCAGATCATTCCGCTGGAGCGTGACATCGCCATTCGATGTGGCATTGAACAACCCCGGCTCCGGGTCGGTATTGATCAGTTGCGCAGTGCTGCTTTCGACCATATGGTAAAACTGTACCGAGAGCTCCCCACCCCCCACCAGGGCCCGCCGCCAGTTAAGTTTCGCAAAATGATTGTCCGCCTGCTTGTCGGGGGAATGCCAGCCATTCACCTCCCCCGACTGCCTTAGGCCACCGTTGTAGCCGAACTGGAATTCCAGCGCATCAGATGAATTGATTTGATGGTCCGCACGAAAATTCAGCATGCGAACCTGCTTGTCATCGAACTTGTTCTTGGTCCAGCCATATAAACTGGAGGGACTCCCCTTCAAGTCAGGATTGTTGATGTCGGCGGCCTCGCCCTGATCGTTGCGGGCGCTTGCCGTGATCCGGTATGTCGTGTCGCCACTCTTGCCGCCATAGCTTGCGACGGCTTCTTCACGGCCACGCCCTGCAGAAAAGGAAACATGCTTGCCCTGGCTCACGGCGGAGTGACGGGTGATGATATTGATCACCCCGATAAATGAGTTTGCACCATAACTGGCGGCATTCGGCCCGCGCACCACCTCGATACGATCGATGTCGTCGAGCACTACCGGGATATCGCTCCAGATCACCCCTCCGTACAGGGGTGAATACACCGAGCGTCCATCCACCAGAACCTGCATACGGTGGGACATGGTTTCCGACATCAGGCCATGGTAACCCACAATACTGTCGGTGGAATAATAGCGTGCCGCATGGTAGGCAACGTACATCCCGGGGACCAGGCGCATCACCTCTGACAGATCCCACGCACCTGAATCCCTTATCATTTCCCGGTCGATAATCGTCACTGCCGCTGGGGCCTCGTCCACTCGCTGGGCAAGACGCGAAACACTCAGGACAACAGGCATTTCGTCCAGATAAGCGCCTTCGGAAGAAACGCTTTCCGTGCCTGACGCAGCGCCTGCATAAATCAGCAAAGTGCTGCCCAGCAAGCTGGGCGTCAGTTTTAAAAAGGTATTAGGCATGATTTAGACTTTAACGAGGATCGTTCAGATGAGGTAGATAATACCAAGTTTCAGCGCCCGCGCTCGCACGGCACAGCCTCATCCACGTTGTGCGTATAGAAAAACAGGCGGACCAGCCTGTCGGTTTCGAAGTAGCGGAAGCGGGAAGGCAACGGCGCTTCGGCATCCTTGACGCCGGCGTTCCACTCGATGCCGTGATAGTTGTTTTCCCCCACGGTTAGCTTGTAAACTCCGGCTGATTCGCCTGCGGAACTCGTGGCCGTATAATGCTGCTGATCCTTGAATGTGATCGTGATGCCGTTGCGGCACTGCCACTGACCTTCCAGCCTGGGCGCCTTGGGCTGATTGATATCGCAGGCGGCAAGCAGCAACAGCAAGATCAAGCCAGTCAATTTAGTCGTCATCACTTTGAACCCCGAACCGTTTTAGATATTTACTGAATTCTAGCCCAATGCCTGCTTCGAACAAACAAGGCGATTCACCTCCGCTCACTATAGCTAATTTTGACTTCTCGCTGCCCGACGAGCTGATTGCCCAGTTCCCTGCCGAACAGCGTCGCCAGAGCCGCCTGCTGTATGTGGACTCGCCCAGCGATGTACTGCGCGACGATACTTTCCAGAATTTACCGGCTTACCTGAAAGCAGGCGACCTGCTGGTGTTCAACAACACCCGGGTAATCAAGGCACGCCTCTTTGGCACCAAGGAAAGCGGCGGCAGGATCGAGGTGCTGGTGGAGCGCGTGCTCGACGAACACCATGTCCTGGCGCACATCCGCGCCAGCCATAGCCCGAAACCGGGTTCCGCGCTGCTGCTGGAAGCTTGTCTGGCGGTCAATGTCATAGAACGGGAAGGCGCACTGCACCGCCTGCAGTTTGCTGGCGACGAGACTGTTCTAACCCTGCTGGAACGCCACGGCAGTCTGCCGCTACCGCCCTATATCACCCATGCGCCGGACGCGGTGGATGAAACGCGTTATCAGACCGTCTATGCCAAGGAGCCCGGCGCGGTCGCCGCGCCCACCGCCGGGCTGCATTTTGACGAAGCGATGCTGGCCGAACTCGAAGCCATGGGCGTACGTACGGCCTATGTCACGCTCCATGTCGGCGCCGGTACGTTCCAGCCGGTACGGGTTGAGTATATCGCCGATCACAAGATGCACAGCGAGTGCTACCAGATACCGCAAGAAACGGTGGATGCGATTCTTCGCGCCAGAAGCGAAGGCGGACGCATCATGGCAGTTGGCACCACGTCGCTGCGCGCCCTCGAATCCGCGGCAGCGGGCGGAACATTGCAGGCCGGCTACGGCGAAACCCGCATTTTCATCACGCCAGGCTATCAGTTCCGCGTGGTGGAGCGCCTGCTCACCAATTTCCATCTGCCCAAATCCACCCTGCTGATGCTGGTGTCCGCCTTCGCCGGCATGGATAATATCCGCCGCGCCTACGCTCATGCCGTCGAACAGCGCTACCGCTTTTTCAGCTATGGCGACGCCATGCTCCTCGAGAGAAAAGACTGATGGAATTCAAACTTCACACCAGCGACGGCCTCGCCCGCCGCGGCACCCTGACGCTGGCTCACGGTACGGTGGAAACTCCGGCCTTCATGCCGGTCGGCACTTACGGCACGGTCAAGGCCATGTCGCCACTCGAGCTGAAAGACATCGGCGCCCATATCGTGCTCGGCAATACCTTTCATCTCTGGCTGCGACCAGGACTGGAAGTCATCGCGGCGCACGGCGGCCTGCACCGCTTCATGAACTGGGATGGCCCGATTCTCACCGATTCGGGCGGCTTTCAGGTATTCAGTCTGGGCGAGCTGCGCAAGATTACGGAAGAAGGCGTGGCGTTCCAGTCCCCAGTGAACGGCGACCGCTGCTTCCTCACGCCGGAAGAGTCGATGCGCATCCAGAAAGTGTTGAATTCAGACATTGTGATGATTTTCGACGAATGCACGCCCTACCCTGCCGATTTTCACCAGGCGGCCGAGTCCATGCGCCTCTCGCTACGCTGGGCCGAGCGTTCAAAAAAGGCCCACGAGGGCAATCCCAACGCCCTGTTCGGCATCGTGCAGGGCGGCATGCACGAGCCGCTGCGCGACGAATCGCTGCGCGAGCTGGGCAACATCGGCTTCGACGGCTACGCCATCGGCGGGCTTTCGGTGGGCGAACCCAAAGAAGACATGCTGCGCATCCTTGCCCACACCGCACCGCAGATGCCGGCCAACAAGCCGCGCTATCTGATGGGTGTAGGCACGCCGGAAGACCTTGTGGATGCCGTAAGCCAGGGCGTGGACATGTTCGACTGTGTCATGCCCACGCGCAACGCGCGCAACGGCTGGCTGTTCACCCGTTTCGGCACGGTCAAGATCAGGAACGCGCAATATCGCCTCGACACCGGCCCGCTGGACGAACAATGCAGCTGCTACACCTGCCGCAACTTCACCCGCGCCTATCTGCATCACCTCTACCGCCTGGGTGAAATCCTCGGTGCGCGCCTCAATACCATCCACAACCTGCATTACTATCAGGAACTGATGCAGGGTATCCGCAAAGCCATAGAAGAACAGCGATTTGCCGATTTCGTGCAGGAGTTCAGACAAGCACGTGCCACACCGTGATAGAATTGCGCCTATTTTGTTTTTGACAAATCTGGAGACTGACCGTGTTCATTAGCAATGCTTTCGCCGCTGCCCCCGCCCAGGACCCCACCGGCGGCATGATGCAATTCCTGCCTCTCATCGTGATTTTCGTCCTGTTCTATTTCATGCTGATTCGCCCCCAGATGAAGCGCGCCAAGGAGCAGAAGAACATGATCGACGCGCTGCAGAAAGGTGATGAAGTCATTACCGCTGGCGGCAATCTGGGCAAGGTCGTCAAGGTAGGCGAAAGCTATGTCAGCGTGGAAATCGCCGACAACGTGGTTGTCAACGTACAGAAAGCCGCCATCACCACCCTGCTGCCCAAAGGCACGATCAAAAGCATCTGAGTGAAGCGTGAAAAGTGAAGAGTGAAGCGTCTTCCCTCACTCATCGCTTCTTGCCCTTTACTCCTCTCGGAGTTTTCTGAATGAACCGCTACCCCCTGTGGAAAAACATCCTGGTCGTCGTTACCTTGCTGCTGGGACTCATCTACACCCTGCCCAACTTCTTTGGTGAAATGCCAGCAGTCCAGATTTCGTCAGCCCGCGCAACCGTCAAGGTGGATGCATCCACCCTGCAGAAAGTGGAAGAGGTCCTGAGCCAGAACAAGATTTCATCCAGCGGAACCACGCTGGACTCTTCCAGCATCAAGGTACGCTTTGCGGATACCGACACCCAGCTGAAAGCCAAGGACTTGCTGCAAAACAGCCTCGGCAACAGTTACGTGGTCGCGCTTAATCTTATTTCCAGCTCGCCGACCTGGCTCAGCAGACTGGGCGCGCTGCCCATGTATCTCGGCCTGGACCTGCGCGGCGGCGTCCACTTCCTGCTTGAAGTGGACATGAAGGCTGCCCTGGTCAAGACCATGGAACGCTATACCGGTGATATCCGCACCGCATTGCGGGAAAAGAAAATTGCCTACGCAGGCATCACCCGCCAGCCAGACCAGACGATCGTGGTCAAATTCCGTGATGCGGAAACGCGCGGCCAGGCAGTCAACGAACTGCTCAAAACCATGCAGGATCTGGTTTTGAAGGAAACAGAAGAAAGCGGCGAATTCAAGATCATCGCCAGCATGAATCCGATGGCACAGAAACGCACCCAGGAATTCGCGCTACAGCAAAACATCACCACCCTGCGCAATCGCGTCAACGAACTCGGGGTAGCCGAACCCATCATCCAGCAGCAAGGGGTTGACCGCATCGTGGTGCAGCTGCCAGGTGTGCAGGACACCGCCAAGGCCAAGGAAATTCTCGGCCGCACCGCCACCCTCGAAATCCGCATGGTGGACGAGGAACACGACATCAATGCTGCGCTCCAGGGCCAGATTCCCTTTGGCACCGAGCTTTATACCGAGCGCAAGGGCATGCCCTTGCTGGTCAAGAAACAGGTGATACTGACTGGTGAATACATCAGCGACTCCGCCCCCGGATTTGACCAGAGGACCAGCGAGCCGGTGGTGCATATTTCTCTCGACGGCCGCGGCGCACGCATCTTCCGCGACGCCACGCGCGAGAACGTAGGCAAACGCATGGCCATCCTGCTGATAGAAAAAGGCCAGGCGGAAGTCATCACCGCGCCAGTGATTCGCGAAGAAATCGGTGGCGGACGGGTACAGATCAGCGGCTCCATGACGACTCAGGAAGCCAATGACGTTTCGCTGCTGTTGCGCGCCGGCGCGCTGGCAGCACCGATGGAAATCATCGAGGAACGTACCGTCGGGCCCAGCATGGGCGCGGAGAACATTGCCAAGGGCTTCAACTCGAACATCTACGGCTTCATCGCCATTGTCCTGTTCATGGTCATGTACTACCGCTTCTTCGGTCTGATATCCACTATTGCCCTGAGCGCCAACGTGCTGTTTCTGGTCGCACTGCTTTCACTGCTGCAGGCAACGCTAACCCTGCCAGGCATGGCAGCAATTGCGCTGACCGTAGGTATGGCGATCGACTCCAACGTACTGATCAACGAACGCATCCGTGAAGAGTTACGCAACGGCACATCACCTCAGGCCGCCATATTCGCCGGTTACGAGCGTGCCTTCGATACCATTCTGGATTCAAACATCACCACGTTCATTGCCGGCGTCGCCCTGTTCTGGCTGGGTTCTGGACCGGTAAGAGGCTTTGCAGTCGTGTTGTGCCTCGGCATCCTGACCTCGATATTCAGCGCAGTGGTGGTCTCACGCAGCCTTGTCAACCTGACCTACGGCAACAAGGCAAGACTGGAAAACGTTTCGATTTGATTTGATTCAACCGCAAAAGCACAGGAATTGCAAAGAATGCGACTTTCAATAGCTTCGCGCCTTTGCAGTTAACAAAAGGGTTTTACCATGCTGGAATTTTTCAACATAAAACGCGACATCCCGTTCATGAGTTATGCCCGGGTAACAACGCTGATCTCTCTGGTGACTTTCATTCTCGCCGTGGCTGCGCTCGGTTTCAAAGGTCTCAACCTGGGCGTCGACTTCACTGGCGGTACAGTAATGGAAATTACCTATCCTCATCCGGCAGAAGTCCCAAAAATCCGCGACACGCTTACCAAAATCGGCCTGCACGACGCAGCAGTGCAGACTTTCGGCACTTCGCACGACATCCTGATCCGCTTGCCAGTCAAGCCTGAAATCAGTAGCGCCAAACTTTCAGAACAGGTATTCCAGGCTCTGTCAGCGGCTGACGCCAGTGCAAAATTGCAGCGCGTCGAGTTTGTCGGCCCGCAGGTGGGCAAGGAACTTTATGAAAACGGCGCCCTGGCCATGCTGGTGGTATCCTTCGGCATCATGGCCTACCTTGCCATGCGCTTCGAGTGGCGCTTCGCCGTGGCAGCCATTATCGCCAACATGCACGACATCGTGATCATCCTGGGCTGCTTCGCCTTCTTCCAGTGGGAATTTTCCCTCACCGTGCTGGCCGGCGTACTCGCCATTCTGGGCTACTCTGTCAACGAATCAGTCGTGGTATTCGACCGGATCCGCGAGAATTTCCGCAAGATGCGCAAGGCCAGCGTACCGGAAGTGATCGACAATGCCATTACCCGCACCATGTCGCGCACCATCATTACCCATTCCATGACCCAACTGATGGTGCTGGCCATGTTGTTCCTGGGTGGCGAGGCGCTTCATTACTTTGCCCTGGCACTGACCATCGGCATCGTATTCGGGATCTACTCTTCGGTGCTGGTCGCCAGCCCGATCGTGCTGTGGCTGGGCGTTTCGCGCGAGCAGTTCATCAAGCCGGAAAAGAAGGAAGGCGAAGAAGCCGAAGTGCTGCCCTAGCCGCAACGCGTGGACCTGCTTCTCTCTTTTGTGGATCTTGTCCTGCACCTGGACAGGCATCTGCCATTATTGATCCAGCAATATGGCACATGGATTTACCTGGCTCTGTTTCTGGTGATCTTTTGCGAAACCGGGCTGGTGGTGACCCCTTTCCTTCCCGGCGATTCGCTGCTCTTCATTGCTGGCGCTGTTGCCGCCACCGGCGCGATGGCACCGGAAATCCTGATCGTGCTGCTGATATCGGCTTCGTTCCTCGGTGACAATACCAACTACTGGATCGGCCGCCTTGCCGGGCCGAGAATTTTCAGAAGCAACACCTCACGCCTGCTCAATCGCGATTACCTGGAAAAGACCCACCAGTTTTATCAAAAACATGGCGGCAAGGCCATCATCCTGGCAAGATTCTTCCCCATCATCCGAACATTCGCGCCCTTCGTCGCCGGCATGGGCAGTATGGATTACCGGCGTTTCGTCGTGTTCAGTTTCGGTGGCAGTAGCGCATGGGTCGGTTCATTCATACTCGGCGGCTACTTTTTTGGCAACATCCCCTTCATCAAGCAGAACCTGACTCTGGTCATGCTCGTGATCATTTTCATATCCATCCTGCCGGGCATCATCGGCTACCTGCGACACCGTTTTCAATAAATTGAGCGTTCTGGATAGAGCGTGACAAATTGCGTCCGGCAGAAACCGGAACCAGTTCAATTCTGGGGAAGAAAATGCGCGGGATGTGATACGGGAGAAACTGAAACGGGACAGGAATGGACTTCCTGTCCGGGGGTATCAAGCGGTGGTATTGACGTTCTGGCCCAGATTGGACGGCAGATTTGCAGTTGTCTTTTCTGGTTTTGGAATGGCGTTGATCAGTTGCACGGCATTCTGTGCCTCAACCTCCATCGCCTTTTTCAGCACGGAAACCCCGACATCATTGCCAGTGACCTGACCGGTCGCCGAAGCCAGTGCCGTACTCGCGTTCATGCTTACATTCATAATAACCTCCGCCTTTCTGATTTCTGCGTTCAGTATACGCCCACTTTTTACCGCAAAGCAAACCGCGCGCTTGATTTGGGATAAGATTTAACCCATGACGCTTACCGAACTGCGCTATATCGTTTCCCTCGCCAGCACGCGCCACTTTGGACGTGCAGCCGAAGCCTGCTTTGTCAGCCAGCCCACGCTGAGTGTGGCGATTCGCAAGCTGGAGGACGAACTCGGCATCACGCTATTCGAACGCGGGACGAGTGAAATCACCATAACGCCCATCGGCGAGCAAGTGGTGGAGCAGGCACAACGGGTGCTGGAAGAAGCCACTGCCATCAAGACCATTGCACAGCAGGGGCAGGATCAGCTGGTTGGCCCGCTGCGCCTCGGCGCGATCTACACCATCGCCCCCTACCTGCTGCCGCAACTGATTCCCGACCTTCATCAGATCGCACCGCAGATGCCGCTGCATATCGAAGAAAATTTCACCGCCCGCCTCAGCGAACGCCTGAAACAGGGTGATCTGGACGTCATCATTATCGCCCTGCCGTTCGATGACCCCGGCTTCGTCACCCAGGCGCTCTACGACGAAGCTTTCCAGGTGGCCTTGCCGTCCGGCCACTCGTGGTGCCTGAGAAAGACTATCAGCAGCACTGAACTGGAGCATGAAAGCCTGCTGCTGCTGGGCCAGGGGCATTGCTTTCGCGACCAGATATTGCAGGCCTGCCCTGCGCTCAACCGCTCCAGCGCCGCACCCGGAAGCATCCAGAAGACCCTCGAAGGCAGTTCGCTCGAAACCATCCGCCACATGGTCGCCAGCGGCGCCGGCATCACGGTGCTTCCCTGCAGCGCGATCGGCACGGCAACGAGTGAAAACAGCCTGCTGGCCTTCCGCCCGTTCAGCGACCCCGTTCCCAGCCGACGGGTTGCCCTGGCATGGCGCAAGCGTTACCCTCGCCCAGAAGCCATCGCCGCCGTGTACCGGGCGGTCATGACTTCGGGCCTGCCTTGCGTCACCAGACTGGACCTGCCGCCGCAAGAAAATAGATAGTCAATGGCTATCGTTGTAATAATAACAATCAATTAGACCAATCATATTCGCTTCTCTAAGATGGGAACCGTGGATTGCACCACATCACATCGAAAGGAGATGAACATGACACGATCTGTTACCGTAAAAAACATCGAATCCGCCTTCGCCGGCGAATCCATGGCCCATATCAAATACATGTACTTCGCAAAGCTCTGCCGCGCCCAGGGCGACGAAGCGACCGCCAGGGTCTTCGAGGAAACCGCCGCTCAGGAAGTGCAGCATGCCTTCGGCCACCTCGACCTGCTCTACCCCGGTAGCGAAATGAATCCGGCGCGTTGCCTGGAGATGGCGATTGCGGGCGAGACCTACGAGTACACCGAAATGTACCCGGCCTTCCTGCATACCGCGATAGAAGAAAAAAACCACGCGGCGGCTGGCGAGATCAGCGAGCAGATCGAGGAATCGAAGGAACATGCTGAACGCTTTCAGGCCACACTGGCAAAAGCCGCAAAGCGCTTCGCCGCGCTGGCACGGGTGGAAGAGCGTCATGCCAACCACTATCGTGACACGCTGGCTCGCGTAAAATCCTGATTTTTGTCAGTGAATGGCTTGCAAACCTGACCGGTGACCTTAAATCAAGGGTTCTGAATTTATCCAATGAATATGATCAAGGAGCAAAACATGAAGAAATTTCAATGTGTAGTTTGTGGCTGGATTTACGACGAAGCGGCTGGTGCGCCGGAAGAAGGCATTGTCGCCGGCACACGCTGGGAAGACGTGCCGGATAGCTGGGCATGCCCGGATTGCGGCGTAGGCAAGGCCGATTTTGAAATGGTTCAGATCGCGTAAACAGCAACGGGGGAGACCCTCTCCCCCGTTAATCAGGAGAACGCCATGTCACCCCTCATCATTATCGGCAGCGGCCTGGCCGGCTTCACGCTGGCGCGGGAATGGCGCAAGCTGGACAGCGCAACGCCACTGCACATCTTCACTGCTGACGACGGCGGATTCTATTCCAAACCCATGCTCTCGAATGCCATGGCTGGCGGCAAGACAGCCGCACAACTGGCGACCAAAACTGCAGCGCAGATGGCGCAGGAACTGAATGCCGAAATCCACGCCCATACCCTGATCAGCGCCATCCACCCCGAACGTCGCAGCATTACTGAGAATGGCAAGGAAATCGCTTACTCCCGTCTGGTGCTGGCCAAGGGCGCCGATCCGATCCGCCTTCCGCTGCAGGGTAGTGGCGCAGACGCCATATTGTCGGTCAACAACCTGGACGATTACACCCGTTTCCGTGCTGCACTGGAAGGCAAGAAACGGGTGGCCATCCTTGGCGGCGGGCTGATCGGCTGCGAATTTGCCAACGACCTGCTGGCGGGCGGCTTCAGCGTCGACGTCATTGACCCAGGAACGAGGCCCCTGGCCGCTCTGCTGCCGGCGGAAGCCAGCCTGAAACTGCAGGAAGCGCTGGGCAGGCAGGGGGTGAACTGGCACTTCGGCGTCAAGGCGGAAGCTGTCGAGCGTAGCGGCAATGCCCTGCAGCTCAGGCTTTCGGATGGCTCAGCGCTGGAGGCGGACGTCGTCCTGTCCGCCATCGGCCTGCGTTCGCGTACCACCCTCGCAGCCGCGGCAGGCATCCAGGTCAACCGCGGCATTGTGGTCGACAACCGGCTCCAGACCAGCGCTCCGGACATCTACGCCATTGGCGACTGCGCCGAAGCGCAAGGCAAGGTCCTGCCCTATGTCATGCCGCTGATGCAGCAGGCGCGCACGCTGGCGAAAGTGCTTGCCGGCAGCGAAGCCGAATTAAGCTACCCGGTAATGCCGGTAGTCATCAAGACGCCGGCCTGCCCGATTACAGTCTGCCCTCCTGCCCTGGGTGTGGAAGGCCAGTGGAAAGTGGAATCTACGCCGGCAGGCGTGCGCGCGCTGTTCATCGACAGCGCCGAACGGCTGCACGGTTTCGCCCTCAGCGAAAAGGCCACAGCAGAAAAGAACAGTCTGGCGCAACAACTGATTCCGTCCTGAGACAGACTTAACGGCCTATTGCATATTAGGCCAGCGATGACATCGCTATAAATTTCGTTGCCATGAACACGGGTATTCCCGAACCAATTGCGGTAGCAAGTTGTCATAGCGGATGTGGAGGCGGGCTCGACAAACCCGCGTCCCCAACGAGCGCTCTCAAGAATAATCAACTCAGATGGAGACTTAATCATGTTCAAGCGTACTTTAATTTCTGCTGCCATTCTGACTCTGTGTACAGCTGCTAACGTGTCCGGGGCTGCGGAAGCACAGGCTCAAACACCGGCTGCCGCCAGCGAACAGGTTTATGGCAGCCAGTTAATGACACAGCAGGAACGTATCGAGTACCGCAACAAAATGCGAACAGCCAAGACCACTGAAGAACGCACGCAAATCCGTGCCGAACATCATGCGCGCATGCAGGAACGCGCCAAGGAAAAAGGCGTCACCCTTCCCGACATGCCACCTCAGGCCGGTGCCAGAAGGGGCATGGGGCCTGGTGGTGGCATGGGGCCTGGCGGTGGCATGGGGCCTGGCGGTGGCATGGGACCTGGCGGTGGCATGGGACCTGGCGGTGGCATGGCGCCGGGCGGTGGCATGGCGCCGGGCGGTGGCATGGCGCCTGGAGACAACAAGTAGCCGCGTTCAGAACGCCCTCCTTACCCCCTCATCTTCCCCGCTTCATGCGGGGATTTTATTGTCTGCACCATGACGAAGCACAGCCATGAAGGTTTGCACCACACTCAGGCAAAATACCTCAGTAAAAATCATAGGTTATTGATTAATAAAGGTGGAATTGCTGGCACAAGGCTTGCTGCAAAACACATGATCAAAACGTCATATTAAGGAAAACGGCATGAGCACCGCGGCAATTATCAGGACCCTTGGGCGAAGTCAGGACAGCCTTTCTGAAGCGGATGCCTATCAGCTTTTTTCCGCCATGCTCGATGAAGGGCTCCCAGATCTCGAACTCGGCGCCCTGCTTTATGCCCTGCGAACCAAGGGCGAAAGCCTGGACGAACTGCTGGGGTTCAAACGCGCAGTTTCAGAACGGATCTATCGCCTGCAGCCACCTTCAGGTGGAATTCTGCCCGTGATCATTCCGGCGTATGGCGGCAAGCTGGATAGCGTCAACCTGTTGCCCCTGCTGGCGCTTTTGCTGCAGCGTTTCGGTATTCCCGTGCTGATGCACGGCTCGCTCGACAGCCATGATGGCGTGGCAGCCGCCTATGTGCTGCGCGAGCTGGGAACCCTGCCCAGCACCAGTTGCGTGCAGGCGCAACAGGCACTCGACCAGCAGGGCATGGCATTTCTTCCCACCGCCGCACTCTGCCCGGGACTCGCCACTCTGCTCAGCCTGCGCAGCCGCCTGGGTTTGCGCAACAGTGCCCATCTCATGGCAAAAGTACTGGAACCTTTTGCCGGAGCAGGTCTGCATCTGGTCAGCGCCAGCCAGCCAGAATGCCTGAATCGACTGCGCCAGTTCCTGCATATAACGGAAGCCAATGCCCTGTTGCTGCAAAGCAGCGATGGCGATCCTTATGCGAATCCCGCCCAGCGGCCGCAACTGGAATACATTCGCAATGGCGACAGCGAGATTCTTTTCGAAGCGGAACGCGGCACGGCCCGGACCATTCCAAACCGGCCAAATACAGCCAGCGCAGCCGAAATGGCATTCTGGACCACCCAGGTGCTGGCAGGTGAAATTCCCATCCCGCTGCCACTGGTCAACCAGCTTGCATGCTGTCTTTATGCCAGTGGATACACGCAGGACATGAACCAGGCAAAAGCCATCGCAGCCGTTCAGGCCGGTGGGCTTGCTGCAGCATAACCCACCCGATCCATGATCACCGCATAAAGGCGATAGATTTACTCAACTATTGCCGAGAGAAGGGTTTTTAGGTAAACTCATTCTAAATCAGAATTAACTCTGAACAGGCAAGGCGCTTTCAACCTTGCCTGATTTATTTAAAACCCTCTCCAAGGAGTCATTATGGAACATCAACTGCCCGCCCTGCCCTATGCCATGGACGCCCTGCAACCGCACATGTCCAAGGAAACCTTCGAATACCACTATGCCAAGCACCATCAAGCCTACGTTACCAATCTGAACAACCTGATCAAGGGCACCGAGTACGAAAACCTGGACCTGGAAGCCATCATCAAGAAGGCCCCGGCTGGCGGCGTCTATAACAACTCCGCACAGGTATGGAACCACACCTTCTTCTGGAACTGCATGAAGCCTAACGGCGGCGGCGAACCGACCGGCGCGCTGGCCGATGCCATCAAGGCAAAGTGGGGTTCCGTGGACGAATTCAGGAAAGCCTTCCAGACCTCCGCCGTGGGCAACTTCGGTTCCGGCTGGACCTGGCTGGTGAAAAAGGCTGACGGCTCCGTGGACATCGTCAACATGGGCGCTGCCGGAACCCCATTGACCACCGCCGACAAGGCGCTGCTGTGCGTCGACGTCTGGGAACACGCCTACTACATCGATTACCGCAACCTGCGTCCCAAGTTTGTCGAGACTTTCCTGACCAGCCTGGTCAACTGGGATTTCGTGGCAAAGAATTTTGCATAAACCCAGATAATTCATCTGGACACGAGATGATGGCGAGGCGGTTTGCGAGACAGTTTTTGGGCTTGAGAGAAGTCCATGGCTATTCCATGGACGACGAGCAAGCACGAAAAATGACCGCAAATCCGTCCGCCAGCACTCGTGTAGGCTCGCAGAGCCGCCTAATGGATTATTTGCGTTAAATATTATTAGTTTGTTTGACGGGAAGACATTCTCGACTCTCAAAGGCGCTCGGACTGAGCGCCTTTTTTTATTTCACCATGACTCCAGCTCGGCACTTCGCTGGACTACGCCAAGACTCGATACAGCAGGTTTATCAATAAGTTAGGCGAGTTCAACATATGCCGGTGCTTTCTGAAACTTGACCCGACTTCCCCTCTGCTGGCCCCTAGAAGGCTCCTGGGAACCGGGTCTTTCCGAGGAGTCATCGTGGCAAAAATCAAGCTCACCAAGTCCGCTGTCGATGCGGCACAACCACAAGCGCAGGCTGTCGAACTTCGGGACACGCTGGTGCCCGGCTTCTTGTGCAAGATTACCCCATCCGGCCGCAAGGTGTTCATGCTTCAGTACCGAACGAACGCCGGCGAGCGCCGCAAGCCCGCCTTGGGCCAGTACGGGGAACTGACCGTCGAACAGGCCCGTTCGCTCGCACAGGAATGGCTGGCCCAGGTACGCCGGGGGGGTGATCCCAGTACCGCCAAGGCAGAAGCCCGAAAAGCGCCCACCGTCGAGGAGTTGTGCAACAAGTTCATGGAGGACCACTCCAAGAAGCGCAACAAGCCCAGCACCCGAGTCGGCTATCAAGGCGTCATCGACCGCTGCATCATCCCGCTGCTGGGCCGAAAGAAGGTCCACGACGTGAAGCGCCCTGACATTGCCGGACTGATGGAAAAACTATCGTACAAGCAGACCGAGGCGAACAAGGCGTTCAGCATCCTGCGCAAGATGTTCAACTTGGCCGAGGTGTGGGGCTATCGGCCTGACGGCACCAATCCTTGCCGCCATGTCCAGATGTTCCCTGCCGGAAAGTCCACCCACCTTATCAGCGACGAGGACATGGGCAAGCTGTTCCGGCAGCTCGACAAGATCGAGGCCGAGGGACTGGAGAACTACGTCATCCCGTTGGCGATTCGCCTGCAATTCGAGTTCGCCGGCCGCCGTGGCGAAATCGTCTCGCTCGAATGGGAATGGGTCGATCTGGAAAACCGCCGCGTCGTTTGGCCCGACAGCAAGACCGGTGGCATGTCCAAGCCCATAAGTGAGGAAGCCTATCGGCTGCTTTCGACGGCGCCGAGGCAGGAAGGCAATCCCTACGTACTGCCGTCGCCGCGCCATCCAGGGAAACACCTGACCACGGGCGAGTATTACGGTGGCTGGAGCCGTGCGCTCAAAGTGGCGGGTGCGACGCACGTTGGAACGCATGGCATCCGCCATCGCTCGGCGACCGACATTGCCAATTCGGGCATCCCAGTAAAGGTCGGCATGGCCCTGACGGCGCACAAGACTGTGGTGATGTTCATGCGCTACGTCCACACCGAGGACAAGCCGGTGCGGGAAGCCGCCGAATTGGTGGCCAATCGGCGCAAGACAATCACGGGGGCGCGCCGTACTGAAGAGGTGGAAGCATAATCCGGTGAAAGGTATCCGTTCTGTCGCTAGTAGCACCTTCGGCGCTGCTAGCGACAGCAAGGCGACCAAGTTGGCAGCGAACCAACGCAAGTCGGTCGTCAGCGCGCAAAGAGTCAAAAAATCAGGCCGTCAAGTCAAGCGTTCGCTTTGCGCGCTGCCAGTTTTGCCTCAAGCAGACGATAGGCCCTCTTCTCATCAAGCTTCAGCAGGTTCGGCTCGTTCTGCAAAAGGTCAGCCAGCACCGGCGTCACAACATCGAACAGTGCCGGAAGCAGCGCCTCGCCGACTGCTCGCGGCTCTGCAAGGTCCTCCAGTAGTCCCGACATTTCGCCGTGGGCGAGCTTGTTGCGGCCTTCTCGATAGACCTTGTGGACTGCGGCATCCACCGTGAGCGCGCCCTCGGGCACGGTCTCACCCTCAGGCTTGAGCGCGGTCTCGGCGAAGCTTGTCATGTCGCTCGCCTTACCGCTTGCGCCCGATAGCCCGTCGGCGGCACAGCCATAATTGACCACTGCCATGAAGTCGGAAGCCTCGCGACGAGCTTCACCGACCCAGTACAGTGCATTCGCCCAGCGTTCGACGAGATGCAGCGCATGTCCGCTTCGTCGTCCATCGACGTAGTGCTGCAAGATGCACCCGGCGGCATCCAGGAAGGATTGCTCGGCCGCCATCTTGGCGGCCAGTGCACCGGGGCGTCCGCCAAGGCCAGGCATCTGTACGCTCGATCCACGCAATATCCTTCCGTCTAGCGTGGTCGCGAACCGGTCCTCTGCAAAAAGATGCTGCCTGCCGGCTTTGGTAAAGCGTCGCGCATCCTCGACTTGGAACCTCAGTCCGATTACGTCAATCGCAAGTCCCACCACCACCGACGCTTTGAAATGGGACCGCGCATGCTCATGCCCTTCCATCCGGATGGTCGCTACCCAGCTGTAATGGCGTAGCGTGCGCAGAACATCCAACGCATGCGATGCACGGCGGCCACTCTCGGCGACAGTTGATCGAGCGGTCAACTCCTCCATGTCCAGTTCACGGGCCTCGACCTGGTGGATGAGCTCGCGGACCTCCGAGTCCTTGACAAAGGAATCGAGCCATTCCGCTCTTGGCAGGAATCGCACTGGCCCCACGGCGAATGCCGGCACGGCCTGATCCGAGTGAAACAGATGGCAAGGGATATGCCGGTCGACATCGGGACTTGCGCTGGCGGCAAGCTGCTGCAGGCACGCTTGGTAGTCGTCGACGAGCACAGTGTAAAAATCGTCACCGAGCACCACGTCCTGCTCATTCTGACCGTCCGGTACTTCTGGAAGGCGCGATTGGCAGTCGCGAAGCGTGTCCCCGATCGCCTGGAACGAGAGCTTCATGAAGGCTTCCCGGTCAATTGTCTGGCGCAAGGCTTCGAGTGATTTCCAGCTTTGCTGTGACAGCATGTGAGCTGCGTCCACGCCGACTTGTGTGACCGGATACTGACCGCCTTGCGACACCGGAATGGCAAGCGGAACCAAAGGGTTTGCGCTGAGGGCTTGCCACTGAGCAAAGGGCATCGCCTTCGCCTTGATCACGTCCTCGACGATCGTCTCCATGAGCTTTCCAGCGGGCGTCTCTTTTGCACCGCCCGAGCTTCCAAATATTTTCTCTCTTGCCATTTCCCTTCCTACTTAGCCCAAGATGGGGCTGGCGCTACACACAACCAGCTTCATCGATCCGCGGGTCATGGCCACATATAAGTGCTGTGCGCTCATACCCTCCGTATTCAACACGACCGCCACTTCCGCCTCCAGCCCTTTGAGCAGCAGCGTGCTGCCGACTGCACGCTTGGGCAACGGGCGCCCCAACAATCGGTTCTCTTCGCGCACGCGTCTGGCGGCCTCCGCAAGCGGGACGTTTCCTGCCGAAGCTCCACGCAGCGCCTTGAGCACACCGTAAAGAATGGCGGGCCGATGCACGCGCACATTCTGCATTTCGCGCAGCTCCGACAACAGTGTTACGGCTGCGGCGATGGACGGGGCGCGCTGGAACGCCAAGGCACTGCTCTCCGCTGCGGACGGCGGATTCCTCGCGGTTCCTCGGGCCAATGACTCCAGACGCCGTGTCAGCTCTGCGACACCCACATTGGTCATGACGCTTTGCGCCAGCGCCAGCAACTGTCCCAATGCCCCTGCAGACGCAACATCGAAACTATTGCCGAAGGCGATGAGGTCTTGTAAGTCGACTGCCTCAACGGTCGAGGCCCCTGGCGTCTGGCTTGCGAAGTTCCGCTGGCTCGAACGGTTACGGCTGTCAGCGATGATCAGCACGCGCCCGTCGGCGGTGGGCGGCAGCGTCCGCGCCGCAGCCAGTCGCTGCGGGTGGTCGTTGGGAGGGACGGTCTGAACCCACGTCACATGTGCTGGTGGCCCGGTGCGTAGATCCACCGACTGACCGGCCACCAATTGGCGGCGAGCCTCCAGTAGCCACTGTCCGAGTGCTTCCGCACCGGCATTGCGCCACCGCCAGGGCGTGGCCAATTCCGCCACGACCGGGAAATGCGCGCAGACTTGCTGCTCCCAGTTGGCCAAGGCATTGCCACCGAACCCGAAGATGCCCTGCATCGGATCGCCAAGCACGCAGGCCGGCAGAATCAGCGAGAGAAAGTAGACGAGATAGTGCTGAGGCACCGAACAGTCCTGGTACTCGTCCACGATGAGGTGGGCATAGGACGCTTTCAGTACCTCGCTGACGTGCCCGGCCTGCAGTAGCTTCCAGGCAAATTCGCGGATCGCCGGGTAGTCCCGCGCCGGCGTGGCGAGCCGCAGGATGTCGGGGTCGTGACCGCTTCGCCCCGGAAAGCTCGCAATTAACCGAATGGCCCAGCCGTCGATGGTGCTCAATCGATAGGCACTGTGCGGCACACCGGCACGCTCCAACCGACCACGAAGTGCCGCCACGCCAGCGTTCGTGTGCGTGAGCACGAGGATTGGTTTGCGACATCCGTGAGCGGCCAAGGCGTGGGCGATCAACTGCGTCTTGCCGCACCCGGCCGGTGCCGTAACCGTACCGCGGGCAATCGCGCGCAGGTCGATTTCAGCGGGGCCCATGCGCAGCCCACGTAGATACCTGGTCCACCAGTGCCTTGAAGCCTGGATCGCATAGCGGCAAGTCCGGCGCCACGATGGTCCTCGCTACGTCCTCCATCCAAGAGATGGACTTGAACCAACCGGCTTTGCGGATGCGCGCCGCCTGCCCGAGCATAGCGCGGCTTGGCGCTGACAGCGCTTGTGTGTTCTGGATTTCGTCCCAGACGGCCTGAACGGTCAGCGTGTTGTTCGAGACAGTGCGTAAGTGTTCGAGAATCAGGTCGCCATGCAGGTCGTGGGCATATTTGATCAAGTGCTGGCAGGCCACCGGCGTGAGGCTGCCAAACAGTTCGTCCTCCAATGCGCGGCCTGTGCGGTAGGCGACGACCGCGCCACCGGCCTGCAGAAATGCTTGTTCGATGGCAGGCGTGGGGTTCTTGTCGTCATCGCGCACCACCATTACCCTGTAACCCAGCGACTGGAACGCTGCCGCTCGAGTATAGGGACGGTCAGGTTCTCCACCGCCACAATCAACCATGGCAATGCCCTGTGCAGCCAGGGACACGCCGCCGTGTTCGACCCGGTGCAAATCAAGGCCACGCAGGAGTCCGATCTCGCTAGCCCCTTCGCACACGATCACGGAGCCAGCCAGAAAGGCCTCGGGATAGAGGCGAATGGTGCTTTGGGTGTCGTTATCGGTGCCCACCATGCGGGCCTCGTGGCCGTGGAGATTGCGGCGCAGCACGAAGAGCTGGCCGCCCGACAGTTCCCTGAGCGCGACTGGCGAATGGGTGGTGAGAAACGCCTGCAGCGGGGCCGCTTCCTTCGCTCCGAGAGAGCCGAGAAACCGAGCAATGCGGTGCGGCTCAAGGCCGTACTCCAGTTCGTCCGAAAGGACGATCGACGCTTGGCTGGCCGCCTTGCGCTGCAGACCAGCGACCAGCAGGCGCGTGGATCCGACGCCGAGACTGCGAAGCGGGATGCCGCCCTCGTTGTGCAGGGAGATGGTCCCGCCTCCGAACGACACAGAATGCGAGTCGAGCAGTGCTCTCGCCTTCGCGCCGATGTGGACGCCGAGTTCCTGGGCGGTCGCAGCAACGATCCCCAGCGCTTCTCCCAACTGCTGCTCGGCCTGGTCGCCAAAGGTGCCGCGCGCATCCCGCGCAGCCTTCACGAGTGCCGCTGAGGCATCAGCGCGCTCCTCCGAGATGCGGTTCAGGACTGAGCCTCGCTGCCAGCCCAAGTTGTAATCAGCGAGCGTACCGATCCGCGTCGGCGCCAGGGCCAGACGGTCCTTCCACGCGAGTGTCTTCACCAGACCTTGCTGGGAGGCGCGGTCGGAAATGAGAGTCCAGGATGGCTCCAGGTCACTGGCGACTGTCAGATTCAGACAGAGAACCACTTCTGCACCGGCGGACGGCTCGTCTTCGACGACACCCGTGGCGGCGTGATAGCCGCGCAGAAACGCACCGAAGCTCTCCAGCGCACTCATGCTGTCATCCAGCGCGCCCAGCGTCAGCGTGATGCTGATCGGAGCGGTGATGTCCAGGCCGAAAAAGTCAGCGTCGGAAATCTGGACATTGCGCCTAGCGCCCAAGCACAGGTCGATCGCATCCAGCACCGTGGATTTTCCGCTGTCGCCCGTGCCGATTAGACAATTGATGCCAGGCGATGGACACCACACCAGTTGCTGGATGCCACGGAAGTTGGAGATCTCGATCTTTCTTATTCTTGCCATTGGGTACCCCTGTGATGATGTGCGGCCTGTTCTGCTTAGAAAGCCCCGGTGCAGAAGCACATTGCGAAGTGTTCGATTCTTTGCGCTGCCTGCGGTCTTCGGCCGGACATCGTCTGAGTTCCAATAGCCGCGGTCATATCGAGAACCACCGATGCAACTGGCTCAACTCAAGTCTTCGGTGCGTCTTTCGCTTCGTAGATCCGTCGGGCTAGAAGGCTGGCGAAGATCAGATACTGCGCGGCCTTCTCCGGGTCGAGATCATGATTTAGCGAATGAGCCTTGGGATTGCGTATGCCAAGGTAAGCACCGACTAAAATTTGCATGAAACCCTTCTGGTCATTTCTGCCCGACTCAGTGTCAAGTTCGCTGAGGATCAGGTGCGGCTTCTCCAAGCTCAATGCTTGCGTCGCAAGAGCCGCGCCGTCGAGATCCAGGCCGGTGCGCTCTCGCATCAGATCAAAGATTGCAACGACCGAGTTCAGAACTGCATCGCGGTAGTGTCCGTTCACATAATGCTGAAAGGCATGTGCGAAGATGACCGGATGCAACAGCTCTTCGAAGCCAATGCTCGGTTGTGTGCCCACTCCACTTCGCACATGCGCTTCTGCTTTGGCCTCCACCTGTGGTAGATCACGCGCAAGAATGTCGTCATAGTCGTTGGCATCTCCAAATCCAATATGCCTTCCGAGGTTTCCCATGTCTTGCTCCGGAAATCCTGCATCCGTCCAAAGCTTGCGAAGCGATTGGTAGTCTGTTTTCAAATAACCATTGACCAACTTTGCACCGGCTTTGTCATCATCAGCGAGTAAGCCCTGCGCGTCGATTGCTTTCTGGCGTATCGCCCGAAACACAGAATTGACTTTCAAATACCATTCAAGCATTGAGTCTCCATATTCAATTTTTACCCGAGCCGGCAGAGGCATCTGCGATGCCCGTAGGAACGCTGGCTACAGATGCTGCCTGTATTGCTAAGTCGGATGCCTTCTTTCGCTTTGGCTGCCCCTTAGTTGCCTTCGCAGTAGTCGCTGAAAGTTGCGCATTTTTACTGATGCCGCTTGGCAAGTACCGTCGGCCCGGTACTTTGACAATAACGACGTGTCTCGGCTCGGTTTCACCTAATCGCTGTATGGAGCGACATTGCATTAAGGATCGGATGTGCGGCGTACCTTCGACCTTCGGCACGGTTAGATCAAGGACAAGCAGAAACCCCAATCGAATACTGACGTTCTGGTAGTCGGTAGTTTGTCCCGCGTAGTGATTTGCCAGTGAATCGAACGATGCATCATCCATTTCACGCTTGATTTCGATCACCATGCGCTCTCCTGTGGCCTTCAGCGCCACGTCGGCACGGCCCCCGCCAAGGTTCGTTGGCTCCATTTCTCCGGATGCGGATTGAGTGCTTATCCAACGGAAATAATCGTCTTGAAGTGCACTCTCTGGTGGCAAGGTGCCGTCAGATGTTTCGAACAGATACGTGACCGATGGATCATCCTTCTTCGTAATTTCCAGACGATTTTTAAGAAATCTGGTCGTCCACAGTAAAACAGTGCCGAACAGTTTGGCTCCTCGGACACTGTCCCTGTAGTCCGGGTGGTGCTCCACCGAGGCCAAGCAATGGTCAAAGATGTCGATCTCCGCCGTGCTCAGTCCTTCGAGGCTGAATGCGTATGCGTTTGAGACGACTTCGATGGCGCGCCGCTCGGTCTCTTTGCTGCAACGGGCTTGCGACAATACGGCAGCGACCGGCGCCCAAACGGTGGCTGCCTCAGTGGGGTTTCGCTGGATCTCCGCATCAGCGGTCATCAACCGGTCAATACCGCTCAGAATCGCATCGGCCTCTGGGACCTGCTCGTGCTCGCGGTTTTGTTCGAGCCAGCATTTCAAAAGATACGCCTGCCCCTCGCGCTGCGCGATCGAAGACTCGATCCTGGGACGCAGTAAAGTCTCTAGATATCCATCTCGGCTGCGTTTCAAGATCGTTCGCCCCGCGCTATAAGCAGCGAGCACTTGACATTCGATCACAACCCTAGGCTCCCACCAGCTAACCTGCTGCAAACTGTCGGCAAGCGACGCGAGCACTCCGGCAAGATCGTTCCAGCAAGCAGCTTGTATATGCCGTGTGCCCAACCATGTAGGCGAATTTTCGTCGGCATGCCAGGCAAGTAGTTCGAAGGCTGATTTCTGAATCGCCGCGCTGCGCGCTCTCAATTCAATGTCCGTCTTATGGGCATCGAAGTCCGTCAATAGTGTGAGACATTCCCCATACAGCGCTGCCTCCGGCGCTGCTTCTTTCAATGACTCAGCTTTCTTGAACCACTGTAGCGAATCCAAAAAGATGGCGTTCGCCATCTCTCTCTTCGGCTCATCAAGTGCAGATGCCAGACCTGCCATCCCCAACTCAAAGCTGGCTTCATATGCCGCGTCTTCACATTCGGAAAAGAGGCGCAGCCGATCGACGAGCTCCACTTCGCGCCAATGAGAATGGGCGATCCCCATGATCTTCGCGGCATGACGAAGGAAATGGGATTCATCGGAGACCTGAATGCCCAGCAAGGCATCCAGTAGGCGCAGCTGCATTCTGCGATCGGATGCAGCCAGGCGGAAAGCTCCTTCAAGCGCTATGGCGCGTGCATAGCCCGTGAGAGCACCTGAAACATCGACTGCCTTCTGCAAGAAAACCGTAAAAACGTCACTGGCAGTACCGTCCGGCAATTGGCAAGAATTCAGCGCGTCGACCATTTCGATCAACACAACATCGCTTATGGCTGCTCGTACCAAATGATTGATCAGATCTTTCCATGGACGTACATCCTTCATCGATGCGTCGCTCGCATCACTGAGAACCGCAAACAAAATTTCGCCCGCAAAAGGAGACGCACCCAGCGCTGGGGCAGCCTCAACAATTGCATCGAATCCGCCCAGATTGCTGACGCTTGGCAGTTCCCCTTGGCTCAACAACGCATGCAGCGTGACTTCCACCGGATGCAGTTGAATCCCCGGAGCGGTCATTACCACAGGTAGCCTCCATTGGTGGCTTCTCTGCGATGGCTTTCGGGGATGTGATCAATCATCGCTTTCGAGGTTACGCCGGCAACGAAAATCTGCAGATGGGGAAGTTCATTGCGAATATCCTTCAATCCCGAGAGCAGTTCACGGAGATCTTCTGGCGCGATTTCCTGCGCAGCAGGCGAATCGATCATGATCAGACCAGGGTGTCTTCCGACACCTCTTCGTTCACCTACCTGAATCATGGCCAGAACTGTGGCGACCTTCAATCGCAGCCGTTCGCCTTTTGTCACTTTGCTGAATGAGGTCTCTGCGCCTCCCTTCGTCAAGATCAGACTCGCATTTCCGCGCAATTGAGCCTTCGACAAGCTGTGCATGCCAAAGCGCTGGGCGAAATGAAGAAGGCTGGTGGAAACTTCGGTCAGAAATTCGTCGCGGACAGCTTTTGATCGTGTTTCCGTCTCGCCGACAATGGCTTTGAGTACAACAGCTTCGTCGTCCATGAGGTCATCGTTACCAGGATCAAAACCCGCTTCTTCGAGGCGACCTTCAAGTACCGCAATCTCGTTGGCAAGAAGCTTTCGAGCATCGAACGACCCAAGCTGCAGCGTCAACGCTTCGCTTTTGGTTTGAATGCCCTCCAGATCTGTTTGTAAGGTCTGGAGGCTCTCATCGGCCAGGCCACGGTTCTTTTGGGCCTTATCGAACGCCGTTTTTGACGCTTTCACGCTCGCCTCAAGCTCTTTCCTCAGAAAATCAGCATCTTCGCTGCTCGAAATTTTCTCTCCACATACCGAGCATGAATGGCTGGCGGCCTCTTTTTTCTTTCTTGCCAGATCAATCTCGTGATCACAACGCGGGCAGCAACTCGGGTCGAGTAAACGGAAAATAGAACCTGCCGCCGTCGAATCTAGGTGGGACTGTAGTTCACGGCGATCTTGAAGGTAGGCAGCGTTTGCTTGCTGCTCTGCGAGCGTCTCTCGATCAAGTCGCTCTTGCATCGCCTTCTCTCGGCGCTTGGTTTCAGAATACCTACCGCTAAGCAACGAGAGCTCAGCCTGGATCGTCTCATCTGAGGGTTGTGCACTTAATGCGTTACGCTTCTCTGCAAGCGTCGCTTCAATCTCCTTGACGCGGGTTTGCTTGGCACGCGCACCTTGATTGCGACGGCGAACCTCTAGCTCATTTCCAGATTCGACGAGTTTCAGTGCCGCCGCTGCCGTGGCCAGTGTCGATACCCATGGAACGCCCAAGTACATCTGCATCAAACGCGCCTGAGTTCCTGTCGTAGCTGGCAGATCGCCGAGCACTACGTCATAGTTAGTACCGATGAACATCGCACCCGACAACGCCGGCCAACCATGAACGACGGCATGACCGGTCTTTTCTTCGGATTCGCTTTCGCGCCATGTTGCAAGCCCTTCCATCGAGAATGCACGCAGAAAGAAGTCCGACATAACCATCTCGAACTGCTTGTCGCTATTGAAGGACGCTAGCACCGTAGGATTCGCCGTTGCCGATGAGCGCCGGCTCAGCGTGCCAGTAGCTCCGTTCTGACAATCTAGCTGCACTTCATGTTCGAGCCCATCGAGGTCGAATCGCAAGCAGGCGTTGTGTATCCAGGTCTTCACATCATCCTGAAGATTCGGAGATGGCCTGCCGCGCATCAGCCAGCGTACGACTTCGATGATCGATGACTTCCCGCGCAGGTTCCGATCCGTCATCATTCCCCAAAGTCCTTCATTGAGGTCTGGCCATTCGAAGGTATAGAGTCCATCGTCCTCAACGCCTTGCTTCGCCCCTCCGAAAGCAATACTCAAAAGCTTCATCCTACGCGGAGCGGGCAGCACCGGGGTTGGTACGATATGACGCGCGGTCAACACTGATTCCACGCGATTCGTATCGACCTTCGCTCGGCTTGCGATGGCGTCCAGCCATTCCATGCTTTCTTTTGCCATATCTCCCCCTTCAAGCGGTTTGTTTGAGTTGATTCAGCCTTCGTTGCACGTCCGTACCAATAGGAGGAATGATCCCGCCGAGTTGGGTCTGAGCATACGTTGCCTGCTCGTACTGCTTCTCCTTCAGAGCACCACCACCGCGTGTGCCTGCAATGTCCGCGACTAATGCTGCCCGATGTGCATACCACTCAAGAATTGGTTCCTGTACAACAGCATTCGAACAGACATCTACCCCGCGAGCCGTCAGGATGAAATTGGTTTCGTGGACCTTCACCTTTCCTTTGATGCCTGTTATACGGACTAGGTCGCGTGATCGAAGCAAGGAAAGCGCATCGTCGAGCCGTTCATAGGCACCAAACAGATATCGGATCATCGGAATGCGACGCAAGTCGGGCTCATCGCTTTCGAAGATCGCTTCCGCAGCTTGACGGTAGGTCGCGTTGCCTGTCGCTTCGTAGCCGTCCAAGAGTTCGCTAGCCAGATAATCCGGATTACGCATCCAGAAATCGAAGGCATGCAGTCTCGCCTCGCCTTTGAAAATCTTGGCAACCGTCGGGTCGTTCGGATCTACCCATGGCATACCGCCGGCGTTGAGAATGAAAAGTATCCGGATTGCGTCCCGGTGCGGCGTTCGAGCATTCACACGTTCCCCTTTTTTCTTAGCATCAGTTGAATCATCGCGAACAGGCGATGGAACAGATAATCGACATGATCCACATCAATGACGGCGACTTGGTTAACTTCCGAGTGCCGGATGAGATGGCTATTGCCAATTGCTGTCAGCTCGATCGCTTCCGTTTCTAGCCTTGACCGCAAAGATGGTTCCGCTGCCACGGCATCAAGGATGATTTTGATCGACCGCTTCTTATCGCCAGAGTCCGCCAGTGACTTGATCCGTTCCCACGCATCCCACAAGCGTTCCAGCGCTTCGCGGCGTATGAGCGGATTGCGATCAGAAAATTTTGTCCGGCATTCCTCCAGCATGTTGTCCAGCATGCGATCACCGCTACGAAACGTTGTTCGCTTGAGTTCGTCGCCAAGCACGGCAGGAAAAACACGCACAATGCGGCCGGTCGAAAGCATCTCGAATGCCACGCCATTGCGCGCAAAAATGCGGTTGACGGTCTTGCGGAATTCTTCCTGTCCGGCCGCTTGATCGAACGTCAAATGATGGTGGTTGAAATAGTCGTGATGCTTGCCGGGGATCGGTTGTGCAACGGCGGCATACACGAATTCCACAAAATCCAGTACCAGCATGGTGTCAGGCGCAAAGGGCTGACGCTGCGAGAAAAACTCTTCCCCTTCCATGCGAGATGTTTCCAACGGCCAAGTCAAGCCAGGCATCTCCGCGACGACGGATGCGGCAAGCGCGTCCGAATCGCTGCCACATACCGCTTGTCCATCCGGGCATCGTTCCGGAAACCGCAGGCCAAAAGCTCCGCTATTAACTAATGCCTGCACCGTCCCCACCAACCCTGCCCATACGACAGGCGAGATCACCTGATCGGTACGGGCGCGAGGGCCATTCTCTCGATCACTGAAGTAATCGCTCATGATCGCTGCGTTCCTTTTGTGGTGAGTGCGGCTATTGCAGCGCCATTGACGATCTGCTCGAAGTGTTCTGCGCTGTGCAGTACCGCATCGAGCGGAGGGACATCGCCGAAAATCATGCCAGCCATCGCTTCATAATCTTTTCTGAGTGCTTCTCGCATCGCTGTATTCGGTGTTAGCGTAAACGTGCCGGGTACCGCACTGTGGAGCCCCAAATCGGCGCTGCCGAAGAACAGCCTCGCATGGTGGGCGCAGTCGGTCGCCAGCACGTGATCCTCCTGCCAGGCGGCCGCCAACGGTGCCTGCATCAGTTGATGCACGTCATAGTAGTGACGTGAGACACGTTGCCCGCCGTGTCGTAGCTCACCGCGACGGTCATGCCACTGGCGTAGCCCGTGCAAGATCATGATCTTGTCCCAGAAGGTGCGTTCGGGTTTCACGGTGATTACGTTCGTCACGGTCAAGTCCAGTTCGGGCAGATCCTGTATGACGTACGGAGTGACGGAAGCCGCGACATGCGGATCAAGTGCCGATTTGGCACCGGCCTCAATCTTGACCGCTGAGCGGATGTAGTCGCCGGTGGTGGCTGTGACGAAGGGATACCAGAACAACAAACTCTGACCATCCTTGTCGTCGGGGTCGAGTTCCAGCCGAAAGCGGTTCTCGGGTATGACCGATGCCGCGAGATGCGTGAACTGCGCGGTCAATGGACCCGCGATATAGGCCTGGCACGCATTGCGGATGGCTTCGAGACGTGCACGGCGCTTCTTGCCGCTCAGCGCATCCAGATCGGCAACCTCGGCCCTTTGTCCCAAGTCATCACGAAACACCGTGATGTCGATGTCTTCGGAAAAGCGGGAGATCAGGCCGAAGGCCTTAGAGAGCGAAGTGCCGCCCTTGAACAGCAGGCGGGGGCCACCAGTTTCCAGGCCGTTGAACAGCGCATCTAGTGTCCAACAGACCCAGAAATCCTTTTCGATGTTCTGAACCGCTGTACCGAGGCGGGTTGAGGCGCCAAGAAACAAGTCTCGGCGCTCGGCGTCGCTAGCTGTGATGATGGTACTGAATGCTGGATTCACGGGGCCTCCCCGTGTTTGGCCGCGCGGCGGCGTGCAGGCGGAGATTTTTTGGTATCGAGAGTTTGGGGGGGGGCGGCCCTTGTTTCCTGCGGGTCACACCCTGGGAGTTCTCGGATCAGGCTTTGCATCCACGCCGGCAATACATTGAAACCATCAAGCAGATCCTGGCGGATCGCCGGACCATGAACGGGATCGGCCAGCACTTTAGTCAGCTTGCCCTGAATGGAAGAACGCTCCGAAGTCAGTGTGTCCTTTAACCAGTACAGCGCCTGCACGATGCGCATGGCCGGGCGCCCCGCCCAGTAGAGACGACTGGGCGCTGTCTGCTTGAACTCGATGGTGAGCTTGTCGAGTTGAACCGCACGTCGGCGGGTGTCGGTATGGATGGTGACGCGAGCGGGTACCGCGTCGGTCAGACCGAGATCATTGGCGGCGGTCATACCGTCTACCAGCAGGCGCAGGTGATCGCGGCGGGCAATGGCTTCCGCTACCGCGCGGTAGTCTGGGGTCGTGGGACGTTTGGTCAGGCTATTGATTTTGGGCCTGTCATATAGGCCTCTGTCGATGCGACGCAACTCTCCCGCCTGCACCATGCGCTGCAGAGTCTTGTCGATGGCATCACGACTGCCCAACTGTGCAAAGTCGGTTGGTACCCAAACTTGTCCGGGTTCAGCCGCTTCAATCAGAGCAGAGATGTGAGATTTGAGTGCGGACATTGCCTCTCCTGTCCGATATTTATATATCTTTTTCGGACATTTGACAATGCGCTGTCCGAACTTTGTAGTTTTATTTCGGACGTAATGAGCGTTGATTTTGCCTTTGTGCAGGCCCACGCCGCTATCGTTCCAACCGTTAGCAACATCAATAGCGCGCATCCCGGCGTTCCGCCGTCGGGCTCGCGGGCTGCGCCCCGCGCCTCATGTCGAGTCGCGGCCATTCGGCTTTGATCCCTGACGCCTCCGGCCCTGTGTGCCTGCGCGCTGCGCTTCCATCCGTGGTGTCGCCGGGGTGGGAGTGGGCGGTCTTGCTGTTCCCTTCACCGTATCACGGCGTTCTCGCCGTCAAGGGCTGCACGCGCCTTGCGCGCTTGCGTCCTGGCGGCCGTCGCTGACCCCTGACTGCTTGCGCTGCGCCGTGCTGGAGCCGGTTCCGGGCAATTCCGCCCGAGCAACCGGAGCACGATCATGTCGCAACTTTCTCTGTCTCTCGATTCCTCGCTGCTGGTGCGTAACGACCAGGGGCGTTATCTGCTGGCGACTGCTGACCAGATTCTGGAAGCAGCCCGGTACGTCATCGACCAGAAGATCCCGCGTGGGACGTTGTTCACGTCGCCAGCGCTGGTCAAGGACTACCTGCGCACCAAGCTGGCCAGCTTCGAGCACGAGGTCTTCGCTGCCTTGTTCCTCGATAGTCAGAACCGTCTGATCGAGTACGTGGAACTGTTCCGCGGCACCATCGACCAGACATCGGTCTATCCGCGCGAAGTCGTGAAAACGGCATTGCATCTCAATGCAGCGGCTGTGATTTTTTCGCACAATCATCCGAGCGGGAATTCCGAGCCGAGCCAGGCGGACAAGCTGCTGACTCAGCGCTTAAAGGAAGCCCTGGCGCTGGTGGACGTGCGCACGCTGGATCACATTGTCGTCGGCGGCGAGGCCACGACGTCATTCGCCGAGCGTGGCCTGCTCTGACCCTAGGGGGCTTCGGCCCCTTTTTTTGCTGCGCCTGGTGGCACAACTCCGGCCCTCCCAGGCCTGCGCGTGCTGCGCACTTGCCGAAGGCGGGTGTGCGTGGGTGGTGGAGTGAGGCGGTCTTGCTGATCCCTTCACCGTATCACGGCGTTCTCGCCGTCAAGGGCTACGCGCGCCTTGCGCGCTTGCGTCCTGGCGGCCGTCGCTGACCCCTGACTGCTTGCGCTGCGCCGTGCTGGAGCCGGTTCTGGGCAATTCCGCCCGAGCAACCGGAGATCGTCATGAACGACAAATCACACGTTTCCCTCGAACAGCACGTTTGCCTAGTCTGCGGCAAGGCGTTCGATACCGGCGCCATCCTGCTCGACAAGCGCCTGCGCGCGAGCATGGAGCGCCATACGAAGACGGGCTGGGGCCTGTGCGCCGAGCACCAGAAGCTGGCTGACGATGATTTCGTCGCGCTGGTCGAATGCGACCCGAAGCGCAGCGGCTCGCCGGGTGGCAGCCTGAAGCCCGAGCACGCATATCGCACGGGCCGCCTGGCGCACCTGAAGCGCCATGTGTTCGCCAAGATGTTCAACGTGCCGATCGAGGCCAACCAGCCTTGCGTCTTTGTCGAACCGGGCGTCATCGAGCAGCTTGAGGTGATGGTGTCGCCGGCGGCGAGCTGATCGCGCGCTGACAATCTGGCGCGTCGTCCTTTCGGGCGACGCGCCTTTCTTTTTTTTGCGCCCGATGCCGATGCCTTTGCGCCTGCGGCGCTGCGCGCTGCGCTTGCCTCCAGGGGAAAGCCATGTGGGCTATCCCCGCCGCGCGGTGCTTGGCGCCCCTCAAAGACCGCCGAACCGGCTGCGCCGGATCGGCCAGAAACCAATCGCAGTTCCAGCAGCAGAGGCAACTCCTCGATGCTTTGTGTATGAGGGCAGTCCTGGGCGTGGTGTTCATCGAGCATCGAAGTCAGGGCGTCCCCGGCCAAGAAGACATGGCCGGTCGCGCCGTCGTGCTGCGCATCGAGCCTCGTCGCGCGAGTCTCGCCCCTCTCGGGCTTCCATCGTTCCCTCGCTCCGCTCGGCTGACGCCTCCGGCCCGGCTTCCAGATCCGGGCCTGCGCGCTTCGCTTGCCGTGCAGTCGGCACACAGGGGCGGCCGTTGCCTGTTCAGCCGTCTTCCCTGACTCCATCACCTTGCTCGCGACTGTAGCCCGCGGCCGTGTGCCGTCAAGGCGCGCAGGGCCGTGTCCTCGGCTGCGCCTGTGGGCCGCACCAACCCTGCGCTTGTCTCCTTGACGGCCCCCTTCCGCGTGCTCCTGACCGTCGCGGGCGATGAACTCAGGAAAGACGGTGGCAACGAGGCCAACCGGGTTCCTCATGCCGACCGCACCGAACAGCCGAAAGGCTGGGCTCCGAATCTTGGAATCCGGTGTGCGGTTTCAACAGCAAACCCTTTGTCAGGAGACAAGACCATGCAACTCGCATCCCTTTTCGCTTCCCGTTCCCCGTCGCTGCGCAGCGATTCCCCGCTGTCGGATGACCAAATCCAGCGCGTGGCCCCGTCCATCTTCGCGGACGCCCCGCATGAGAGCCGTTCCGAGCGGTACAGCTACATCCCCACCGCCGCCGTGCTGATCGAACTACGGAAAGAAGGCTTTCAGCCCTTCATGGTGACGCAGACCCGCGTGCGCGATGAAGGCAAGCGCGAGCACACCAAACACATGATCCGGCTGCGTCACGCCAGCCAGATCAACGGCGCGGAAGCCAATGAAATCGTGTTGCTCAATTCCCATGATGGGACGAGCAGCTATCAGATGCTGGCCGGGATGTTCCGCTTCGTTTGCAGCAATGGCCTTGTTTGTGGCGATACCGTGGCGGACGTGCGCATCCCCCACAAAGGCGACGTGGCGGGCCAAGTGATCGAAGGCGCTTATCAAGTGTTGAGCGGCTTTGAGCAGGTGAAGGAATCCCGCGACCTGATGCGCGGCATCACGCTGGACGATGGCGAGGCCGAAGTGTTCGCCCGCGCCGCGCTTTCCCTCAAGTACGACGACCCGGACAAGCCCGCACCCATCACGGAATCGCAAATCCTGATGCCGCGCCGGTTCGACGACCGCCGCCCCGACCTGTGGAGCGTGTTCAACCGCACGCAAGAGAACTTGACCAAAGGCGGGTTGCATGGCCGCGCCGCGAATGGCCGCAGGCAGAGCACGCGCCCGGTGCAGGGCATTGACCAAAACATTCGTCTGAACCGCGCTCTGTGGCTGCTGGCCGACGGTATGCGCGCCCTCAAAGCCTGAATCGTTCCCCCGCCGGAGGGGCGGTTCCCCCTCCATTCCTTGTTTCATTCGATTGGAGATACACCATGAACGCCATTACCCAAACCGAAACCCGCGCCATCCACGCCGCCACGCTGGAAGCTGCCGACCCGACCAAGAACCTGATTCTGGTTCCGCTGTCGCGGCTGGTGCTGCGCCCCACGGGCCGCAACGTGCGCAAGAGCCCGCGCATGTCCATCTCCGAACTGGCCGCGAGCATCCAGCGCGTGGGCCTGCTGCAAAACCTCATCGTGATTGTCGCCCCTGATGGCGAGCATTACGAAGTCGTGGCCGGTGGCCGTCGCCTTGCCGCCCTCAAGCTGCTGGCGAAGAAGCACCGCATCCCGAAGGAATGGGAGGTGCCTTGCCTGCTGGTGGCCGATGGCACGGCCCGCACCGCCAGCCTCACCGAGAACGTGCAGCGCGAAGCCATGCACCCGGCCGACCAGTTCGAGGCGTTCGCCGCGCTGGTGGCCGAAGGCCGCCCCATCGAAGACATTGCGGCGGATTTCTCCGTCACGCCGCTGGTGGTGCAGCGCCGCTTGAAGCTGGCGAACGTCTCGCCGCGCCTGATGGCCGACTATCGCGCCGACGCCGTCAGCCTTGACCAGTTAATGGCCCTTGCCATCACCGATGACCACACCGCGCAGGAAACTGCGTTCTACGAAGCGCCGACGTGGCAGCGCCAGCCGTCCAACCTGCGGGAACGCCTGACCGAGCGCGAAATCGACGCCTACCGGCATCCGCTGGTGCGCTTCGTCGGGCTGGACAGCTACGAGGCCGCGGGCGGTGGCGTGCGCCGTGACCTGTTCGCGGAAGCCGATGCGGGCGTGTATCTGACCGATGCCGCGCTGCTGGAACGGTTGGCGCAAGACAAGCTGGCAGGTATCGCCGCCACTGTCCGCGCCGAGGGGTGGGCATGGGTGGATGCCACGCCGGGCGTGACCCATGCCGACCTGCACGCCTTCCAGCGTGCTCAGAGGGAGCGGCGCGAACCGACCAAGCGCGAGGCGCAACGCATCGGGAAGCTGAAAGCCAAAATGCAGGAGGTGGGTGAAGCCCTTGATACCGCGCTGGAAGCCGAGGATGAAGAAAAGGCCGATGCACTGCAAGAGGAAGGCGAAGCCCTCGGCGAACAATTGCAAGCACTTGAAGACGGCTTACAGGGCTACAGCCAGAACGTGAAGGCCGCAGCCGGGGCCATCGTCACCATCGACCGCAACGGCGAGGCCGTCATTCATCGCGGGCTTCTGCGCGAGGCAGAGGCCAAGGCGCTGCGCACGCTGGAACGGCTGCGGCAGGGTTTTGGCGGCGAGGATGCCCAGAACGACGACGAAGGCGACGCGGCAGAAGAAGCCCAAGCCCCCACCATGTCCGACCGGCTGGCGCAGCGCTTGAGCGTGCACCGCACGGCGGCGCTGCAAATCGAAGTGGCGCGGCATCCGCAGGTGGCGCTGGCCGCGCTGGTGCATGGCATGGTGCAGGCCGTCTTGCAGGCAAGCCACTACGGGAACGACCTGCCGCTGGGCGTGCGCCTCACGGTGCAATACCGGCTGGAAGGCATGGCCCCGGACTGGCCCGAATCGCCTGCCGCCGTGGCGCTGCGCGAACTGCAACAGGCATCGGCTGGCAAGCTGCCCGAGGACAGCGCTGAACTGTTCGCCGTGCTGCTGGCAATGGAGCAAGGCGAACTGGTCAAGCTGCTGGCCGTGTGCATGGCTTCCACGGTGGACGTGGTAACGCCTCGTGCCACGCCGCGCCAGCCCGGCGCGGAACTGGCGCAGGCCGTGGGCCTCGACATGGCCGCATGGTGGCAGCCGACTGCCGAGGGGTACTTCCGGCATGTGCCGAAGGCCGCGATTCTACAAGCCGTGGGCGAATACGCGCCGGAGCATGTCACTCGGCTGGCGAAGCTCAAGAAAGCCGACATTGCCAGCGAAGCCGAACGGTTGGCCGATGGCACGGGCTGGATGCCCGCCATCTTCAAGGCCGAAGGCCCGGCAGTGCAGGAAGCCGCGCAGAAGGATGGCCCGGAGCAGGACGCCCCGGAGGATGCCAAGGCCGTGGCGGATGAAACCGCCGAGGCGCTGGCCGCTTGAATCGCACCGAGAACAAGCGCCCCGGCCTTAACCGGGGCGCTTCGCATGGAAGGAGAACTGCCCATGACCCGCACCACCACCAGCCGCCCGCGCATGGCGGCGATCTATGCGCCCGGCACGGTACGCGCCCGCCGCTGGCACGGCGAAGGCGACGTGCGCGGCTACCGTCCGCCCTCGGGCTGGACGGCGCGCGCCGACCTTATGGACATTCACCCCATCACGGGCCGTGCCTTGCCGCGTGCCGTGTGGTGGCTCATCGAGACGAAGGAATAACCGCGATCAGCACCGCGCCCAGACCGTTCCGTCCTGGGCGCGGTGGTCGAAAAATCCGGGTGCGGCAGTGGCCGCGCCCGGTGTTCAAAGCCAACAGCCGAATCGGAATGCCGCCGCCTACGCGGTGCCGATTCCGTCAGACGCATATTCGCGTTTCTTGCTTGGAAAGCTGGAACGGCCTGGGCGTGTCGGCGCGATGCGCCGCCGGGCTTTCGGGCTGCGCCCCGTGCCGCCTTTGCCGTCACGGCCATTCGGCTTCAATCCCTCACGCCTTCGCGCCTGCGGCGTTGCGCTTGCCTCCAGGGGGTCGGCGCACGGCCCGCGCGGGGACTGATCCCAGTCCAGCACAACTACTGAGGTTATGCCGTCAATGCCGCTTCGCACTCTGGAAGGTGCTGGAGCGGCAAGAGATCCATGACATCGCAAAACAGAGCGCGGTTCTGCCAGTCGTTCCGGTCGCCGATCACGTAGAAGCGCCGCTTGGCCCGTGTTGCCGCCACGTTCAGCAGGTTGGGCTCCGAGACCGCCCAATCGCGTGCGCCGGAACCTTCGGTATTGCCGCCCAGCACCATGATGATGACCGGTGCTTCCTTGCCCTGCATGGTGTGGATGGTTCCGGAAACCATCGTGTCGCCGAGCAGGCGTTTGAGGTTTTCCTGGACCGCCTTGAAGGGCGTGATGACCGAGATGTCCACCGCATCCACGCCGTCTTCGCGCAACAGGGTGAGCAGTGCCCACAGGGCCGCTCCTTCGGCCGGCACCCAGTTCCCGTCGGATGCTCCACTGGCGTGAATCCATCCCGTCGGGAGACGGGCGCGCGTTTCCTTGTCGACGCGCGGTGCGATGGTGCCGTACACCATGGCACCGTCGTAGGCGATGCGGTTGGCCAACCCGTGCATCGGCTTGTCGCAGCGCCGATGCACGACCAAGGGCAACCCCACCCACGTTTTGCTGTCGGTCGGTCCCACCAGGCGGCCCCACTTCGTTGCTTGGTCCGCCAAGGTCTGCGCGGACTGTCTATTGGGGAGCCAGTGCGCATCGACACGGTAGCGCGTGCGCATATGTTCCAGCACCGCGTCGGACACAGTGACAATGGGCTTGAGTTGCAGGGGGTCGCCCACAAGCAGCGCGCGCCGGGCGCGCCACAGCGCGCCCACCGCCGCTTGCGGGGGTGCCTGTCCGGCTTCATCCACCAGCAGCCAGCCGATCTCCCCCGCACCCAATGAGCTGAACGAACGTGCGAACGAGGCGAAGGTGCTGCTGAGTACCGGCACGACCATGAACAGCGAGGCCCAAGCCGAGCGGATTGCATCGCGCGAGAGCCCCTGCAAGCGCGGGCCGGTCAACAGCGCGTTGATCATGAACAGGTTGGAGCGCATCCGTGCTGCCTCCAACTCAAAGAACGTCCGATGCAGCTTCAGTGCCTGGATGAAGACGCGCGCACGGGCCTGTCGCCAGCCCTCAATGTGCCAGGGCTCGGCCAGTTCGATGGCGTCGCCGCGACCGATGACGCCGCCACGCAGCCATGCCAGCAAGTGGTCGGCCCGGCAGGCGCTGGCCAAATCACTGGCCTGTCGCGTGAGGGATTGATCTTCTGCCTGCAATTGCTGCAACGCCTGCCGCGCGCTGGCGATCTGCCGCTCAATCTGTTGGCAGGAGGCCTCGAACTGCTTGGCGAGCCGTGCGACGCGATCGAATTCGGCCTTGGCGAGGTCGTGCTGGCCTTGCAGCAGCTTCAGTGCAGCGTTCCAGGCGCGTGACGCCCCCCACAGGCTGCGCAGATTCGCCCAGAACCCCGGCCTGCTGGCCTGGTGCTGTGTGAGTGCCTCCAGCGCATGTTTGAATGCCACGTTGGCGGAGCGGCCTTCCTCGGCATCCAAGCGCGCCTGCTGTTCCGCCGTGTGCGCCAGGTTTTGTTCGAGCGCCCGCAGGGTGGCGGTCGCCTCGGCGATATTCTTCCTGGCCGTTAGCAGGGTCTGAATCAATGTGCGGATGCGATGAGCATCGGCGCACGCCGTGCGAACCTGCGCCTTGGTCGCTTGGTACTCGGCAACGGCTTGCTGCCACAGGGCTTGGCGTTGTTCCGGCGTGCGCTCCTTGTTGAGCTGGCTGTGCCTGCCGAGCCATGTCATCAGGCCTTCCGGCGCTTTCTTCTGCTGCGGCGAAAGCGCTTGCTCGCCATCGGTGTTAGCCGCAGTGGTCGAACCGGCAACCAGGGCCTTGGCGACATTCTCATCGTCAGTCTCGGCCTCGTCGCTGGCTTCCCCGTTGCTGTCTGCACGGTTCGGTCCGGCAAACGGGCGCTGCCCGTAGAAATAGCGCTCCACGAACTTGGTGCGCCGAGCCTTGCTGCCCAGCGCACCGGAGATCAATCCCCAGGCCGGCTTGTCGGTGATCAGCTCGCCTAGGTCGGCGAAGTGTTCGGCTTCGGGCAACCAGCTCTCGTCGATCTTGTCGCGCTGGGGCAGTTCGAGGGTGACGTTCTCCACGGCACCGTTGTTGGACGAAGCGACCACGATCTCGAAGCCGTACAGCGAAGGGTTGAGCTTGTAGGCTACCTGCTCCTTGCCGCCATCGTTGCTGGCTTCGCGCGCGTTGCTGGCGAAACCGTCGGATGCCCGGCGCAACGTAGCAAGCACGTCAGCCCGGCCGGTGATGATGGCGGCGATCAAGTCACGTAACAGGGTCGTCTTGCCCGTGCCCGGCGGGCCATTGACCCCCAGTAGCCCCTGTCCGTCGGCAAGGGTGGACAGAACGGTGTTCACAGCTAGCTGCTGGGAATGCACAAGCCCCAAGTGCCGTTCGGACGGCCAGCAACTGTCGGCATAGGCCTGCGGCATCAGCCGCTCGATCAGCGACAGCGAAGCGACGTCGGCGTCGATGTGCAAGCGCTGTCGCGGATCGTGTCGGCGCAGGTACTGGTTCAACGCTTCGCTCGTCACACCCTTGCCGAGGCTATCGGCGACGGTGGCCAGGTCTTCGAGCAGGAAGCTATTGAGCGGATCGTCCTCCGACGCAGGCTTGTCGGGCTTGACGGGTTGGGAGCGGAATCGCAGCGGCGGTCTATCCGCGGCAGCGAAGAATTTCGCAACGCCGAGGAATTGCAGCACCCACAGGGTGAAGTCACGCAGGGCATCGCCGGACACCTGCCCCTGGAGTTGCATTTGCGCCTGCTCGGCGGCGGCCCGTTGATCGTCCTCGAATCCGCGCGTCCAGTCCTGTCCCACCAGCGCTCGCCCGAGGAACCAGGCCTCGCTGGAAAGCACGAAACTTTTCTCCACCAGTTGTCCGGCCATGGTGAACTTTGCGGCGAACAGCGCCGACTCCCGGTGTTGCGGCTCACGGTAGCCCTGGTCAGCGCCGTACAGTTCCTTGAGCGCAGCGGCGACGAGCCGGCTGTCGTACAGGTGGGCATAGAGCGTGTGGCTCCATTCGCGCTTGTCGGGAAGCGCCTGCTTGCTGACGATGCTCCCGGGCGCCCAGGGAGGGATGGGGTGCGTGCTGGGCGTGTCGTGAAGGAATGCGCCATAGGCGCTGCTGCGCTTCTTGATCTTGGGGGCCGATTGCGGCTGCAGCAACTCGACTGCATGCCAGTAGCGGATGATGTTCTCTGGCTCCTTCAAGATGCCTTCCCTTTCATGTTCTTAGTTTGCTTTGCTGCCCACGACGCGGGTATTTGCTGTCCATCGGCTCGAATTGCCGTGGATGCTGTGCGCGTGCGCGACACCTCAGTGATACGCTAATCTTGCATAATGCCATGCTCAGGCTTTCCCACGAACGCTGTGTTTCGCCGCAGTGGGTGCTGACGAAGCGGAAAGCGGGAACCGTGCAGCGTGCCGGCGCGCCGCGCCGCCGGGCTTTCGGGCTGCGCCCCGTGCCGCCTTTGCCGTCACGGCCATTCGGCTTCAATCCCTCACGCCTTCGCGCCTGCGGCGCTGCGCGCTTCGCTTGCCTCCAGGGGATCGGCGCAGCGCCCATCCCCGCCGCGCGCAGCTTGGCGCCCCTCGAATACCGCCGAACCAGCGGTGCCGGATCGGCTAGACCAGCGCCCCGCCTCAATGGGCAGAGCGTGGCGAATACGCCGTGGTTTGCTACGGCAGGTTGTGCAAATGCGTGCTGTCCTCAACGCTGGCGGTCCTTGCCCATCACGTCACGAAGGATGGTTCACGGACACACCGCCCGGCATCCCTATGGAACTTCCACACCCCGCCTCAAGACCAGCGCCGCAAGGTACGGCAGTGGCGTTCTCGCCTGTCGTCGGGGGATCGACCTGGCCCGCGTCAGGAAGTGCGCCGGTGAAGCCTTCGTGCGGGGATGCCGAGCCGGCCTCATCTCCTTTCGGAGCGGTTCGGCCCAAGGCGTCCCTGTCTCGTTGTGAATCCTGGCGGTGGCGCGGCTGCGCCTCGGGCTTCATGGCTGCAACCGTCCGGCGCAAACAATTTCCCCTGCGCTACGCGCATTCCTCGCGGGACAAATTCTTTTCGCCTACCGGTTCTCCACTGCGTTGCGACCGCAAGCGGTGCAGCCCGCCCGTCCCCCGCCGGCCGGATCACAACAAGGACGCGATGGGCGCGAACCTTGTTCAACCGAAAGGAAAAACATCATGTCCAACATCGGCACCTTCACCGCAGACAAAGACGGCTTCACCGGCACGCTTCGCACCCTGACGCTCAACGTCAAGGTCAAGCTGGTTCCCAACGACAAGGGCAGCAGCGAGAACGCCCCCGACTTCCGCCTGCAGGCGGCCAGTCACGACATCGGCGCGGCGTGGAAGAAGACCAGCGAGGCCGGGCGGGAGTACCTGTCCGTGACCCTCGACGATCCTTCGTTCCCGGCAACGGTCTATGCCCGCCTGATCGAAGGCGAGGACGGCACGCACGACCTGATCTGGTCGCGCAGCAAGCCGCAGGTGGCGTAACCCCGCCGTAGAGCCCCGCCCATTGCGGCGGGGCGCCAAGGCCTGTATGGAAACGCTCAACCCAAGACCCGGATGGGAGGCCGACCTTCAATCGGCTTCTCCCATAGCTGCTTTCGAGTCATACGAATACCCGGTCGGTTGATTTCTCTGTCGTTGGCCATTTGCAGCGTCCGGGCGATGCTTGTGCGGAGATGATCCAACGTACAAGGCGTCTTTTCCAAGTAGTCGTGAAAGCTGATGGTGTTTGCCACGTCCTTTTCCCAGTTCCTGACCTGATGGACGCCAGCATAAAAGCCACTGGGCGGGGAAACGGCACCGACGTGCAGTTGTTTCAGCCAGTGGTTGATTTCTGGATACTTGTTCGATATGGCGGTTGGAACGCACAGTTGTTCCGGCAAGCCATGGAAGAAGAAGTCAGACTTCTTGTTCCATGCACGCGTCAGGAATTCAACCGGCGTTATCAGCGTCTTGCTGGTTCTCAGTTCCGCGTAGAAGGCCGCAGAGGTGTGGTCGGCCACGATGTAGTGGACGATATGTTCCTTGTCGGCTTCCTCCACCTTGTCGAGTTGCACTTCCATGGCCTTGTCTTGCCATTTCAGCCGCCCGTCCTTCAGAACGTAGAGGTGCTTGGATGGCGTGACGAACAGCTGATGGATGTAGTTCGGATATGGGGAACTGTAGTGGTTGATCATGCAGAAAACCTGAGATGAGTTGACCGGGGATGTGGTTTGCGCTTTGGTTCGCTCACATCATGTCCGACGGAGCTTGCAGCTCGGCGATTTCTCGGCGAACGCGCTCCACAAGCAAGTCGACGCCCTTGGCGTTGCCACCATATGCCAGAGCCAACAAGGTCATCGGGTGGATTTCCATCACCTCGCACAGCTCGGCCAGTTTGTTGAGCGTCGGGCTTTTCAGATCACGCTCCAGCGAACTCAGATAGGTCCGGCTGGAGACGTCCGAGAACGCTTCCTGGCTCAGACCGCGTGCCTTCCTAACCGTCTTCAATGCCTTCGCCAACGAGCTTTTCGCTGCCATTCAGTGGTTTCCCCCAAAAACCAAGATGACAGTCGATTGCGCTCTATAGGGCTACAATCTATAGTGTTCATTTTGCAAGGCGTTTATCCGCCTTTGTGCCTTTACGGAAATCCGCATCAGCGGATTTCGCCAAAAACGGAGAGCCACATCTGTGCCTTTCTTGACCTCCACGTTTCCGCATCTACGTTTCTGTGCATGTACGGATTCGATGGCTTGCGCATCCGTGTATGCGCTCGAAAGCGCCCATCCGGTTCGGTGCTTCCACGCTTTCGCGGAAACGCGTATTCGTGCATCCTCGGTTTCGTGGGGTTCCTGACCATGACCCAGCCGCTCACCACCGCCGACCAGCGCGCGCAACTGCTCGCCAACGGCGCAGCGCGCTCTGCCGGTCAGCACACCAATCCGTGGCCCGTGGTAAGGCTGTTCACGCCGGATGCGCACTTGACCTGGTTGCTGGCTGCGCTCGACCCGGCCGATGGCGATACGGCCTGGGGCCTCATCGACCTCGGCATTGGCATGCCGGAGTTGGGGACGGTCAAGCTGTCCGACCTGGCAGGCATCGTCGGGCCGCATCAGCGGCCCATCCAACGCGACCTGTATTTCCTCGCATCACGGCCGTTGTCGGCATACGTCCGGCAGGCGCAAATTGACGGATCTATCCCAGACTGATTGATCTACACGGCTCGCTGTAGCGCGCCCTGCAGACACAGGCCATTGCGGCGCATTATGTCTTTTTCTGTCTGGGTTATGACGTTGGCAATCTGAATCGCCGCTCTTGCGCCAAGTCGGTGCGTCGTGACCGAAACGGTCATGATGTATTTCGCGGCTTGCGGCAGGGTGTCCGGTGCTGTGCCCGATTTCCGGGCTGCGCAGCCGTCGCATTCGGACGATCCACGTAAGACCTCGGAGCCAATCAGTCTTGACACCGCTCGTTACAGCATGAGTGTATCCCTTTGCCGGTGGTGCGTTCAGGTTTTGATGGCGTAGCTCCGGCGTGCCGACCGTGGCGACGATTCCTGCCCAACAGGAGGTTGCCTCATGGCTGATCGAAGCGCCGAACCTTGGTATCCCACCGCCGCGTATCTCTACGTGCTGCATCTGGATGACCTAGCACTGGCCTGGGAGTATTTGCGCCGCCACCCCGACTACCGCCGCGACTGGCTGCGCCGTCGTCACCAGCCGGACGCCGCCCACCATTGGGGCTTGCGCATGCTGGAAGACCCTGCCGTGGATGCGCGCGACGCGCATCCGGCCTGGCTTCCCGGCCATCCCTGCACGGCGCAGCTTCACCCGGACATCGATCCGCCGCCGGGTGCCACGACATTCGAGTTCTGGCGCATCCCCGGCCAAAAACAATTGGTCCACGACGGCCGACGCCTGATGCTCGCCACGCGTTGGCCGGGCTGCTGCCTGCGCCTGACGCTGGCGCCAAGCCTGGAGGATGGCATGGCCTACGTCTACGCCATCCGGTCGTGCGACATGCCTTGCGCACGCCATTGCATGCTGCGGGCCGAACTGGACAAGCTGGCCGTTTCCTCCGAAGGCACGCCTGCAGCAGTGGCTCGGCCCCGGCCTGCGCCGACTGCGCTGCAGGAACTGCACACCTTGCAGGCGCTCGACGCAACCTTGGCAGGAGCGTCACTGCGCGAAATCGCCGAGGGGCTGTTCGGCACCGATGCAGTGGTCAAAGGCTGGTACGCCGATGGCGGCCTGCGCTCCCGCGTGCGCCGCCTGGTGCGGCGTGGCCTGACGCTGATGCGCGGCGGCTACCGCCGCCTGGCCCAAATCAAATAGCGTGGGGAGGGTCGTTTTGCCCTCACTGCAAAACGACCCTCAACGGGACGCATCGCTTTCTTGAGACTGTCTCCATCTGGCCGCGCGGTGCGGCCGGGCTTTCCCGACCGATGGAGGCTTACCCGATGCGACCTGCTCCTTTGCGGCCTGCTGCCGCACACGCTACCCAGCAGCAACCCGCTGCCGCTGCACAACCCCAACGCTACCTGACCAACGACGAGGCTGCCGAATACCTGCGCTTGTCTCCACGCACGCTGGAGAAACAGCGCGTGATCGGTGGCGGGCCGAAGTTCCGCAAGTTCGGCCGTCGCGTCATGTACGCCGTGGCCGACCTCGACGCCTGGGCCGAAACGCGCAGCTTCGAGAGCACGTCCGATCCCGAATACGCCGAGCACCACTCGGCCGACAGCCGTGCGCGCTGATCGGCGCGTCGCCGGTGGCCATCGCCATGTCCAGCCCGTCGCTGCCGTCCCGATCATCGGGGCAGCGATCGACGCAGGAGCGGGAACAGCTCGACCTGTTCCGCGCGCTGCCGGGCGACATGGCGCCGCGCGACAGCCAGGACTTGATGGCCTTTCCGTTCTTCTCTCTGGCGAAGTCGAAGCGCGTCCAGCCGATCGACTTCCGCGCAGGCTGTGTGACGATCCGTGTGGAGGGAACGCAGGAGCACGGCATCGCCACGATCTGGGATGCCGACATCCTGATTTGGGCCGCCAGCCAGATCGTGGAAGCGCGCGACGCGGGCATTCGCCCGTCGCGCCTCATGCGCGCCACGCCCTACGAGATCCTGCGCTTCATCGGACGCGGTACGTCGCTACGCGACTACCAGCGCCTCAAGGCAGCCTTGGATCGCTTGCAATCGACGACGGTGGCCACCTCCATCCGCGAGACGACCGGGCGGCGCCTGCATCGTTTTTCGTGGATCAACGAATGGAAGGAACTGGCCGACGCCCGTGGCACGCCGCTGGGCATCGAGTTGATCCTGCCGGACTGGTTCTACGCGGGCGTATTGGACGCGGCGCTGGTACTGACCATCGATCCAGCCTATTTCAAGCTGACGGGCGGTATCGAACGCTGGCTGTACCGCTTGGTGCGCAAGCACGGCGGCAAACAGCCGGGCGGGTGGCAGTTCGACTTCAAACACCTGCACCGCAAGTCGGGCAGCACGGCGAAGCCCTACGACTTCGCCTGCGACCTGCGCGCGCTGGTGGCGCGGCAGTCGATGCCGGGCTATGTCCTGGGCATCGAGCGGATGCTGGACGACGGGGCCGAACTGCTGACCTTCCGGCCCGTGCCGCGGACGGCACGGGGATAACTCGGGAAAAACCTGTGAATGGCCTCGTGCTATCAGGCGTGCCGGGTGTCGTGCTATCGGGCGTGGCCCTATCGTGCTATCAGGCGTGCGAAATCGCCGCAAACCCAATAACGGCGCGGGTTTGCGGCCCCTCTAACTTACCTAACTTAAATTCATTAACTAATAAAAGAAGCGCGCCGTTTCGGTGGATAAACAACAAACGGCATCGCGCGCAGCGTTTCGCACGGCGAAGAAAACCCGGTTTTCCAGCAAGGAGGGCCGCGCCATGATCATCGCTTTGCTGAATCAGAAAGGCGGTGTGGGAAAGACCACGCTGGCCACACACATCGCCGGCGAGTTGGCAATGCGCGGCCAGCAGGTCGTTCTGCTCGATGCTGATCCGCAGGGCTCGGCGCTGGACTGGACACAGCGGCGCGCCCAACAGGGCTTACCACGCTTGTTCAGCGCCGTGGGCCTTGCACGCGAGACGCTGCACCAGGAAGCCCCCGAGCTGGCGCGCAGGGCCGATCACGTCGTCATCGACGGCCCGCCACGCATCGCCGCCCTCGCGCGCTCCGCGCTGCTGGCGGCCGAGCGTGTGCTGATCCCCGTACAGCCCAGTCCCTACGACCTGTGGGCGTCGGCCGAGATGGTGGCGCTGATCCGGGAGGCACAGGTGTTCCGGCCGACGCTGCGCGCGGCCTTCGCCATCAATCGGCGCGTCAGCACCACAGTGATCGGACGCGAGGCGCGCGGCGCGCTCGCCGAGCAACCGTTACCAGCGTTGCACGCAGAAATCCGCCAGCGCATCGTCTTCGCCGACAGCGTGGCCGCCGGGCGGCTCGCCCGCGAGACGGCACCTGATAGCGCCGCCGCGCGCGAGATCACCGCGCTGGTCGATGAACTGCTGCGGTGGCCGACATGACCACAGAACGGTCTACGCGCGGCAAGCGCGTCGGCATCGGTACACGTCCGCCGGCGAACCCGCACGCCGAGGCGTGGGTTCGCCAGGGCGAAGCCGATGCCTTGCAGAAAGGCGACCTCTACACCGCGCGCCTGACCCTCGACATCACGCCCGCGATGCGTGCGCGCATCAAGGTCTCGGCCTTCACGCAAGGCGTGACGGTGGCCGAACTGCTGCGCGCGCTGCTGGAACGCGAGTTCCCGGATGGATTCACGGAGAACACACCATGAACGCTCACGCCTTGGCGGCCGTTGCTGCCACGCCGCCCACCGTTGCGCCGTCGCTCGTGGCGCTCGCCGGCCGAGTTGGCACCGCAGCGCCGACCTGCGTATCGCTGGCCTACGTCGAACAACGCTTCAAGCTCTATCTGCGCTTTGGTGAACCCGTGCGCACGCTTCAGCTCGACCGCTGGCGGCGCTGCGCAGTGCTCCTGCCGGGCGCGATGTTCTGCCGCATTCGTTGGCAAGCCAACGACTACGGCACCGTCCGATGGCAGCTCATGGTGATGCAGGCGAGCACGCCGCTGGACGCCGTGCAGCGCATCCCCGGCGTGCGGCCCGGCGCACGCCTGCTGCTGCACGCCGAGGGCGAACCCGCAGTGCGCGCTGTGCTGGAACGCATCGACGCCATCGAGGCGCTGGGCATCGCCACCATCGACGTGTCGCCCGCGTACTGGCACACGCTGGGCAACCGTCTGGCGGCCCGCCTACCGCTGCCCGAATACACCGTCGAGCGGCATACCGCCTGGTTTGCCGGGAGGACGCTGCCATGACGGCCCATTCCACCGCCACACGCACCAGCAACGCCGCACCGCGTCCTCGCTCGCGCCTGCGCGCTCGCATCGTGGTGGTTGGCCTATCCGCCTGCGGCCTCTCTGCGCTGGCCTGGGCTGCTTTCGTGCAGCCGCTGCCGCGCCTGATCTACAACCCGTCCGACAGCGTGGCGGTCGGCTGGTATCGCGCCGATCCACTTGCCCACCGCGCCGACTCGCTGCCACGTCCGTTGTCCGTGGGCAGCGTCGTGCTGGTTCCGCTGCCGGCCGAAGCCGCTGCGTTGGCTGCGCAGCGCGGCTATCTGCCGGTGCGCATCCCATTGCTCAAGCGCGTGGGCGCAGTTGCACCGCAGGAAGTGTGCATCGCGGGCGGCATCGTCCGCATCGACGGCATGCCTTCGGCCGCCTTGCTGCGAGCCGACCGGATGGGCCGTCCGTTGCCATCGTGGCAGCAGTGCCGCCGTCTTGAATCCGGTGAGCTGTTCCTGTTGAGCATGACCAATCCGGCGTCGTTCGACAGCCGCTACTTCGGCCCGGTCAGCGCATCCACCGTGATCGGTGTCGCGCATCCGATCTGGCTGGAGACACGTCCATGATGGTCGCCGATTCGCTGCACGTTACCGTGCATTTCATCGTGCCATTCGGCGTGTCACTCCGCTGGCCGTCGCTGTGTCGTTGCGCGTGCCGTGCGGGTGCCGATCCTGCGTATCGTGCGCCGCACTTCGAGCAGCAACTGGCGTGGCTTTCCTACGTGCAGGCCTCTTGCCTCGAATGTGCCCGGCCAATGGCCGTGGTCGCGTTCCCCGGTGGGCTGGCTGCGAGCAGCGCAGCGCCGCCGAGCCGCCGATGCCTGGAGCGGAAGCGACAGGCAAAGGCGGAAGGCAAGATAAAAGGTCGCGGCACTCAGCCGCTTGAAAACCCTGTCTGCACGTGGGAGTGGCGCGGCACGCGCCAAGAGGCGGCAGCGTGCCGCGAGAGTGCGCGATGCCGCATCGGCATTGACAAAGACGCGTGCTTTGTCCGCTGGACTGCGCTGATCTTGGATGGAGGCACAGCATGAGCAACAAGGACGACGACCGCTTCCGTGTCCGTCCCGGCACGCCGAAACGGCGCGGCGATACCTTCATCAACAAGGTGCTGCGCCAGACCAACAAGGCCGGCGCCAAGCTCGGCAAGACGGTCGGCAAAGTCGGCCAGCGGCCCGGCTCCCGGCTGGGGCGCGGCCATGTCGCGGCGCGCTTCGCCGGGGCCTCGCTCACGCCCAATGCCCGGCGGGTGACGATCAAGACTCGGCTGGTCAATCTGGGCAAGGCCGGGCCGCGTTCGACCGCCTCGCACCTGCGCTACATCGAGCGCGAAGGGGTTGATCACCAAGGGGGTCCAGGCCACGCCTACGGCCCGACAACCGACGCGGCGGACACCGCCGCATTCGAGGAGCTCGGGCGCGACGACCGGCACCAGTTCCGCTTCATCGTCTCGCCCGAAGACGCCGAACAGCTCGACGACCTGCGTACCTATACCCGGCACCTGATGGCGCGCATGGAAGCCGACATGGGCACCCAATTGGAGTGGGTGGCGGTCGATCACTGGAACACCGACAACCCACACACGCACGTCGTCCTGCGCGGCAAGGACGACACCGGCAAAGACCTGATCATCTCCCGCGACTATATCGCCGAGGGAATGCGCCGCAGGGCCGCCGAACTGGCGACGGAGTGGCTGGGGCCGCGCACCGAACTGGAGATCCAACGCGCCATGCAACGCGAAGTGGATCAGGAGCGATGGACGGGGCTGGATCGCACCCTGCAGCGCGAAGCCGTGGATGGTCTGGTGCGGCCGGAAACGCTGGCGGCATCTCGGCTGCAACGCCAGCGACAAATGCTGATTGGCCGCCTGCAGCACTTGCAGCGCATGGGCCTGGCGACCGAGCCGCAACCTGGAACGTGGGCTATCCATTCCGAGGCAGAGCCAACCCTACGGGCGATGGGCGAGCGCGGCGACATCATCCGTACCATGCAGCGCGCCATGAGCGGAAAGCAGCGCGATCTAGCCGTGTTCCAGCCCGGCGAGGATGGCCGTCCCATCGTGGGTCGTATCGTTGGCAAGGGGCTGGCCGACGAGCTGCACGACAAGGGCTATCTGGTCATCGACGGGATCGACGGCAAGGCGCACTACGTCGCGCTGCCATTGCGGTCGGAGCTGGAGCAGTATCCGGCCGGGGCCGTGGTGGAAGTGAAAGGCTCGGCCGACGTGCGCGCGGCCGACCGGAACATCGCCGCGCTGGCTGTCGATGGCGTGTACCGCACCGATGATCACCTGACCGTCGCGCAGGGACAGGCCACGGCCGACCGCGACCCGCGCGAAGTGGTGGCCACCCATGTGCGCCGGCTCGAAGCCCTGCGCCGCGCTGGCATTGTGGAGCGTGTCGCGGAAGGCGTCTGGCGCGTACCCGGCGACTTGGCCGAGCGAGGCCGCCAGTACGACGCGCAACGCCTCGGCGGTGGCGTGGCGGTGGAACTGAAATCGCATCTATCCATTGAGCGGCAGACCCGCGTGATCGGCGCCACGTGGCTCGATCAGCAGTTGATCGGCGGAGGCAAGGGGCTGGGCGACCTGGGCTTTGGCAGCGAGGTCAAGGACGCGCTGCAACAGCGTGCCGATTTCCTGACCGAGCAAGGGCTGGCCGAACGGCGCGGGCAGCGCGTGATTTTGGCGCGCAACCTGTTGGCAACGCTGCGCAGTCGGGAACTGGCAAAGGCCGCCAAGGATATGGCAGCGGAAACCGGGCTGGAGCATCGCCCGGTGGCCGACGGGCAGCGCGTGGCTGGCATCTACCGACGCAGCGTTATGCTGGCCAGCGGGCGCTACGCCGTGCTCGATGACGGCATGGGGTTCAGCCTGGTGCCGTGGAAGCCGGCGATCGAGCAGCGGCTGGGACGGCAGATCGCCGCCACGGTGCGCGGCGGTGGCGTGTCGTGGGAGATGGGACGGGGCAGAGGGCCATCAGTCGGCTGACTTATGGCTCCGCCGCGATCCAGTCGGACAGACGTACCGCGCTCGACAACGGCATGGAATTCTTGCTTGTGGCGGCAATCAAGAGAATTGCCATTTGCCAAAGATACCGGATGAATGGTATCTTTCGGACTCAACTTCAACGTAGGTCAAGCCATGAATCCACTATTCATTGCCTATGGTTCCCTTGCTCTCGCCATTGTTTGCGAGGTGACAGGCTCATCACTACTTCAGAAGACGGAGCAATTCTCTAAGCTCGTCCCGACCGTCGCGATGGGCCTCTGCTTCGTCGCTTCACTCTTTTTTCTATCACAAGCTCTAAAAGTCATTCCCCTCGGGGTTGCCTACGCGATCTGGGGTGGCCTAGGCATCGTGCTAACTGCACTCATTAGTGTTTTCGTATTTCGCTTCGCTCTAGACGCGTGGGCATTAGTTGGCATTGGTCTAATCGTCTCGGGCGTTGTCGTGATGAATACCCTATCGCGCAGCGTGACGCATTGATATGGAGAACCGCTACACACGAAGGAAACAGCCTGAGCTTGTCCGGCGCTCTCTACTAGAACATGCAGCAAGGCTCGCCGTTGAACAGGGGCTAACCGCAGTCACGGTTCAAGCCGTGTCCGATGCTGCAGGAGTGACTAAGGGTGGCTTAGCACACCATTTCCCGACTAAGCAGGCACTAATCGACGCAGTCTTCCACGAGATTCTCGATGCGCTAGATCGTGAATTGGATGAGCGAATCAAAGCCGATCCCGATCTATATGGAGCCTTCACGCGCGCATATCTGGAATCCGTCTTCGACATCGGGCCAGAAGCGAAGGGCGGACCTTGGGCAACGCTATCCGTCTCAATGCTGACTGATCCGAGCCTTCGAGCGCTATGGGCACAATGGTTTCTAGCACGCATTCAACGGCATAGTGCCACCGATGACGACGTAAAACTGGTCGCGGTGCGTCTCGCTGCGGATGGCGTCTGGCTCGCTGATTTGAGCAGCATTCCCATTCTTAAGCGAGCGGAACTGCGTTCTTACCTCATTCGCGAGACTCGAACCAATACTGAGCAGACTAAACCTCAATCAGCCTCTACCTGACCTACGCTTACTTGCGCCATAAGGATCGCATGTTGCACTGCGTCTCGGCTTGACTAACTAAATACGGACCGGGACTACAGGGCGGCACCGTGGAGGAACGCGCGTTCCACGACGGCCGCGAGCCCAGCTCGGGCGATCCGACCACGGCGCTCAGCCTCAACCAGCCCAAGAAGGATGGACACCCATATCTCGGTCAGGGCGGGTGCGGGAATATCGATCCTGAACACCCCCTGTTGCTGGCCACGCAGGAAAAAGGCATCAAGCGCCACATCCCAACTGGCATCGGGGCATGGATTGGACATCGGGTCTGGTTTCCAGTAATGGATCAGGAACGCGGTCAGTTCCCGGTGCTCCAGATTGTTAACTGTCATGCGCTTCAACGCTTCCAGCGGTGGCGCGGTATCCAGTTCGGCGGCCTGGATCGCTTCGCCGATTGTTTTGGTGGCGTGCGCCAGCAGCCGCTCGATCAACTGCTCCCGCGTGCGACAGAAACGGTACAGCGTCGCCTTGCTGATGCCGATCGCCTTAGCCAGTTCCTGCAGATTGGCGCGCGGTAGATCTACCAGCGCCTGGGCGAGGGCCACCAGCGTTTGATGCTCTTCCTGTGTTGCGTCAAGGGGCATTGGGGATTCCGAGATGAAGCCAAAACTACCACTATTGAATCATATCCGATTCAAAATAGCGAATTTTCAATGAGTCACAAGTTATTGTTACGACTCATATGACTCGATATTGACTCATTAAAATCTAGGTGGCATCATGAACTCATTCGCGGTCATCCGACCGGGGGCTCTCGCCCCCAAGACCGCAATGAAAGGAGCCACAAATGAACACGCAAGTACGCTACACACCCACCGCGATCTGGCTGCACTGGATCATGGCCGTGCTGATTCTCGGCCTGATTCTCATGGGCATCTACATGAGCGAGCTTCCCGAGTCTCCGGATAAGTTCGCGCTGTACGACTTCCACAAGGCGATCGGCATGCTCGCGCTGCTGCTGATCTTTGCCCGGTTGGCTTGGCGTTGGACTCATCAGCCCCCCGCACTGCCGCAAAGAGTCTCAGCGACGACCCGCAAGGCGGCCGCCGCCGGACAGGCTCTGCTCTATCTCTGCATGGTCTTCGCGCCATTGAGCGGCTGGCTCATGAGTTCGGCCTACGGCCATCCACCGTCATTTTTCGGCATCGTGACGTTGCCCGAATTGGTGTGGAAGAACGAGTCCTTTGCGGAGACGCTAAAGGGTGTCCATTTCGCGCTGACCAACGGGCTGCTGTTCCTGGCTGTTGGACACGTGGTGCTGGCGCTCAAGCACCACTGGATCAACAAGGATGGTTTGCTGAATCGTCTCAAGCCGTGGGCTAACTAGAAGGATTTTCGGGACGAAGGCATGAGTACGACAAGGAGCAGAGCATGAATGGCCCACTTCAAAGCGCGTCGCAAACCGCTGCGCAGAGCATTTCCCCCAGACCTTGGCGCGCCATCGTCATTGCCTTCGTCCTGCTGGCCGTGGTCATCGCAGGTCTATGGCTCTGGCGCACCAGCCGCAGCGGCGGGCCTGGCTATACCCCACCGGGAGCCATCGACGTCGTGGCGATGACCGTGAAGAGCGAACCGGCGCCAGCAAGCCTGGAGGCGCTGGGCGAATTGCGCGCGGTACGACAAGTGACCCTGTCCGGCGAAGTCGCCGGCCGCATCGCGGCGATCTCTTTCGAGCCGGGCCAGCGTGTGAAGGCGAGCACCTTGCTGGTCCAGTTGGACGACTCGTCCGAACAGGCCGATCTCGCGGCGGCCAAGGCCGGCGCGACTTTCGCGCAGCAGCAATTGGCTCGGGCCAGCGAACTGGCAGCGACAGGCGCAACCTCCAAGGAAGTGCTGCAGCAACGCCAGTCGGAGCGCGACCAGAAAGTCGCGGCGGCGCAGCAATTGGAAGCGCGCATCCAGAAGATGCGTATCCGCGCGCCCTTCCCCGGAGTACTCGGCCTGCGGCAGGTAGACCTGGGCCAGTACCTCAATGCCGGCGACAAGGCTGTCACGCTGACCGACCTCGATACGCTGTACGTGAACTTCGACGTGCCGCAGCAGGAACTGGCGCAGCTTCGAGTCGGCCAGCGCGTCGAGGTCAGGAGCGACACGCCCGGCGTCGCGTCGTTGCCGGCAAAGATCACGGCGATCGAACCACAGATCGGCCGCGACACACGCAACGCGACGATCCAGGCCCTGCTGGCCAATCCGCGGCGAACGCTGCGCCCCGGTATGTACGTTACGGTCGCCGTGGCCCTGCCCGACGAGCCCGAAGCGGTGCTGGTGCCGGCGACCGCGATCATCACGTCCGCATCGGGTGATGCCGCAGCCGTCGTGCGCGAACTGTCCGCACAGCAGACGGGCAAGGCAGAGATTGTGCCGATCATCACCGGACGGCGCATTGGTGATCGCGTGGTCGTCACCCGCGGCCTCAAGACGGGCGATGTCGTCGTTACCGAAGGTCAGTTGCGCATCCAGCCGGGCGCAGCCGTGCACCTGATCGAGAAGCCTGCACCCGGTTCGTCGTCCGTTCCGGACGCAGCACCTGTCGCGGAGAGGTGAGCCATGAAGTTCACTGACCTGTTCATCCGGCGCCCGATCCTGTCGGTGACGCTGAGCCTGCTGATCCTGCTGACCGGCACCGTCTCGCTGTTCTCGCTGCCGATGCGCGAGTACCCGAAGATGGAGAGCGCAACCATCGTCGTGACGACCAACTACCCCGGTGCGACGCAGCAGGTCATGCAGGGTTTCGTGACCACGCCCATCGCGCAGGCCATCGCCGGCGCGAACGGCATCGAGTACATCGTCTCCACGTCCACGCTCGGCCGCAGCGAAATCAAGGCCAAGCTGGTGCTCAACGCCGACGCGGACCGCGCCATGACCGAGGTGCTGTCCAGGGTGCAACAGGTGAAGTACCGCCTGCCGCAAGGGACCACTGACCCGGTGATCGACAAGATCACCGATGGCGTGTCGGCGGTGATGTACCTGGCCTTCGTCAGCGACCGGCAGACCATTCCCGAAGTCACTGACTTCATCGCCCGCGTCGCGCAGCCGCTCATCACTTCCGTGCCCGGCGTGGCTTCGACCGAGATCGGTGGCGGCCAAACGATTGCGATGCGGCTATGGGTCGATCCAATCAAGCTCGCTGCGCGCGGACTTACCGCCGACGACCTGGCCAACGCACTGCGCGCCAACAACGTCCAGGCGGCGCCCGGCACACTCAAGGGCAGCGATACGCTGGTGCCCATTACCGCGGCTACCGACCTGCGCAGCGTGCAGGCTTTCCGCGACATGGTGCTCAAGCGCGCCGACAACAGCGTGGTGCGACTGGCTGATGTGGCGACAGTAGAACTGGGTGGCCAGAACTATGACAGCGGCTTCCTCAACGATGGCGTTCGCGCCGTGTCGCTCGCGGTATCGCCCACACCGGACGGCAATCCGCTCACGATCGTCGCCGGGGTCGAGGCACTGCTGCCGGACCTGCAGCGCGCCGCCCCGCCGGGCCTGAAGATCATCAACACCTTCGATACAGCGAGCTATGTGAACGCCTCGATCGAGGAAGTCCTGCTCACCCTGGTCGAGGCCGTCTTCATCGTGGTGCTGGTGATCTACTTGTTCCTCGGCTCGCTGCGCGCGGTGGTCATCCCCATCATCACCATTCCGCTGTCGCTGGTGGGCACGGCGGCACTGATGCTTGCCTTCGGCTTCTCGCTGAACCTGCTGACGCTGCTGGCGATGGTGCTGGCGATCGGACTCGTGGTGGACGACGCGATCGTGGTCGTCGAGAACATCCATCGCCACATCGAGGAAGGTCTGTCGCCGCCGCGCGCCGCGCTGGTGGGCGCGCGCGAGATCGTCGGCCCCGTGATCGGTATGACGATCACCTTGGCGGCGGTGTACGCGCCGATCGGCCTGATGGGCGGCCTGACCGGCGCGCTGTTCAAGGAGTTCGCCTTTACGCTGGCCGGTTCGGTGATCGTCTCCGGCGTCATCGCGCTAACCCTGTCGCCGATGATGAGCAGCTTTCTGCTCAGTGATCGCCTGTCCGAAGGACGCCTCGCCCAACGCATTGAGCACTCGATGGAGGCGCTGGCGGAACGCTACCGTCGGCTGCTGGACCGCACCCTGCACGCCCGCGCCGCAGTGCTGCTGGTCTGCGCTACGGTGCTGGTCGGCATCGTCGTGCTGTTCTTGGGTGTGAAGCGTGAACTCGCTCCCGGCGAGGACCAAGGCTACGTCTTCATCCAGACCAAGGGGCCACAGTATGCCAACATCGGCTACACCGAGCGCTTCGCGCGCGAGGTGGAAGGATTCTTCCGGCAACTGCCCGACTACGAAGGCAGTTTCTTGGTGAACGGTGCCGGCAGCCAGAACAACGGCTTTGGAGGCGTGGTCCTCAAGCCGTGGGCGCAGCGCAAGCAGAACTCCAATCAGGTCGAGGCCACGCTCAACGGGCGCGCTGCGAACCTCACGGGGGTTTCGCTCACTGCCTTCCAGCCGGCACCGCTACCCGCCGGCAGCGGCGGCTTGCCGGTACAGATGGTGCTGCGCGCGCCCAACGACTTCGCAAGCCTGTACCAGACAATGGAAGGCATCAAGGGCGCTGCCTGGGGCAGCGGCCTGTTTGCCTTCGTCGAGAGCGACCTGGCCTTCGACAGCCCACAGGCTCGGTTGACCGTCGATGCCGCGAAGGCCGGCGAGATGGGGGTCACGATGACCGCCGTGGCAGAGACGCTGGCGACGCTGGTCGGCGAGAACTACATCAATCGCTTCAACTGGTACGACCGTTCCTACGACGTCATCTCCCAGGTGCCGCAGTCCAGCCGCCGCACGCCGGGCGATCTGGCCGGCTACTACGTGCGTACCCAGTCCGGCAAGCTGGTGCCGCTGGCGACCATGGTCGATGTGCAGATGCGGCCCGAGGTCAATCGACTGCCGCAGTTCAACCAGATGAATGCCGTCACGCTCTCGGGCGTCCTGCTACCCGGCGTGACGATGGGACAGGCTGTGGATTTCCTGAAGAGCCAACCGTTGCCCACCGGCTACCAAATCGACTGGCTGTCCGACAGCCGCCAGTTCGTCAAGGAGGGCAACCGCCTGACGGTTTCCTTCGGCTTCGCGCTGATCGTCATCTTCCTGGTGCTGGCCGCTCAGTTCGAGAGCATGCGCGACCCGCTGGTGATCCTGGTGACGGTGCCGCTGGCGATCTGCGGGGCATTGATCCCACTATGGCTCGGCTACTCGACGCTGAACATCTACACGCAGATCGGCTTGGTCACATTGATAGGCCTGATTTCCAAACACGGCATCCTGATGGTCTCCTTCGCCAACCACATTCAGATGCAAGAAGGCGTCGGCCCTGCGGAAGCGATCCTCAAGGCGGCGGTGATACGTATGCGGCCGGTGCTGATGACCACGGCCGCGATGGTGACGGGCCTGATTCCGCTGCTATTCGCCGGCGGTGCCGGCGCGGCCAGTCGCTTCGCCATAGGCATCATCGTTGTCACCGGCATGCTGATTGGCACACTGTTCACGCTGTTCGTTCTGCCGACCATTTACAGCCTGCTCGCTCGCGATCACCGCGCCCATGCGGCATCGGTGCGCGCGCAGGAACTCGCCAAGGAGGAGTTGAGTCATGCGTGATCATCGATCCGCGTTACTGTCGGCGATGCTGTCGGTACTCCTGCTGAGCGCTTGCGCCATCGGGCCGGACTATGTGCGCCCGTCCGCCCCCGAGAAGACAGCAACGCCGTTCGTGAGCGGCGGCGAGGTGGCCAGTGCGGTGTCGCTGCCCGAGGAATGGTGGCGGCTGTACCAAGACCCGGTCCTGGACCAACTTGTCCAGCGCGCGTTCGCGGCCAACGTCGATCTGCGGATTGCTGCGGCCAATCTTGAGCGTGAGCGTGCCGTGCTGTCCGAGGCGGACATCGCACGATTTCCATCCACCCAGATCTCGGCCGGCCGGACCTACGGCGATAGTACATCGTCGTCGGGGCAAGGCAGCACACTGCCTGATCGGCAAAGGACAACCACGGGCGGGCTGACCGTGTCCTGGGAAGTCGATCTGCTGGGCCGCGTGCGGCGTTCGGTCGAAGCCGCGCATGCGGATGTCGAGGCGGTCGAGGCGACCCGCGACGCCGTGCGCGTCACGGTCGCCGCCGAAACCACGCGCAACTATGTCGCCGCCTGTTCACTGGCCGAATCCCTGGTGGCAACGGAGCAATCCATCGCCATCACCCGGCAGACGCTGGACCTGATGCAGCAGCAGGAGCGCGTCGGCTCGGCATCCCGTTTTGACGTGGAGCGGGCCACCGTCACCTTGGCTAATACCGAGGCCGGGCTGCCGTCTTTGCAGGCCCGTCGGCAGAACGCGCTATTCGCGCTGGCGGCGTTGCTGGGCGCCACGCCGTCGGAAGTACCGGCCGAAGCTGCCGCCTGCGCCAAGGCACCGGCGCTGTCGGCGCCGATCCCGGTGGCCGACGGGGCCGCGCTGCTGCGCCGACGCCCGGACCTCCGTCAAGCCGAGCGCAAGCTGGCTGGAGACACGGCACGGATCGGCGTGGCGACGGCTGATTTGTATCCGCGCATTTCCCTGGGCGGTTCGACCAATTACGCGCGTAGCGGCGGTTCTGGCGGTGATTGGACCTTTGGCGTCGGTCCCGCGTTGTCTTGGAGTTTTCCCAATATCGGCGTGGCCCGCGCCAAGGTGAAGCAATCCGAAGCGCAGGTTCAGGCCTCGCTTGCGAGCTTCGATGGCAGTGTCCTGAGCGCCTTGCGAGAGGTCGAGCAGACGCTGACGACCCTGAACGCCGAGCAGCGACGCCGCGTCTCGCTCGAACAGGCCGACCGCAGCGCGCGTGTCGCCTACGACCTGGCGGAGGCCCGCTACCGCGCAGGCAGCATTTCCCAGATCGAACGACTGGCGGCCGCCCAGGATCGCGTCGCCGCCCAATCCACGCTGGCTGAGTCCGAGGTGTCGCTGAACGCGGCGCGCGTGGATGTGTTCAAGGCGCTGGGCGGAGGTTGGCAAGCGACCGCGGGCGATCAGTGAGCGGCAACCCGTCGCCGAGAAGATTGGCGCAAAGCGGTCATTCATGCGGTCTGCGCGGCGCTGTCCATATGGTTTTCGATTGATAAGGAGACCCGCATGAAATAATGCCCCAGTCATTAAGTATCTTAACGGCGTTCCGACCGTATCCGGACTATTAGCAATAACCCGGACGTTTCAGCGCCTGAATAACTGCTATGTTTCAATAGGCAATCAACACTGGAGATATATATGAACACCACTATTAAATCAGCAATAGTTGCAGCGCTATTCGTGCTCTCAACTAACGTCATTGCAGTAGATAACAAGGCAGAAAAAATTAGACCCAATATCATCGGGAAAACATATGTATTTGACTATGGCGACTTCGCTTATGACGTAACCATATCCTCGGATAAATCACTACATTGGAAGCTCGTAAAAGGAAGTTTTGAAGGCAGCCCTGACAATGGAGACAATCCATACTTATTGAGCAAAATAGCCGATGGCATTATTTTTCTTTCGTGGAAAGAAGAAAGTGGAATGCAGTATTACAACGTAATTAATTTTAAAACTGGAAAACTAACAACTCATGGCAATGACGCCAGTTATGTGAATACAGGAACGGTGTCGTCAAAAAAATAGACTGCAAAACATAACCCTGCGGTCCAAGGGCCGCTGCGCGATAAAGCCGCGCAGCGCCTCTGACCTCCACGTTTCTGAATGTCAGCTTTCCAGAACCGGCAGCGGCAGTTAAGGGTCGATTCGAGTCGGTCAAGTTGATGCGACTCAGTGGTCAACTTCGATGAGAATGTATGGTCTGGTCAGTGCGATTCTGCACGTGGCGATTGCACCGATGTAGGCAAGGACATGCCGCCTGGAGAGAAGCTTTATGGAGTTGCGACATCTGCGTTGCTTCCTTGCCGTAGCTGAAGAGCTTCACTTTGCCCGTGCCGCCGAGAAATTGCACATCGAGCAGTCGCCGCTTTCGCGTGCCATCAAAGAGCTGGAAGAAGACCTGGGGGTTCAGTTATTCGCCCGCACCACCCGCAGTACCCGACTGACGCGCGCGGGCCGGATGTTTTTGGAACACGTGCCGCGTATCTTCGCCTCCTTGCAGCAGGCACGAGACAGCGTGAAGGCTGCCGCCAACGGCTTCCACGGACAATTGCGCATTGCTTTGTCTGATGGCATCACACCGACTTGCTTCTCAGCACTCTTGGCACTATGCCGGCAGGAAGAGCCTGAGATTGAGATTCGCTTGACCGAGGCTCCCTTGTCTCAGCAGATCAAGGGACTACACGAAGATCTATACGACGTGGGCTTTGCTCAGTTGAGTGAAGTTGGTGATGGGCTTGTTGCGAAACCGATTTGGCACGATCCATTGATGGTTGCGGTACCCACTCGTCACCCCTTGCTCGCCTACAAGCGCGTACCTTTGGACGAGATGCTGCGCTATCCCTTGGCACTCTGCGATGTGCAGGCATGCGAAGGACATGCTCGCCAAATTAATCGCGCCCTGCGTCAATCGAGTCTGGAGCCGTTGATAGCCGAACGAGTGGCATCGTTCGAATTGATGATGACCTTGGTATCTGCGGGGTTTGCGCTGGGGCTGGCGGGGGCATCACAGATTGCCGCAAGCCTTGAACCCGGCGTCGTGGCTCGGCCGCTGGCTGGTCGATCGCACAGGCTCACGACTTACATGCTGCGAGTGGATAACGAACCGTCGGACGCCTTGGCGCGTTTCATCGAGCGAGTCCTTGCCATTGATCCCCCGAGAGGAAAGACCTCTGCTGCACTTGAACGAACTGATCCACCGGAGGAAATCGAGCAATGAAGAAAATCATCCTGCTTCTGCTTGCAGCAACGTTGGTAGCTTGCGGCAAACCCGAGCCGACCCAGCCGAGCAGCAGCTCTGAGCCAACCGAAACGGTGGAATCGCTCGCAGCCAATCCCGAACGGTTGAAGGCACTGCGACAGCAGTGCAAGACAGATCGAGCAAAGCTCGGCGAAGAATTCTGCAACCGAGTGGCCGAAGCGACGAACCGACGCTTTCTCGGAGATGGCAAAACGCCCTACACGCCGCCGAAAGAGTTGCCCAAGTTCTAATAGTGGTCGATTTTCAACAAAACCCAATTCACTTGCTCGATACGCCGTAACGCGCCGCCGCTTGCAGCGTCTTTATTTGCTTCGTCGCTACATGAATTGATGCCTTATCAGGGATTGTTATCCCGATAACGGTCTTTGACCGGCCTTGATCCAGCCCCGAATCTCCCGAATACGGCACGTTTTTGTGCCGCTTGCCGCGCAGGAGAAATCGGGAGGCCAGGATGCAAGGTCAAGGTGTGCTGTTCGGGCAGATCGTTGCTGTGTTCAGCATCGTGATCGCCGGTGTGTGGGGAGCCACACAATGGACAGCCGCCGCCCTGGGCTACCAGCTACGCCTTGGCTCGCCCTGGTTCGATTTCTTCGGCACGCCGGTCTATCACCCTTGGCGGCTGTTCGAGTGGTGGTTCTTCTTCGATGCCTACGCGCCGCACGTCTTCGACATCGGCGGCGCGATCGCGGGCGGCAGCGGGCTGATCGCCGTCGTGGTCGCCATCGCCATGTCGGTGTGGCGTTCGCGGCAATCGAAGCTGGTCACGACCTACGGTTCAGCGCGCTGGGCCGATGCCAACGATATCCGCAAGGCCGGGCTGAATCAACCTGCGGGCATTTTTCTTGGCCTTCATGACGGACAGTACCTTCGTCATGAAGGCCCTGAGCATGTTTTGACCTTTGCACCGACGCGCTCCGGCAAGGGCGTAGGCCTCGTGGTGCCAACACTTCTTTCCTGGCCCGCGTCTGCTGTCATCCACGACATCAAGGGCGAAAACTGGCAGATCACCGCCGGCTGGCGCTCGCGCTTCTCGCACTGCCTGCTATTCAACCCCACCGATGCGAAGTCAGCGGCCTACAACCCGCTGCTGGAGGTACGGCGCGGCGCGCATGAAGTGCGCGACGTGCAGAACATCGCCGACATCCTGGTGGACCCGGAAGGCGCGCTGGAGCGTCGGAACCACTGGGAGAAGACTTCGCACGCGCTGCTGGTCGGCGCCATCCTGCATGTGCTCTATGCCGGCGAAGACAAGACGCTGCGTGGCGTCGCCAACTTTCTGTCCGACCCGGCGTGTCCGTTCGAGCTGACGCTGCATCGGATGATGACGACACGCCATCTTGGCGATGCCCCGCATCCCGTCGTCGCCTCGGCTGCGCGCGAAGTGCTCAACAAGAGCGACAACGAGCGTTCGGGCGTGCTGTCCACAGCCATGTCTTTTCTCGGTCTGTACCGAGACCCGACGGTGGCCGAAGTCACCTCGCGTTGCGACTGGCGCATCGCCGACTTGATTTCGGCTGAGCATCCGGTATCGCTGTACCTGGTCGTACCGCCGTCAGACATCAGCCGTACCAAACCGCTGGTGCGCCTGATCCTCAACCAGATCGGCCGGCGCCTGACCGAATCGCTCGATGGCAGCGACGGCATCGCACGCCGCCACAAGCTGCTGTTGATGCTCGATGAGTTTCCGGCACTGGGCCGACTCGACTTCTTCGAGACGGCCCTGGCGTTCATGGCCGGCTATGGAATTCGTAGCTTCCTGATCGCGCAGTCGCTCAACCAGATCGACAAAGCCTACGGCCAGAACCATTCGATTCTCGACAACTGCCATGTCCGGGTGACGTTCGCCACCAACGACGAACGCACGGCCAAGCGCATCTCCGAGACGCTGGGTACCGCCACCGAGCTGCGCGCGCAGCGCAACTACGCCGGCCATCGGCTGGCGCCTTGGCTGGGGCACCTGATGGTGTCGCGGCAGGAGACGGCGCGCCCGCTACTCACGCCCGGCGAGGTGATGCAGCTTCCACCCGATGAGGCCGTGGTGATGGTGTCCAGCGTGGCGCCAATCCGCGCGAAGAAGCTGCGCTACTACGCGGACGCCAACTTCAAGCGGCGCGTACTGCCGCCACCGGCGCTTGCGGCCAGTCGCTATGCCGACGCACCGCCTTTGCGGCCCGACGACTGGAGCGGTCTGGCGATCCCGGCCGTGCCGACTGAAGCGACCACAGCCGCGGCCCTGACCGACAGCGACACAGGCACCGCCGATGACGGCGGCCCGCGCCGCCAGCCGGAGCTGTCCGAGGTCGCCGAGTACCACCCCGAGCAGGAACCCGCGAGCAACGACCTGGCGCTGCTCGATGACGACGACCTGCCGCTCCCGCTTCCCCGTCAGCTCGATCCGGCCATGCAGCGCACGGCCCGGCTGGCATCCCTCGACCCCGACGACGGAATCCAGCTATGAGCCAATACCGCCTCAACCTGTTCATTTCGCCCGAACATGCCAAGCGCCTGGACGAGCTGGCCGCCAAGAAAGGCGTGTCCAAGTCGTCCATCGTCGCGGCGGCCCTCGCATCTTGGCTGTCGCCGGACGCGGGCGACCAGCGTGAAGCGGCCATCGCCAAGCGGCTAGATCGGCTGTCGCGCCAGTTCGAGCGGCTGGAGCGTGACCAGAACATCGAGATCGAAACGCTGGCGCTGTTCATCCGCTACTTCCTCACCGTCAGCACGCCGGTTCCCGAGGCCCATCAAGAGGCGGCTCGCGCCCAGGGCAAGGTGCGCTTCGAGCAGTTCGTCGAACAGCTCGGCCGCCACCTGCTGCGCGGGCGCAGCCTGGTGCGCGACGTGGTGGAGGAACTGCATCCCGACAGTGCGCGGATGGACGACGCGGCTGCACTGGCCGAAGCGCAGGAGCGTGCCCAGTGAGTGCCGTTCCGCAGTCACCCATCGCCACGTCGCTGGACCGTCGTATCCGGATGCTGCGCACGGCCATGGGGCCAGTGATTGCTGCTGCGCTGGAAGACCCGGACGTGGTGGAAATCATGCTCAACCCCGACCGATCTCTGTGGGTGGATCGCCTGTCCTCTGGCCGCGCACCGCTGGGCGTGGAGCTGTCCGAAGCGGATGGCGAGCGGATCATCCGATTGGTCGCCGCACACGTCGGCGCCGAAGTGCATCGCGGCCAACCACTGCTGACCGCCGAGCTGCCCGAGACGGGGGAACGCTTCGAAGGCATCTTGCCGCCCGCTGCCCCGGGGCCAGCCTTCGCGCTGCGCAAGCGCGCCGTGAACATCATCGGCCTGGATCGCTACGTCGCCGACGGCATCCTGTCCGCCCCGCAGGCTGAGTTCCTGCGTCGCGCGGTGTGTGAGCGGCAGAACATCCTGATCGCTGGCGGCACCAGCACCGGCAAGACCACGCTCGCCAATGCCTTGCTCGCCGAGATCGCCGCCACCGGCGACCGCGTGCTGGTGCTCGAAGACACGATTGAACTGCAATGCGCCGCGCGCGATCACGTGCCCCTGCGCACGCGCGCAGGCGTCGTCTCCATGACCGAGCTGGTGCGCGCCACGATGCGGCTGCGCCCCGACCGCGTGGTCGTCGGCGAAGTGCGCGGCGGCGAGGCGCTGGATCTCGTCAAGGTCTGGGGCACCGGCCATCCGGGCGGCATCGCCACGATTCACGCCGGCTCCGCGCTGGGCGCGTTGCTGCGGCTGGAGCAGTTGATCCTCGAAGTCGCGGTGAATCCGCCGCGCGCCTTGATCGCCGAAGCGGTGAACGTCGTTGTGTTTATCGTCGGTCGCGGCCGCAAGCGCCGTATCGAAACCATTGCCCGTGTCGCCGGTTTCGACGGCGCGGGTTATCGCCTGGCGGACATGCTGGAAACACCGTTTCCAGAACTGCTGCCGTTTTCTTCCTCTATTCCTTCCCCGTCCCCCAACCCCTCTGGAGAACTGCCATGACACACGCCCACGCTTTCCGCTTTTCTGTAAATCCGGCTTCCCACCTCGCACGCCTGCGGCGTCTGGCTGAGCCGGCGCATAACGGCCTGCTGCTGGCCGCCGCGATGGTGATGACCACCGGCACCGCGAAGGCGGCCGGCTCCTCAATGCCTTGGGAAGGGCCGCTGCAATCCATCCTCGACTCCATCCAGGGGCCGGTGGCGCGGATCATCGCGGTGATCATCATCATTTCGACGGGCCTGGCGCTGGCCTTCGGCGACACGTCGGGCGGTTTTCGCAAGCTGATCCAGATCGTGTTCGGTCTGTCCATCGCGTTCGCCGCGTCGTCGTTCTTCCTGTCGTTCTTCAGCTTCTCGGGCGGGGCCGTCGTATGAGCACGGCCAACGATCTGCCGGGCTTCGAGATTCCACTGCATCGCTCGCTGACCGAGCCGATCCTGCTGGGCGGCGCGCCACGCACCGTGGCGATTGCCAACGGCACGCTGGCCGCTGCGGTGGGCTTAGGGCTTCAACTGTGGATTCCGGGGCTGGTGCTCTGGATCGTCGGCCACTCGCTGGCGATGTGGGGCGCGCGCGTCGATCCGCAGTTCATGCAGGTGTTTGCTATGCACCTGAAGCACAAACCGCTGCTGGACGTGTGAGGACCATGCCATGCTGAACCTCACCGAATACCGCCAGCGCCCGGCCTTGCTCGCCGACTGGCTGCCGTGGGCCGGGTTGGTCGCACCGGGTGTGGTGCTCAACAAGGATGGCAGTTTCCAGCGCACGGTGCGCTTTCGCGGGCCGGACCTGGACAGCGCGACGCAGGGCGAGTTGATCGCCACCACCGCGCGATTGAACAACGCGCTGCGCCGTCTCGGCGCCGGCTGGGCGCTGTTCGTCGAAGCCGAACGCCGAGCCGCCGCGGACTATCCGCACTCGGATTTTCCGGAACCGCTGTCCTGGCTGGTGGACGAGGAGCGGCGCGCCACCTTCGAGGAATCGGGCAGCCACTTCGAGAGCGTCTGCCACCTCACGCTGCAATACCTGCCGCCGGAAGAATCCCGCGCCCGCGCGGCCAAGCTGCTCTACGAGAACACCCCCACACAAGGCGTGGACTGGCGCGAACGCCTGTCGGCCTTCATCGCAGAAACCGACCGCATCCATGACCTGCTCGACGGCGTGATGCCGGAGATCGCCTGGCTGGGCGACAGCCAGACGCTGACCTACCTGCACACGACCGTCTCGACGCGACGCTATTCGGTGGTGGTGCCTGAAGTGCCGTTCCATCTCGATGCACTGCTGGCCGATGCGCCGTTGATCGGTGGTCTCGCGCCGATGCTGGGCGACAAGCACTTGCGCGTGGTGACAGTGCGCGGCTTCCCGACCTCGACCTGGCCGGGGATTCTGGACGACCTCAACCGGCTGGGCTTTGCCTATCGCTGGAGCACGCGCTTCCTCTGCATGGACAAGACCGAAGCAGAGAAGGAACTGGGCCGCCTGCGCCGGCAATGGTTCGCCAAGCGCAAGAACGTCCTGGCGCTGCTGCGCGAGTCGATTTTTCAGCAGGAATCGCCGCTGGTCGATACCGACGCCAGCAACAAATCCAGCGATGCCGATGCGGCCTTGCAGGAGCTGGGCAGCGATCAGGTCGCCTTCGGCTACGTCACGGCGACCGTGACGGTTTTCGATGCCAACGGCGACGTAGCAGACGAGAAGCTGCGCAGAGTGGAGCGTGTCATCCAGGGCCGTGGATTCGTGACGATCCCGGAGACCCTGAACGCCGTGGAGGCCTGGCTGTCGTCGGTGCCGGGCAATGCCTACGCCAATGTACGCCAGCCCATCGTTTCGACGCTGAACCTCGCGCATTTGATGCCAGTGTCGGCCGTGTGGGCCGGGCCGGAGAAAAACGAGCACCTTGACGGACCGCCCCTGATCGTCACGCGCACCGAAGGCTCGACGCCATTCCGGCTGGTGACGCACATCGGCGACGTGGGGCACACGCTGGTAGCCGGCCCGACTGGCATGGGCAAGTCGGTGCTGCTTGCCACGTTGGCGATGCAGTTCCGCCGTTATCCCGGCTCGCGCATCTTCGCGTTCGACATGGGGCGCTCGATGCGCGCCACCATCCTCGGCCTGGGTGGCGAGCACTACGACCTCGGCGCTGACGGGGCAATCGCGCTCCAGCCGCTCGCGCGTATCGAGCGCGAGGGCTATCGCACCTGGGCGTCTGAGTGGATCGAAGGTCGGTTGCGGCACGAGGGCGTGTCCATCGGCCCCGACGAGAAGGTGGCGATCTGGTCGGCACTCAACAGCCTTGCCGGCGCACCCGTTGAGCAGCGCACGCTGACCGGATTCTCCGTACTGCTGCAATCCAACGCATTGCGCCAGGCGCTTGCGCCCTACGTACTCGGCGGCGCCCATGGCAAGCTGCTGGACGCCGACAGCGACCGGCTGGGCCTGGGTGACGTGCAGTGCTTCGAGATGGAGGAACTGATGCACAGCAAGGCCGCAGTATTGGCCGTACTGGGCTATCTGTTCGCGCGCTTCGATGAGCGTTTCGACGGCGCGCCGACGCTGCTGATCCTTGATGAAGCCTGGCTGTTCCTTGACGACCCGGTGTTCGCGGCGCGCATTCGCCAATGGCTCAAGACGCTGCGCAAGAAGAACGTCAGCGTCATCTTTGCCACGCAGTCGCTCGCCGACATCAAGGATTCGACCATCGCGCCCGCGATCATCGAGAGCTGCGTCAGCCGCATCTTCCTGCCCAACCCGCAGGCGACCGAACCGCAGATTCGCACGATCTACGAGGGCTTCGGGCTCAACAGCCGCCAGATCGAGATCGTCGCCACCGCCCAGCCCAAGCGCGACTACTACTACCAGTCGCGGCTGGGCAACCGTCTGTTCGATCTGGACCTCGGACCGGTTGCACTTGTTTTCGCTGGGGCGTCCACACCGCAGGACCAGCGCCTCATCGATGAGGTGTCCGCCTCCGTTCCACCCGCCGGCTTCGCTCCGGCCTGGCTGCGGCTGCGCGGCCTGGACTGGGCGGCCGACCTGTTTCACCACCACCCCGCGCAACACCATCCTGAAGGAGAACCATCATGACGTTCCGTACTTCGATCAAACCCCGTCTGATCGCGCTGGCCACCGCCAGCGCACTGGCCTTTGGTGCCGTACAGCCTGCGTATGCGCTGTTCGGCGTCGGCGACATCGTGCTCGACCCGACCAACCTGATTCAGAACACCATGACAGCCGCGCGCACGCTGGAGCAAATCAACAACCAGATCAAGCAGCTTCAGAACGAGGCGCAGTCCTTGATGAACGAGGCTCGCAACCTCGCGAGCCTGCCGTTCAACGTGGTCAATCGCTTGCGGACCAACCTGGACACGACGCGGCAACTGATCGCCCAGGCGCGCGGTCTGGCCTTCGACATCCAGAACATGGACCAACAGTTCGCGCAACTGTACCCGGAGCAGTATGCCGCCACCGTGAGCGGCAGCCAGATGTTTCAGGATGCGCATCAGCGCTGGCAGAACACGCTCCAGGGCCTGCAGACCGCCATGCGCATGCAGGCACAGGTGTCGCAGAACCTGAACCAGGATGAGGGGGTGCTGGCCGATCTGGTCGATCAGAGCCAGTCGGCCACCGGCGCCTTGCAGGCCATGCAGGCCACCAATCAGCTTCTGGCCCTGCAAGCCAAGCAGTCCATCCAGACCCAGCAGCTCCAACTCACGCAGGGCCGCGCAGCCTCGCTGGAGCTGGCGCGGCAGGCTGCGGCCGTCGAGCGTGGACGCGAGGTGACGCGCCGCTTCCTCGGCGGCGGCACGGCGTACACGCCGCAGTCCGTGAACTTCTACGGCAACTGACGGATTCGGCCATGAACGACGTCTCCGTCATCGACCGTTTCCTCAACGTCTTCTCCACGTACATCGATTCGGGGTTCGGTCTGCTGCACGGTGAAGTCGCTTTCCTGACCGCGACGCTGGTAGCCATCGACATGACCCTGGCCGGGCTCTATTGGGCGCTGGGCCATGCCACGGGCCAGGGTGAGGACGTGATGGCAAAGCTCCTGCGCAAGGTGCTCTACGTCGGCGCCTTCGCCTACATCATCGGCAACTTCAACTGGCTGGCGAGCATCGTGTTCCGATCCTTCGCCGGCCTCGGCCTGACGGCTTCCGGTTCGACCATGAGCATGGCGACCTTCCTGCAACCGGGGCGCCTCGCCAAGACCGGAATTGATGCGGCGGCGCCCATCCTGCAGCAGATCAGCGAGATGGCCGGGTTCCCGGAGGTGTTCATCAACATCGCGCCCATCGTGGTGATGTTCCTCGCTTGGCTGATCGTTATCGTCAGCTTCTTTGTACTGGCGGTACAGCTCTTCGTCACGTTGATCGAGTTCAAGCTGACCACGCTTGCCGGCTTCGTGCTGGTGCCTTTCGCGCTCTGGAATAAAACTGCCTTTCTCGCCGAAAAGGTGCTCGGCAACGTGGTGTCCTCGGGCATCAAGGTGTTGGTACTGGCCGTGATCGTGGGCATTGGTACGGGCCTGTTTGCCGAGTTCCAGGTCACGCCCAGTGAGCCGTCCATCGACCACGCACTGGTGGTGATGCTGGCCTCGCTCGCCATGCTCGCGCTCGGCATCTTCGGGCCGGGTATCGCCACCGGGCTGGTATCGGGCGCGCCGCAGCTTGGCGCGGGCGCGATGGCCGGTGCAGCATTGGGAGCGGCTGGCACGGCTGCCGCGGTCGGTGCCGCCGCGACCGGTGTGGGCAGCGCAGTGGTGGCTGGGGCGCGCATGGCACCCGCCGCCGCCAAGATGGCCGCCAGCGGCGCGCGTGCTGCTGCCTCAACCGCAGGCAGTGCGCGGTCGGCCTATCAAGCAGGTTCCGCAGCAGCGGGCGGTGGCATCAAGGGCGCCGCAGCCGGGGTGGGCAACGTCGCCAAGACCGGTGCGCAGGCAGTCGGTCAAAAGGCCGCCGCTGGGATGCGCTCGCTCAAGGAGCGTGCGGCATCTGCTTTCCGTTCCGACGAGGCGGGGCCGCCATCGGGAAGCGCTGCCGCATCTGGCCAATCCACCGCCAACGAAGCCAATTCCGGCGCTGCCGACCCGCAGCAGCAGGCGCAACCCGCTTGGGCCAAGCGCCTGCACCGCCGCCAGCAGATCAGCCATGCCGCCACGACCACTGCCCACACGTTGCGCGGGGGCGACGGCGGCGGCTCAAGCAGCGGCCCAAGCCTGCACGATTCGGATTCATAAGGAGAACAACCATGCGATTCAAACGACCGCAGGTGCGCTATGCCGATACGCCACAGCCTGCCACGCCCTACCAATCCGCTGCACAAGTGTGGGACGAGCGCATCGGCTCGGCCCGCATGCAGGCGAAGAACTGGCGGCTGATGGCCTTCGGCTGCTTGGTGCTCGCGTTGTTGATGGCGGGCGGCTTGGTCTGGCGCTCGGCGCAGTCCATCGTCACGCCCTTCGTGGTGGAGGTGGACAAAACCGGCCAAGTGCGTGCAGTCGGTGAAGCCGCCACGCCGTACCGGCCGAACGATGCACAGATCGCCTACCACCTGGCGCACTTCGTCACGCTGGTTCGCTCGCTCTCGATCGATCCCATCGTCGTGCGGCAGAACTGGCTCGATGCCTACGACTACACCACCGATCGCGGCGCGGGTGTGCTCAACGAGTACGCGCATACCCATGACCCGTTCGCGCGCGTCGGCAAGGAGTCGGTCACGGTGCAGATCACCAGCGTCGTGCGTGCCAGCGATGCGTCTTTCAACGTGCGCTGGACCGAGCAGCGCTTCGTCAATGGTGCGCCGGCCGGCACCGAGCGCTGGAACGCCGTGATTTCGACCGTACTGCAAACCCCGCGCACCGAGCAGCGGCTGCGCAAGAACCCATTGGGCCTCTACGTCAACGGATTGTCGTGGAGCCGCGAACTCGATGCTGCCGAAGGAGCCAAGCCATGAACCAGTCTTTCCGTTTTTACGCTTTTGTGTTGATGCTTGCAGTCTCTGCACTGTCGTTGCAGGGCTGCGCCACGAAGGGCACGCCGCCGCCAGCCATCTCGCTCGATGAGCCGATACAGGCCCAGCCGCTGCCCGAACCGCCCAAGCCGGTTGAAGTGGTCGAGGTGCCGAAGGTGCTACCGATGCCGTCGCAGATGAAACCTCTGCCCGAGAGCATCGAAGCCAAGGCTGCACCTGAACCAGCCGACGAAAAGCTCCGGGTATCGCGTGCCAACGCCGAGGCGCGCATCGCGCCCACACGCGAGGGCTACGTCAACGCCATCCAGGTCTGGCCCTTCACCGATGGCGCGCTGTATCAGGTCTATGCCGCGCCGGGACGGGTGACGGTGATCTCTCTGCAACCCGGCGAGGAACTGGTGACGGTTGCCGCCGGCGATACGGTGCGCTGGATTGTTGGGGATACATCCAGCGGCACCGGCGATGCACTGCGCGTCAGCGTGTTGGTCAAGCCGATCCGCTCAGGTCTCAAGACCAATCTGGTCGTCACTACCAGTCGGCGCACTTACCTGATCGAGCTGACCTCGACCGAACGCGCCTGGATGGCTTCGGTGTCGTGGGAATACCCGAAAGACCGGATGCTGGCCTTGCAACGCCAGGCGCAGGCCGCGCAGGCTACCGCGCCGGTCGATAGCGGCCTGTCGCTGGAGAAGATCCGCTTCCGCTACGCCATCAGCGGCAGCACACCGCCGTGGAATCCGCTGCGCGCCTTCGATGACGGCGAGAAGGTCTACATCCAGTTCCCGCCAGGCATCGCGCAAGGCGAGTTGCCGCCGCTGTTCGTGATTGGCGCGCAGGGCGACGGGCAACTGGTGAACTACCGCTTCCGTTCGCCGTACTACATCGTGGATCGGCTGTTCGGCGCGGCCGAGCTGCGCCTGGGTGGCGACAAAGGCGATGTGGTACGCATCGAGCGCACGGATGGGGTAGCGGGCACAGCGCGGAGGAATTGACCATGAGCCAGGATGACATCCCTGATCTTGCAGCGCCACAGGCGGGCAAGGTCGCTCCCGAGGCGATGACACTACGCGCTCAACCGCGCCCGGTAACACGCCTGAACCGCCGAACGCTGGTGGTGCTCGTCGGCGGCCTGTCCCTCGCCGTGCTCGGTGCGCTGATGTGGTCGCTGCAGCCGCAGCGGCGCAGCGCCAGTGAGTCGGCCGAGCTATACAACGTCGATCGCGTGGCCCGTTCCGAAGGACTCGACCAGCTCCCAGCCGATTACTCGAAGCTGCCGCAGCAAGTGCCGGTGCTAGGGCCGCCGCTGCCGGGCGACTTGGGACCGGCCATCGTGAAATCGCAGCAGCCAGTGGCTCCTACCTACTCGCCACCCGGCCACGTTTCGGCGAATGCCGAGCACGACGCACAGCGCAAGGACGCGGAAGCGGCGGCAGGGGCATCGGTGTTCTTCCGTTCCAGCAACCTGCGTGCGGCTGCCGCGCCAACACAGGTGACTACTGCCACTCCGTCGTCCGGTCTTGCGGGCTTCGATCCGATGGCCGCTGGGCCAGCATCGACGGCCGCCCAGCCCGCCGACCCGACCGCCGTGCAGAACCGGCAAGACCAGAAAGAGGCTTTCCTGAAAATCGGAACCACGGAAACCCGCAATTCCGGGAATCTGAAAATCCCAGCCTCGCCGTATCAGGTGATGGCCGGCACAGTGATCGCTGGCGCGCTGGTCACGGGCATCAAATCCGACCTGCCGGGCGACGTGATCGCTACGGTGACGGAACCGGTCTATGACACGGCAACGGGCAAGATTCTGCTGATTCCGCAAGGCTCGCGCATCCTCGGCCGCTACAACAGCCAGGTAAGCTACGGGCAGAGCCGCGTGCAGGCGGTGTGGAACCGGATCATCCTGCCCGACACGTCCTCGCTGATGCTGGATAACCTGACCGGCACTGACCCGGCCGGCAACGCTGGCCTGGAGGATGGCGTCGATTGGCATTGGGATCGCATCTTCGCCGGCGCTGCGCTTACGACATTGCTGGGTGTCGGTGCCGAGCTGGCCGCGCCGGAAAGCCGCCAGAACGGCGATCGCGTCATCAACGCCGGGCGCAATAGCTTGCAGGACAGCGTGAATCAGGTCGGCCAAGAGATGACCCGGCGCAACCTCAATATCCAGCCCACGTTGACCGAGCGGCCCGGCTTGCCGGTACGCATCATCGTCAACCGGGATCTGGTCCTGCGACCGTATCAGCCGCTGTTCTTCAATCGGGGGACTTCTCGATGAGCACGACACGCAAGCTGCGGCTGGGGCCGCTGCCCAAGACCGAGAGCGTTAAGCTGACCTTCACATGCCCGACCAGCCTCAAGGCAGACCTCGACCGCTACGCGGCTCTGCATGCGCAGACCTATGGCGAGACGGTCGATGCGGCGACGCTGATCCCGCACATGCTGGAGGCCTTCATGTATGGGGATCGAGGATTCAGGAAAGGAGGCCGTGCAAGTAGTCAAGCAACTGGTGCAGCCTCACGGTAAACTGTGCATACCAGTCACAAAGAGGAAGCATTGGAGCGAGAAGACCGATAGTTCAATCAGCCTGACGTATCAACAGATTCAGAAGACAGAGCGAACCGTCCGATTGCTGGGTGAGATTCCCACTAACAACAAGCACCGTACCCTTACCAACGCACAACAAACCAAGGAGGTAACTATGAAGAAAACAAACTTCAAACTTAATTTCGTGGCAAGTTGGGCTGTGGCACTGTCGGTCTTCGTTGGCGCTGGAGGTCACAGTACATCTGTGCTCGATCCAATGCTTCTTTGAATTGATGCCGAGGAATCAAGGCCGCCTAACAGGGCCGACGGTCCTGCCAAGAACGCGCAGATCAAGAGCTGCGCGTTCTTGTTTTTGGGCGGGCTACTTGGCTGAGAGCATGATCAGCGGAAGGTCTCGCCGTGAGCGAACTATTCGCTGTAGCGCTCCCGGGTTCGCCACCGCGATGCTCCTATGTGGCTCCTGGCTCAGGAAACGACAAGAGCCTGAGATACTCGGAATTCGGTCTAACCTATTGCCCCATAAAGGCTTTTAACCCCGTGTCCTCAAGCCACCGGGGCTTGACAGCGGACATTTTTTATGCCTGACAGATACTGTGAAACCTGACGGGATATCAGCTACCGGGCTCAATCCGCTTTCGTGAGTGCTGTCTGAATCCTGATCATTATTGCGGCGTGAAAGCGCCCTGTAAGCCTGGCCATGGAGAATTGAAAACAGACCATACTCAGGAGTCAAAGAAATGTCTCGAAAAACCTTCCCAGCCATATTGATCGCTGCTTCACTTTCACTGCTCAGTGTGCATGCCCTTGCATCCGACCCCTCGCTTCATCAGGTATACCAGGCAGCACAGTCCGGCAATGACAAGGAAGCGCTGTCCATGATGGATCAGGTATTGCGAAATCATCCGAACAGCGCCAAGGCCCATTTTGTCGAAGCCGAATTGCTTGCCAGACAGGGGAGGCTCTCAAACGCCCAGGCTGAACTTGCAACTGCAGAGCGCCTCGACCCCGGCATGGCTTTCGCCAAACCGGAGGCAGTACGGGAGCTGCGTTCACGCATCGTCTCATACCAGAATAAAAACGCCACCGGCACTTCCGGCTTCACATCAGCGACAGGTTCGAACTTTCCCTGGGGAATGATTCTCCTTGCGAGCGGGTTGATAGCACTTCTGGTCGTCATTATCCGAATGATGAGCCAGCGGACAGCTCAGGCAGTGCCGGCAACTCATGCCCAGGGTTTTGGCGGGGGTGCTGCGCCAGCGCAAGCTTGCGGTTCTGGCGGCATGAGTCCACTGGCCCCGGCAGGTGGCGGCGGCATGGGATCCGGAATACTGGGCGGCCTGGCGGCAGGGGCTGCAGCAGGTGTGGGCATGGTGGCAGGTGAAGCCCTGATGCATCGCATGCTTGACGGACATCACCCGGATAGCGGCATTGCACCCGCTGAAAATTCCTCATGGAACAATGCCCAGCCGCAGTACGACATGGGCGGCACCGATTTCGGCGTAGCCGACAGTTCATCCTGGGACGACAGCCCGAGCAGCAGCGGGGATGACTGGAGTTAATCCGGCAACGAAGCCAGATTCCTGACTTCGATGCAGCAAGCACAGGCTATTGAGTCAATTACATTGCCATAGCCGTCCGGGTTGGCAGCAAACACTAACCCGCATCCCCATAAAATGTTTATCATTGGCAATGACATTTATCAGTAAAAACCGGTTTGAATCTCTCGGCTTACTCCTTGTATTGCGTTTATTGTGCCCAGTCTCATGAAAATCATCTCCTTGTCATTTCCTGGCGTGGCTTCTGGCACCCTTGAACTCAAGCAGTTCCACGTCCTGGCAGCAACCTGTCTGCTGTGCCTGGCCTGGCTACTTCCCGGCCTGATCGGCCACGACCCATGGAAGCCTGACGAAGGTTACAGTTTCGGTCTCGTTTATCACATTCTGCAAAGTGGTGACTGGGTGGTTCCCACGCTGGCAGGCGAGCCATTCATGGAAAAACCGCCGTTATATTATTTGACCGCTGCGGCTACGGCGTGGATTTTTTCTCCACTGCTGCCATTGCATGATGGCGCCAGGCTGGCAAGCGGCTTCTATATGGCGCTGACCTTCCTGTTGATCGCACTTTCCGGGCGCGAGCTTTATGGCAGGAATGCCGGGTGGATCACCGCGCTGCTGCTCGCCAGCTGCTTCGGCCTACTGGTCCGATCGCATCAGCTGATTACCGACGTTTCATTGCTGACGGGATTTGCCACAGGGCTATACGGTTTAGCGTTGAGCCTGCGGCGTCCTGTTCTTGCCGGACTGATTCTCGGAAGTGGCGTCGGCATCGGTTTTATGTCCAAGGGAGTGATCGCACCCGGCATGCTGGGCATGATTGCGCTTGTACTGCCCCTGTTGTTCAGAGGATGGCGCACGCGAAACTATGCGCTTTGCCTCGCCATAGCACTGCTTGCCGCACTGCCGTGGCTCACGATCTGGCCGTACGCCTTGTATCAGCGCTCGCCCTCGCTATTTGCGGAATGGCTGTTTACCAATAACTTTGGCAGGTTCTTCGGATTTGTGAGAATCGGCCCCAATGCAGATCCGGGTTTTTATTTCACCATCCTGATCTGGTATGCATGGCCGGCACTGCCGCTGGCGTTGCTGTCGTTATGGCAGCAGCGCGGCGAAGTGTTGCACAAGACATCTATCCAGCTTCCCCTGACCGCCTTCATCGTGATGCTGGCCGTGTTGAGTTTCGCTGCCGATGCACGTGAACTCTACGCCTTGCCGCTGCTGCTGCCGCTTTCGCTGCTGGCCGCAACGTCGCTCAATTCCATGAATCAGGGCGCAGTCAATGCATTTTACTGGTCCGGCGCCGTCTTGTTCACCCTACTGGCCGGGATCGTCTGGCTGGTCTGGATCGCGCTGCAATCCGGCTTTCCAGAGCATCTCAGCCAGCACCTGATGAAGATTCAGCCAGGTTTCCACAAGTCTTTCAACCTCTGGGTACTGCTCATCGCGCTTGGCTATACTTTTGGCTGGATGGCGCTGCTCAGCCGTTTGAAGCGCAAACCGCATCATGCGGTCGTGGTGTGGGCCGCCGGCATTACGCTGGTATGGGGACTGCTGATGGTTCCATTAGTTTCCTGGCTGGATATGGGGAAAAGCTACCGCTCGATGATCGCTGATCTGCGCCAGGCATTGCCGGAACCGCAACAATGCATCGCAAGTCGTTCCCTGGGTGAGGCTCAGCGCGCCATGCTCGATTATTTTGCAAGCATCATTACGCAACGGGAAGAAACCGGCCAAGGGAAAGATTGCGCCATGCTGTTAGTCCAGGGCGGCGCGCTCGACCCGGAGCCGCCAGAAATCAGCTGCAGAAAAATATGGGAAGGCGCAAGGGACGGCGACCACAACGAACGTTTCCGCCTGTATCTGCGCTAACGTCCGCGAAACACACTGAAGAAGGCGAGGTAAACGGAAATGGATGCCATCAACCCCTAAATGCCATTACCGTGGGCAAAATTGCGCAGACTCTCAATATCAACTACCGACATCGTAATACACCCGCACTTCGTTTCCAGTTTCAGAGTACTGCATATCAAGCCCCAGTTGCTGCACAAGTGCGACGCCGCGCCCATACAATTGTCCTGCATCGTTCATGCGGTGGGGTAGGCGCGTCTTGTCGAATCCGTCGCCGCTGTCGAGCACTTTTATCTTCAGAACATCCCGGCCGTTTCGCCCGGTCTCTTCGATATCTATCTGGATATACCCATTATCCAGCGCTTCCAGACGCTGCCTGCGTTCTTCGAGGTAGCGGCTGAATCCGTCCGGCAGGGTTTTCAGTGACGAATCCAGGCGCAGCAGGCCGTGATCCAGCGCATTCCCTACCAGTTCCGCAAGTATCATGAAAATGTGCCCTGAATGGTCCCGAAGCCCATCGATTTTTTCAACCAGTCCCGTCAGGGTCGGCACCACATCGAGGTACTTCAGATCATGGGCATCGAAACGGAAAGACATGCGCAAACCCGTGCGCCTGCTTTCCCCATGCGAGACCGGCAGCGCTGCGGGCTCCATGCCACCCGGCTGGCGCACAGTCACCATCATCAGCGAAATATCATCAGCCGCCACTGCATCGCCGCGATGCGACCCGATCGCCTGCAACAAGGCGTCGAAGCGCCCATCGCCTGCAGTCTCCTGCAAAAACTCATACGGTCGCTCGATGCCGAATGATTCACCCTTCTCGCTTTCCTGCTCGATCAGGCCATCCGACCAGAGAAAAAGCTGGCAGGCATCTTTGTAGGAATACACCTCAGTCTCGCTGCAAAACGCCTCCGGGGACAAAATGCCCAGCGGCAGGTATTTTGAAGCCCAGCGCTTGAGAATTTCACTGTTGGCTCCGACCAGGCAGGGAGGCGGATTGCCACCATTCCAGACTTCGATTACCCCTGTCCAGGGATTGATCGAAGCCAGCGTGACGGCGGCAAAGCGTCCGCGCGGTGACATATCATGCAGGCGACTGTTCATGGCTTCGGCGATGCGCCCGATGCCGTAACCCAGTTCGGTCATGGCATAAAAAGTATCGAACAGCGGCAGGGATGTAATCGCGGCAGGCAGGCCGTGCCCCATGCCATCGCTCAGCATCACATGGCGCGACTGGCCGGGCGTCTGCGCTGCAGCCAGCAGGTCGCCGCTGAAATGCCAGGCCGGCGTGATGCTGTAACGCACTTCGGGGTCGAGCAACCCCGGCCGGTTGATCATGTACTCCATCAGCCATGCCCCGATTCGGCGTTCTTCCTCGGCCTGCTGATAATAGGCATCAAGTTCTTCCGAACGCTGTGTGATTTCGCGCTGTAAGCGGACGATACGCTCGAAAACCCGCACCTTGGCCTGAAAGATATTCAATGACAACGGCTTGAGCAGATAGTCGTCTGCCCCGGCATTCAGGCCGGCAACGATTTCGTCTTCCTGTCCGCATGCCGTCACCATGATAATCGGCACCCAGCGCCCGGCAGCCGCCGTGCGGATGCGCCGCGTCGCTTCCAGCCCACCGATGCCCGGCATCATCACATCCATCAGGATCATGTCTGGCGGATCGGACTGAAACATCTCCAGCGCCTGCTCTCCTGAAGAGGCAGAAACCGGAACATGGCCCATACGCTGGATAACATGACTAATGAACTGGAGGTTCGTAGGCGTGTCGTCAACCACCAGAATGCGCAGGGAGCAGGGCAGCAGATTCATTGAATCGTAAACAGGCGGTGGAAATTACCCAGTTCAAGCGCCTGATATACCGCACCCTTGCAATTGACCAGCAACACGGTCTTGGAAACACTCGTAGCGCGTTCCTTGAGTAACAGCAACATGCCCAGCGCAGAGCTGTCGATATACTTCACGTTCTCGAAATCCACCGCAAACTGGCCGATGCTGCCATCAGACATTATCTGATCGGCATGCTGATTAAAATCCTGATAGGAATTGAAATCGAAGCGGCCATTCAATACCAGCCGTGCGGTGTTGCCAACCTTCTGAATTTCAATATTCATATATTCTCCTTGATAGTAATACAAACTGCTTTGACAAATGCTGCGATAAACCTTTCACTTTCCCTGGACTAGCCTGGCACCTGCGCCAATGTTTTGGCCACGTCACAGTCGATGCCTTCCTCAACAGACGGCAACTCAACCCAGAACACGCTGCCTTCTCCCTTGCTGCTTTCCATATCAATCGTCCCCCCCATCAGTTCAACAAGACGCTTGCAGAGTGCAAGCCCGATACCCATACCAGGAATATTCGTTTCATCCATCCCCAGCCGGCTGAACGACTGAAACAGCTCGCCTTGCCTGTCCGCAGGAATGCCGATACCAGTATCCCTGACGGAAAGCCGCATTCGTCCCGCCGACATCCACAGACACTCGACATACAGGCGGCCACCTTCCCGGTTATATTTCACCGCATTGGAAAGCAGGTTGAGCATGACCTGCTTCAAGCGCCTGGCATCTGCTCGCACCGCGCACGTCTGGCATCGGTCGAAGCAATTGATAACTTCTACATTTTTTTCCCGCGCCGGTTTTTCGATCAGCTCCAGGCATTCATGTACCAGGGGAGCGACCATCACGTTTTCGAACGTAAGCTCCAGACGCCCCGCCTCAATACGCGACATATCCAGCATGTCATCCATCAGGTCACGCAAATACCAGCCCGAGCGCAGGATTTGCCTGAGGCTGTCGCGCTGGAACGCATTGAGAACCAGGTCCGGTTCGGATTCCAGCACCTGGGCAAACCCCAGAATGCCGTGCAAGGGCGTTCGCAGTTCATGGCTGACCTGGGACAAAAACTCTGATTTTGCCTTGCTGGCCTTTTCTGCCGCCTCCTTGGCATACTGCAATCTGTCTTGCATCGCCATCTGTTCTGACATGTCCGTGATCGATGCCACGAAATGGGTCAACGCCCCAGACTCGTTCCGCACTGGGGAAATGTGGATATCGCACCACACATGACGTCCATGAGCGGATGCCGCCAGTAACAACCTTTGCCAGCTCGTCCCTGCACTTACCGCATCGCGCAATGACTGCCATTCCGGCTCGCTACCAGACACTTCATCCAGCACTGGCCAGGGTAGGCCAAGCAGCATCATGGGCGGCAATTCAACCAGGCTGGCAAAAGCCGGGTTGGCATACTCGATGACCAGATCACTGCGCCGAAAAATGGCAATCCCGCTGGCATCAGCCTCCAGCGCGCGATCATGCAGATGCAGCATATCATCCATCTGCTTGCGCTCCGACACATCACGCAGGGAAACCTGGATGCTGGTCAGGCTACCCGACATATTTCGCATCGGCGAGGCAACCGCCTCAGCCCAGATATACCCGCCGTTCTTGCGGCGCAACTGGAAATAATCGCACCGCCCGGTCTGGCCCAGCAGCACAGGAATATGCAACTGGCTACGCACCATTTCCGCATCATCAGGATGTACGATGGAATAAGCATCCTTTTCGACCATTTCATCCGGCGCATAACCCAGAACCCGCGTGCATGAAGGACTGATATACATGATCTTTCCATCCAGATCATGAAGCGAAATCACATCCTGCGCATTTTCCGCAAGCAGGCGGAAACGTTCTTCACTGCGCTGCAGGGATTCGCTTAATGCCAGGGAGTGGGTGATATCTGTGCGGATCGAAAAATACTGTCGCGGCAATCCGTTATCATCGAAAAAAGGGACGATCGTCGAGGCAACCCAGTACAGGTCACCGTTCTTGTTACGATTGCGGATATCCCCGTGCCACACGCGCCCCTGCGTGATGGTTTCCCACATCTCCTCGAAGAAACCAGGCGGGTGGTAGCCGGAATTGACAATACGGTGATTCCGGCCGATCAGTTCCTCGTGCGAATACTGGCTGATCTCGCAGAACTTGTCATTGACCAGAACGATATTGCCCGCCACATCCGTCACACTGACGATAGCGTGCTTGTCAATCGCCAGCAGAAGCTCTTCCAGAAGTTTTTCCTGCTGCTGTAAATCATCCGCCATCTCATCCACAGACCGGGCGAGGTCGCCGAACTCGCCCCGAAGACGATGCAAGCCGCTGCGCGCTGAATGATCGCCTGCGCCGAAGCGGCGGAGCGTCTTCATCAGGATATCAACCGGCCTGGAAACCAGCCAGCTTCCTGCGAACCACGCAATCAGCAGCAACGCCAGGACAGCAAGGACGATACCCAATGCAATGACCTCTATTTGACTGCGCAACTGGGCAAAGGCGGCCTTTTCCGGAATTCCTACCGCCAGGAAAACCTTGCCTTTTTTTGATGTCAGCGTATCAAAAGAGTAAAGTCGCCGAACCGAGTCAGGTCCATTCGCCTCGAAAAATTCCGGTTTTTCCAGCGCCATGATTTTCCGGAACAGCGGTTCGTGCGGCATGCGCTTTCCCAGCAATCTTTGCTGATCGGGCTGGCGTTGCAATATCAAGCCTTCTTCATCGAACATCACTTGGACAGATTGTTCCGGCAGCCATGACTGCGTATCCAGACGGCTGATGTTTGACAGTTCAAGCACAGCATATATCGCCCCCTGCATGCGGCCCGACAGATCCTCGACGGGCAATACAATCACCGCTTCTGTCTTTCCTGCCATGCCCAGACGGTATTCCGCAACAATAAATGCCTTGTCTTTCATCGCCAGGGGAAACCAGGGGCTATCCTCGAACCCCGTATCCCCCGGCTCGGATGCGCCGCTGCACAACAGCCTGCCTTTCATATCTACCACGCCTATACTTGCATAGTCGGCGTGTTGCCCCAGCACCCCGGCAATCGCATGGCAATAATCTCCATTGTGGTCGCGGATATCGGGAATACTGGCCAGCGTGATCAGCAGGTGGCGTGCATCCTCGATCTGATTTGCATATCCAGCTACCGTCAGCCGCGCCAGCGAACTCGCGTTTTCATAAGCCTTGTCGGCGGCAAAACGGTAGTAGTAAAACCCGAGCGTTGCTGTCAGGATGCTCACGGGCAATGCCCCCAGCACGACCAGCAGCAGCAGGCGGGCACGCAGCGTTGAAAACCGGCTCATTTAGCTTCTGCTTTCATTTTGCAACCGTTCATTGCACGCGTCTTTCGCAATCCAGAACGCGGCAGCAGGAGCCGGGATGCGGCAGTGGAACCGCATGGCCCGGCCGGAAAACTCCCTGTGAATGGTGCAGGAATGCCGCCTGAATGGTTTCATTCAGTTCGTCGTCGTTCCAGGGCTTGCGCACGATGCCGTGCGCAACGCCGCTTCCCAAAGCAGAATCGAAGAGATGGGCGTTGCTGTCGCCCGAGAGGATGATGCGTATGCTTTCCGGGAAAGTCCGGCTGACGCGGCTGAGGAAATCCATCCCGGACATGCCCGGCAGATGATGGTCACACAAAATCACCTGCGCGCCATGGGTGGCCAGCGCCTCCATCGCCTCCTTGGCGCTGCCAGCGTTCAGAATGCGATAACGATCGTCATCCCTGAGCGAACGGCTTAGTGCGTGTCTTGCCGCTTCCTCGTCATCCACGATCAGCAGCCTGGGCTCGCTGCGCTCGCGCCCGAATCCTGATACATCCAGCCTGCGCCCTTCGCGCAGAAGCTGTTCTGCCTCATCCTGCGGCAGTGGCCTGCTGAAATAATAGCCCTGCAATTCATTGCAGCCCACATAGTGCAAAAAAGCGACCTGAGCGACGGTTTCCGCACCTTCCGCGATCACCGACAGGCCGAGGCTGTGCGCCATGTTCACGATGGTGCGCACAATAGCGGCGTCGTCCGGGTTGGTGGTCGCATCGCTGACGAAGGATCGGTCCACCTTGAGCACGTCGATGGGAAACAGCTTGAGATAGGACAAGGAGGAATAGCCGGTACCGAAATCGTCTACCGACAGCGTCACCCCCAGATCCTTGAGCACCTTCAGGGTCGCGATGGCCGCTTCGGTGTCGTGCATCACCGTGCTCTCGGTGATTTCCAGTTCCAGCAGTTCCGGGGCCAGCCGCGACTCCACCAGCACCCGCGCCACCCTCGGCACCAGTGAGGGGTCACGGAACTGACGCGCCGACAGGTTGACCGCCATGCGCACCGGAGGCAAACCCGCATCCTGCCAGGCGCGGGCCTGCCGGCAGGCCGTTTCCAGCACCCAGTTGCCGATCGGCACGATGAGTCCGGAATCTTCCGCCACGCCGATAAAGCGGCCCGGCATGACCATCCCCTCGCGCGGATGGTTCCAGCGCACCAGCGCTTCCATGCCGACCACGGCACCGCTGACCAGGCTGACCTGGGGCTGGAAATGCAGCGCCAGTTCGTTGCGCTCGACAGCCAGGCGCAAGTCTTGTTCCAACTCGACCCGCGCACGCATGCGCGCATCCATATCCGCCGTAAAGAAGCAAAAGGTATTGCGGCCTTCTTCCTTGGCACGATACATGGCAATATCGGCGCGGCTCAGCAATGTTTCAGCATCTTCGCCATCGGCAGGATAGACCGAGATGCCGAGACTGGCGCTCACATGGACTTCGCGTTCACCCACCAGAAAAGGAAAAGACAGCGCAGCAAGGATTTTCTCCGCCACCGTTGCAACCTCCTGGGTCCGATGAATATCCGGCAGCAGCAGGATGAATTCATCCCCACCCTGGCGTCCGACGGTATCCAGGCCACGCATCGTGGCCGCGAGGCGCGCGCTGACGTGCTGCAACAGCTCATCTCCGGCAGCATGACCCAGAGTATCGTTGACGTTTTTGAAATGATCGACATCCAGATAAACGACCGCAAGCTGATTGCCGTTACGCAAAGCCTGTTGAATAGCCTGCTGCAGACGGTCCAGTACCAGGACACGATTCGGCAATTCCGTCAGGGAGTCATGCGTCGCCTGGTGGCGCAACTGGATCTCATGGCCCTTGCGCTCGGAGATGTCGCGGGCGATCATCAGCACCGACACGATCTGGTTTTCCATATCCCGTTCCGGCACGGCACGCGAATGAAAGTAGCGCTGGCCACACTCAGGCAGGTCGATCAGCCATTCGGCCACAGACTCCTGTCCGCTGGCAAACACATCCTCTACAACTTGCTGCCACGCCTTGCCCAGGCCGGCTTCAAATCCCAGTTCATCCCAGGTTTTTCCCAGAACCTCGTAATGCCCCAGGCCAACGAAGGGTTCGATCGCCGGATTTGCATAAAGGAAGCGCAGTTCCCGGTCGAAGCGCACGATCACATCCGGTGCGTTGTCCACCAGCGCCTGGAATTCCTGCGAATGGCGCTGCAATAGGGCTTCGATTTCCCTGGTTGCGCTGATATCCCGCACCACTGCGACGATCTTTTGCTGCTCTTCGCTCAACAAAGGCGACAGGCTGATGGCCACCGGGATGACCACCCCATCCTTGCGCCGGGCGGACAGATCTCGCCGCGTACCCATGGGCTGCTGCACCGGGTTCTCTGCGTAGGCTGCGCGGTACAGCACATGGCTGGCGTGAACGTCTTCCGGCAGCAGCATCTCCACCAGCGAACCCAGCATCTCCTCCTGATTGTAGCCGAAGATTCTTTCCGCCATGGCATTCGCGAGACAGATTCGACCCGCTTCATCGAGGAGGAAAACCGCATCCGGAGCAGACTCGAACATCATGCGAAAACGCGCCTCGCTTTCACGCACGGTTTTTTCCGACGCTGCCAGTTCCCGGTAAGGCTGTTTCACCGCCACCACGAAGATGCCGCGATACAGCAAGGCATAGGCCACGAATTTGGAAAGATGGCCGAGCAGGTGGTTCAGTTCATTGACCTGCAGGTAAAGCGTAAATAGCAGTTCGCTCGCCATCATCACCACGAGCGCGGAGAACACCCATTGCGCGCCATAGGATAGCTGCCTGTCATGGCGGCCAAGAACGATCAAAGCCGCTGCGCCATGCAGGGCAATGATGAAATACTCCGCGCCGATCTTGAACGGCGTCAGTCCTTGTCCGGCGACGAAGGTATCCGGCAGCCAGTCCGGATGCACCAGCACCAGCCAGTAGATGAGTCCCGTCCAGCACAGGGCCAGCGCAAGCGCCATGTAACGCCATGCCCGATCAGCGCGACCGGGTGGCAGCGCTACCGCTGCAAGTAACGCCGCGCCGGCGGTAAAACGTGCGGCCAGCCAGAAATCGATGCCCTTTTCCACACCGGAGGGCGTGACGAAAACCGGCATGCCGGGAAAGGACAGGAGGTGCCCGAGATCCAGCAACCCCACCGCGAGAAAAGAAGAGGACAGAACCATAAGAAACAACGAGCCGCGCTCGCCGGCAGCATGCCAGCCCACCCCGAAAATCATGGCCGCCACAGCCACCGCGACTGCTTCCACCGCGACATGAAAGGTCAGGTAATCTTCTGAAGGCAGATGCGCGTTGCTGAAATAGCCGATTTCCGCCAGCCACGGCAGGGCCAGCAGGATGAGGCTGGTGGCCAAAACTGCAATCGACAGTCCCGCCATGAATTCCTGCCGCGCCGTCGCCAGGCCCACATGGCCCGGCATGACGCAAGGCAAGCTTGAAGGGTTTGCGCGCTCAGGCATACTTCATGATCTCCGCCGGAATTGCCTGCAGCGACAGGCTGCGATCCACGCCGCCAAGCTTTACCGCCTCCTTCGGCATGCCATACACCACGCAGGTGGCTTCATCCTGCGCGACTGTCGGTGCTCCGGCATCATGCATTTCCTTGAGGCCGCGCGCGCCGTCGTCGCCCATGCCGGTCATGATGACGCCCAGCGCGTTCTTGCCGGCAAACCTGGCGACCGAGCGGAACAATACATCCACTGACGGGCGATGCCGGTTTACTACCGGGCCATCCAACACTTCCACGTGGTACTGCGCACCGTTGCGCTTGAGCAGCATGTGTTTGCCGCCCGGCGCGATCAGCGCCAGGCCGGGCATCACGCGATCGTTGTTGCGCGCTTCGCGCACCTCGATCTGGCACAGGCTGTTGAGACGCTCGGCGAAGGATGCGGTGAATTTTTCCGGCATGTGCTGCACGATCACGATGCCTGGCGAGACGCGCGGCAAGGCGGTCAGCACCGCTTCCAGCGCCTGCGTGCCGCCGGTGGAGGTGCCGATGGCGATGAGGCGCTCGGTGGTCTGGGCCATGGCATGGCCAGATGGCGGCAGGATTGCGTCCGCGCTTAGCTTGGGTGTGACAGCCTGAGCGATGTTACTGCCTGGCAAGAGTTTTCTGACATTGGCTTTCGCCGCGGCCCGCACCGCGTTCACCAGATCGGAAGCCGCATCCTCCATCGCCGCGCGGCGGTTGCCGATGCCCGGCTTGGGCACGATGCCGACTGCCCCGGCAGACAGCGCCTGAACTGCAGTTTCCGAGCCTTTTTCGGTGATCGATGAACAGATCACCACCGGTGTCGGGCGTTCCGCCATGAGTTTGCGCAGAAAGGTAATACCGTCCATGCGCGGCATTTCCACGTCCAGCACGATCACGTCCGGCCACTGCTTTTTCATCTTTTCCATGGCAAAAATGGGATCGGGCGCGACCGCGATCACCTCCATGCCCGGGTCGCGGCTGAGCACTTCGGTCAGCACCTGGCGCACCACGGCGGAATCGTCTACTACCATAATCCTGATTTGCGTCGTCATATTTCCCTATTCGCGCTTGTCGCAAACGCCCGGCATACCCGGCTCGAAACGGCGCACCCACACATGGCCTGACCAGATATCGAAAATCACGGTGCGATGGCCGCTGCCGCCCAGATCTTCTGCCACCGAGCGCATCCCGTGCCGCTCGATCAGTTCCTTTCCAGCTTCGGCATTTTTCTTCCCGACGTGGTCCTTGCCATTTCTGACGCGGGCCGGGAACATGTTGCCACCGCCGAACAGCTTGATTTCGTATTCCTCCAGCGCCGTGCCGTACTCCTGCGCCTTGCCCACCAGCAGGGCGAAGGCCTCGTCCGCATACTTGCCGTCCGCCGTTCTTTCCCGCCGGTCATGGCCCGCCGGCAGCATGTAGTGGCACATCCCGCCAATCAGCCTGCGCGGATGCCACATGGTGATCGATACGCAAGAGCCGAGCACGGTACGTATCCGGATATCTTGCTCGCCGAAATAGTACTCGCCGGGTTGCAGGAAAATCTCCACCACATGAGCAGGCTTTTTCACGCGCCGGATTTTCTGTAAACAGACGGCCGGACCGCCTTGAGCGCATCGGTCACGCCGTTCAGGCTTTCGGAATGGCCGACGATGAAGTGCCCCCCCGGCCTGAGCATGGAAACCAGACGTGCCACCACTTGCGTTTTGGTATCCAGGTTGAAATAGATCATCACGTTGCGCAGGAAAATCACGTCAAACTCGCCCACGCCAGGCAGCTTCTCATTGAGATTAATCTGATGGAACTTCACCCGGCCGCGCAAACGCTTGTCCACCAGAAAATGGCCATCCTGCGAACCCACGCCCTTGAGACAGTAGCTGGTGAGCAAGTGGCGCGGGATGTTCTGTGCCCGCTCCATGGGATAAAGCCCGCTGCGCGCCTTCTCCAGCACGCGGGTGCTGATGTCGGAGGCCAGGATCTCCCACGGGGCTTCACCCAGCGTTGAGGCCAGCACCATAGCCAGCGTGTAGGGTTCTTCTCCGCTCGAACAGGCCGCACTCCAGACGCGAAACGGCACGCCTGGGCGGCGCTCCGGCAAAATTTGCTCGGTCAGGTAATCGAAATGCCTGGGTTCGCGAAAAAAATAGGTTTCGTTGGTGGTCAGCAGGTCCACCGCGACCTGCAGTTCTTCAGGCTGATTCCCGCTGCTGAGCAAGCGGAAATAGTCGCCGTAGTTCACCAGCGAATAATGCTTCAGGCGCTTCGCCAGGCGGCCGCTTACCAGGGCTTTCTTCGCCGGGGACAAATGAATGCCCGCCAGCCGGTGCAACATGCCCTGGAATTCGCCGAATTCGCGGTCTGTCAGTGTCGAGAGCTGCATGCCCTGTTTCCTTGCCTTGTTTTCTGCTTACCGGTTCAGTTCGGGGCCGACGCAAGCCGGAGCGAATCGACCATGCCGTTTTCCTGGCCCACCTGATCGAGCATGGCCAGTTCATCGACCGAGAGCACCCGGCTGACGTTGAGGAGAATGACGAAGCGCCCTCCCACCTTGCCCATGCCGCAGATGAAGTCGGTACGGATCCGCGCGCCAAAGCT
>NSJJ01000001.1 GCA_002632355.1 Sulfuricella denitrificans
GTGGTGGACTGGGGCGAGGGAAAAGTAGCGGGGCCCAAACCGGCAGTGCAGGCTTCTGGCGATCTGTCGCAATTGCTGAAAGCAGTCGGTCAGGTGCAACCGTGAGTGAGATGACGGGGGGTGTTTCCGGGCTTATTTTTTCAGGTGCTGCAGTTTGTCCTCTGCGCCATTCCACTCGTCCGCATCGGGAAGAGGATCTTTCTTTTTGGTGATAACCGGCCAGGTTTTTGCCAGCACTGCATTGATTTCGAGAAACTTCTCCTGACCTGCCGGAAGGTCGGTCTCCGGGAAGATCGCAGCGGCGGGGCATTCCGTCACGCATACGTCGCAATCGATGCATTCCTCAGGATCGATCACCAGGAAATTCGGCCCTTCATGAAAGCAATCCACCGGACAAACTACCGCGCAATCCGTATATTTGCAGAGGATGCAGTTTTCAGTCACGACGTAGGCCATTTGCATGCACTCCTTTCCCGTTGTCTTTGCATCCCATTCAAGTTTATGAGTAATGCATGAAGAATTGGTTCCTTGGCCTGTCGAAAATGGAACCGCGCCCCCATGCCGGGGAGAGGGACGATGAGAACCGAACCGATGCATTCGGCAGTCCGGTTCAGAAGCGGAAGCTTATTTCTTGGGTTCCATGGCCATGCTGCCGCCATGTTCCATTTTGTCGCCTTTCTCCATCTTGTCAGCCTGCTTTTCCATTTTTTTCGGCTTCGCTTTCATCATCGCGCCTTCCTTGGTCATGGGTTCCTTCTTCATGGCGTCCTGAGTCATGGCGCCTTTTTCCATGGCGTCATGTTTGTCCATCGGTTCCATGGCAAATGCCAGGCTGGCGCCGCACATCAGGCACAGGGAAAGCAGTGTGGTTGAAATTTTGTTCATTTGGATCTCCTGTTTTAAAAAATGGCATCATGGCAAAGTGCTCGATGCGGAAAACAAACCTCACGGGTTATGGCCCGAACGAAACTTCTGTCCCGTGTGCTGGTTTATTCGGGCAGACTCTAAAAAAGGTTACAAAAATTTTTCAGGACCGGGTTTGGCGGATAAAACAGAAAATCTCGAAGCACTGATGAAGCTGTCCCTGAATGGGGACAAGCGTGCTTATGCGCTGCTGCTGCAGGAAACCGCGCGCTTTTTGCGGCCGTTTCTGGCCCGGCGGCTCAATGTCGAGAGCGAGGTGGACGATCTGTTGCAGGAAATCCTGATCTCCGTGCACAAGGCGCGGCATACCTTTGACGGCAACCGGCCATACAGGCCCTGGGCCTTTGCCATCGCCAAATTCCGCTTGCAGGATCATTTGCGCGCCCATTATGCCGACCACCTGCGCCACGCGGTCGAGTTGTCCGAGGTGGAAAATGATTTGCAGGAAAATGTAACCAAATCCGGCATGAGTTACGAATCCATCAGTGGAGAGGTTGAAAAGCTTCCGCCCAAACAGGCCGCCATCCTGCAGATGATGCACCAGGAGGGCTATACCGCCAGAGAAGTGGCGGAGAAGACCGGCATGAAGGAATCCGCAGTCAAGGTCGCGGCGCATCGCGCCTACAAGATATTGAGAAAGGTACTGGAACGATAATGGCAAGCATCGAACAACTGGTCGATCGTCTGGCGCAGGATGCCGCCCCGGTGAAGCCTGCGCCCCATCCGCTGACGCTGAGCCTCGGATGGGCAGCGGCGGCGGCGGTCTATCTCGTGCTGTCGCTGTGGATTTCCGGCTTGCGCCCGGACCTGGCGCAGAAGCTCCATGAACCGTGGTTTCTTGCCGAACTGGGAGTTCTTGTCCTGATTTTTCTTGCCACGTCCCTGAGCGCTGCCGTGCTGGCCTTTCCCGATCTGCACCAGATGAAGAAGACGGCCTGGGCGCCGGCTGGCCTGTTTGCGGTCTTTATTGCGATCCTGTTTTTCGCCTGGCGCGCCGACGTGCCGCCCGCACCCCTGCCCGTGCACAGCTTCGAATGCACGGCCAGCATCACCCTGTTCGCGCTTCTGCCGGCAGTCTGGACCTTCCTCTCCATGCGCAGGTTTGCCAGCACCCACTACCGCTGGGCGGGCAGTGTGGCGCTGCTTTCCGCTTTCAGCGTCGGCGCCCTGTGGCTGCTGCTGCATGAAGTGAACGATTCGGTTATCCACGTCATCGAATGGCACTACCTGCCCATGCTGGGCATCGGCCTGGCCGGCTGGTGGCTGGGGAAAAAATGGCTGAAGTGGTAGTGCTTACTCAAACAGCCTGCGGTATTCCCCGTAGCCTTCTTTTTCCAGATCTTCCTTCGGGATGAAGCGCAGTGAAGCCGAGTTCATGCAGTAACGCTGGCCGGTCGGAGCGGGGCCGTCGTCGAACAGGTGGCCGAGGTGGGAGTCGCTGTGTGCGCTGCGGACTTCGGTGCGCAGCATGAAGTGCGAGCGGTCCTGATGCAGGGTCACATTCTCCTGATCGAGCGCGCGGGTGAAACTCGGCCAGCCGGTACCGGAATCGAACTTGTCGCGCGAACTGAACAGCGGCTTGCCCGAGACGATATCGACGTAGATGCCTTCCGCATGGTTGTCCCAGTAGGCGTTGCGGAATGCCATCTCGGTGCCGTTTTCCTGGGTGACGTGGTACTGCTCGGGACTGAGGCGTTGCTTGAGGTCCTCAGCATCGGGTTTATCGTGATGAACTGTCATGGTGCCAACTCCTGTCTGGTTTTGATAAAAGTTCTGAACCGCAAAGGCGCAAAGGCGCAAAGCTTGTCAAAGACAATAAACACTTCGACATTCAGGCTATGGTTGAGTGGAAAATCCTGAAATCACATTTTTTCCCTTTGCGCCTTCGCGTCTTTGCGGTTAATCGCCTTTCCCCTCCTGTTTAAAAGGACTTCTCTCGTTAAGTTCGTCCATGTAGAAGCCGATGCCGCGCGTCTCGCGCCTGAGGAAATCGTCGACTGCCTGTGAAAAGCGGGGGTGGGCCAGCCAGTGCGCGGACCAGGTGGTTTCCGGCAGAAAGCCGCGCGACAGCTTGTGCTCGCCCTGCGCGCCGCCCTCGAAGAGCGGGATCCTGCGTTCGATGCAGAATTCGATGGCCTGGTAGTAGCAGGCCTCGAAGTGCAGGCCGGGGTGGTATTCCAGCGCGCCCCAGGAGCGGCCGTACAGCGCATCCTGGCTGTAGAAGTTGAGCGCGCTGGCGACGGGATGACCATCGCGCAGGGCGACGACAAGCAGGATGTTGTCCGCCATGCTCGCGCCGATGCGCTGAAAGAAATCCAGATTCAGCGCTTGCGGCGAGTTGTATTGCAGGTGGGTGTTGATGTAGCAGCGATTGAAGAATTCCCAGTGGGCCGCGCTAATGCTGTCACCGCTCAGGCGCTCGAACGTGATGCCCGCTTCCTTCACCTTGCGCCGTTCCTGTTTGATGCGCTTGCGCTTGTCGTGACTCATGCCGGCAAGGTAGGAGTCGAAATCGGCATAGCCCGGATTGCGCCAGTGGAACTGTACCCCGCGGCGCAGCATCATGCCCTGCCGCTGCATTTCCTCTGCCTGAGCTTCGGGCGGAAACAGGCAGTGCAGCGACGAGACGCCCATTTCCTGTGCCAGTTGCAGGGCGGCGTGCAGCAAGGCGGCACGCCGCTCCGGTGTCGGCGCCAATATTCGCAAACCGGTCACCGGCGTGAATGGGACGGCGCACAGCAGCTTCGGATAGTAGTCCAGGCCCGCGCGCTGGTAGGCTTCGGCCCATGCCCAGTCGAACACGAACTCGCCCCACGAATGGGTTTTCAGATACAGCGGCATGGCGCCGGCCAGATTCTGCCCCTCCCACAGCGTCAGGAACTGCGCGCGCCAGCCAGTCTCGGGCGTGGCGCAGCCACTTTCCTGCAGGGCGCTGAGGAAAGCGTGCGAGAGAAAGGGATCGCGACCCGCCAGTGCATTCCATTGTTGCGCGGGAATCTCCCTGATGGATTCGATGATGCGAAGGATGGGGGGCTGCGGCAATTTCATTAAATCCGTGATCGTAAGACTTGATTCTAGCCGAAACGGACAAAGTTTACTAAATCACTAAGGTATAATTATTTCCCATGAAAAAACTGGATCAGCTTAATTTCGAGAACAGCTTTGCGCGCCTGCCAGAGACCTTTCACAGCCGTCTCAGGCCGACCCCGTTGCCCGCGCCTTATCTGGTGAGCTTCAATGCCGATGCGGCAAAGCTGATCGACCTGGATCAGGGCGAAGCAGGGCGGCCCGATTTTGCCGGGCACTTCATCGGCAACCGTCTCCTGCCGGGCAGCGACCCGCTCGCCATGCTCTACGCAGGCCACCAGTTCGGCCATTACGTGCCGCAACTGGGCGACGGGCGCGCCATCCTGCTGGGCGAGGTAAAAAACAGGGCCGGGGAGGGGTGGGAAATCCAGCTCAAGGGCGCCGGCACCACCCCTTATTCGCGCAGCGGTGACGGGCGTGCGGTGCTGCGTTCCAGTATCCGCGAATACCTGTGTTCGGAAGCCATGCACGGCCTGGGCATCCCGACCACGCGGGCGCTGTGCATCGTCGGCAGCGACCAGGAGGTGTACCGTGAATCCATCGAAAGCGCAGCCGTGGTGACGCGCATGGCGCCCTCGCATGTGCGCTTCGGTTCCTTTGAGGTGTTTTACTACCGCGAGCAGAAGGAGCCCATCGCGCAACTGGCGGATTACGTCATCGGGCGGCATTTCGCTCACCTGGCTGAAGCGCCGGACAAATATGCGCAATTCCTGAATGAGGTGGTTTTGCGCACCGCCCGTCTCATGGCCCAGTGGCAGGCGGTGGGGTTCTCCCACGGGGTGATGAACACCGACAACATGTCCATCCTCGGACTGACCTTCGATTACGGCCCCTTCGGTTTCATGGACAGCTACGACCCGGCTTATGTGTGCAATCACTCCGACCATGAGGGGCGCTATGCCTACGACCAGCAGCCGCACATCGGCCTGTGGAATCTTGCTTGCCTGGCGCAGGCGCTAACGCCGATCATCCCGGTGGAAGAGGCCAATGCGGCGCTGGAAACCTACGAATCCATTTTCGCCAGCCATTATCTGGGCCTGATGCGCAAGAAGCTCGGGCTGGAAACCGTGCAGCGGGATGATGTCGAACTGATCAGCGGCCTGCTGGATGCCATGCACGCCAGCCATGTCGATTACACCCGCCTGTTCCGTAGCCTGGGACGATTCAATTCTGTGCCGGGTGAAACCAATGCCGCATTGCGCGACCAGTTCATCGACCGCGCCGCCTTCGACGCCTGGGCCGTGGCCTACCGTTCCCGCCTGCAGGCAGAGCAGAGCGAGGATGCCGGGCGCAGGCAGCGCATGGATGCGGTCAACCCGAAATACATCCTGCGCAACTACCTGGCCCAGATCGCCATCCGCAAGGCCGAGCAGTCGCGTGATTTTTCCGAGGTGGACCGCCTGCTGGAGCTGCTGCGGCGCCCCTTCGATGAACAGCCGGAGATGGAAAGCTATGCCGCCCTGCCGCCGGACTGGGCGCAACATATCGAAGTGAGCTGCTCGTCATGAAACCCTACGCCGAATCCTGTGAACAGAACCGCGACCCCATCCTCGCGGTGCTGCGGGAAGTCTTTGCCGATCGCAGGCACGTTCTCGAAATTGCCAGCGGCACCGGGCAGCACGCAGTGTATTTCGGCCAGGCGCTGCCCCATCTGAGCTGGCAGACCAGCGAGCTGCCCGGAAACCATGCCGGTATCCACGCCTGGCTGGACGAGGCCCGGCTTCCCAACGTGCTGCCGCCGCTGACCATCGATTTACATGAGGACGCATGGCCGGTGGAGCGCGTCGACGCCATTTTCAACGCCAATACCGTGCACATCGTTTCCTGGCCGGCGGTGGAGCGCATGTTCGCCGGAATCGGCCGGGTGCTGGCACCGGGTGGAATCCTGTGCCTGTATGGCCCGTTCAACTATGGCGGAAATTTCACTGCGGAAAGCAATGCGCGCTTCGACGCCTGGCTCAAGAGCCGGGACCCGGAGAGCGGGGTGCGGGATTTCGAGGCGCTCGACCGTCTGGCGTGCCAGCAGGGGCTGGTGCTGCGGCAGGACATTGCCATGCCGGCCAACAACCGCACGCTGGTATGGCAAAAGATGGATCGTGGCTAGATAACTGGTTTAAGATTGGAGATAATCGAAACCGGATATCGAGTTTATTATGGCCCTGCAAGAGGCCCAGCCTGGCGGCGAAGTCAATTCGCTGCACATCGCGACCTACAACATCCACAAGGGATTTTCCCAGTTCAACCAGCGCATGGTGCTGCACGAACTGCGCGACCGCCTGCGCAGCATGCAGCCCGATGTGGTGTTCCTGCAGGAAGTGCAGGGGGCGCATCAGCGACACGCGGAGCGGCATGAAGACTGGCCGGATGAATCGCAGTACGAATTTCTCGCCGATTCGATCTGGAACGATTTTGCCTATGGCAAGAACGCAGTCTATCCCGAAGGGCATCACGGCAATGCGATTCTCAGCCGCTTTCCCATCGTGCGCTGGGAGAATGTCGATATCTCGGCCCATCCTGTCGAGCAGCGCGGCCTGCTTCACGGCGAAGTGGTGATTCCCGGCTGGGAACACAAGCTGCACTGCATCTGCGTGCATCTCGGCCTGTTCGCGCGCTGGCGCCGGAAGCAGCTGCATTTGCTGCGCGAACACATCGAACGTCTGGTGCCGGCGCACGAGCCGCTGATCATCGCCGGGGATTTCAACGACTGGCGCATCGAGGCCTGCCGCTTCATGATGCGCGAACTGCACCTGAAGGAAGCTTTCGAACAGGTGCATGGCATGCCTGCACGCAGCTATCCGGCCTCTGTCCCGGTTCTGCGCCTGGACCGCATTTATGTGCGCGGCCTGAAAGTCAAAACGGCCCAGGTGCATTTTGGCCGCCCCTGGTCGCGCATTTCTGACCACGCGCCCCTGTCCGCCACGCTTGCGCTGGCATGATCCGTTTTCTTGAAGGCAACCGGATTACCCTGCTGTATAACGGCGCGGACTATTTTCCAGCGCTGGAAGGCGCGATTGACCGGGCCGGGCGGGAAATCTATCTGGAAACCTATATTTTCGAGCATGACCGCACCGGGCAGCAGATCGCCGCAGCCCTGAAGCGCGCGGCGCGGCGCGGCGTCACCACGCACCTGTTGCTCGATGGCTATGGCGCGAAGGATCTGCCGCGCGAGGTGATCGACGATATGCGCGCAGCCGGGGTCCAGGTGCTGATTTACCGTCCCGTGCTGGCCAGGTTCCGGCGCAGCAGCTATCGTCGCCTGCACCGCAAGATTGCGGTGCTGGACAATCGCCTGGCTTTCGTCGGCGGGATCAATATTATCGACGACATGGATACGCCGGGTCAGACACCACCGCGCTACGACTATGCCGTCAGGGTGGAGGGGCCGCTGGTACAGCCGGTACATGAAGCTTCAAGAAAATTGTGGGGGCTGGTGGCCTGGTCCCAGCTGAAACGCCGTCGCCGCCGCCAGCAACGAGATCCGCTGATTCTGCCGTTTGCAGAGGGTGTGCGCGCGGCCTTTCTTGTTCGCGACAATATCAGTCACCGGCGCGATATCGAGGAGGCGTATCTGGACGCGATCGGTCAGGCGCGCTCCGAGGTGATCATTGCCAATGCCTATTTTCTGCCTGGCAGGGCCTTTCGCCAGGCCTTGATCGCTGCCACGCAACGCGGTGTGAAAGTGACCCTGCTGCTGCAGGGGCGGGTGGAATACCTGTTGCTGCACTATGCCACGCGTGCCCTGTATGGCATTTTCCTCGATGCCGGGATCGAAATCTACGAATACCACCGCAGCTTCATGCACGCCAAGGTTGCGGTGGCCGATCGTCGTTGGGCTACGGTGGGGTCGTCCAACATCGACCCGTTCAGCCTGCTGCTGTCACGCGAGGCGAATGTGATCGTGGATGATGCCGGCTTTGCCGCGCAACTGACCACGAGTCTGGAACGGTCGATGGTCGAGGGTTCGCGGGTCGTGACTTATGAAAGCTGGAAAAAACAGCCGCAGTATCTGCGCCTGCTGTCCTGGCTGAGTTATGGCGGGGTGCGTTTATTGATGGGTATGGCGGGGTATGGGCGCAAGCATTAGCGCGGCGTCCAGCCTTCAAGCAGGGTGCTGGTGACCACATCCGCCTGCTCCGACAGGACAAAACGCTCTCCGCCGGTGAGCACCCAGCGCAGCGCCAGTCCCTGGACGGAAGCGATCAGCAGGCAGGCGGCCTGCTGCGGAATGATGTCTGGGCGAATCTCGCCTTTTTCCTGCGCGGCGATGATCATGCCGGAGATGAATTTCAGGAAAAACATTACCAGTTGATCCATGCGCTCCCGGAATATGGGGTCGCCGCTTTGCAACTCTTCAGAGAACAGCAGGCGCGGGATGCCGGGCTGTTTCTGGATAAAACCGAGATGGGTGCGTATGACTGTCTTGAGCTGATCCAGCGGTGCCATTTTGTCCAGTTCAAGACTCATCAGTTCCTGCCTGAGACCATCCTGAATGGAATCCACCAGCGCCACCAGGACGTGGCTTTTGTTACCGAAGTGAAGAAACAGGGTGGGCTGGGCAATGCCTACTGCCTTGGCGAGTGAACGCGTGGTCAGTTTTGAAACGCCTTCGTGGCGGATGAGTTCCATCGCGGCCTCGATGATGTCGTGACGCCGGAGTTCAGCGGATTGGCGCTTTCTTGCAGCCATGATGTTTGCCTGCCTTGGAAGAAAAATACAGGTGAATTATAGAAGGCTTTTGGAAGGTGCGGCAATTTGTCGCGGTGACAGGTTTCCAGGACCGGTAGCAGACCTCATGGCTGCTACCGGCAGGGCGCTCATTCGAGTTGATGCCGTTTCAGGAGCAGCAGTTGCCTTCCCTGACCCCGGATTTCTTGAGCATGAAAGCCAGCGGACAGAATCCGGTCACGCCGCTTTGCGCCAGATTGGCGCCCACAAAAGCCGTGAGCCAGAGCCAGGCAGGGTCGGAATATTGCGATAGGGCGATACTGAGCAGCACCATCAACCCGGCCATCAGATGCACAATACGGTCTACTGTCATAAAACCTCCTGATTAGAATTTGTAGCTTAGCTGGACGTTGACGATATTCTGCTCCAGCTCGATCTTGTTGAAAGGCGCCACATTCGAGGTGATCTCGTTGTGGAAGGCATGGACGTAGGATAGCGAACCTGACACCTTGTCGTTGAATTTCCGCGTGACACCCAGAGAAAGATGTTTTTCAGTTACCGCCAGCGAACCGATGTTGTTGTTCACGTCTTCCTGACCAATCGGCGATTTGCCATAGTTGAAGCCAGCGCGCACGGTGGTGTTTGCGTCAATTTCCTTCTGGATGCCGATGGCGTAGACGGTCTGATCACTCCAGCCGAAGTTCATGCTGGTGGTGCCAGCCGGTGTCTGGAAGGCAACCTTGTCGAGTACGTCACTGAAGGCGATGTGCTTGACGTCTGCTTCGATCAGCAGCCCCGGCATGGGTTTGAAAGCGAGACCCAGTGCGAACTGCTGAGGTGCGTCCATGGTCATGCGATAGGTACCTGCAGTCGTGTTCCATTTGAACTCGCTCATATTCTGCTCGCTGGTCCACGAGGCGCCTACCTGCATTGCATCGCTGAATTTGTAGATCAGGCCCGCATTCATGCCATAGCCGTACACCTGATTTTGCGGCAGGGTAAAGCTGGAATTGTGAATGGCCAGACTCTGATAATCGATGTTCAGCGCAGCGCCGATGGATAGCTTGTCGCTGATCTTGTAGCCGAAACCAGGCGCGATTTTGTAGAACTGCTTGGTGGTCGCCACTGCCTGGGCACCTGGCGCTGCCGCCATGATGTCGGCAAAATCCACGCCCATGCCCGACAGCCCGGCCATGCCCATTCCAAGATGAAGCTTGTCGTTGATGTTGAATGCTACTGCGCCTGAAGGAATCAGGTAGTAATCGGAGTCGCTGTCCTGTCCGTTGGCCTTGCGTGGCGGATTCAGCACGCCGACGCCCATGTCGAATCTGACTTCCTTGATGCCCAGTTCGGCAATACCTGCCGGGTTGGTCATGATCGTTCCTGCATCCTGCGGTGCAGCTACCACTGCACCGGCCATGCCCCACTGGGTGGCGGTTACGCCCAGCATCTGGTCGCCATTGGTGGCGTAGGCGTTATGTGCCAGGGCGAACAGGGCAGCAGAGACGGCGCCGGCAATAATTTTTTTATTCATCATCATTTCTCCTCAGAATGTGCTCGGGCTGAATTACTTGCTTGCAGGTGTCATCAGATTGGCGGAAACGCCGGGGACGCCACGGAATTTCTGATGGCAGGCGACGCATCCAGTCATGATTTCGCTCATGTACGATGCCGCCATGGACAGATCGCCCTTGTCTGCGGCGTCGGCCAGTTTCAGTGCGCTGCCTTCGACGATGGTGTTCATTGTCGGGAGTACGGAAAGATCGTTGGTATTGACCTTGTCCAAGGGGAAATAAGCCAGCAGGCCGCCTTTCGGGATGCGGTGATTGGCCAGACGGCGCGCGGATTCAGCAGCCTGCTCGGAGTTGTCGGTGGCGATGGCCGAAGCGATGCTTTGGTATTCAGACAGGATTTCGTGCATGATCTGGCGCAGGTTGGTTTCCTTGGCGCGACGGGTATGTCCGGCATGCAATTGCTGAATGGTCTTTTTCAGCTCTGGCGAAAGCGCCATGACCTTCTGGCGCAACTCGGGTGAATAAACTTTCATCATTTGCTGCATTTCGACCGGCATCGGTGCAGGTGTTTGTGGCGCTTCGGCAGACGCTTGGCTGCTCAGCAGCATGCTGCCAGCCAGCATCAGACCAACGGTCAGTGTTTTCTTCATAAATTTCTCCTGGGTGTGAATAGTTGAATTATCTTGTCAACAACATGATCGTAAGATCACATGTTCGGATGATTATATTTCGTTGCCAGGAATTAACGCAAGCAGAAAGTAATGAATTTGATTTGTTTCAGATACCGGTCGGAGAGGTTCTGGCAATAAAGCAGAAAGCGTTGTGCCGAAAATAAAGGGGGCTTATTTTTTGCCTGCTTGTCGGTGCTGGCGGTGGTTTTCGATGGTGTGCAGTTCGAGCTTCCAGTAAACCAGCAGGAATGCGATGCCAGCACAGGCGGCTGCGATGGTAAATGTGATCTGCGGCCCCAGTGCATCCCAGGCATAGCCTGCATACAGGCCACCCAGCGTTCCGCCCGCGCCGAAAGACAGGCTGTTGGAAAGCGCCTGCCCCTTTGCCTGATGGCGGCCACGAAACAAACGGTGAATGACTTCGATCGTCGCTGCCTGGGCGGAACCGAACGTGCCTGCGTGCAGCACCTGTGCCAGGAGCACGATGCCCACCGAGCCGATTCCCCATGCGATGAAAAGAAAGCGCAGCACACCCAGGGCAAAACTTGTCAACAGAATCTGGCGCAGACTGAAGCGTCGCATCAGGCGCGGCATCCACAGGAAAACCAGGATTTCGCAGATCACGCCCAGCGCCCATAGCCAGCCGACGCTGCTTTTGGAATAGCCATGATCCACCAGATAGATGGAGTAAAAGGTGTAATAGGGCCCGTGGGCGGCGGCATTGAAAAAGCTGGCGGCAAAAAAAGCCAGCACGACAGGCTGTTTGATGACCTGCCAGGCAGGCACGCTGTCGGTGTGATGGGCGCTTGCCATGGCTTCCGGAATGTGACGCGCCAGTAAAACCAGTCCGATCATCATGCCGAGAATCGCCCAGAGCAGAAAACGGATCGGTACAAAATCCAGAACATAGCCCAGAACCACGACTGAAAAGATAAACCCAACCGAACCCCACAGGCGGATGCGGCCGTATTTTTCGGTGCGCTCGCCGAGGTGGCTGAGAGTGGTCGCTTCCACTAGCGGTAACGAGGCGCTCCAGAAAAAACTCAACAGCGACATCACAATAAACAGCCACAGGAAGCTGGTGCCGAAAAACACGCCGATATAGGACACCAGGCTCAGCATCGCAGCCACTTGCACGATAGCCACGCGTTTTCCGTTACGGTCGGCTGCCCAGCCCCAGATATTGGGCGCGAAAATGCGCATGACCTGCAACAGCGACATCAGGATGCCAATCTGGAATGCGCTGAATTCGAGTGATTTCAGGTACAGCCCCCAGAATGGGGAGATGGCCCCGACGAAGGCGAAATAGAAGAAATAGAAACCGGACAGGCGCCAGTAGGGAAGGGTGAGGGACATTTTCGGGAGGTGCGCTGCCGTCGCAAGCAACGGTCAGCGCAAAACGGATTTCAGCTCACTGCCTCAATCTTGCAGCATCTGATAAAGGGTGGTTTTGAGAGCCAGACGTTTCTTTTTCAGATCTTCAGCGCGAACATCGGAAGCGGGTTCGAGCTCCTGTTCAATGCGCAGGATGTCGCGGTCGAGCAGGTGGTATTCGTCGAACAGCTTAGCAAAATGCGCGTTGCCAACTTTCATGTCGTGAATCTTGTCCTTTAATTCGGGAAATTCCTTGGTGAGTTCGTGATATTCCAGCATCTGAATCTCCTTGAGTAAAAAAATTATTTCTGGATATGTGCCGGAATTTTCGGTGTACCGCAAACGACGTCGGCGTTCTGCGCACGCTGACGCAGTGCATGATCCATCAGCACAATGGCCAGCATGGCTTCGGCGATAGGGGTGGCGCGGATACCGACGCAGGGGTCGTGGCGGCCGTGGGTTTCCACCATGATCGGCTCTCCGGCCCGGTTGATCGAGTGGCGCGGAATGCGGATGCTGGAGGTGGGCTTGATGGCGATGTGCGCGACCACGTCCTGGCCGCTGGAGATGCCGCCCAGAATGCCGCCGGCGTGGTTGCTGGCAAAGCCTTGCGGGGTCAGTTCGTCGCCGTGCTCGGAGCCTTTCTGCGTCACGCAGGCGAAACCGGCGCCGATCTCCACGCCCTTGGCCGCATTGATGCTCATCAGGGCATAGGCAATGTCGGCATCAAGCCGGTCGTACACCGGCTCGCCCCAGCCCACCGGGACGTTCTCGGCCACCACGGTGAGTTTCGCGCCGATGGAGTCGCCCGATTTACGCAGGGAGTCCATGTAATCTTCAAGTTGCTGCGTAAAGCTGCTGTCCGCAACGAAGAAAGGGTTCTGACTCACGTCTTCCCAGTTCCTGAACGGGATTTCGATCGGACCCAGTTGCGACATATAGCCACGAATTACGATGCCGTAGCGCTCATGCAGCCATTTTTTCGCCACTGCGCCGGCCGCCACGCGCACCGCAGTCTCGCGCGCGCTGGAGCGGCCGCCACCGCGATAGTCGCGGAAGCCGTATTTCTGCGTGTAGGTATAGTCGGCATGGCCGGGGCGGAAGGTTTCGGCAATGTTGCCGTAATCCTTGCTGCGCTGGTCTTCATTGCGGATCAAGAGGGCGATGGGGGTGCCGGTGGTCTTGCCTTCGAACACGCCGGAGAGAATTTCCACCGTATCCGACTCGCGGCGCTGGGTGACGTGGCGCGAGGTGCCGGGCTTGCGCCGGTCGAGATCGAGCTGGATATCGTCAGCACTGAGTGCGAGTCCCGGCGGGCAGCCATCCACCACGCAGCCGATGGCGGGGCCGTGGGATTCACCGAAGGAAGTGACGCAGAACAGGGTGCCGAGAGTGTTGCCAGACATGATTCAGACTCGAAAAAATCAGACTTCAAGTTTAACATAGGCTCATCTATTCTGAGTAAGCGCACCATGGCCAAGAAAGCCGCCGACCTGTTACTCGAACTGCTGCAGAAGAAGCAGCAGAAGGCGCTGCAATGGCAGCAGGTGGAAAAATCCGTGAGCAAGCTGGCGAACAGACAAAGCCGCTGGCAGCGTTTCAACCGTTATGTCTGGGACAAAAAACAGGGATAAGGAATGGTCTGGAAGCTTGCTAGCAGGCAAAGACTTCCGGCCTGAGCGCATCCAGCGGGTCGCCCGGCGCGCAGTTGAAGCGCACGCGCAGCTTCTGGCCCGCCTCAACCTCGATCACTTCTTCCAGCGGCACCACCATGTACTGGCTGTGCCAGTCGATGCTGCGTCCCTGTTGTGGCAGGATGGCCAGAATGTTCTTGGTGATGAAGCGCAGGGCGTTGAGCGTGCCGGCGCGTTCGATCGTGATCTCGCCATCCCAGTTGCAGTGGGCTGGCAGCGTTTCAGCGTAGCATGCTGTCTGATAGATCGCTGGCGGGCCCAGTTCCCAGGTGCGGTTCTGAGTGGCGCAGGGTTCCTGAAATAACGGGGCCGGAGCGTAGTAGCCTTCGAAATTGAATGATTGATGCACCGGTTGCACCGCGTGAATGAAGGCTTCCGGCACGAAGAGCGGTAGCGGGCCGCCGAATTTTTCCAGATAGCGTTGCTTGAAAGCGTGGATGACTGGAATCTGCTTTTCCCGCAGCATGGCCACGTGGACCATTTCACAGATCACCACGTCCACCGGTTCGGGGGGGAGGTAGCTAAAAGCATCGGCCTCGATGACCTCAACCTCGCCTGGATAGTGGTTGCGTGCCAGAATCTTGCGGGCCTCGTGCACCAGTTGGGGATTGCGCTCCACGCACCAGACCCGCGCGTGTTGCCGGGCGGCAAAAAAAGACAGCACCCCCGTGCCACCGCCCAGGTCCAGCACCCGTGCACCAGGGCGCACCACATGCTCGATCGCCATCTTGAAGCTGGAGACGCGTGCGTTGTCGTTGAGCATGTGGAAGTGGTAGTGAAGAGGAATGAACTGGCCCAGCTCCAGCTCTTCGTGCGGTTTGGTCATCGTAAGATTATGTCATAAAGCAGCACTTGCGCGTATTCGACCTCGCGGGGCTTTTTCGCTACAGTGGGGCGCTGATTTTTTTGAGGGATGGTGATGGACAGGAAAAGCATATTGATTACCGGTTGTTCCAGCGGCATCGGCCTGTGCGTGGCAGAAGGGCTGCTCAGGCGCGGCTACCGGGTATTCGCCACGGCGCGCAAGACGGCGGATTTGGAAATGCTTGCGGCACGCGGGCTGGAAAGCCTGCAACTGGATGTGGCCGACCCGGAATCCATTCGCTGCACGGTAGACGAGGTATTGCGCCGCACCGGCGGCACGCTTTACGCGCTGTTCAATAATGCCGGTTATGGTCAGCCGGGCGCCGTTGAGGATTTGCGCCGCGAAGTGCTGCGCGCGCAGTTCGAGACCAATGTGTTCGGCACGGTGGATCTGACCAACCGGCTGATCCCGGTGATGCGCGCCCAGGGCGGCGGCCGCATCATCATCAACAGTTCCCTGCTGGGATATGTCTCGTTGCCGTTCCGGGGTGCCTACAATGCGAGCAAATATGCCCTGGAGGGGATTGCGGATACCCTGCGCCTGGAATTGCGCGGCAGCGGAATCCGTGTCGCCCTGATCGAGCCGGGGCCCATCACCAGCCGTTTTCGTGCCAATGCGCATGAGATGTTCAAACGCCACGTAGATGCGGAAGCAAGTCACTTCCGCAATACTTATCGCGCCATGGAAAACCGCCTGGCCAAGCCCGGTCCTGCCGCACCTTTCACATTGCCGCCGGAAGCGGTACTGGATAAAGTGATTCATATCCTGGAAAGCGATCGCCCGCGAATCCGTTACCCGGTGACCTTCCCCGCTTACCTGTTTGCCGTGCTCAAGCGCCTGCTGCCGGGCCGTACGCTGGATCGCGTGCTGGGCCAGGTGGGCGAGGGCGAGAACCGTTAACTGTGAATAGCCGGGACTGGCGCGGGCAATTTATTTGTTTTTAATCAATTCGAAGTGGCTGACCAGTTCTTTCAGGCTCACTGCCGTTTGAGCCAGTTCCCCGGTAGCTTTCCAGGCATGCTGGGCAGAACTGGTATTTTTCTCGATGAGAGATGAAACTTGCTCCATGTTGCTGGTCACCTGTTCGCTGGCGATGGCCTGCTCCCTTGCTGCATCGGCAATGTGCCGCGCCATGCTGGTGACTTCCCCGCTGGAAGAGCTGATGCGGCCGAGTGCGGAAAGCGATTCGCGCATCATGCCGGTGCCCTCGTCCACTTTATGGACTGCCTGTTCCATGGACCCGACAGCCTGGCGTGTGGCCTTCTGAATCTCGCTTACCATGGCGGTAATGTCGGTGGTGCTGTTGGTAGTGCGTTCGGCCAGTTTTCTTACCTCGTCCGCCACCACGGCAAAGCCGCGCCCCATTTCACCCGCCCGCGCGGCCTCGATGGCGGCATTCAGCGCCAGAAGATTGGTCTGGTCGGCAATTTCCTTGATGGACTGGGTAATCGTGCCGATTTTTTCTATGGACTGATTGAGTTCGACAATCGTGGTGCTGGAAGCCTGTACCGCCGCCACCACGCGCCCGGTGGCTTCCATGCTGCTGGTCATGCTGGTGTTGCTTTCTTCGACCAGCTCTTGTGATTCGGTGGCGGAACGTGCAGCGCCTTCCGCGCTCTCTGCCACTTCTACCACGGATTGACTGAATTCTTCGGTGGCTGCGGCCACAGCCAGCACCCGGCTATGCTGTTCCTCGGACTGGCTGACAACCTGAGTCATCTCTTTATTGAGGTTGTTGCACTTGGCCTCGATGGCGCGCGAAGCAACGGAAATTTCGTCCAGCATCACCTTGACGTGCACCTGCATCGAGGCCAGGCCGCAGAGAAGTTGCCCGGTTTCGTTGCGGCCGGAAATGTCGATGCTGTCGGTCAGATTGCCCTGGGCGATATGATCGAAATGGCGGATGGCATTATGCACCGGCTTCATCGCCGAATTGACCAGCAGGGAAAATGATCCGAATGCCAGTATCAGCCATCCCAGGGCGAAAGCGCCGATTTCTGCAATAGCCGTCCAGCTTAACCCCAGTACGGTCTGACTGGCCACCAGATTGATTCCCATCAGAACGATGAGCGCCCCCAGGAAGCTCGCCATGCGCGCCTTGATGGATAGACGTTGCCACCAGCTTCCGCTGCTATCCAGTTTGGCCTTGGTTGTATTGAGCTGTCTGTATAGCTGCTCGGCATCCTGGATCTGCTGCCGGCTGGGCTCAGAGCGTACTGACATGTAGCCGAGTGTCTGGTCATTTTTTCGAACAGGTACCACGAAAGCGTCAACCCAGTAATAGTCTCCGTTCTTCGTCCGGTTTTTGACGATGCCGCGCCATGGCCGCCCTTCCTTTACTGTTTTCCACAAATCTTCAAAAGCCTGAGGCGGCATGTCCGGATGACGCACAAGATTGTGGCTTTTGCCGATCAGTTCTTCGTTGCTAAAGCCGGATAGTTCGACGAAATCTTCATTGGCGTAAGTAATGACGCCTTTCAGGTCGGTTTTGGAAACGAGATACTTGCCTTTCGGGTAGGTCTTTTCGGTTTGCGTGACGGGGAGATTGATTTTCATGGTCTGGTTTTTTATCCGACGGCGTGAAGAAAGATATGCCGCTACACTGAAGGCAGTTGTCGCGACGGCGTAACAGGTGTAAGAAAGTACCTGGCAGGAAAAGTCGCTTAATGTGTCTGTTCTTGGGGCAAAGGACCCCGTTAATCCCTTATTTCCTGCTGTTTTTGTGTTTTAGGAAATAACCAATTTATTCAGGCCCGTATCCTAAACAAGTTACGGTTGTATGACAATACTCAACTTTTAGGGGGCGCGGCCAGCATAATTGTTGTTGGGTGTTATTCAATATTTTGGATCTGTTCACGCATCTGTTCGATCAGCACTTTTAGTTCCATTGATAGCCTGGAAGTTTCCGTGGCTACGGATTTCGAACCCAGCGTGTTGGCCTCGCGGTTGAGTTCCTGCATCATGAAATCCAGGCGCTTGCCGGCCGCTCCGCCCTGATTCAGAATCCGCTTCACTTCCTGCAAATGGGCCTGGAGACGGGAAATTTCCTCGTCGATATCGATTTTCTGGGCGAACAGCGCCATTTCCTGCCGGATGCGATCTTCATCCAGGCTGGCGGCGGCTTCCCTGAAGCGTGCTGTCAGCTTTTCCTGATAGGCGGCGCGCAGGCGGGGCAGGTGCGGAGCCGCTTCGGCAACCAGCATCTCCATCTGTTTGGTGCGTTCGAGAATCATGTCTTTGAGTTTTTCCCCTTCGCGGCCGCGGGAGGCGGCGAAATCGTCCAAGGCTTCCTGCGCCAGGGCAACTGCCGCTTCCTGCAGCACTTCCTGGGGCACCCCCTCCGCTTCCATGATTCCGGGCCAGCGCAGGATGTCCGCTACACTGAGCGGCGCGCTTTGCGGCGATAGCCCCTCTACTGTCTTGCCGAGCTGGACCAGTTGTTGCGCCAGCGTTGCATTGATAGATAACGGTTTGTGGCTGCCCGCGCTGGGCGTGAAGTTGAGGCGGCATTCCACTTTTCCGCGCTTGAGTCGGCCGCCAATCGCTTCGCGCAGGGCGGCTTCCGCCGGGCGGAAGATTTCATCCATGCGGAAGGCGATTTCTAGGTAGCGGTGGTTAACGGCCCGCAATTCGAGGTGCAGTGCACCTTGGGGAAGTTCGCGGTTCACCGCGGCAAACCCGGTCATGCTGTAAATCATGGGTGCTCCGAAAAATACATTACTTTGTTCAAACAATTGTAAAATGGCGCAAAGATTAGCATAGTAAGCGTAATGAGCTCCCAACAAATCAATCAGGCGTTGCCCGAAGGCGCGCAAATACTCAATTACCGCATCGCCAAGCAACTTTCGGGCGGGGGATTCAGTATCGTTTATCTGGCCTACGACGAAACCGGTACGCCGGTCGCGATCAAGGAATACCTGCCCAGCGGGCTGGCCCTGCGCGATGGGGGTGAAATCGTGCAGGCCACGTCAGTGGATAATCTCAACACCTTCCGTTATGGCATGAAGTGTTTCTTCGAGGAAGGCAGGGCGCTGGCCAAGATCTCTCATCCCAATGTGGTGCGCGTGACCAATTTTTTCCGCGCCAACGAAACCGTGTACATGGTGATGCAGTACGAACGCGGCAGGACACTTCAGGAACATATCCAGCAGCACAAGGGGCACATAAGGGAGAGTTTTATCCGCCGCGTGTTTGCGCAGATGCTCAATGGCTTGCGCGAAGTGCATACTCACAAACTGCTGCATCTTGACATCAAGCCTGCCAATATTTATTTGCGGCTCGACGGCTCGCCGGTGCTGCTGGATTTCGGTGCTGCGCGGCAGACGCTTTCCAGCGAAAAAAACAAGCTCTCTCCCATGTACACGCCGGGTTTTGCCGCACCGGAGCAGTACAAGAACCGTGAACGGCTGGGGCCGTGGTCGGATATTTACAGTGTAGGCGCAAGCATGTTTGCCTGCATGGCGGGTTTTGCGCCGCAAGCTGCTGACGCGCGAATGGAAGACGACAAGATGAGTTCCGCCACCAAGCTGTGGCCAGGGGAGTATTCAGAGCAATTGCTGCGCTTGATTGATCAGTGTCTGGATCTGGATTACATGCGGCGCCCGCAAAGCGTGTTTGCCTTGCAGCGGGAGCTGGTCAAGGATGTCCTGCCGGAAGAGCTGCCACGCAAGAAGTCACTTATCAGCAGTATTCGCGCGACCCTGAACAAGGACTTGTTCCGATCCTGACATGAAGTTTTCCATCTACCAGTCCAGCCGGCAAGGCGGACGAAAATACAACCAGGACCGTGTGGCCTACTCCTACAGCAAGGAATCCCTGCTGATGGTGGTGGCAGATGGTATGGGCGGTCATTTCCATGGAGAGATCGCGGCGCAGATGACAGTCCAGCTTATAGCTGAAATGTTCCAGAAGCAGGCCCGCCCAACGTTGAGAGACCCCTTGTTTTTCCTTGATCAGGCGATGCACGCGGGACATGAGGCGATCTGCGATTATTCCGTCGATAACGAGCTTCTGGAAAGCCCGCGCACGACCTGTGTGGCGGCGGTGATCCAGCGCGATATGGTGTACTGGGCCCATGTCGGTGATTCACGACTGTATTTTTTTCGCCATGGCCGACTGGTGACGCGTACTCAGGATCACTCGCGGGTGCAGCAGCTGTTCGATCAGGGGCGTATCACCGAGGCAGAGATGGCCACGCATCCGGAACGCAACAAGATCTACAACTGCCTCGGCGGCATGATCCCTCCGGACGTGGAGCTTTCAAGACGCACTTCGATCGAAGCGGGCGATATTCTTTTACTGTGTTCGGATGGTCTGTGGGGTTCGCTGAGTGTCAACGAGATCGGATCCATTCTGAACACCTATCCGCTGGACCAGGCCATCCCGGAGCTGATGGATCATGCCGAATTCCGCGGCGGTCAGGATGGCGACAATCTGTCAGCCATCGCCATGACCTGGGGTGGGCAAGGCAGCTCCCAGCCTGCTGGCGGGGTTTCGACCGAAATGATGCCGCTGGACAGCTTTACTACCCAGCTCGATGTCTTGCACGCACCCCGCCCGGCCGTAGGCGAGGCCCCTGTGACCGACGATGATATCGAAAAGGCGATTGCTGAAATCCAGTCCGCCATCAAGAAATTCTCCAAATAAATCAGGGAAAATTATGCGACCCAGCAAGAGAAGCGCGGATCAGCTGCGCGCCATTATCATTACCCGGGATTACACCAAGCACGCCGAAGGCTCCGTGCTGATCGAATGCGGCGACACCAAGGTCATCTGCACCGCCAGCATCGACGAGAAAGTGCCGCCTTTTCTGCGCGGCAAGGGGCAGGGCTGGGTGACGGCGGAATACGGCATGCTGCCGCGCTCCACCGGCAGCCGGATGGACCGCGAGGCGGCGCGCGGCAAACAGTCCGGGCGTACACAGGAAATCCAGCGTCTGATCGGGCGCTCCCTGCGCTCTGTGGTGGACCTGAAAGCGCTGGGCGAACGCACCATCCAGATCGACTGTGACGTGATCCAGGCCGATGGTGGCACGCGCACTGCGAGTATCACCGGTGCTTTTGTTGCGCTGCACGATGCCATTTCTTTTCTGATGAAAAAACAGTTGCTGGCGACTTCGCCGCTGACCGATTTTGTGGCCGCGATCTCGGTCGGGGTTTACCAGGGTGTTCCGGTGCTCGACCTCGACTACGCCGAGGACTCCGCCTGCGATACCGACATGAACGTGGTGATGACCGGCAGCGGCGGGTTTGTCGAAGTGCAGGGCACGGCGGAAGGCGCGCCTTTCAGTCGCGGCGAAATGGAAGCCTTGCTGGATCTGGCGCAGAGCGGCATCGGCCAGTTGGTGACGCGGCAGAAAGCGGCATTGGGGTTATAGAAACAAAAATAAATTAACCACGGGGAGCACGGGGAAATTCTTTTGATAAAAATCTTCCCGTGTTCCTTGTGGTTCAAGGGTTCTTATCATGAAAAAAATTGTCATTGCATCAAATAACGCCGGCAAGCTGCGCGAAATCAGCGCCATCCTTGCGCCGATGGCGTTCGAGGTGCTGCCGCAGTCGGCATTCAATATCCCCGAGGCGGAAGAGCCTTATTGCACCTTCATCGAGAACTGCCTCACCAAGGCGCGCCACGCCTCGGCCCATTCCGGCCTGCCCGCGCTGGCGGACGATTCCGGGATTTGCGTCGATGCGCTGAACGGTGCGCCGGGCGTATATTCCGCGCGTTTTGCCGGCGAGCCGAAATCGGATCAGCGCAACAACGAGAAGCTGATCGAACTATTGCAGGGGCACGCCAACCGCAAGGCGCATTACTATTGCGTGATGGTGCTGGTGCGCTGGCCCGAGGACCCGCAGCCGATTATCGCCGAAGGTGCGATGTACGGCGAGATCATCGACACCCCGCGTGGCGATGGTGGATTCGGCTATGACCCCTATTTCCTGATTCCGGAGTTCGGCCAGACCGGCGCCGAAATCCCCATGGATGTGAAAAATCGCATCAGCCACCGCGGCAAGGCACTGACCTCTCTGGTGGAAAAGCTGAAGGGCGCTTCATGAGCGAGACGTTGGTGATCACGGATGGTGATGCGCTGATCGTTGCCGATGTGCAAAGGGATTTTCTGCCCGGCGGCAGCATGGCCATTGCCGGGAGTGAGGATGTGGTTGCGCCGCTCAACCGCGTGATCGATCTTTTTTACCCTCGGGGCTTCCCGATTTACGCTGTGAGCTTCAGGCATTCCGACGACCATGCGGCCTTTCAGGCGCAGGGCGGGAAGTTTCCTGCGCATTGCGTGGCTGACACGGCAGGAGCCGAATTCGCTTCCGGGCTCGGTTTGCCGGCTTTTGCCATGATGATTTCCAGGGAGGTTCAGGAGGGCGGCTCAGGCTTTGCCGGAACCCAGCTGGAATTCCAGCTCATGATGTACGGAGTGAAGCGCGTGTTGATCGGCGGTCTGGGAGATGGGGTGGCGGCGATGGTGCGCGATGCCGTCAGGCTGGGGTATTCGGTGGTGGTATTGCGTGGTGCGGTGCGTACCCATCGGGATGAAGAGCAGGTGCTGGCCGAACTGACCGGGTTGGGCGCTACGGTCATTCCGGCCGCTGACGTGGCCTGAAACTGCTTCCAGGGCCGTGAATACAACGCCAATTCGCTTCATTCCTGATCACGGTGGCGAGAGTATGACTGAGCCGCCTCCCCTCAGCCTGTATGTTCACATTCCCTGGTGTGTGCGCAAATGTCCATACTGCGACTTCAATTCCCATCAGGCGGACGCCGGTATCCCTGAACAGGAATACGTCGATACGCTGCTGCAGGATCTGGAACTGGCGCTGCCTCAGGTGTGGGGGCGCAGGGTTGGCTCGGTGTTTTTTGGTGGTGGCACCCCCAGCCTGTTATCGGGTGAAGCCCTGGATCGCATCCTGTGCGGTGTTCGGGCATTGTTGCCATTGGAAGCAGGCGCCGAAATTACGCTTGAAGCCAACCCGGGGACGGTGGAAGCGGGCAGATTCCAGGCGTTTCGTGAGGCAGGCGTCAATCGCCTGTCGCTTGGTATCCAGAGCTTTAATCCACTGCATCTGCAGGCCCTGGGGCGGATTCATGACGCGCATGAGGCGCGGCGTGCGGTGGAGCTGGCGCGCGAACACTTCGAGAACATCAATCTTGATCTGATGTATGCCCTGCCGGGCCAGTCCCTGGAAGAGGCGCTGCTTGATATGCGCACGGCGGTGAGCTACGGTCCTCAGCATCTTTCGGCCTACCATCTTACAATCGAGCCCAATACCTGGTTTTACCATCACCCGCCGCAACTCCCGGATGACGATCTCAGTGCCAGCATGCAGGAGGAAATCGAAAATCTGCTGGGGGAGAGCGGCTATCAGCACTATGAAACCTCGGGTTTTGCGCTTGCAAATCAGCGTTGTCGGCACAACCTGAATTACTGGTTGTTTGGTGATTATCTGGGTATCGGCGCCGGAGCCCACAGTAAACTGACTTTGCCCGGCCGAATTATCCGCCAGGCAAGACAGCGCCAGCCACAGGCTTATCTGGATGCGGTCGCGCGTGGAAAGCCTCTGCAGAGTCAGAATCAGCTTGGAACAGCGGATATCAGCTTCGAGTTCATGATGAATGCGCTGCGTCTGACAGAAGGGTTCGCTCTGGAGATGTTTTCGTTGCGCACCGGCCTGTCTCTGATCGAAGTGCTGCCGCAACTGGAGCTGGCTGAAAGTCGCGGATTACTGGAGCGCGACGGTTCATGGGTGAAGCCGACACAGCTGGGCCAAAGATTTCTCAACGATTTGTTGCAACTGTTTTTACCCGGGGAGGATGGTGCATGACGCCTGTTCTCATACTCGGATCAGGAGGTGGATATGGCTGAGTGCTGCGACCATGATCGTTTCAGTTTCCCGCCACAAGGCGGGATTGGAATCCCCAGGACGGGGCAGTTCGATGGCATCGCGTTCGAAAAAGCGGTTCTGGACATGCTTAGTGCCTGCGGGGTTTCACCCGATGCGGCGCATACGGGCAAGACGGCAAAGCGTGTGCGCGACTTATGGGAGAAACGCCTGCTGGGCGGTTACGATCTTGATCCGGCCAGCGTATTGGGCGAGGGTTTCGAGGATGCCAGGGAAGACATGGTGGTGGTGCGCGGCATTGCTGTGCACGGGGTCTGTCCGCACCATCTGGTGCCGTTCCGGGGCGTGGCGCATGTTGCCTATATTCCCGGTGGTCGCTTGCATGGATTTGGCCGCATTGCGCGGCTGGTGGACGCCATCGGGCATCGTTTTACTTATCAGGAATGGATGACGCGCGATATAGCCGAGGCGCTGGTGAGCTTCGGCCATGCGAAAGGCGCTGCCTGCGTGATCGAGGCAGAGCAGTTATGCCTGTTGCTGGGCGAGGACCGGCGCGGTGATGAGCGCGTCTACACGCAAGCTTTTACCGGCTGTTTCCGCGACAGTGATCACTTGCGCATGGAGTTTCTGCGCGCGCTTCCTGGGAGCGCTGTCTGATGCGTTTCAGGCGCTGGGTCGAACGCGAACGATGATGTCCACGCCTTCCGTCACCAGTCCCGGAGGCAGTTGCGGAAGGCCGGTGAGGCCGATGTCTTCGACATCGATGTCGGTCAGTTCGCCGGTGGCGGTATTGTAAAAGTGGTGATGAGGGAAAGTGTTGGGATCGTAAAACACCTTGCTGGGGTCCACGATCACTTCACGGATCATCTTTTTATCCAGAAATAGGTTGAGCGTGTTGTACACCGTTGCCTTTGATGTTTCGCTATGTCTGGCATTGGTGATGGACATTACCTGGTCTGCACAGAGATGTTCATGGTTCGAAAATAGCGCATAAGCGATTTCGATCCTCTGGTGGGTAGGGTTGATGCCATGCCGCCGCAGCAGTTCAACCATATTGTCGCGTGTGTAATCAGTCGTTCTCATGTTGAAAATTTTACCCAATAGATTAGAGCGTGTCTAATTGTTCGCTTATTTGTAACGATTGACCTTGATTTGTCTCAAGTTTGCCCGCACGTATTCGGGATATGTAATAAATTTTATGGAGAACCTATGCCCTACTTTGTTTATAAAGTGACAACTTTTCCCTTCAAGCAGTTCGAACTTGCCGGTCAATTCGAAGCTTTCAAGGAGGCGAGCGCTCATGCCAAGAGCCTGCGTCAGGCGCTTGCTTCCGACCTTAAAACCTCAGTCAAAGTTATGTTTGGTGAAAACCAGTTGCAGGCAGAAGATATCCTGAATCAGGAACGTGAACCCCAACCCATGACTGGTGAGGATTACTAGGAAGTGCTGAATGAAGGGGCCTACAAAGCCGCTTATGATGAGAGGGCGAGGCTCTCATGCCCATTCGAAAAGGCGATTCTGAGTCGTTGTGCCGAGTGCGGGCTGGCGCGAAAATTCAGTATTGCAGAACGTGAGGCAGTTGCCTGCGAAGCTGCTGTGGCACGCGAGAATTGCCTGACGCTGCATGGCCTGCTGCATCAGAATGCCGCATTTGTGCTCCGGCTGACTCATCCGGGGGAGCCTTTGCCGCATGCCAAGGAAATCAAGGTGCAGTGTGGTGGTTTACTGGGCATTAAGCGCTTGTTCGATCAAGAAGCGCTTGTAGTCGAGAACATACATGCCCTGACAGGCGAGATTCAGAGCCGCTATGGCACCTTGCAGGATGTGCCCTACCAGGAAGTGATTAAAGCTGTTGCCTCCTATGAAGGGCGCCGCAGACGTTGAGGGTCGGGCAGTTTTATTTCTGGTAGACGGCCATGATGTTTTTTAACTCTGAAATGACAGCCCGGATTTCTTCACTATTCAGATCGAGGGTCTCTGCCACCATCTGACGTTGCTCCAGTGCGCAGATCGCCTCCCGCACATCTGTGCACCCTTTCAGACAGATTTGCTCTATACAGTGTTGAACTCTGTTTTGATTCATGAATGTAAACTCTGAGTGGCCCGGGTCAGACTCAAGAATTTGACCGCTTAGGTCTTAAACGGTACCATGCGCGCTTTTCGTGAACAAGGGGCGAGGAATGCGCGAGAAACTGGTCGCAGGTAACTGGAAGATGCACGGCAACTTGAGCGAGAACAAGGCGCTGCTTGAAGCCATTATTCCTCAGCTGGCTGATTTGAACCGCGCTTCCTGTGCGGTGTGCGTTCCCTATCCTTATCTTTTTCAGGCGCAGGCCGTTCTCCAGAATAGCAATATTTCCTGGGGTGCCCAGAATTTGAGTCAGCATGAAAAGGGCGCTTACACGGGTGAAGTGTCAACTTCCATGTTGCAGGATTTCGCCTGTAAATACGTAATTGTCGGGCATTCCGAACGCCGTGCCTTGTACGGCGAGGATGATGCAACCGTGGCCGCCAAGTTTGTTGCGGCCCAGAAAGCGGGTTTGACGCCCATCTTTTGTGTGGGTGAGACTCTGGAAGAGCGTGAGGGCAATATTACCGAGCAGGTTGTGGCGCGTCAGATGGATGCCGTTTTGGCAGTGGCAGGTGTTGCAGCACTGGCAAAATCTGTTCTTGCTTATGAACCCGTGTGGGCGATTGGCACCGGAAAAACCGCATCGCCGGAACAGGCGCAGGCAGTACATGCGTTCATTCGTGGAAAAATTGCTTCTGCAAGCGCAGAAGTTGCCGCCGGGCTGGTCATACAGTACGGGGGTAGCGTAAAGGGCGCTAATGCGGCACAATTGTTTTCCATGCCGGATATTGACGGTGGGTTGATCGGCGGCGCTTCCCTGAGCGCAGATGAATTTGTCGCGATTTGCCGCGCTGCTCAGCAAGTTTAATTAGTATTTAATAAGGTTCAAGTTTAAATGGAAACAGTAGTTTGGGTCGTTCATGTGCTGGCAGCGCTGGGAGTGGTTGGCCTGGTATTGATGCAGCACGGTAAGGGTGCTGACATGGGCGCCGCATTTGGCAGTGGCGCATCGGGAAGCCTGTTCGGGTCGACGGGCTCTGCCAATTTCATGAGTCGCGCCACGGCGATTCTGGCGGCGGTCTTTTTTGTCACAAGCCTGACCCTGACATATTTTTCCGCAGGCAAAGGCAAGCCGGTTGGTGTGATGGAGAGTCAGAAGCAGATTCTGCCAGTCAGTCAGCCGACTTCTCAGGACGTTCCTGGTTCTAAATCCAAGGATATTCCAAACTGATTTTTGTTGTGATGCGCTTTTTGCGGCGTCATCGAAATGCAATGCCGATGTGGTGAAATTGGTAGACACGCTATCTTGAGGGGGTAGTGGCGAAAGCCGTAGCAGTTCGAGTCTGCTCATCGGCACCATACATAAATATAATCTTATGATTATATTGTAATATTCCGTAAAACATTGAAATAAAATAATTAAATACGGGACTGGGCTTGACACGCGGTGTTACTCAAGCCTAAGCTTTTCACTAAATTGATTCGCTAATCGTGGAGCTGCGGAATGTTGGAAAATTATTTCCCCATCCTGATGTTTGTGGCGGTTGGCCTCATGGTTGGGGTCGGTCCCATGATAGCGGGGTTTGTGCTTGCCCCACATCGCCCCGACAGCGAAAAGCTTTCTCCTTACGAATGCGGTTTTGAAGCGTTCGAAGATGCGCGCATGAAATTCGATGTGCGTTATTACCTCATCGCAATCCTGTTTATTCTCTTCGATCTCGAAATCGCTTTTCTTTTCCCGTGGGCCGTCGTGCTCGAGGAAATCGGCTTGTTCGGCTATCTGGCCATGGTGATCTTTCTTGCCATCCTGGTGGTGGGTTTCATCTACGAATGGAAAAAAGGGGCGCTCGAGTGGGAGTGACAGTATGAGCGGGAAGCAGGTGGCCCGCACAGCGGATGTGCGGCCGGTCGCGAATGCTGTCGAAAGCTGTTCTGGCGTCGTGGCGTTGTGGGGAGTGCGGCATGGGCATTGAAGGTGTCTTCGAGAAGGGCTTCGTTACGACCACTCTCGATACGGTGATCAACTACACGCGCACCGGGTCGTTGTGGCCCATGACCTTCGGTCTGGCATGTTGCGCGGTGGAAATGATGCAGGCTGGTGCTTCGCGTTATGATCTGGATCGCTTCGGTATTGTATTCCGCCCAAGCCCCCGCCAGTCCGATGTAATGATTGTGGCGGGTACCCTGACAAACAAGATGGCCCCTGCACTGCGCAAGGTATATGACCAGATGGCGGAACCTCGCTGGGTTGTGTCAATGGGGTCCTGCGCCAACGGCGGCGGTTACTACCATTATTCCTATTCGGTGGTTCGGGGCTGTGATCGCATCGTTCCGGTCGATGTATATGTTCCTGGTTGTCCGCCCACGGCTGAAGCCTTGTTGTACGGCCTGATTCAGCTGCAAAGCAAGATTCGCCGTACCAATACCATCGCACGTTAAAGAAAAATAAGAATCCATTTCCATGAACACTTTTCTACAGGGCCTTGCCAGCTCACTGCAAAATGCTTTAGCAGGGAAGTCATTTACCCTCACCGAACGTCTGGATGAGTTGACTCTGGCAATTCAGGATGTTGATTGGGTCTCTGCTGCGCTGATCTTGCGGGATCACCCCGAATTGCGTTTTGAGCAATTAAGTGATGTTTGTGGCATGGATTACAGTGATTACGGACATGGGCAATGGGAAGGACGGCGTTTTGCAGCGGTTTACCATCTGCTCTCGGTCAGCCACAACCAGCGTGTGCGTGTGCGGGTATTCGCTCCGGATGATGCTTGCCCCATGGTGGATTCAGTCGAAAGTGTCTGGCCTTCCGCCAATTGGTATGAGCGCGAGGCATTTGACCTCTATGGCATCGTTTTTAATGGGCACGACGACTTGCGCCGTATCCTGACTGACTATGGTTTTATTGGCCACCCCTTCCGCAAGGATTTTCCACTTTCCGGAAATGTGGAAATGCGTTACGACCCCGATCAGCATCGTGTTATCTATCAGCCAGTGACGATTGAAGAAAGGGTGCTGGTGCCGCGCACCCTACGCGAGGACAGTTACAGTGCCTGAAATCAGAAATTACACGCTTAATTTTGGTCCGCAGCACCCTGCTGCGCATGGTGTGTTACGCATGGTGCTTGAGCTTGATGGCGAAGTGGTGATGCGCGCCGACCCGCATATCGGCCTGCTGCATCGCGGGACCGAAAAGCTCGCCGAACATAAGACTTTTCTTCAGTCGGTTCCGTACATGGACCGGCTCGATTATGTTTCTATGATGAGCAATGAACATGCCTATGTGATGGCAATCGAGAAGCTGCTGCAGCTCGAAGTTCCTTTGCGTGCCCAGTATATTCGCGTTTTGTTCGATGAAATTACACGTATTCTCAATCATCTGCTGTGGATCGGCGCGCACGCACTGGACGTTGGTGCGATGACCATGTTCCTCTATGCATTCCGCGAGCGTGAAGACCTGATGGACTGTTACGAGGCGGTTTCCGGGGCGCGTCTGCATGCGGCTTATTACCGCCCGGGTGGTGTTTACCGGGATCTTCCCGAGAGTATGCCGCAGTACGATCTGGCGAAGATGCCCAAACACAACGCCAGCGACATCAAGTTCATGAATTCGAATCGGCAGGGTACGATGCTGGATTTCATCGAGGATTTCTGCCTGCGCTTTCCGACCTATGTCGATGAATATGAAACATTGCTGACAGATAACCGGATCTGGAAACAAAGAACGGTAGGCATCGGTGTCATTACCCCGGAGCGTGCGCTTGCCAAAGGATTGACCGGGCCGATGCTGCGTGGTTCCGGCCTGGCATGGGATATTCGCAAGCAGCAGCCTTATGAGGTTTATGACCGGGTCGAGTTCGATGTGCCCGTTGGAACGAATGGGGATTGCTACGATCGTTATCTGGTACGCATGGAGGAAATGCGCCAGTCCAATCGCATCATGAAGCAATGCGTGGACTGGTTGCGCAAGAATCCCGGTCCGGTGATCACTGAAAACCACAAGGTAGCGCCGCCCAGCCGAGAGGCGATGAAGTCGAACATGGAAGAGTTGATCCATCACTTCAAACTTTTTAGTGAGGGGATGCATGTTCCTGCTGGCGAGGCCTATTGTGCAGTGGAGCATCCCAAGGGCGAGTTTGGCATCTATCTTGTTTCCGATGGAGCCAACAAGCCATACCGGCTCAAAATCCGTGCGCCCGGTTTTGCTCACATGCAGGCCATGGACGAAATGGCGCGCGGCCACATGATAGCCGACGTGGTGGCGCTGATGGGCACGATGGATATCGTGTTCGGTGAAATTGATCGATAAGAACTGAAATGCTAAGCCCAGAATCCACTGCAAAAATAGATCGTGAAATTGCCAAATACCCTGCTGATCAGAAGCAGTCGGCAGTGATGTCCGCATTACGGATTACCCAGGATGAGCTCGGCTGGCTTTCTTCAGAAGCCATGAATTTTGTCGCTTCCTATCTCGGCATGCCGTCCGTAGCCGTTTATGAGATTGCAACTTTCTACAATATGTACGACCTGAAACCCGTCGGAAAGTACAAGATCACGGTGTGCAGCAATCTTTCATGCGCCCTGATGGGGGCCGGTGGTGTCGTTGAGCACTTGCAGAACAAGCTTGGTATCGGCTTCGGCGAAACGACGAGTGACGGGCGCTATACCCTGAAAGAGGGTGAGTGCATGGGTGCCTGTGGTGACGGGCCCCTGTTCCTGATCAACAACAAGCGGATGCATGGCTCCCTTTCCAGCGAGAAGGTGGATCAAATCCTGGCGGAGCTCGAATAATGGCAAATGAAGTCATCTTTCACTCCATTCACCAGCCCGAGTCATGGAAGCTATCCTGCTATCTTGCTGCTGGTGGTTACGAAACCCTGAAAAAGGTGGTGACAGAAAAGGTGTCGCCGGATGAAATCATCAACCAGGTCAAGATTTCTGCCCTGCGCGGTCGCGGCGGTGCGGGTTTTCCTACCGGCCTGAAGTGGAGTTTCATGCCGCGCAATTATGATGGCGACAAATATATCGTCTGCAACACTGACGAAGGCGAGCCGGGTACGTTCAAGGACCGCGATATCATTCGCTTCAACCCTCATCAATTGATTGAGGGAATGGCAATCGCTGCATACACTATGGGTGTGAAGGTGGGTTATAACTATATCCACGGCGAGATATGGGAAGCCTACGAACGCTTCGAAGAGGCGCTGGACGAGGCGCGTGCCGCCGGCTTCCTTGGTGATCGTCTTTTTGGTACTGATTTCAGCTTTAATCTTCATGCCCATCATGGCTATGGCGCCTATGTGTGTGGCGAAGAGACCGCTCTGCTTGAGTCCATCGAAGGCAAGAAAGGGCAGCCGCGCTTCAAGCCGCCTTTTCCTGCGAGCTTTGGTCTTTACGGCAAGCCCACCACCATCAACAACACTGAAACCTTCGCCAGCATTCCATACATCATCCGTCACGGCGGACAAAAATTTCTTGAACTGGGCAAGCCCAATAATGGCGGCACCAAGATTTTTTCCGTGTCGGGCCACGTCAACAAGCCGGGTAATTTTGAAATCGGCATGGGCACCCCTTTTTCAGAACTGCTTGAAATGGCTGGTGGCGTGCGTAACGGCCACAAACTGAAAGCGGTTATACCCGGTGGTTCCTCGGTTCCTGTTGTGCCGGGCGAGATCATGATGGATCTGACGATGGATTATGACTCGATCGCCAAGGCGGGTTCCTATCTTGGCGCGGGTTCGGTAATCGTGATGGACGAAACGGTGTGCATGGTGAAGGCGCTTGAACGCCTGTCCTACTTCTATTTCGAGGAATCCTGCGGGCAGTGCACGCCATGTCGCGAGGGAACCGGCTGGCTCTACCGTGTCATCCACCGCATCGAAAATGGCCAGGGGCGACCAGAAGACCTGGACCTGCTCGCCAGCGTGACCCAGAACATTTCAGGGCGCACAATCTGCGCCCTGGGCGATGCAGCAGCAATGCCGGTGCAGGGCATGCTGAAGCACTATCGCAATGAATTCGAATATCACATTGAGCACAAGAAGTGCATGGTGTGAGCCGCTAATAAACCTAAAACGATACCGAAAAATGGCGCATATCGAAATTGATGGCAGGCAGCTGGAAGTAAAAGACGGCAGTACCGTAATGGATGCGGCACGTCAGGCCGGGATCTATATTCCGCATTTTTGCTATCACAACAAGCTCACCATTGCAGCCAATTGCCGCATGTGCCTGGTGCAGGTGGAAAAGGCGCCCAAGCCGCTTCCCGCTTGCGCAACGCCGGTTACCGAAGGCATGAAGGTGATGACGCGTTCCGAGTCAGCCATCCGTGCCCAGAAGGGAGTGATGGAGTTTCTCCTGATCAACCATCCGCTCGATTGCCCGATTTGTGATCAGGGCGGCGAATGCCAGTTGCAGGATCTGGCAGTGGGTTATGGCGATGTTTCCTCCCGCTATCAGGAAGAAAAGCGGGTAGTTGCCAACAAGGAACTGGGGCCGTTAATTTCTACTGATATGACGCGATGCATCCATTGCACCCGTTGTGTGCGCTTTGGTCAGGAAATCGCCGGCATCATGGAACTCGGCCAGGCAGGACGTGGCGAGCATTCCGAAATCATGCCTTTTGTTGAACGCACGGTAAATTCAGAACTGTCCGGCAACATGATCGACCTGTGCCCGGTGGGCGCACTGACCAGCAAGCCCTTCCGCTATACTGCGCGTGCCTGGGAACTGACCCGTCGCGCATCAGTCAGCCCGCACGACAGTCTGGGCTCCAATATTGCCGTGCATGTGAAGAATAACCGCGTGATGCGCGTCACCCCACGCGACAACGAGGCGATCAATGAGTGCTGGCTGTCGGACAAGGACCGCTACTCCTATGAAGCGCTGAATTCCGGCCAGCGTCTTACACAGCCGATGATCAAGCGACATGGAGAGTGGCAGGAGTGCGACTGGCAGACTGCCCTGGAGTATGTTGCCAATGGCCTGAAACGCATTCGCGATGATCATGGCGCAGCCCAGATCGGCGCTTTGGCGACGCCGCATAGCACACTGGAAGAACTGTACCTGCTGCAGAAATTCATGCGTGGTTTAGGTAGTGGCAATGTGGATCACCGCACGCGTCAGGCCGATTTCTCAGCGGATCACGCGCTGCAGGGCGCTCCATGGCTGGGCCAGGACATTGCTTCGGTACAGGAACTGGATCGTGTGCTGGTAGTCGGCAGCAATCTGCGCAAGGATCATCCCTTGCTTGCGCATCGCCTGCGTCAGGCGGTGAAGGTAGGCGCTGAACTGAATCTGGTGAACCCTGTCGATGATGATTTGCTGTGCAAGGTGGCCAACAAGCTGATCGTTTCTCCCGTGGAAATGCAGAGCGCCTTGGCGCAGGTGCTCAAGGCGCTTGCGGAAATCAGGCAGGTCGCCGTGCCACAGAGCGTTGCAAGTGTAGACGTTTCCCCATCCGCACAATGCATGGCTGCCAGTCTGGCCGTGGGGAACAAAAAAGCCGTGCTGCTGGGCAATCTGGCGCTGCATCATCCACATTATCGCGAAGTGCATGCGCTGGCGCAGGAAATTGCGCGCATTTCAGACGCCACGCTGGGTGTCCTGGGTGAAGCTGCAAACAGTGTTGGCGCCTATCTTGCCGGTGCGGTGCCTTTTGCCGGCCCTTTGGGAAAGCCCGCTACGGCAGGCATGAATGCTGCGGAAATGCTGCATGCGCCGCGCCTGGCTTATTTATTGCTCAATACCGAAGTCGAGCTTGATTGTCATGATCCGCAACTGGCGTCGGCAGCGATGGAAAGGGCCGAACTGGTAGTTGCCATGAGCACCTATCGCCATCAGGCCATCAATTATGCGGATGTAATGCTGCCGGTTGCGCCGTTTGCCGAAACATCCGGAACGTTTGTAAACACCGAGGGGCGTGCCCAGCATTTTAACGCCGTCGTCAAGCCACAGGGGGAGGCCCGCCCGGCCTGGAAGGTCATGCGTGTGCTGGGCAACATGTTTAACCTGAAAGGCTTCGATTTCAATAGTTCCGAGGAGGTTCGTGCCGAGATCCTGGGCGCGGGTGAGAAGAATGTTAAGGCGGCATGCAATAATCTGTTGAAGGATCTGGGCGAGTTCAGCCTGACTGCAGGTGGTCACGGGGTGCAGCGCATTGCCGAAGTTCCAATTTATCAGGCGGACGCACTGGTGCGCAGGGCTGATTCCCTGCAGCGCACTGCAGATGGCGCAGCACCTGAAATCGCAATGAACGGGGCATTGATGGCGCAACTGCAACTTGAAAATGGCGGCATGGCTGTTGTCCGGCAGGGAGTGGGTAGTGCTGTAATGCGCGCCCGCCTCGATGAAAAACTTCCACCGGCTTGTGCCCGGGTTCCAGCATCTCATCCACTGACAGCTACTCTTGGTGCGATGTTTGGTGAAATTGTGGTAGAGAAGGCCTGACCAGATGGAATTCCTTCAATCATTATTGGGCCCTCTATGGCCGCTGGTGTGGACACTGGTGAAAATCGTCGTGATCGTCGGCCCTTTGCTGCTGGCAGTAGCCTATGTCACGTACGCGGAACGCAAGGTGATCGGTTACATGCAGGTTCGGATCGGCCCCAATCGCGTCGGTCCGCTGGGCCTGTTGCAACCGATTGCGGACGGTGTGAAGCTGATGATGAAGGAAATCATCATTCCCAGCGGTGCCAACAAGAAACTCTTTCTGCTCGGACCGGTTCTGGCGATGGCGCCTGCGCTGGCTGCCTGGGCCGTGGTGCCATTTTCCCCGGAACTGGTGCTGGCAAATATAGACGCCAGCCTGCTCTACATCATGGCCATCACTTCCATGGGCGTTTACGGCATTGTGCTGGCCGGGTGGGCTTCCAATTCGAAATACCCATTCCTCGGTGCCATGCGTTCCGCTGCGCAGATCGTGTCCTATGAAATTGCCATGGGTTTTGCTCTGGTCGGCGTGCTGATGGCGGCGCAAAGCCTGAATCTGGTTGAAATCGTCAATGCACAGAAAGGCACCACTTTTTTCAGCTGGTACTGGCTGCCATTGTTTCCGATGTTCGTGGTATACCTGGTTTCTTCGGTAGCAGAGATCAACCGCGCCCCGTTCGACGTGGCAGAAGGTGAATCCGAGATCGTCGGTTTTCATGCTGAATATTCAGGCATGGCATTTGCGGTGTTCTTCCTTGCTGAATATGCAAACATGATCCTGGTTGCCACGTTGTCATCATTGCTATTCCTGGGCGGCTGGTTGCCTCTCTTTGATATTGCGCCTTTTAACTGGATTCCCGGCTTTTTCTGGCTGATGGCGAAAATCTGTTTCGTACTGTTCCTGTTCCTGTGGTTCCGGGCGACATTCCCACGCTACCGCTACGATCAGATCATGCGTCTTGGATGGAAAGTATTTATTCCTGTGACACTGGTGTGGCTGCTGGTCGTTGGCGGCATGATGCAGACCCCGCTGGGTTATTTGTTTCACTGAAGAGCAAGACTAAATAGAAATGATGAAACGCCTCAATGCATTCTTCAAGAGTCTGCTCCTGATCGAGCTGCTTCAGGGTATGGCCGTGACCGGACGTTATCTGTTCGCGCGCAAAATTACTGTGCAGTTCCCGGAGGAGCGCACACCGATGTCGCCGCGCTTCCGCGGCCTTCACGCACTGCGGCGCTACCCCAATGGCGAAGAGCGGTGTATTGCCTGCAAACTGTGCGAAGCCGTTTGTCCGGCCATGGCGATCCATATCGACATGGAAGAACGTGCAGATGGCACACGGCGTACTACACGTTACGATATTGACCTGACCAAGTGCATCTTCTGCGGTTTCTGCGAAGAGTCGTGCCCGGTGGACTCCATTGTGGAAACCCGGATTTTTGATTATCACGGCGAGAAACGTGGCGATCTCTACTACACCAAGCCGATGCTGCTGGCAGTAGGCGATAAACATGAAGCGCAAATCGCCAGAGACAGGGCTGCAGATGCGAAGTACCGCTAGTTTTATGACAGGATTCTGTTAATGAATGCCCAGATGCTGATTTTTTATCTTTTTGCCACGATTCTGCTGTTCGCAGCGGTTCGCGTTGTCACTGCGCGCAACCCAGTGCATTCGGCGCTATATCTCGTGTTGTCATTTTTTACCGCTGCCGCGTTATGGATCATGCTGCAGGCCGAATTTCTCGCCATAGTACTGGTGCTGGTGTACGTTGGCGCAGTGATGGTGCTATTCCTGTTCGTGGTGATGATGCTGGATATCAACTACGACACCTTGCGAGAGGGTTTCTGGAGCAATCTGCCTTTTGCGCTGACGGTGGCGATTCTGATGGCTGCCGAAATGGTGGTGGTACTCGCCGGGCGTGATTTCTGGGCAAACGGCAGCGGCAGCGTGCCAACTCTTCATGGACCTGGCTACAGCAATACCAAGGAATTGGGCCGCCTGATCTACACAGAATACGTCTACCCATTCGAAATCGCTTCGGTGATTCTTCTTGTCGCAATTGTGGCCGCCATTGCACTTACCCTGCGCCGCCGCAAGGATACGAAGTTTCAGGATCCGGCCGCGCAAATCGCAGTACGCCGAAATGATCGCCTGCGCATCATTCCTGTGGCTGCAGACACCAAACTGATGAAGAAGCCGGAAGACGCACCGCAATCGGAGCAAACATCTTGAGGAACACCTTGTGCTGACACTATCCCACTACCTGGTACTGGGTGCCATTCTGTTCACCATCAGCGTGTTGGGTATTTTCCTTAACCGTAAGAATGTGATTGTCCTGCTCATGGCCATCGAACTGATGCTGCTGGCAGTGAACATGAATTTTGTCGCGTTTTCGCACTACCTCAATGATACGGCTGGCCAGGTTTTTGTCTTTTTCATTCTGACAGTGGCGGCCGCAGAAGCTGCTATCGGTCTGGCGATTCTGGTAGTGCTGTTCCGCAATCTGCGTACGATCAACGTGCAGGACCTGGATCATTTGAAAGGGTAATGGGGGATGAGTCAGGAGGTGGGAAAATTGGTTCTCCACTTTTGTTGCTTCTGATCCCTCGCCAAAATTTATGACTGAAATGCAAAAACTTTACCTACTCGTGCCCTTGGCTCCCCTTTTTGGGGCGGTGATAGCGGGCCTGTTCGGTAGATTGATTGGCCGCTCGCTATCGCATTGGGTGACGATTGCCGGCGTAGCAGTTTCCTTCATCGCGTCTGTACTGGTTTTTCAGGATGTGCTGGCGGGCCATGCATTCAACGGCAGCGTTTATACCTGGCTGACCTCGGGCGAAATGCGTTTTGAGGTGGGGTTCCTGATCGACAGGCTGTCTGCCCTGATGATGGTGGTGGTAACTTTTGTTTCACTCATGGTCCATATCTATACCATCGGATACATGGCGGAAGACCCTGGATACCAGCGCTTCTTCAGCTACATTTCTCTGTTTACTTTTTCCATGCTGATGCTGGTGATGAGTAACAACTTCCTGCAGCTTTTTTTCGGTTGGGAAGCAGTTGGTTTGGTTTCCTATCTTTTGATTGGTTTCTGGTACACAAAACCTACGGCCATCTATGCCAACCTGAAGGCCTTCCTGGTTAACCGTGTAGGCGACTTTGGATTCCTGCTGGGTATCGGCATGGTACTGGCTTACTTCGGTACGCTGGATTACGCAGCAGTGTTTGCACTGGCGCCGGAAATGTCCAGTCATGGCGTCAACCTGCTACCGGGTGAAACATGGAGTTTGATGACAGTCATCTGTATCCTCCTGTTCATCGGTGCCATGGGCAAGTCAGCACAATTCCCGCTGCATGTCTGGTTGCCTGATTCCATGGAAGGTCCGACCCCGATTTCTGCCCTGATTCATGCTGCAACCATGGTCACTGCCGGTATTTTCATGGTATCGCGCATGTCGCCTTTATTCGAGCTGTCAGAAACGGCGCTGTCCTTTGTCATCGTGATCGGCGCGATCACCGCGCTATTCATGGCGCTGGTGGCAATTGTCCAGACGGATATCAAACGTGTTGTCGCTTATTCAACCCTTTCTCAGCTTGGTTACATGACTGTGGCACTGGGGGCTTCGGCCTATTCAGCGGCAATGTTTCACCTTATGACACATGCTTTCTTCAAGGCGGTGCTGTTTCTTGGTGCCGGCTCGGTGATCATTGCCATGCATCACCAGCAAGATATGCGTTACATGGGTGGCCTGCGCAAGTACATGCCCATCACTTATCTGACAGTGCTGATCGGCGCCTTGGCTAATGCCGGTCTGCCGCCGTTTGCCGGTTTCTTCTCCAAGGACTCGATTATCGAGGCGGTCGCGCTTTCGACCATCCCGGGAGCAGGCTTTGCCCACCTTGCAATTCTCGCGGGTGTATTCATTGGTGGGTTTTATTCCTTCCGTTTGGTGTTTTTCACCTTTCACGGAGAAGAGCGTTTCCGCCATGCGCCTGCCATGGGGCACGGACATCACGACGACCACGGTCACCATGGTTCGAATGAACCGCACGAGTCACCGTGGGTGGTCACGGTGCCCCTGCTGCTGCTGGCAATTCCTTCTGTGGCGGCAGGATGGCTGATCGGACCCATGCTGTTCGGTGGATACTTCGGCGACACCATTCTTATTTCCCACGATCATCACGCGCTCGCGCACATGATGGAAGAGTTTCATGGGGTCGGGGCGATGATGTTGCATGCCATTACCACGCTGCCCTTCTGGCTTGCTGTCAGTGGTGCGGGAACAGCCTGGTTCCTGTATATCCTTCGCCCGGAACTTCCGGGAGTCATCAAATCCAGATTCAGCCTGATTTCCATCATTCTGGAGAAAAAATACGGCTTTGACGCCTTTAATGACTTTTTCTTTGCCGGTGGAGCGCGTTTGCTTGGTCGCAGCTTGTGGAAAGTGGGTGATGTCTGGCTGATCGATGGCTTGTTCGTCAATGGTACGGCACGCCTGGTGGGGTGGTTTTCAGCGTTGATAAGACATGTGCAGTCCGGCTATATTTACCACTACGCCTTTGCCATGATCATTGGTGTATTTTTGATGATCTCACTATTCGTCAGATGACGAGACAGAGTAATTTAGGGAAGTTATGAGCGAAGGTTCGACATTGTTAAGCTGGGTGATCTGGTTGCCTATCGTGGCAGGTTTGCTGGTGCTCGCCACTGGCAGCGATAGGAATGCAGCATTTGCCCGCGTCATCGCCCTGATTGGCGCCTGTGCCAATTTCCTGATGAGTATCCCACTGTTTTCGGGCTTCAATCGCCTGACAAGCGATATGCAGTTTGTCGAGCTGGCCCCATGGATTGACACTTTCAACATTCACTATCATCTGGGTGTGGATGGAATTTCCGTACTGTTCATTCTACTTACTACCTTTACCACCTTGCTGGTGGTCATTGCTGGATGGAAAGTGATTGAAAAAAAGGTTGCACAATACATGGCAGCCTTCCTGATCATGTCCGGCTTGATGATCGGCGTTTTCTCAGCGCTGGATGCCGTGCTGTTTTATGTTTTCTGGGAAGCCATGCTGATTCCGATGTTCATAGCCATCGGTGTCTGGGGCGGACCGAACAGGGTATATGCTGCTGTCAAGTTCTTTCTTTATACCCTGCTGGGCTCATTGCTGATGCTGGTTGCGTTCATATACCTGTATCACAGATCGGGGGGGAGTTTCAGTATCCTCGACTATTACAGGCTGCCGCTTACTTTTAATGTGCAGATTCTGCTTTTTATCGCCTTTTTCACTGCTTTTGCCGTCAAGGTACCCATGTTCCCGGTGCATACCTGGTTGCCGGATGCCCACGTTGAAGCCCCGACAGGGGGCTCTGTGGTGCTGGCAGCGATCATGCTGAAGTTGGGCGCCTACGGTTTCCTGCGTTTTTCGCTGCCAATCCTGCCCGATGCCAGTCATGCCATGTCCGGATTCATGATCACGTTATCCCTGATCGCAGTGGTCTATATTGGTCTTGTGGCTCTTGCGCAAAGCGATATGAAAAAACTGATCGCTTATTCCTCTATTTCTCATATGGGATTTGTGACGCTTGGATTTTTTATATTCAGCAACTTGGGGATGGAAGGCGCGCTGGTTCAGATGATTTCTCATGGTTTCATCTCCGGAGCGATGTTTCTCTGCGTGGGAGTGATGTATGACCGCATGCATTCGCGCAACATAGCCGATTATGGCGGTGTGGTGAACAGGATGCCCGTGTTCGCTGCCTACTTCATGCTTTTTGCCATGGCCAATGCAGGACTCCCGGGTACCAGCGGTTTTGTGGGAGAATTCATGGTAATTCTGGCCGCGATCAAGGTTAATTTCTGGTATGGATTCCTGTCTGCTACAACGTTGATTTTTGGTGCGGCCTACACTCTATGGATGTACAAGCGCGTGATCTTTGGCCCAGTGGCAAATGCGCACGTTGATAAATTGACCGATATCGGCAAACGAGAATTTCTAGTGCTGGGCATGCTTGCCGTGGCAGTTCTCGGGATGGGGATTTATCCCCTGCCTTTTACCGAGGTGATGCATGCATCGGTCAATCATCTGCTTGCCCATGTGGCGCAAAGTAAACTTTAAAGGGCCGTTTCATGACTTTTCCCATGCCCAACCTGACACCCGCGTTGCCAGAGATTTTCGTTCTGGTCATGGTGTCGTTGATTCTCGTCATTGACTTGTTTCTTTCGGCCAAGAACCGTTTTATTACTTATGCGCTGACACAGATAACCCTGCTTGGTGCAGCCTGGATCACAGTGTCGACCCATGGTTCAGCACCGCAATATACATTCAGCAACATGTTTGTAGATGACGCCATGAGCGACGTGCTGAAGTTGATGAGTTATATCGCCGTGTCCGTCGTGCTGGTTTATTCCCGCTCGTATATCAGTTTGCGCGGTATGTTCCGGGGTGAGTTCTTTGCACTGGTATTGTTTGCAATGCTGGGAATGATGGTCATGATCTCCGCCAATCATTTCCTGGTGCTGTATATGGGCCTGGAACTGCTATCGCTAAGCCTTTATGCCATGGTCGCGTTGCAGCGTGACTCCGCAATTTCTACAGAAGCGGCAATGAAGTATTTTGTGCTGGGGGCCCTGGCTTCCGGCTTGCTTCTGTATGGCATGTCCATGCTGTATGGAGCAACAGGCAGCCTCAACATCAATCAGGTTGCGACAGTAATTCAGAACACCACGGGCAACCATGTCGTGCTCACTTTCGGACTGGTATTTATTGTCGCGGGCCTGGCGTTCAAACTGGGCGTGGTCCCTTTTCATATGTGGATCCCTGACGTATATCAGGGTGCGCCTACCGCTGTGACCCTTTTCATTGGTTCGGCGCCAAAAATTGCAGCTTTTGCCTTTGTCACCCGGTTACTCGTCGATGGTTTGCAGGGTTTGGTCCATGACTGGCAGGGCATGCTGGTCATCATGGCATTTCTTTCCATGGCCATCGGTAACATCACCGCGATTGCCCAAACCAATATCAAACGTATGCTGGCTTACTCAACCATTTCACACATGGGTTTCATGCTGCTCGGTTTTCTTTCAGGAAGCCTGAACGGTTACAGTTCGTCGATGTTTTATGTGCTGGTGTATGTGCTGATGAGCCTGGGCGGTTTCGGCATGGTGATGCTGATGTCACGCAAGGGATTTGAGGCTGAAAATCTTGATGATTTCAAGGGGCTGAACCAGCGTAGTCCCTGGTATGCATTCATGATGCTATTGCTCATGTTTTCCATGGCAGGTATTCCTCCGACTGTCGGCTTCTATGCAAAATTGTCTGTGCTCCAGGCAGCGCTGCAAGCCGGTTTTATCTGGTTGGTTGTTGCAGCCGTGCTGTTTTCAGTCATCGGCGCGTTCTATTATCTGCGGATTATCAAACTGATGTATTTTGACTCGCCAGTGGATGAGACGCCCATTCGTCCGGAAGGCGATATGGCCATGTTGATGAGTACGAATGGACTGGCTGTGCTGGCCCTGGGCATCCTGCCCCAGCCCTTGATGGCACTCTGTGCTTATGCGATTCAGCGCTCGCTGTTGTGATTACTGGCATGGCGATACTACTGGTGCTGGCATTGGTGGCCGCAAATCTGCCATTTGTGGCTGACCGTCTGTTGTTGCTCATTCCGCTTAAATCCGAAAAAAGCCTGATCTGGCATCTCTTCGAGCTGATGGTGCTGTATTTCATGGTTGGCGGTGTCAGCGTGTTACTGGAGCGCCGGCTAGCACCACCGCATTCCCAGAACTGGGAATTCTATGCGGTTACGGCCTGCCTGTTTCTTGTCTTCGCCTTTCCCGGTTTTATTTACCGCTACCTGTGGCGGAAGCGGTAAATAAAACACTGACGCAAAACTTGCCCTTATGCGGCTTCCCGGTAACGCTCTTTTGCAGCACGTGCCTCGGAGGCCTGTTTGGCAGAGTACGCTTTGCCCGACCAGAGCATGCGATAGGCAATTTCCTCGTTTCCGTTTTCGCATAGTTCCAGAACCTGCCGAAATAGAGGCTGAAACGTTTCCGAACGATGAGATTGCTCATGTTCTTCAAAGCTCTTCCAGAACGTTACAATTTGAGCTTCTTTGTCTTTCAATGGACTTTCGACGGGTAGTCCAATAGCGCTTCCTTCGTTCGAAACTTCGCCACTGTTCAGCATCACGAATCCACCGACGAAGCCAGTATCCGAATGATAGGTTTTCACATTTTCGCATAATGTTGCAACGCGTTCCTCCAAGTCTTCAATGGTGTAGTCTTGTTTAAGTATGACTCGATTCACCGTAACGATGCCATCGGATGGGAATCCTTGTATAAGGTCTGACATGACTGAACTCCTTTTTGATTAAGAATATTAAGTAATGAATAAAATAAACAGAAAATTAATGGGCGAATATAAATATCCAATAGATATACCATACAAAAATACTAAGGTATTGTCAAACAACTATGGAGAAATGATGCCGGACAGAAATCTGACGGAAAACCAGTTGAGGTCTCAGACGGTTTACAAAGGGGGTCTGCTGCACGTCAAAGAAGACGTCGTACAACTGCCAAATGGTGAATCTGCCCGGCGTGAATATATTCTGCACCCCGGTGCGGTTGTCATTATTGCACTGCTGGAAAATGGCAATGTGGTTATGGAGCGTCAGTTTCGCTATCCGCTGCATCAGGAGTTTTATGAGTTTCCAGCGGGAAAACTTGACTCCGGAGAGTCGGCACTGGCTTGCGGTCAGCGCGAATTGCTCGAGGAAACAGGATATCGTGCTGAGAGCTGGAAATTTGTTGCCACAGTGCATCCCTGTATCGGATATTCAAATGAAGCAATGAGCCTGTACCTTGCACAGGGCCTGACAGAAGGGCCGCATCGGCGCGATAGCGACGAATTTCTGGAAGTGTTTTCCTTGCCTCTGAGTGAAGCTTTGGAGTGGGTGCGGAACGGCCGAATTACTGATGTGAAAACGGTCATCGGTCTGTTCTGGGCGGAGAAAATGATCAATGGCTGGCAAGCAGCAGATTAAGCAATACAGTGATTGAGCATAATTCTTGATCTTTTTCGCACAGCTAAGCACAATCGGCCCATGATTCATATAGTCCCAAAGGGCCAAATTTTCGAAGACACCTCAAGTGGCGTGATCTGCTGCCAGGGTTCCTGGACCCTGTCGCACGTCAGCAATCTGAAGCAGATGATTGAAGCCTGGAACTGGCCAGCCAGCACGGAAATTCTGCTCGATTGCAGTCAACTGGTAGCCCTGGATACCACGGGTGCGTGGCTGTTGCACCGAGTCAGGAAAAAAGCGGCGCTCGTTGGGAGCCGTGTAATGATGCAGGACTTGCGGCCCGGTTTTGTGGCATTGCTTGGCATCGTCGAAGCCAGTGCCAGGGACGCAGAAGTGCGCCCGCAGGCGCGGCTTGGCTTGCTGGAGCATCTGGGGAGGCGGTTTGCCGGCCACACAAAGCAGGCGGCCTTGATGCTGGCCTTTGTCGGCGAGGCGGCGCTTGCCGCTTTGCGGCTCATCAGACAGCCTTCCCGTCTACGAATCCGGCCGCTGCTGCATAATATACAAAGCGCCGGGTTTGAAGCGCTGCCTATTGTTGGCCTGCTTTCTTTCTTGATGGGCGTGGTTGTTTCTTATCAGGGCGCGGAGCAACTGGCCCGCTATGGAGCGAGCATATTCGTGGCTGACCTGGTAGGCCTGTCCATGTTGCGCGAGATGTCTCCCCTGTTAACCGCGATTATCGTGGCGGGGCGCTCCGGGTCTGCTTTCACGGCACAGATCGGCACCATGAAGGTAACAGAAGAAGTGGATGCAATGCGAACCATTGGAATTGCACCCATGGACTTTCTGGTGCTGCCAAAGCTCATGGCGCTAATCATTGCTGTCCCCCTGCTGACCGTGTATGCAGATATTCTTGGCGTTGTGGGAGGGATGGTGATGGCCAAGACGCAGCTTGGGATCAATTTCGAAGACTTTGCCGACAGGCTGGATGATGCAGTCAGCCTTTCTTCATATATCGTCGGCCTGGGCAAGGCGCTGGTATTTGCTGTTATCGTAGGGATTGTGGGCTGTTTTCAGGGATTCCAGGTGGGTGGCAGCGCTGACAGTGTAGGCCGTCAAACGACGATCAGCGTGGTTCAGGCGATATTTTTGGTTATTGTGATGGATGCGGTTTTTTCCATTATTTTTAGCTGGTTGAAGATTTGATGGCGGAAATTTCAAACATTGTCGAAATCGATAGTATTTGTACACAATTCGGCACTTTGACCGTACACGAAAATGTAAGCCTGAACGTTCGCCAGGGTGAGATATTCGCGCTGGCCGGTGGGAGCGGATGCGGCAAATCAACGTTGTTGCGCGAAATCATCTTGCTGCAAAAACCGCTTTCCGGCTCAATTCGCGTGTTTGGACAGGAAGTGCTGGGGTTGGATGACGAGGCAGCTTTGCCTTTGCGTCGTCGCTGGGGTGTGATGTTCGAGCGCGGCGCACTGTTCAGTTCACTGTCCGTGCTCGAGAATGTGGGCCTGCCCCTGCGGGAGCATACAGAACTGGACCATGACCTGATCGATAAACTTGCTGCACTGAAGATTGCGCTTGCAGGTTTGCCGGCCAGTGCAGGAGCCAAGTACCCTAACGAACTTTCGGGTGGGATGCGCAAGCGCGCGGCACTTGCAAGAGCGCTGGCGCTTGAGCCCGAACTGGTGTTCCTCGACGAGCCCACCGCTGGGCTGGATCCGCTTAGCGCCAGCGGTTTCGATGAACTGGTTAAAAACCTGAAAGAATCTCTCGGCCTGACGATCATGATGGTAACGCACGATCTGGACCTGCTGTGGCAGGTGGCTGACAGGGTCGCCGTACTGGGCGAGAACCGGGTGCTGGGGCTGGGAACCATGGAAGAGCTGTCTAACGAGGAACACCCGATCATTCGTGAGTATTTTCATGGGGTGCGCGGCCGGGCGGCATGGGAGCAAGCGTGGAAACAAAAGTAAATTACACCCTCGTCGGGCTATTCGTGACACTGCTGTTCGGTGCGCTGGTGGCCGGTATTCTCTGGCTGAGCGGCGGTGCACAATACCGCAAGAATTACGATACCTACCTGGCCTATATGAAAGAATCGGTCGCTGGACTGAATCTCAATGCGCCGGTCAAATATCGCGGAGTCGAGGTTGGCCGGGTCAAGCGTATTTCACTCGACCATGGCGAGCAGGTACGACTGGAACTCGATATCGAACATGGGACGCCAATCAGGGCAAATACTGTTGCCGTGTTACGGGTTCAGGGGCTGACCGGCATTGCGCAGGTCGAACTCAGCGGGGGGAGCAGGGATGCGCCGGATCTCAAGGCGAATCCGGGCGAAAAGTACCCCGTTATTCGCACGGTCCCTTCCTTGCTGACCCGGCTGGACACGGCTGGTACGGACCTGCTTTCCAGCCTTAACAAGATTGCCGCCGGAGTCAGCGCACTGCTGGATGATGATAATCGGCGGGCCTTTCGCAGCATGATGTCCGATATGGCGACGATCTCGGCTACGCTTGCGGCACGCAAGGATGCGATTGATGCCAGTTTGCAGGGTGCAGCGCGCACCATGGACAACACTGCGAAAATCAGCGCAGAGTTGCCTCAGATGATCGAGCGCATGAACAAAAGTGCCGCTGCTCTGGAGAAAATGGCCAATGATGCTTCCCGTGCCAGCATCGCGGTGAACAAGACAGCCAGAGAGCTTGGCGGGGGCATGATACAGGTCACTGATAGCGTGGTGCCGGAACTGGAGCGTACCGTGGCTGAAATGCGTGAACTGAGCTCAACGCTCAAGCGGGTCAGCGAGGAAGTCGAGCGCAACCCCAACATGTTGTTGCTGGGGAAGCAGCCGGATAAGCCTGGCCCGGGAGAATGAGGTGGAAAATATGAAGTGGATACGAACAGGAAGCCTGACGATTGGACTGCTTCTCACGGCAGGGTGCAGCACATTGCAACCGGTTAAGAAAGAAGTAATCAGCACTTACGCCTTGCAGGCGCAATTCCAGAATGTTCCTGCGGCAGCTGTCGGCGCCCCGGTGCTGCTGGTAACCCGGCCGCGGGCGCACCCTGGTTTCGAGACATCGCGTATGGCTTACGTCAGAAAAGCACATGAGCTGGAATATTTTTCTCTTAACCAGTGGGTCGATACCCCCGAGAAAATGCTCGCGCCACTGCTGGTGCAGGCGTTCGAGGCGAGTGGCGCATTCAGTGCGGTATCGCAGGCGACTGGGGCGGTCACGGCGCAGCTGCGGCTGGATAGCGAAATTGTGCGCTTGCAGCAGGAGTTTACTGCTGCACCGAGCCGGATTCACTTTACCATGCGAGCTCAGCTGATTGATGTGGCTGGACGGCGCATTATCGCGACACGGGAATTTGATGTGACCGAGAATGCAAACAGCGATGATCCTTACGGGGGCGTGGTCGCTGCCAGCCACGCAGTACACCGCACTCTGAGTGAAGTCGCAGCATTCTTTGCTGCTCAGGCCAGAGGATTCAAACCTTGAGTAATATGCTGAGTTGCCAGCGGGATGGGGTCTGAATTTGGATATTCTACAGGTCAGGGATTACCTTCTCAGACTGCAAAATAGTATTGTCGAACGCCTGGAACAGGTAGACGGAAAATCATTTCACCGCGATTCCTGGGTTCGCCCGGAAGGCGGCGGCGGTACCAGCTGCGTAATCGAGGAAGGGAACGTGCTGGAGCGTGGCGGGGTCAATTTTTCCCATGTCTTTGGCACAAGCCTGCCGCCATCGGCCAGTGCCCACCGCCCTGAACTGGCGGGGCGCAGCTTCGAGGCCATGGGGGTGTCGCTGGTGTTCCACCCGCGCAACCCCCATGCGCCCACTGTGCACATGAATGTGCGCTGCTTCGTCGCCAATAAGGACGGTGCCGATCCCGTATGGTGGTTCGGCGGCGGCATGGATCTCACGCCCTATTACGGCTACGCCGAGGATGCCGTGCATTTTCACCGGACCTGCTATGAAGCGCTGCAAGCCTTTGGCGGCACGCATTATCCGCGCTTCAAGAAGTGGTGCGATGAATATTTCTACCTCAAGCATCGCCAGGAGCCGCGCGGCATCGGGGGGATATTTTTCGATGACTTCAACGAACAGGATTTTGCCACCAGCTTTAGTCTGGTGCAGCGCGTGGGCGATCATTTCCTGCCCGCCTATATCCCCATTCTGGAAAGCCGCAAGGACCAGCCCTACGGTGAGCGCGAGCGGGATTTCCAGGCTTACCGGCGTGGGCGCTATGTGGAATTCAATCTGGTGTTCGACCGCGGCACCTTGTTCGGACTCCAGTCCGGCGGTCGTACCGAGTCCATCCTGATGTCCCTGCCGCCGCTCGTGAAATGGCGCTACGACTGGAAACCCGAGCCGGGAAGTGCAGAAGCCGGGCTTTACAGCGACTTCCTGATCGGCAGGGACTGGCTGGGAATTCTCTAGCCCTGCAGAAAATCAGGCCTGGCTAAAACGCTGTTGCAGGTACTGGATGATATCGCCGGACTCGTACATCCAGCGGCTGTTACCCTGCTCGTCGGTGATTTTCAGGCACGGGGTCTGAATTTTGCCGCCGCCCTGCAGCAGGGCTTCGCGGTGTTGCGGGTCGTGCTGTGCATCGCGCAGTTCGATGTTCAGGGACAGGCGGCTGATCTCCTTGCGCACCTTCATGCAGAAGGGGCAGGTTCTGAACTGATAAAGCGCCAAACTGAGGCATTCCTGGTCGACCCGCTGCTGGTCTTTGGACGGACGCTCGATGCCCTTTGGCGTACTCATTTTTTCTCCCGCCAGCATGAAAGGGGTCAACACCAGACGCAGGGTTCTGAAAAACGTTCGGATAATAAACTTCATGGGCTCTCTGTCTAAATGTTGCCAAATATCAATAATAAGACGGGGATTTTACTGCACTTGCAGGTAGCGTCCTAACGTTTCTTTCCGCCCAGGATGGACCCGAGCACACCACGGATGATTTCGCGCCCGAGCTGCGAGCCGATGGCGCGGGCGGCGCTTTTGATGGCGGCTTCCGCGACGCCCTGGCGGTTGCCGCCTCCGCCCAGCATGCCGCCAATGCTGTCCAGCCAGCCGCCGCCGGCCGGTTTTGTGTTTTCTGCTTCGTGGGCGGGCGGAATGGAGGCGGGAGCCCGCTCCGCTCTTCCTTTCAGTTTCTCATAGGCAGACTCACGATCCACTTCGGCCTCGTAGTGACCGAACAGTACTGATTGGCGGATGATGGTCAGTCGCTGTTCGGGCGTGACGGGGCCGAGCTGGCCGCGTGGCGGGACAATCAGGGCGCGCTCCACCGGTTGCGGGCGGCCCTTTTCGTCGAGCAGCGAAACCAGCGCCTCGCCCACGCCCAGCTCGGTGATGGCCGCTTCCACATTCAGGCCCGGATTGGCGCGGAAAGTTTCCGCCGCCGCCCGCACCGCTTTCTGGTCGCGCGGCGTGAAGGCACGCAGGGCGTGCTGGACGCGGTTGCCGAGTTGGCCCAGCACCTTGTCCGGGATGTCGAGCGGATTCTGGCTGACGAAATAAACACCGACCCCCTTGGAACGGATCAGGCGCACCACCTGTTCGATCTTGTCCTGCAGGGCCTGTGGAGCGTCGTTGAAGAGCAAGTGGGCCTCGTCGAAGAAAAATACCAGTCTGGGTTTGTCCACGTCGCCCACTTCGGGCAGTTTTTCAAACAGTTCCGACAGCATCCACAGCAGGAAGGTGGCATACATCTTGGGCGACTGCATCAGTTTGTCGGCGGCGAGGATATTGATCATGCCCAACCCCATTGCATCGCATTGCATCAGGTCGTCGAGGTTCAGTGCAGGCTCGCCGAACAACTGCTTGCTGCCTTCGGATTCCAGTGCGATCAGGCCGCGCTGGATGGCACCGATGCTGGCGGCGGAGATGTTGCCGTACTGGGTGGTGAAGCTGCTGGCGTTGTCGCCCACATGCCGCAGCATCGCCTGCAGGTCTTTGAGATCGAGCAGCAGCAGACCGCTGTCGTCGGCAATTCTGAACACCAGCGTCAGCACGCCGGCCTGGGTGTCGTTGAGATTGAGCATGCGGGCCAGCAGCAGCGGCCCCATTTCCGAAATGGTGGCGCGCACCGGGTGGCCCTGTTCGCCGAAAACATCCCAGAAGGTGACCGGGCATGCAGAAAAAGTAAAGTCACTAAGTCCCAGTCTGGCAATGCGCTCGACGATTTTGGGTTTTTCCGTGCCGGGCTGGCTGATGCCGGAAAGATCGCCCTTGACGTCGGCCATGAACACCGGCACCCCCATGCGGCTGAAATTCTCCGCCATCACCTGCAGCGTGACCGTTTTACCCGTGCCGGTGGCGCCGGCGATCAGCCCGTGGCGGTTGGCCAGTTGTGGCAGCAGAAACAGTTCCTGGGTATCGTTCTTGGCGATCAGGGAAGGCGTGATCATGTCAGGCTCCGGCTTTTTAAAATAATGCCTGAAATGGTACCATTGCACCTTTTGAAACAGAACATCGGAATACGTTATGGCCGGTCACAGCAAATGGGCAAATATCCAGCATAGAAAAGGGCGCCAGGACGAAAAGCGCGGCAAGGTTTTCTCGCGCCTGTCCAAGGAAATCACAGTCGCCGCCAAGATGGGTGGCGGCGACGCCAACTTCAACCCGCGCCTGCGCGTGGCCATTGACAAGGCCAAGGAAGTGAACATGCCGGCCGACAACATCGACCGTGCCGTCAAGAAGGGCACGGGCGAACTGGAAGGCGTGGATTATGTGGAAATCCGTTATGAAGGCTACGGGATCAATGGCGCAGCCATTATCGTCGATTGCCTGACCGACAACCGCACCCGCACTGTGGCCGATGTGCGCCATGCTTTCTCCAAACATGGCGGCAATCTCGGCACCGACGGTTCGGTGGCTTTCATGTTCAAGCACTGCGGCCAGATCATCTTCGCTCCCGGCACGGACGAGGACAAGGTGATGGAAGCGGCGCTGGAAGCCGGTGCCGAAGACGTGCTCAGCAATGACGACGGCAGCGTGGAAGTCATCACCGCGCCGGGCGATTTTGCCGCCGTGAAAGAGGCGCTGGAAAAGGCCGGTCTCAAGGCCGAAGTGGCCGAAGTCACCATGAAGCCGGACAACGAGACGGTATTCGCCGGCGACGACGCGGTGAAAATGCAGAAACTGCTGGATGCGCTGGATGCGCTGGACGACGTGCAGGAAGTCTTCACGTCGGCCGTGATCGAGGAATAATTGACCCGCATCCTCGGTATCGATCCTGGCCTGAGGGTGACGGGCTTTGGTGTCATCACCCGGACCGGCAACCAGCTGGAGTATGTCGCCAGCGGCTGCATCAAGACCGGGGACGGGGAGCTGCCGCAGCGCCTCAAGACCATCCTCGATTCGATCGGTGAAGTGATCGCGACTTATCAGCCGGAGCAGGCGGCGATCGAGAAGGTGTTCGTCAACGTCAATCCGCAATCCACCCTGCTGCTGGGCCAGGCCCGCGGCGCTGCGATCTGCGCCCTGGTGGCGCGCGATCTGCCGGTGGCGGAATATACTGCCTTGCAGGTGAAGCAGGCAGTGGTGGGCAACGGCCATGCCGGCAAGGAACAGGTGCAGGAAATGGTGCGCCGCCTGCTGCGCCTCGAAGGCACGCCTCAGGCTGATGCCGCCGATGCGCTGGCCTGCGCCATCTGCCATGCCCACGGCGGGCAGGGGCTGGGTGCGTTGGCGACAGCAGGCTATCGCGTGAAAAATGGGAGGCTGGTGTGATCGGACGTCTGAGCGGCAAATTGCTGGAAAAACACCCTCCCCAGATTCTGCTCGACGTTCAGGGCGTGGGCTACGAGTTGGACGTGCCGATGAGCACCTTCTACAACCTGCCTGCTCTGGGCGAAAGCGTGACGCTCTACACTCAGCTGATCGTGCGCGAAGATGCGCACCTTCTCTACGGTTTTGCCACAGACCACGAACGCCAGGCTTTCCGCCAGTTGCTGAAAGTCAACGGGGTAGGTGCCAAGCTGGCGCTGACCATCCTCAGCGGCCTGTCCGTGGACGAGCTGTCGCATGCCGTGATGGCCCAGGATGCCGGGCGCCTGATCAAAATTCCCGGCATCGGCAAGAAGACCGCCGAACGCCTGCTGCTCGAACTGAAAGACAAGTTTGCCCCGGGAGAGGCTGGTTCAGCATTGCTGGGCGCGGTGGTCAGGCCGGTTCCTGCCAGCAGCGACATCCTTAATGCCCTGCTGGCGCTGGGGTATAATGACAAGGAAGCAAGCTGGGCGGTCAAACAGCTGGCAGCCGAGACTGGCGTGACCGATGGCATCCGCCAGGCACTGAAGCTATTGTCCAAGGCATGATCGAAACCGCAAAACACTCCGTAGAGAAAGAGCAATTCCTGGATTTGGAGGTAAGACGATGAATATCGTTGTCGAAGTACCGAAAAACCTGCCCGATGCAATTCATTGCACGCCGCAGGAATTTACCCGTGAAGCCAAAATGGCGATGGCCGCCAAGCTCTATGAAATGCGGCGCCTATCCTCTGGTATGGCTGCCTCACTGGCAGGCGTGGGGCGCGTCGAGTTTTTGCTGGAACTTCACCGTTACGGCGTGGCAGTGATCGACCTCAATCAGGAAGAGCTTGAGCAGGATGTGGCGAATGCCTGATGGAAGTTAACCCCGCATGATCGAAACCGACAACCTTAAGGCGGCCAGCCGCCTGATTTCCCCGGCCCACGTTTCCCCCCAGGAAGAGGCGCTGGAGCGTGCGCTGCGCCCCAAGCTGCTGGACGAATATGTCGGCCAGGAGAAGGCGCGTGGCCAACTGGAAATCTTCATTCAGGCCGCGCGGAACCGTGCCGAGGCGCTCGACCATGTGCTGCTGTTCGGTCCGCCCGGCCTGGGCAAGACCACCCTGGCGCACATCATCGCCCGCGAGATGGGCGTCAATCTGCGCCAGACTTCCGGCCCGGTGCTGGAGCGGCCGGGTGACCTGGCAGCGCTGCTGACCAATCTCGAACCCAACGACGTGCTGTTCATCGACGAAATTCACCGCCTCTCGCCGGTGGTGGAAGAAATCCTTTACCCCGCGCTGGAAGATTATCAGCTCGACATCATGATCGGCGAGGGCCCGGCGGCGCGCTCGGTCAAGCTGGAGTTGCCGCCCTTCACCCTGGTGGGCGCGACCACTCGCGCCGGAATGCTGACCAATCCACTGCGCGACCGCTTCGGCATCGTGGCGCGGCTGGAGTTTTACACCCACGAGGAATTGCGCCGCATTGTCACCCGTTCCGCACGCCTGGTGAGCGTGGCGCTTTCCGAGGAGGGCGCGTTTGAAATTGCGCGCCGCTCACGCGGCACGCCGCGCATCGCCAACCGTCTGCTGCGCCGGGTACGGGACTTTGCCGAAGTGAAGGCGCAGGGCCATGTCAGTCAGGAAGTGGCGGATGCCGCGCTGAACATGCTGGATGTGGATGCCCTCGGTCTGGACATGATGGACCGGGTGCTGCTGCTGGCGGTGCTGGAAAAATTCGGCGGCGGACCGGTGGGGGTGGACAATCTCGCGGCCGCCATCGGCGAGGAGCGCGATACCATCGAGGATGTGCTGGAGCCGTACCTGATCCAGCAGGGTTACCTGATGCGCACCCCGCGCGGCCGGGTGGCCACGCCCAGCGCCTATCAGCATTTCGGTCTCAAACGTCCGGAAACCAGCCGTAGCGGGGAGCTGTGGGGGCAATGAAAGACAGTTGTAAGCTCGACGTGAGAGAATGCTGCGAAATTGAAAACTGAGTTATTTTCATGGCCGGTACGGGTCTATTACGAGGATACCGATTCGGGCGGAGTGGTGTATTACGCCAATTACCTCAAGTTCATGGAACGCGCCCGTACCGAGTGGCTGCGGGTTCATGGCTTCGAGCAGACGGACCTGGCACGCGACCATGGCGTGATTTTTGTGGTGCGGGACGTGCATATAAGCTATCTCAAACCTGCTGTTTTCAACGACTTGCTGGATGTCATGGTGAGCGTGCATGCAGCCGGCCGGAGCTGGATCGAATTTTCCCAGACTGTAGTACGTGGTCCTGGTCATACCGAAATACTGTCACGTGCGCAGGTCAAAATCGTGTGTGTGAACCATCTGTCATTCAAACCTGTAGAGATTCCTGAGATCATCAGGAGCAAAATGGAATTGTCATCGTGAACGTAACCCAAGATCTTTCTTTTCTTTCCCTGATTACTCATGCCAGCGTGGTGGTGCAACTGGTGATGCTGGGGTTGCTGCTGGCCTCATTGATGTCGTGGTGGTACATCTTTCAGAAAATGTTTGCCATCAACGTGGCAAAGCAGACCACCGAAAAATTCGAACGTGAATTCTGGAGCGGGCTGGATATGCAAAGCCTCTTCCAGAAAGTGAACAGCCGCGATGCGGGCGGGATGGAAAGCATTTTCGAGGGGGGCTTCCAGGAATTCTCCAAGCTGCGCCGCCAGACTGGAGCAGATGTCGCGCTGGTGATGGAGAGCACGCGCCGCGCCATGCGGGCGGCCTACCATCGCGAACTCGACTTGCTCGAAGCCCATTTGCCGTTTCTCGCCACGGTAGGCTCGGTCAGTCCCTATGTTGGCCTGTTCGGTACCGTGTGGGGCATCATGAACGCCTTCCGCAGCCTGTCCAGCGTGGGGCAGGCAACACTGGCGCATGTTGCTCCCGGTATTGCCGAAGCGCTGATTGCGACGGCCATGGGCCTGTTCGCCGCCATTCCGGCGGTAATCGCCTACAACCGCTACAGTTCCGAAATCGACCGTCTGGCCACGCGCTTCGACAGTTTCATGGAAGAGTTTTCAAACATCCTGCAGCGGCAGGTCAAATAATGAGCGTACGCCGCCAGCGCAAGCTGATGAATCAGATCAACGTGGTGCCATACATCGACGTGATGCTGGTGCTGCTGATCATTTTCATGATTACCGCGCCGCTCATCAACCCCGGCCAGATCGAATTGCCTCAGGTGGGGCAGGCACTGAAGCCGCCGGTTGCCCCGCTGGAGATTTCTATCAAGGAAGACCGGCGTCTGCTGCTGCTTGACCGGGAAAATGCCAGGCAGGCGCTGGAAGTGTCGCGCGATGATCTGGTGCGTGCGGTGAAAGAGAAGCAGGAGAAAAACCCGGAGCAGCCGGTGGTGATTGCCGCTGACAAGAACGTGCGTTATGAGGAAGTCCTGAACGTGATGGATATCCTGCAGCAGAATCAGGTCAGGAAAATCGGCTTGCTGGCGAAGCCGAAGGGCCAGTAAGTGGTTTTTGAGCGCAAACAACCGGGCCAGTGGAAAGCGGGCGCATTGGCGCTGCTGGTGCATGTGCTGTTCCTGGGACTGATGATTTTCGGCGTGAGCTGGCAGAATACGGAGCCGTCCGGGGTCGAGGTGGAGTTGTGGAGCGAAATGCCGGCTCCGGCCAGGGTTGCGCCGCCACAGCATAAGCCGGAACCAGCGCCGAAACCGGAACCCAGGCCCAAGCCTGTGCCGCCCGAGCCGAAACCGGAACCCAAGCCGGAGCCAAAGCAAGTGAAGGCAGACATCGAACTCAAGGCCAAGGAAGAAGAGAAAAAAAAGCGTCGTGAAGAGGAACTAAAGCAGCAGAAAGAGAAACAGAAGCAGGAAGAAGAAAAGCGCAAACAGGAACAGGAAAAAAAGCAGAAGCAGGACGAAGAGAAGCGAAAGCTGGAGGCGCGTCAGCAGCAGGAGAGGGAGCGGGTCGAAGCAGAAAATGCACGCAAGGCCGAGTTTGCAGCACAACAGTCTGCAGGACAGAAAGTGCTGGATGACTTCACTGGACGTATCAAGGCCAAGATCAAGCGTTTCGTTATTCTGCCCCCTGATCTTGCGGGTAATCCCCAGGCGGAGTTTGATGTCACCCTGATGCCGACTGGCGAGGTGCTGAATTTGAAGTTGACCAGAAGCAGCGGATCCAGCGCCTACGACAGCGCAGTGGAACGTGCCATTTACAAGGCTCAGCCCTTGCCGTTGCCGCCAGATCCGGGTCTGTTCGGCAAATTTCGCGAGTTGCACCTGAAGTTCAAGCCAAGAGAGGATTTATGAGACGCAATTTGAAGTGGTTGTTGATGCTGTGTGTGACGCTACTGGCTGTGCCGGTACAAGCTGCGCTGACGATCGAGATCACCGGGGGCGCGGGAAACCAGATCCCGGTGGCTATCGTGCCCTTTGCGGCCGAAAGCACCCAACCCCAAAGCATCAGCGGCATCGTTTCTGCCGACCTGATGCGCAGCGGCCTGTTCCGCATGGTGGATCCATCTGGTGTTCAGCCGCAGCCACACGAACCTGCGGAAGTCCGTTATCCCGACTGGCAAGGCCGCAATGCCGAGGCGCTGGTGATCGGCGGCATGACGCCGCGCCCGGATGGCCGAATCGACGTGCATTTCCGCCTTCTGGATGTGGTCAAGCAGAATCAGCTGGCAGGCTTCAACTACACCATCGTGCCGGCACAGTTGCGCGCTACGGCACACAAGATTGCCGACGTGATTTACGAGAAGCTGACCGGCGATATCGGCGTGTTTAGTACCCGGATTGCCTATATCGTCAAGGAAGGAAAACGCTTCGAGCTGCAGGTGGCGGATGCCGACGGCTATGGCGCGCAGACCGTGATGGCGTCGCAGGAGCCGATTCTTTCCCCGGCATGGTCGCCGGACGGCGAAAAGCTGGCCTATGTGTCGTTCGAAAAGAAAAAGCCCATCATCTACGTGCAGATGCTCAAGACCGGCGCCCGCCATGCGCTGGCCTCATTCAAGGGAAGCAACAGCGCGCCGGCCTGGTCGCCGGATGGCAGGAAACTTGCCATTGTCCTGACGCGCGACGGCCGCTCGCAGCTTTACCTGATCAACGCGGATGGCGGCAATCTGCAACGCTGGAGCGACAGCTCCGGGATCGATACCGAGCCGGATTTTTCGCCCGATGGCAAGTGGATCATCTTTACTTCCGACCGTGGCGGCAGCCCGCAGATTTATCGCATGCCTGCCGTCGGCGGTGTCGGGCAGCGCATCACTTTCGAAGGCAGTTATAATGTCTCTCCGCAATTCAGCCCGGATGGAAAGAATTTCGTTTTCATCCAGCGCAACGGCGGGCAGTTCCATGTGGCAGTGCAGGATTTTGCCACCGGACAGGTGCAGGTGCTGACCGATACCACAATGGATGAGGCGCCCAGTTATGCGCCTAATGGTAAAATGATCATTTATGCTACGGAAGTTAACCGCCGTGGTGTTTTGGCCGCTGTTTCCAGCGATGGACGTGTGAAACAGCGTTTGTCTGTACAGGCCGGGGATGTGCGTGAACCGGCATGGGGTCCTTTGTTGAAAAATCAGTAAGTTAACTTTTTGGAGAATCAAATGAATAAACTGTTAGTGAGCGCAATCCTGCTGGGTCTGTTATCTGCCTGTGCCAGTACTGGCGACAAGGGTCAGGGCGCGGCATCGGTCGAAGACAAGAGCCTGGGCCAGGCCGGTGCGTCGACGCAGGGTGCTCAGCAGCAGGGTATGGCAATGGACCCGCTCAAGGACCCGAACAATATCCTTTCCAAGCGTAGCGTTTATTTTGATTACGATAGCTACAGCGTCAAGAATGAATACAAGCCCATGATCGAGGCGCATTCCCAGTACCTGAAGCAGCATGGCAACGCCAAAGCATTCGTGCAGGGCAACGCCGACGAGCGCGGCAGCCGCGAATACAACCTGGCCCTGGGTCAGAAGCGCGCCGAGAGCGTCCGGAAAGTCATGAACGTGCTGGGTGTGTCCGACAACCAGATCGAAACTGTCAGCTTTGGCGAGGAAAAGCCCAAGGCTGAGGGCCACGATGAAGCTGCCTGGGCACAGAACCGTCGCGCTGATATCGTCTACCAGGGCGAATAAAAGTGCGTAGGATCGCGCTTCTACCAGCCTTGCTGCTGACGGGTGTGTGCCACGCCGGACTGTTCACGGACGACGAGGCGCAAAGAAAAATCAGCGAACTGCAGCAGTCGAACACCCAGCAGCAGACCCGGCTGGATGAGCGCTTTTCCGGTCTGGAAAACACGCAGCGCGCCCAGGGTCTGGAAATGCTTTCCCAGATGGACGCGCTGAAGGCCGAAATCAGCAAGATGCGCGGCCAGCTGGAAGTGCAGGCACATGACATCGAAACCATACAGAAACGCCAGCGTGACCTGTATGTCGATGTGGATACGCGGCTGCGCCAGCTGGAGAGCGCAGCGGCTGCGGTGCCTCCGCCTCCGCCTGTGGCAGATAACCAGCCCCGCTCCGGCAAGGATAAAAAGTTGTCCGCCAAACCCGTTGTTGCTGCAGCAGCGGTTCCTGCAAGCACGCCAGCACAGACGGCAGAAGCCGATCCGGCGCAGGAGGTGAAAACCTATGATGCCGCGTTCAACCTGTTCAGGGGCGGCAATTACCAGGGGGCCCTGGCAGCCTTTCAGGCATTCAATCAGGCCTATCCAAAAAGCCCGCTGGCACCCAGCGCCCATTACTGGATCGGCAATTCCTACTTCAATCTCAAGGATTTCAAGTCTGCGATTGCAAGCCAGCAGGAATTGATCAGCCTTTATCCCAAGAGTCCCAAGGTGCCGGATGCATTGCTGAATATCTCGAGTAGCCAGCAGGGTATGGGAGATATGGGCAGCGCGAGAAAAACGCTGGAGGATTTGCTGGCCCGATTCCCGCTTAGCGATGCGGCCGACAAGGCGAAATATCGCCTCGAAAACATGAAATAAGCAGTTTCATGCTGCGAATCAACGAGATTTTTTATTCCCTGCAGGGGGAAACCAGCCGTGCAGGCTTGCCGACCGTATTCGTCCGCCTGACCGGCTGCCCCCTTCGTTGTGGCTATTGCGATACCTCCTATGCTTTCGATGAAGGCGAGAGTATGGATGTCTCTTCCATTCTGGATCAGGTAGCAGCCTACGCGCCGCGCTATGTCACCGTGACCGGCGGGGAGCCGCTGGCGCAGAAAGAATGCCCGGCATTGCTCAGTGCTTTATGTGATGCCGGCTATTCAGTGTCGCTCGAAACCAGCGGCGCGCTGGATATCTCGAAGGTGGATCCGCGCGTCTCGCGCATCGTGGATGTCAAAACGCCGGGTTCCGGTGAGGTGGCAAAGAATCGCTGGGCCAATCTGGCCTTGCTGACCCCGCATGACGAACTCAAATTCGTGATCTGCGATGTGGCGGATTACGAATGGGCGCGCCAGCAGGTGCAGGACCATCAGCTCAGCGCCAGATGCCCGGTGCTGTTTTCCCCGGTGGCCGGCAGTCTTGAACCGGCGCAACTGGCCGACTGGATCTTGCGCGACCGTCTCGACGTGCGATTCCAGCTCCAGTTGCACAAGCTGCTGTGGCGCGAGGACCGGGGGCGATGAAACGCGCCGTGGTTCTGCTTTCCGGCGGGCTGGATTCTGCAACCACGCTGGCGATTGCCCGCAACCAGGGTTTCGAATGCTATTGCCTGAGCCTCGATTATGGCCAGCGCCATCGCTCCGAATTGCTGGCAGCCGAACGGGTGGCCCAAAGCCAGGGCGCAGCGGCCCAGCGCACGGTCAAGCTGGATCTGACGCTATTTGGCGGTTCTGCACTGACAGATGCCTCGATTGCCGTGCCCGACGCGCCATCGGATGGCATCCCCATCACCTATGTGCCGGCACGCAATACCATCATGCTTTCGCTGGCCATGGCGTGGGCGGAGGTGCTTGGTGCGCAGGATATTTTCATTGGCGCCAATGCGGTGGATTATTCCGGCTATCCGGATTGCCGTCCGGAATATATCCGCGCCTTCCAGAATATGGCCAATCTGGCCACCCGGGCCGCCATCGAAGGTGCGCCCACCACGATCCACGCGCCGCTCATAGATCTGACCAAGGCCGAAATCATTCGCCAGGGCATGGCACTTGGCGTGGACTACGCACTGACCGTTTCCTGCTATCAGGCAGACGAGCAGGGTCGCGCCTGTGGGCGCTGCGATTCCTGCCGCCTGAGAAAGCTCGGTTTCGATCAGGCGGAAACGCCTGATCCTACCCCTTATCTTTGACCTCCCCTGTCTAGTACTAAAGTACTAAGTATCGAATTAAATTACACTTTTTATCAAATCCTGATTGTTCTTTACAGCAATTCGATTACAATCTGGCTTCATTCGGAGCGATGCACTCCAGCATCTGAGAGGGGATAAAAAATGATTTACGAGAGTTTTGCGCCAGCCCAGTCTTTTTTTCTCTGGGCAATTTTCGGGATTTCCCTGGTCATGGGAGCCGTGGTCAACAAAACCAATTTCTGCACCATGGGCGCGATCTCGGACTGGGTCAACATGGGCGATACCGGACGTTTGCGCGCATGGCTTTTTGCCATCGCGGTCGCAGTGCTGGGTGTCGTCGTGCTGGAGTCGAACGGGCTGGTCAATGCTGATGCGGCTTTCCCGCCGTATCGGGCGAACCAGCTGGTGTGGGCCGAAAACCTGCTGGGCGGCCTGATGTTCGGCATCGGCATGACGCTGGCCTCCGGCTGCGGCAACAAGGCCCTGATCCGCATCGGTGGCGGAAACATCAAGTCTGTCATGGTGTTTGCCATTATCGCGGTGATCGCCTATTACATGACCAACCCCTTCCCGGATTCCGACAAAACGCTCTTCACCGTGCTGTTCTACGACTGGATTCGTCCTCTGGCAGTGACCCTGCAAACCAAACAGGATCTGGGGTCGGTACTCGCCGGCGCGGAAAAAGCGGCTTCCACACGCCTGATGATCGGCGGTATCCTGGCAGCAGCCCTGATCGCCTTCGCTTTCAAATCACAGGATTTTCGCACCAGCCTCGATAACATTCTGGGCGGACTGGTTGTGGGTCTCGCCGTCCTCGCGGCCTGGTATGTCACCAGCAATGTCATGGTGAGCGCTGACGGGCAGAACTACTCCCTGCAAAACTTCGTGGCCGAACAGTGGGATATGTTTGCAGCAGCAGGGGACGTCAAGCCGGCAGACAGCCGTCCGCTTTCTCCGCAGTCGTTCACCTTCATCAACCCCATGGGCCAGACATTCGGCTATGCGCTCAGCGGCTTCAAGGCGACTGCCATGACCTTCGGCCTGATGGCGGTGGCGGGCGTGATTCTCGGTTCCATGCTGTGGGCTGTGGTGAGCCGCAGTTTCCGCATCGAGTGGTTTGCCTCGTTCCAGGATTTCGTGAACCACTTTGTAGGTGCCGTGCTGATGGGATTCGGCGGCGTGCTGGCCATGGGTTGCACCATCGGACAGGCGGTGACCGGAATTTCCACTCTGGCGATTGGTTCCTTTATCGCCTTTATCGCGATTGTGATCGGCTGTGCCGGGACCATGAAGTACCAGTACTGGAAGATGATGCGCGAAGCTTGATTTGCCGAAGGCTGGACCCTTCGAGCGGGTCTAGCCTTCCTGCAGCGCCTTGGGAAGCGGAAACGACACATTTTCCGCGATGCCATCGAGTTCCTCGACTTTCGCCCCGCCCAGTTTTTCCAGCCGCACAATGACCTCGCGCACCAGAACTTCCGGTGCAGAAGCGCCCGCTGTCACACCAACTCTTGTTTTTCCCTGCAACCATTCCGCTTTGAGCTGGCCGGCATTGTCCACCATGTAGGCTGCGGCGCCATGATTGTGCGCAACTTCGCGCAGACGATTGGAGTTGGAGCTGTTGGGCGAGCCCACCACGATCACGACATCGCACTGGTCTGCCAGTGTCTTCACCGCATCCTGGCGGTTCTGCGTGGCATAGCAGATATCATTCTTCTTGGGCCCGGTGATGGCGGGGAAGCGCTGTTTCAGGGCCTGGATGATGGCGCTGGCATCGTCCACGGAGAGCGTGGTCTGGGTCACGTAGGACAGGTTGTTTTCGTCCTGCACCACCAGCGAGGCCACGTCTTCCGGCGTTTCGACCAGATACATGCCACCCTCGGACTGACCCATGGTGCCCTCGACTTCAGGGTGGCCTTTATGGCCGATCATGATGATTTCATTGTCGAGTCGCCGCATCTTGCCGACTTCGACGTGGACCTTGGTCACCAGCGGGCAGGTGGCGTCAAAAACCCGCAGACCGCGCGCATCGGCTTCTTTGCGCACTGCCTGGGAAACGCCATGGGCGCTGAAAATCAGGGTGCTGCCGGGCGGTACTTCGCTCAGATCCTCGATGAAAATAGCGCCCTTGGCGCGCAGATTGTCCACCACGAATTTGTTGTGCACGACTTCGTGGCGCACGTAGATCGGCGCGCCGAACTGCTCCAGGGCGCGCTCGACAATGGCGATGGCGCGATCCACACCGGCGCAGAAACCACGAGGGTTGGCGAGCAGGATTTCCATTACGACTCCAGTATCTCGATGATCATGACCTCGAAGTTGACCAAGCAACCGCTCAGCGGGTGGTTGAAATCCACCGTGGCGTGGGTCGAGGTCTTGGCGATGATCTGGCCGGGCAGGGTGTCGCCTTCAGGCAAAGTGAATTCGATCAGACTGCCAACTTCGAATTCATCGTCGGCGAAGGCGTCCAGCGGCAGTTCCATCACCATTTCCGGGTTGTGGAGGCCGAAGGCCTGTTCCGCTTCCAGCTTGAAGGTGTAGCGCCTGCCGACTTCGAGGTCGATCAGGCAGGATTCCATATTGGGCTCGATTTCGCCATTGCCCAGCGTCAGGATGACCGGCTCTTCATCGTCGAAGGTATTGATGGCTTCGACGCCATCATCGGAAAACAGGCGGTAATGCAGGGCGATCCTGTCGCCCCAGAGTGCGGTGCGGGTCATGATTTTTTGTCCGTCGGCTTGCGCAGGCTATCCAGGATCAGCAGCATCACGCCGCCGGTGATGGCCATATCCGCCACGTTGAACGCCGGCCAGTGATAGCCGCGATAAAAGAAATCCAGGAAATCCACCACGTAGCCCCAGCGGATGCGGTCGATCAGGTTGCCCAGCGCGCCACCCAGCACCAGGCTGAGGGCCAGGCTGAACAGGGTTTGCCGGTGGTGTTTCCGGAGCAGATGGAAGATCACGGCCGAGGCTATGCTGGCCACGGAGATAAAGAACAGCCGCTGCCAGCCGCCCGCGCCGGCGAGAAAGCTGAAAGCCGCGCCGCTGTTATGCGCCCGGACCAGATTGAAGTAGGAAGTGAGCGGCAGAATGTCGCCATAACCGAAGGCCTGTACCACCCAGTGCTTGGTCAGTTGATCGAGCGCAATGATCGCCGCGCTGCACAGCAGCCACAGGCGCCAGTCACGCATGGGAGCGCGCTTCCCCGTCGCCGAACAAATTGGCAACGCAGCGCCCGCACAGGGTCGGGTGATCGGCATGAGTACCGATTTCGGCGCGATAGTGCCAGCAGCGCTCGCATTTCTGGTGCGTGCTGGCATTGACCGTGATCTTCTCTTCCGGCCCTTCCGTGATCCTGGCTTGCGAAGTGATCAGCACAAAACGCAGGTCGTCGCCCAGGCTTTGCAGCAGGCCGAACAGTTCGCTGCCGACCTGCACTTCCACTTCCGCCGCCAGCGAGGAGCCGATGGCGCCGGACACCCGCACGGTTTCCAGTTCCCTGGTGACGCGAGCGCGGAACTCGCGGATTTGCTGCCACTTCGCCAGCAGTCCGGCGGCCTGTTCCACCGCCGGGAAAGCGTGCCAGGTATGCAGGAAGATGCTGTCTTCATTATTGCCGGTCAGGGCTTTCCATGCCTCTTCCGAGGTGAAGCTGAGGATCGGTGCCATCAGCCTGAGCAGGGAATGGGTGAGGTGGTACAGCGCATTCTGCGCCGCGCGGCGCGCGGTGGAGTCCTTGCCGGCGGTGTAGAGTCGGTCCTTGAGAATGTCGAGATAGAACCCGCCCAGGTCCTCGGAGCAAAAGGAAGTGAGCTTCTGCGCCACCAGATGGAATTCGTAGCGCCCGTAATCGGCCGCGATTTCTTCCTGGAAGCCGGATGCCAGCGCCAGCGCATAGCGGTCGATTTCGAGCCATTGCTCAACGGGTAAGCCATGCTGTTCAACATCGAAATCGGCCAGGTTGGCGAGCAGGAAACGCAGGGTGTTGCGGATGCGGCGATAGCCTTCCGTCACCCGCTTCAGAATCTCGTCGGAAATGGTCAACTCGCCGGAATAGTCGGTGGAAGCCACCCACAGGCGCAGGATGTCGGCGCCCAGCGTATCCATCACCTTCTGCGGCGCGACCACGTTGCCCTTGGATTTGCTCATCTTGTGGCCGTGACCATCGACCACGAAACCGTGGGTCAGCAGCGCCTTGTAGGGCGCATGGCCGTCCGTCGTGCAGCCGGTGAGGAGCGAGGACTGGAACCAGCCGCGATGCTGGTCCGAGCCTTCCAGATACAGATCGGCGGGATGGGCCAGATAGTCGCGCCGTTTCAGCACGCAGGCATGGCTGGCGCCGGAGTCGAACCACACGTCGAGGGTGTCGCTGACTTTTTTGTATGTAGTGGCGTCGGCACCCAGCAGTTCGGCGGCATCCAGGCTGAACCAGGCTTCGATGCCCTGCTGCTCCACGCGCAGGGCCACCTGCTCCAGCAGCTCCTGGGTGCGTGGGTGCAGTTCGCCGCTTTCCTTGTGCACGAACAGCGGCATTGGCACGCCCCAGTTGCGCTGGCGCGAGACGCACCAGTCGGGCCGGTTCCTGATCATGGCTTCGAGGCGGGCGCGACCCCACGAGGGGAAAAACGCGGTGTCTTCGACGGCTTTCAGCGCGGCTTCGCGCAGGCTGCTGTGAGAGCCGCTGGCTTCCATGCCGATGAACCACTGGTGCGTGGCGCGGAAAATAATCGGCGTTTTGTGGCGCCAGCAGTGGGGATAGCTGTGCTGCAGCTTCTCGTCCTTGAGCAGCAGGCCGTTGGTGTTGAGGATTTCAAGAACTGTTTTATTCGCTGCCCAGATCGACTGGCCACCCACCAGCGGGGTGCGCTCGAAGAACTTGCCGTCGTCGCCCACCGGGCAATCCACGGCCAGCTTGTACTTGCTGCCGATCACATAGTCGTCCTGACCGTGCGCCGGTGCGGTATGCACCAGCCCGGTGCCGGCATCCAGCGTGACATGCTCGCCGCAGATGACGGGTACGACGCGCTCATAGAACGGATGCTGCAATTGCACATGTTCCAGCGTGGCGCCCTTGACCTGGGCGATGACTTCGACCGTCTCGAAACCATAGCGCTGGATACAGGATTCCGCCAGATCGTGAGCCAGGATCAGGATGCCCCTGGGCGTCTGGATCAGGTCGTAGGTGAAATCGGGATGGATGGACACCGCCTGGTTGGCGGGCAGGGTCCACGGCGTGGTGGTCCAGATCACGGCATACACCGGCTGCGAGGGCGCCGTCATGCCCAGTGTACCGGCCAGTGCGGCGACATCCTTCACTGCAAAGGCCACGTCGATGGCGGGCGAGGTCTTGTCCTCATACTCCACCTCGGCCTCGGCCAGCGCCGAGCCGCAATCCACGCACCAGTGCACCGGTTTCTGGCCCTGGTAGAGGTAGCCGTTGGCCTGGATGCGCCCGAGGGTGCGCATGATGTCGGCCTCGAACTTGAAATCCATGGTGCGATAGGGGTTGTCCCATTCGCCCAGCACGCCGAGGCGGATGAAGTCGGCCTTCTGGCGCTCGATCTGGCCGGCTGCATATTCGCGGCACAGCTCGCGGAATTTCGCCGGGTCGATATTCTTGCCGTGCTGCTTTTCTACCTGCAACTCGATCGGCAGGCCGTGGCAGTCCCAGCCCGGCACGTAGGGCGCATCGAAGCCGGCCAGGGTCTTGGAGCGGACGATGATGTCCTTGAGAATCTTGTTGACCGCATGACCGATGTGGATGTCGCCATTGGCGTAGGGCGGGCCGTCATGCAGGATGAACTTGGGACGGCCTTTGCTGGCGGTACGAATGCGCTGGTAAAGCTTTTTCTCCTGCCACGCCTTCACCCAGGCCGGCTCGCGCTTGGCGAGGTCGCCGCGCATCGGGAACGGGGTGTCGGGGAGGTTCAGGGTGTCTTTGTAATCTGCCATAATTTTATTAACCGCAAAGGCGCCAAGGCGCAAAGAAATCTATAAAGTTGTTAACAATACGTTTTATGCCGCTGCGCATCTGTGCAACCTTGAAATTGAGCAACAGTCCCAAACGAATATCCAGCAATTTCATATAAGTAAGTAGTTGAGCTGTATGAATTGGCTGAAAATCATCGATTGATTTGAGCTCAATAATTAACTCATTTTGTACCAGCAAGTCAGCTCGATAAGCCTGTTCAATGTGCAGAGATTTATATTGAATCGGGATATTGACCTGTCTCTGCACGGTCAATCCTTGTTGCTGCAATTCCCAGGCCAGACATTCCTCATAAACTGATTCCAGCAGGCCGGAGCCTAAAGTACGGTGAACCTCAATCTCTGCGCCAATCACAACATTGCTGGTTTGGTTAAGCGCATCAGTTGCCAGTACGTCTTGCTTTTTCAATCTTCGCGCCTTTGCGTCTTTGCGGTTTGATCTGAAAAAAACTGTTTTGTATTTGCCACATCGGCCGCAATTTGCGCGGTCAGTGTTTCCAGGTCCGGAAATTTCATTTCGTCGCGCAGTTTGTGCAGGAAGTCCACGCGCACGTGCTGGTTGTATATCTGGCGGTCGAAGTTGAACAGGTGCACTTCCAGGGTCGGGCGTCCGTTGTTCTTGACGGTCGGCCTCACACCCAGGCTGGCAGCGCCTTGCAAGGGGGTCTCGCCAATGCCGTGAACCTCGACCGCAAAAATTCCCCATAGCGGCGGGCGGTTATGCTTGAGCTGGATGTTGGCGGTGGGGAAGCCGATCTTGTGGCCAAGATTATCGCCGTGTTCGACGCGGCCGCTGATGCTGTAGGGACGGCCGAGCAGGGTGTGCGCCAGTTTAAGGTCGCCGCCCGCCAGCGCATCGCGCACCGCCGTGCTGGAAACACGCAGCCCGGCTTCCACCACGCTGTGCATGGCTTCGACCTCGAAACCCAGCCGGGGCCCGGCTTCGCTCAGCAGGGCCAGATCGCCCGCGCGTTTGGCGCCGAAGCGGAAATCGTCGCCGATCAGCATCCATTTTGCCTTGAGGCGCTGGTGCAGCATCCCGCTCACGAATTCATCGGCAGGAATGCTGGAAAACCGCTTGTTGAAGCGGCAGATGAATACCTGTTCCACACCATAGGCTTCGAACAGCTCCAGCTTCTCGCGCAGATTGGTGAGACGGGTAGGCGCCTGGTCGGGGGTGAAAAATTCGCGCGGATGCGGTTCGAAAGTCATCACGCAGGCTGGCAGGCCGCGCTTCTTCGCCGCATCTTCCATGCGTTGCAGCATGGCTTGATGGCCCAGATGAACGCCGTCGAAGTTGCCGATCGTCAGCGCAACCGGCCCATCACTGGCGGGAATTCCTCGAAAAATCAGCATAGTCGGTCAAACAAAAGCACGAATTATACTCACTCGGGCGGCAAACAAGAAATACTCGCTATCCGGATAGCGGGACCGCTGGAGATTATTCCTGTTTACTTCTGTCAGGCGGTGTTCCGGACACTAGCGGTTTTGCAGGGCAGCCCGGATGGTTTTGGCGACTTCAGCCGGTGAAGTGCCATGCTGCAATGTGGCCACCAGCTTGCCATCTGGGTCGATGACATAGGTCGATGACGAATGGTCCACCACGTAGCCGCCTGCGGAACCGGTGTTCTGTTTGCGATAGCTGGCGCCGTATTTATGCGCAGCGTCCGCAATGGCTTCTGGCGTACCGGTCAGGCCGAGAATGCTGGCATGAAAGAAAGCACCATATTCCTTCAGTTTTTCCAGAGTGTCTCGTTCCGGATCGACGGAAATGAACAGCGCCTGCGTGCGTGCCAGTTCTTCCTTGCTCAGCGTGTTGAGCGCCTGGCTGGTGAAAGCCAGCGAAGTAGGGCAGATATCCGGGCAGAAGGTGTAGCCGAAGTACACCAGCACGACCTTGCCGCGAAAATCATGCAGCGACACCGGACCATTGGCAGACTGCAGGGTGAAGTCTCCGCCGGTGGGTGCGGATGCAAGCGGAATGGGGCTGGAAGCCTGATGTGTATCCGGTTGCCAGAACCAGGTGACCCAGCCGAGGATCAGGCCAAGCAGGACGATGACAGCAATAAGAGAAGTGCGGTTCATGAATTCGGGCCCGAAAAATTAGATGTCATCATGAGGCAGCAATGGCTTGCTTGCCAAGCATGACCGGCGCGGCATTTCGTCGCATTTTCCCCGGCATCAGTTGCGTGACGTGTCGAATTGAAACGGTGCTACAGCTTTCAGCTTGGGGGTGGTGACCATGACGGCGGCCTGCCATGCCATCCCCCCGGTGATGCATACCGGCAATACCGTTTCCCCGGTGAAGCGGTTGTCGCCTTCCTGCTTCAGTTGTGGGCGGTTGAAGCCCATGTTCATGTCCATGCCGGTAAAGTCGACTTCCACCAGGCGGGCATCCAGGCCCTGGGTTCTGACCACCAGCCGTATCGGGCGCAGCAGGGGAATGGGGCGCGGCTCAATCGCGAGCTCGATGCGGCCGCCACCTGGGATGTTGCTGCTGCAAGGCCCCGCATTCAGATTGCAGGCAGGGTCAAGGGCCGCGGTCACGCTGGCTTCGGGGTTGGGGGTGAGCCACAGTCTGGCACCGACGGCGGCGCCAATAGCCAGGATCAGGGCTGCAATAGTGGCGACAAGCGACTTGTTGGATAGGTTCATGAGATTTTGCGGCAAAGGCACAAAGCAAAACCCTTGTGATCAAGGGTGTTATTGCACCTGAGCAGTTCAGTTGTTTTCAGATAAATAGCATGCGGGTTAAAGCATATCACAGCCATGTTTCGCTTTAGCAATGGCTTGCCATGCCGGATGCATCCGTTATAAGCTCAAAATACTTTTAATAATCATAAAAAAGATGGGGGTGTTATGGCTAATGTTGTCAAGGTTGCGTTGCTGGGGTTGGGGGGTGTTGGCGAAACATTCGCAGAACATTTTCTGGAGAAAATCCAGGAAGAACATGTCAATGTGGAGATCGTCGCCGTGGCGCACCGGGATTTGAATTCCCCGGTCGCGATGGGTTTTGCGCACAGCCATGTTCCGGTGTTTCAGGAAGCGCTGGACGTGGTGGATCTTGGCGACAAGGTCGACATCATTTTCGATCTGACCGGCAATGCGGATCTGCGCCAGAAGCTGCGCACGCGGATGCAGGAAACCGGCAACCGCCATACCGTGATTGCTCCTGAAATCATGGCCCACCTGCTGTGGAATTTTTTTGGCGAAAAAATGGAGCTGCCGCAAACAGGCAGAACCGGCTACTAAAAGCCGGCTTTCCAAAAAAACGGGCGCTTCCAGCAAGGGGCGCCCGTTTTTGCTTTGGGCGGACTTTTGCGGGCAGGCTCGCCGCTGGGTTTAAATCCCTCTTGAAATAGGGGGCATCCGATCCCATCTGCTTTCCAGTTTTATCTCATCGACTGGAGAATTTGAACCATGACTGTTGAAGCACACAAGGAAACCCTGGGCTTTCAGGCCGAAGTCAAGCAACTGCTGAAGCTGATGATTCACTCCCTGTACAGCAACAAGGAGATTTTCCTGCGCGAGCTGATTTCCAACGCCTCGGATGCGTCGGACAAGCTGCGCTTCGAGGCGCTGTCCGATGATGCGCTGTGGGAAAGCGATCCCGATTTGCAAATCCGCGTAAGCTTCGACAAGGCTGCGCGCACCATTACCCTTTCCGACAACGGCATCGGCATGAATCGCCAGGAAGTGATCGAGCACATCGGCACCATCGCCAAGTCCGGCACGCGCCAGTTCTTCGAAGCGCTCACCGGCGATCAGGCCAAAGACGCGCACCTCATCGGCCAGTTCGGCGTGGGCTTCTATTCCGCCTTCATCGTCGCCGACAAGGTGACCCTGATCACCCGCCGCGCCGGCCTTGGCGCCGAACATGGCGTGAAATGGGAATCGGCGGGCGAGGGCGACTACACGCTGGAAACCGTGGACAAGCCCGGTCGCGGCACCGACGTGATCCTGCACCTGCGCGAAGGCGAGGACGAGCTTCTTTCCGGCTGGCAGATCAAGTCCATCATCCGCAAGTATTCCGACCACATCACCCTGCCCATCATGATGCAGAAGGAAGAGTGGGACGCCGAGAAGAAGGAAAATGTCGTCAAGGACGAGCTGGAAGCCGTCAACCAGGCTTCGGCCCTGTGGGCGCGCCCCAAGAGCGAAATCACTCAGGAGCAGTACGACGAATTCTACAAGCACGTCGCACACGACTTCGAGGCGCCGCTGGCTCATGTTCACGCCAAGGTGGAAGGCAAGCAGGAATACACCCAGCTGCTCTACATCCCTGCGCGTGCCCCGTTCGACCTGTGGGACCGCGAACAGCGCCACGGCATCAAGCTCTATGTGCGTCGCGTCTTCATCATGGACGATGCCAAGCAACTGATGCCCTATTACATGCGCTTCGTGCGCGGGGTAATCGACTCCAATAACCTGCCGCTCAACGTATCGCGCGAGATCCTGCAGGAAAGCAAGGACATCGAGGCCATTCGCGGCGGTTCGGTGAAGAAGGTGCTGGGCATGCTGGACGATCTGGCAGAGAATCAGCCAGAGAAATATGCCACCTTCTGGAAGGAATTCGGAAAGGTGGTGAAAGAAGGCGTGGGCGAGGATTTCGCCAACAAGGAACGCATCGCCAAGCTGATTCGCTTCGCCTCCACGCACACCGACAGCGAAGAACAGAACGTGTCGCTGGCGGATTATATCGGTCGCATGAAGGAAGGCCAGGACAAGATCTACTACGTCACCGCGGATACGTTCGCTGCTGCGAAGAACAGCCCGCACCTCGAATTCTTCCGCGCCAAGGGCGTGGAAGTGCTGCTGCTGTCCGACCGCGTGGACGAGTGGATGATCTCCCACCTTACCGAATTCGAAGGCAAGAAGCTGCAGTCCGTGGCCAAGGGCGATCTCGATCTCGACAAGCTGGCCGGCGAGGAGGAGAAGAAGGAGCAGGAGCAGGAAGCCGACGCCTTCAAGGGGCTGGCCGAGAAGATCAGGGAAACCCTGGCTGACAAGGTCAGGGAAGTGCGCGTCACGCACCGCCTCACTTCTTCACCTGCCTGCCTGGTTGCGGGTGAACACGATATGAGCGGCAACCTGGAACGCCTGCTCAAGGCCGCCGGGCAGAACGTGCCGGTGTCCAGTCCTATCCTGGAAATCAATCCCAAGCATGCGCTGGTGCAGCGCCTGAATGGCCAGACTGATAGTGAAAAATTCGGCGACTGGAGTCACATTCTGTTCGACCAGGCCCTGCTGGCCGAAGGGGGTCAACTGGAAGACCCGGCTGCGTTCGTGCGTCGCCTGAACGAGCTGTGGGTGACGATGTAGCACCTGTTTTTCAGAATGAAAAAGGGCGCTGCGGCGCTCCTTTTCATTCGCCGGAAGATGCCTGCATGTGGTTTTATATTTGTAAATTTAGGCAATCCGGTGCATAGTACGGGCCTGCGATCTTCAAGTCGTGTCGTTGCTGTCTGATTCAGTACCCTGAATTCTCAGGTATTTCTTCCTTCACCATCCCGCTGTCTTGGCTTTCGCCTTTTAAGGACCATGACCTTTTTATCCCCGCTTATCTGGAGGCAAACACTTGGCGAAAGAAGAACTCATCGAAATGAATGGCGTGGTGGACGAAGTGCTGCCCGACTCGCGTTTTCGCGTCACGCTGGAAAATGGCCACCAGCTGGTCGCCTATACGGCAGGCAAGATGCGCAAGAACCATATCCGCATCATTGCGGGTGACAAGATCACCATAGAGCTATCACCCTACGATATTACCAACGGGCGGATCACCTTCCGCCACATCGAAGGACGTGGCGCGCCTGCACCTCGCCGCCGCGCCTACTGAGACCGGCTCGCTGGCGAGTCAGGTCCAAGAGGCGCTCCGGCGCCTTTTTTTCGTCGTGTGGAGCGTGTTCCGGAAAAATACAGTCAATACCTTATAGGCATGTATTTCTGCTGCGTGTAGCTTGGTTACTCAGAGGCCGGAGGTGAAGGTGGCGGCATTTAGCCGCATCAGAAGCCATCCCTGCCGGGTTCGGGTGCTTTCGCTTATTTGACCGGGGTGGAACTCAATCCGCCCTGAATTGAAAAGGAGCAAGACATGAGCGACCAGATCCAGATATCCATCGACCGTGATACTTATGACCGGCTGCAAATCCTGATGGTCCCTCCTGTCAGCGATGCCAACGCAGTGATCCGGGAGTTGCTGCATCACGACAGGCATACCAGCGGGCCAGCCGCCGACCTCGCGGCCAGCGAGCGGCACTTTACTTACGAACAGGAACTCGAGCGCTCCAGTCAAGGGGTTTACGACTGCGGCGGGGCAACCTGAACCGGTCAATCCATCGCCTTGGCCGGCAAGGCGATGTTGCCCTCGTATATTTCTGTTTTTAATAATCAGTGGCAGTTTTGCTGCTGATGCTTTGATGATTTTGCCAGGCGTCATTCGGTGCTTGCCTGCTTTTGTGGGAAAATGCAGGCCTAATGTCATCCATCCACCTCCTTTCCGACCTTCTCATCAACCAGATCGCTGCTGGCGAGGTCGTCGAACGCCCGTCCTCGGCACTGAAAGAACTGCTGGAAAACAGCCTGGACGCGGGTAGCGGCGAAATCTCGGTGCAATTGCAGCAGGGCGGGGTGAAATCCTTGCGCGTCGCTGACAACGGTGCAGGCATCACCCGCGACGAGCTGCATCTGGCGCTGTCGCGCCATGCCACCAGCAAGATCGCCAGCCTCGATGATCTGGAAAGCGTGCGTAGTCTGGGGTTTCGTGGCGAGGCGCTGGCCAGTATCGCGGCGATTTCGCGTCTCGCGCTGACCAGCCGCAGGCAGGGCGAGCGCCATGCCTGGCGCATGGAGGCCGCCGGGGGCGATCTTTCCGGCCTGCAGCCGGCGGCGCTGGAAGCCGGGACGGTGGTGGAAATGCAGGATATCTATTTCAACACCCCGGCACGGCGAAAATTCCTCAAGACCGAGGCGACGGAATACGCGCATTGCGAGGAGGCCCTGCGCCGCATGGCCATCAGCCGCCCCGACGTGGCTTTTGGCCTGCAGCATAACGGGCGCAAGATCTGGCAGTTGCCGCCGTCCCGTCTCGCGCAGCGTGCTGCGGCAGTGCTGGGGGAGGAATTCACGGCGGCATCGGTGCAACTCGATGAGGGCGCGGGTGGTCTGCGCCTGCACGGGATGGCGGGGCTGCCGGGCTTTACCCGTGGCAGCCGCGACGCGCAGTACGTCTACGTCAATGGCCGCTTCGTGCGCGACAAGCTGATCTCCCACGCCATCCGCGAAGCCTACAAGGACATCCTGCACCACGACCGCCACCCGGCTTTCGTGCTGTTCATCGAGCTGGAGCCGGAGATGGTGGACGTCAACGTCCACCCCAGCAAGATCGAGGTGCGCTTCCGCGAATCCCGCGCGGTGCACCAGCTGATCTACCACGCGCTCAACAAGGCGCTGGCGGCGCCCATCGCCACGCGCCAGGCCGATCAGCCTGCATCTGCGCCTCCGCTTGCCTCCGGTTATGCGCCATCGCCCGCCTATGTCACGCAGACGCGCATGCCGCTGGGCGTGGAAGAGCGCAGTAACCTTTATCAGACCCTGTTCGGGCAGATCGCCCGCCCCGAGCCATCGGCATTGCAAGCGCAGCCCGAGCCGGAAGTGCCGCCGCTGGGCTATGCCATGGCCCAGCTGCATGGCGTGTATATCCTGGCCCAAAGCGTGCGCGGCCTGATCATCGTGGATATGCACGCGGCGCACGAACGTGTGACCTACGAGCGGCTCAAGGTGGCGATGGAGCAGCATGCCATGAGCGCGCAGCCGCTGCTGATCCCGGTCTCCTTTCACGCCACGCAGCTCGAAGTGGCTGCTGCCGGGGAAAGCCACGATGCGCTGGGTGAGCTGGGCTTCGAACTGGCCGTGCTTTCGCCCACCACGCTGGCGGTGCGCGCAGTGCCGGTGTTGTTGCAGGACTCCGATCCGGTGCTGCTGGCGCGCGACGTGTTGAAGGAAATCCGTGAATACGGCGCCAGCCGGGTAGTGACCGAGCGCCGCAACGAACTGCTTGCCACCATGGCCTGCCATGCCTCGGTGCGCGCAAACCGCAGGCTCACTGTGCCGGAAATGAACGCCCTGCTGCGCGAGATGGAAGCCACCGAGCGCGCCGACCAGTGCAACCACGGCCGCCCCACCTGGCGCGAAATCTCCATGGCCGAGCTGGATCAGTTGTTCATGCGTGGCAAATGAGGGTGAAAAATATTGAACTGCAAAGACGCGAAGGCGCAAAGAAGAACATTGTTTGATTTGATGCCTTCTGGGCGGGGCCAGAAACCTGGATGCCAGGCGTGTACTATGACATTCATGTTTTTTTCCTTAGCGTCTTCGCGCCTTTGTGGTTAACGATTCCATCATGAAGGCACTTACGCCCGCCATCTTCCTCATGGGCCCCACCGCCAGCGGCAAGACCGGGGTGGCGGTGGAGCTGGTGCAGCACCTGCCGGTGGAGATCATCAGCGTGGATTCGGCGCTGGTTTACCGCGACATGGATATCGGCACCGCCAAGCCCGACGCGGCCACGCTTGCCGTGGCGCCACACCATCTGATTGACGTCATCGACCCCACCCAGCGCTATTCCGCGGCCCGGTTCCGCAACGATGCCCTGCGCCTGATGGCGGAGATCACGGCGCGCGGCAAAATTCCCCTGCTGGTGGGCGGCACCATGCTGTATTTCAAGGCGCTGCGCGAGGGCCTGAACGACCTGCCGCAGGCCGACCCTGCACTGCGTGCAGCGCTGGAAGAGCGGGCGCGGCAGGAGGGCTGGCCGGCTTTGCACCGGACGCTGACCAGCCTCGACCCTGACACGGCGGCACGCCTGCAGCCCACCGATGCGCAACGCATCCAGCGCGCGCTGGAAGTCTGCCTGCTTAGCGGCAGGCCGATGTCGGAACTGCTGGCGCTGGAGCAGCAGGCCGAATTGCCCTACCGCCTGATTCAGCTCGCTCTGCTGCCGGGCGAGCGGGCGGTGCTGCATGAGCGTATCGCACAGCGCTTCGATGCCATGCTGAGTCAGGGGCTGCTGGATGAGCTGCAATCCCTCAAGAAGCGCTATGCATTGACACCGGATCTGCCTTCCATGCGCTGCGTCGGCTATCGTCAGGCGTGGCAATATCTGGCGGGCGAATGCAATGCCGCCGGGATGCGCGAGCTTGGAATCATTGCCACCCGCCAGCTTGCCAAACGGCAACTGACCTGGCTCAGGGGCATGGAAGGGGTAATGGAGTTCGATTGTCTTGCCGGCGATATGGCTGCCCGTGTACGAAAGTGTATCGAGGCAACTGTCTGCTGATCAGAGACAGCGTATACTTTCAGACAGGTCGTCCTAATAACCGTCAGGAGAAGAATCAAGGCGGAGGTCTGGGTGCTGGATAGCGATGATAACGGCAAGCTGATGTTGAGGTTGCGGCTGTGGTTTCTGGTGCCGCTGACGGTCGTATTGCTGGCCGCCATCCTGCTGATCGTCATGCTGATTCGCCATCATGCGTATCAGGATATCGATCACAATACCGAGCGGCTTTCTGCGCTTAGCGACCGCCTCTATCGCGACCAGATCGAATTAACCGCCAACATGCTGGGCGCCACCATGGAGGTGCTTTCCACGGATGCGGCGCTGCGCCGCGCTTTGCAACAACGCGACCGGGAGAGCCTGCAACAGCGTGCCGAGCCTCTCTTTGCCACCCTGAAGAAAAAATACGGCATTACCCATCTGTATTTTTCCGGCCCCGACCGGGTCAACCTGCTACGCGCCCACCAGCCGGAGCGGTTCGGCGATACCATCGACCGTGTTACCACGCTGCAGGCGGAACGCGGCCGGCAGACCGCCTATGGCGTCGAACTCGGGCCTCTGGGGACGTTTACGCTGCGATTGGTCACACCCTGGTTCGGCGCGCGTGGAGAACTGCAGGGCTATGTCGAACTGGGCATGGAAATCGACCATGTGCTGCGCCAGATTCAGTACGAAACCGGCGTCAAGACCTTCATCCTGATAGATAAAAAATTTCTCGAGCGCAAGCGCTGGGAAGAGGGGATGCGCATGATGGGCCGGAAACCCGACTGGGAACGCTTGCCGGATATGGTGGTGAATATCCAGGCGCAGGAAAGCCTTCCAGCCGAGTTTTCCCACATCCTGTCCAGGCAACTGGACGAAGGTGAAAAAATGATGTCCCCGCTGGAGTCCGGAATTTCCGCTTATCGCATGGTGATTCAACCGATCAGCGATGCGGCTGGCCGGACAACAGGGAAGTTGTTGCTGCTGATCGATGTGTCGCAGCAGACCCGATCAGTCGGGCAAATGATCCAGTACAGCCTCTGGGTGGCGGTCAGCGCCTTCCTGATTTTGTGGCTGCTTTTCTTCCGGCTGGTAAGCGGGGTTGGCAGGCAGTTGCAGGAAGACCAGAACCGGCTGCAGGAACTGGCCACGCACGATGGTCTGACCGGCTTGCTCAACCACCGCATGTATTACCTGAATCTCGAGGAGGAACTGGCCCGTAGCTGGCGCACCGGCAGACCGGTTTCACTGCTGTTGCTGGATATCGACCACTTCAAGCTGGTCAACGATCGTTACGGCCACCTGGCAGGTGATAAAGCCCTGAAAATCATCAGTGAGCAGGTACGGCATGCATGCCGGCAGATCGATATTCCGTGCCGTTATGGCGGCGAAGAGATCGCCGTGATTCTGCCGGAAACCGACGCCGCCAGCGCCAGGATCAGCGCAGAACGGTTGCGTCGTACAATCGAGAAATATGTGTTTGAATTCGAGGATAGTGCCGGTGTGCATATCACCGTCAGCATTGGTGTGGCAAGCAGCGCGGAGCCTGGCGCCACGTCCGCTTCGCTCACTTCGCACGCAGACAATGCCCTCTATCGCGCCAAGGAAGGCGGCCGCAACCGGGTGGTCTGTGCGGCAGCTTGCAACGGGCTAGCGGATGATGCAGCCGCGGAAGCGACCCCGGTGGATTGAATAGATGCAAAGCCAGCCAGGGCCTATTCGAAACTGAAGCCTTTTTCGCGGAACAGGCGGACACAGGCATCGGTGATTTCGGGGTCGTAGAATTTGCCGCGATTTTTTTCAATCTCCGCCAGCGCAGTGTCCACGCCCAGTGAAGGGCGGTAGGGGCGATGCGAGGACATGGCCTCCACGACGTCGGCCACAGCCAGGATTCTGGCGTTGAGTATGATGGCTTCGCCTTTCAGCCCCTGGGGATAGCCCGAGCCATCCAGCCGTTCGTGATGCTGATGCACCATCTCCGCGACCGGCCAGGGGAAGTCGACCTCCTTGACGATCTCGTAGCCGGTCTGGGCGTGCGCCTTGATCAGGCTGAATTCGATATCCGTCAGCTTGCCCGGCTTGCTGAGGATTTCTGCCGGTACTGCGATCTTGCCCAGATCGTGAATCAGGCCGCCAAAATGGATCCCCTCAATGTCGGCTGTCGGCAGGCCGAGTTCTTTCGCGATGGCTACACCGAGCTGCGCGACCCGGCGCTGGTGGCCGGCAGTGTAGGGGTCGCGCCTTTCCAGCGTGGCGGCGATGATGCCAATGGTGTCTTCCATGGCCTGGCGCAAGCGTTCCAGTGTCTTGCTTCGCGCGTTTTCCGCATCCTGGCGCTTGAGATCGTTGCGCAGGGTCAGAATGCCGAAGGCGAGGTCACCGGCCATTTCTTCCAGCAACCGGATTTCCTCGCCGGTAAAGGCGTCCGTGCTGCCGGAATAGATGCAGAGCACGCCAAATACCTGTTCCCCCTCCTTGAGGGGCAGGCAGGTGCATGCTGCGTAGCCGCGTGCCACGGCATCTTCACGCCACGGTTCGAAACCGGGGTCGGTGAGGATGTCGCGGGCAATGCTGGTCCTGCCGCTGCGCAGGGCTTGTCCTCCGGGGCCGCGTCCGCGTGGCGTATCCGCCCAGGAAATTTGCACCGCGTCGAGATAGCCCTGTTCAAATCCAGCCTGGGCCATGGGGCGGATGGATTTCTCTGCGTCATCCTGCGCATAACCGACCCAGGCCAGGCGGTAGCTGCCAGTTTCCACAATGATACGGCACATCTCGTCGAGCAGGCTCTGTTCATCTGCCGCGTGCACCAGAGCGGTATTGCCGGCACTCAGCGTCGCCATGGCCTTCATGCTGCGCTGCAGCAGGGTTTGCGCACGTTTGCGTTCGGTGACGTCTTCCAGTATGTGTACCGAAAATCCGGTGGCTTTCTGGTCATGGATCGGGAAGCTGCGGGAAACATAACTTCGTTCCCCTGCTTCAAATCCTTCCTGGTCTTCCCGCTCGAGATGGCGGGCATTCAGGCAACTGTCCAGCGGGCCGTCGAGTTGAGGAAAAATTTTCCAGTAAGCCTGGCCGATGATTTCGTGGATATCCTTGCCGGCGGTGCGGGCGTAGGCGAGGTTGGCGCGGATGATGCGGAATTCAGCATCGTGCAGGAAGATCGGGTCGCTTACCGCATCGAATACCGTTTCCCATTCATGGCGGGCATGCTCGACCTGGAGACGCCCCGCTTCCACCAGGCGTTGTGCTTCGCGCCGCTCGCTGATGTCGCGGATGAAATCCTGATGGTAGCGTTCGCCATCGATGTCGATGGAACGCGCGCTGACTTCCACCGGGAAGCTGCTGCCATCCTGGCGCTGGTGCTCGGTTTCAAACACCAGGCCGTCCCGGGCTTCCACCTCGCGCCACTGGCTGTCCAGCTTGTCCCGGCTTGCCGTTGTGCGCAGGTCGCGGATATTCAATGTCAGCAATTGTTCCCGGGTATAACCGTAAATTTGTTCTGCACGCGCGTTGGCCTCGATGATGCGGCCATCCTGATTCATCAGCAGCACGATGTCGTTGGCGTTTTGCACCATGGAGGCATAATGGGCGGCCAGTGCCTGCCGTTCGCGTTCTCCGCGCGCTTTCAGGAGCGCATAAGCCATCGTGCCCTGGCGCCACCACAGGATTCCCAAACCCAGTGCGGCGCACAGAAATCCCAGGGTGAGTGCAAGGGAAATGTAGGCGATGCGGGAGATCGAGGCATAAATCTCCTCGCTATCTATTTTGGAAACCATGTGCCACGGGGTGCCGGGGATGGGGTAAACCGCTGCGACCACCGGCGTGCCACTGTAATCCCTGCCTTCCATTACGCCGCTATTGCCCTGTACCGCGAGCCAGGCAGGGTTATCGGGCCGGACTGGCGTTTTCAGGGAATCCAGATTGTCTTTGCGTTTGCGCTGCCTGCTCAGGTGCGTGACCTGCTTGCCGTCGACCTGCAGCAGCACAGTTTCCGCGCTCTGGCTGGGTACCGGCCAGAGTTGCACCAGCGGGAAAAGGAAACGCTCCGGGTCGAGTTGCAGGATCAGAGCACCGACAATGCGTGGCCTGACAAGATCCGCAATCATGGGGGCGACAAAATACAGGCTGGATGGCCTGGTCTTTTCCGGATGGAGTAACCTGGATATCTGGACTTTACCTGCTTTCATGGTTCCGAGTGCCAGTTGCCGTTGCGTTTCATCCAGCACGGGGTGATCGGCACCGGTGTGCAGGCGGACGTTACCGTCCGGGTCGATGAGGATAATGTTGCGGTATTCAGCGGCTTGCTCAGAACTGGCCAGACGCCTCAGCAGGTGCTGCCGGTCCATGTCATTGCTTGCGCCTTGCGCCAGCCAGCGCTCGAATACTTCGTTGTTTTCGGTATCGGAAGCCATGAGCCGTGTCTCTTCACGGCGCTCTGCTATCCAGCTTGCGATCTGGTTGGTCTTGAGAAGGGCGATGGCGCTTAGATCAGCCTGCTTTTCCTGGCGCAAATTGTTTCGCACTGCGGCAAAAGTGAAATAGCCGGTGGCCAGGATGGCGGCCGTAAGCAAAATGAACGCCCCGATATAAACGGCTGGACGTGGCGGGCGCATGGTCAGGTTTCTGTTTTTTTCGGTGAACTGGCCGGTTTTCATGCGGATGCCTTCTTTTCGTTCATGCGAATATTTTGATGCGATGTGAAAAGTGAACAAGCGCTTTGCGCCTGACATCATCTTAACCCGAGTGAAGAACGAGGTTATTCCGTCATCATGGGGATGTCAATTACGGAAATTGCCCGGTTATTGTGCCGGATGCCGCTGTTGCGGCGGCATCGAGTTGGAAGTCTGGTAACACATTGTCACAACCGGGAACAATCAGGAAATCCCTGTGCAATGTCTGGCATTCATCATGGCCACATCAGGAACCAGTCCTGATGACTGCAATATCACCAACAGGAGCACACGATGAACAACAGAAACTTTTTTTACAATGCCGCGCTGGTTTTCGGCCTGGCCACAACCGGAGTCAGTTTTGCAGATGATGTCGCCCCGCTGGACCCTTCCCGCATGACCCAGCAGGAGCGCGAGGCTTATCGAACTGAAAGGCAGTCCGGCATGACGCCCGAACAGCGCGCCGAAATGCAGGCTACGCATCGCCAGAGCGGCAGCGCCCAGGGGCAAGGCGCCATGGCGCGTGACGGTTCCGGCTCGGGCGGGCAATATGGGCGTGGCGGACAAGGCGGCGGCATGGGAGGCGGGCGGGGCCGGCACTGATCAAGCGCCTGCTGAAACAACGCTAAAATTCGTTCTCTGAACTTGAAGGGCTTCCTGCCCCCGGGAAGCCCTTCGTCATTTTATCGGCCGAGCGTCAGCCGCGCTTCCGTGCCGCCGCCATCGCGCGGCAGCAATTCGACTTTCCAGCCATTGGCATCCGCCAGCTGGCGGGCGATGGCAAGCCCCAGCCCGCTGCCGCCGGTGGTGACGCTGCGCGAGGATTCCAGACGGAAGAAGGGGCGGAATACGCTTTCCATCTGGTCAAACGGAATGCCCGGCCCGCGGTCCAGTACACGGACCACGACACTTTCTTGCTCGCAGTCCAGTTCAATGCTGACCGGGTTTCCCGCGCCGTAGCGCACGGCATTGCCGATCAGGTTGCCGAGAATGCGCCTGAGCGCCATGGGGCCGGTCAGCCGCAGGCAAGGCGTCGGTGTCTGCCACTTCACCACGGCGCCTTCGCTTCTGGCGTGATCCGCCAGTTCCTGCAGCACCTGGCTGAGGTCGATTTCCTGCTCGGCTTCTTTTTCCAGCCCGCGGCTAAGGGCCAGGAATTCGCCAATGAGCCGGTTCATTTCTTCCATGTCGCGGCGCAGTCGTTCGATATTTTTCGGATCGCTCTCCTGCGGCAGCATTTCCAGCGCCAGTCGCATGCGTGCCAGCGGCGTGCGCAGGTCGTGGGAAACGCCTGCCAGCAGGGTGGTGCGGTTGGCCAGCAGTTCCTTGACCTGGAATGCCATGTGGTTGAAAGTTTGCGCCAGGCTGGCAAGTTCTTCAGGACCGGTTTCCGGCAGGGATTCCGGCGTGTTTCCCTGGCCGATGCGCGTGGCGGCTTCGGAGAGCCGTGCCAGCGGACGGGTGATGCGCCGGGCCAGGATGATGGCGGTGATCAGGGTGAGCGCAATGGTCGCGGCCAGTATCAGCAATACGGCGAGCGGCGGACGGATGCCGAGATGCTCCTGGGGAAAGCCGATGCGGATCATGTGGCCTCCGCTGGGGATCTCGACCCAGAACCATGTCTGCTCCCATTGCGTGGTCTTGACTTCGACCGGCTCGCCGGTGCGCGCCTGAAGCGCACTCTTCAGCAGCGCCAGGTAGGGAAGAAAGTCATGGCTGACTTCCGGCAGGGGCGTGGTGGCGCGGAACAGCCAGAGGTTGTGGCGTTTTGCCAGCTCGAGTTCGAAATCCTCGCGGGTTTGCGGCGGCAGTTCCACCCAGGTCTGGGCGGATAGCACGATGAGCGAGGCCAGATCATCCGCGGATCGTTTCGCGATCGGCAGCATGACGTAATAGGAGGCCACGGCAAGGGTGATGAGCTGGAATACGATCAGCGCGGCAGCGACCGTGGTCGCCGTGCTGCGGAAAAGGCTGCGGCGCCTGCGCCAGGCCGGCATCAGGAAGTCTTGCCCTGGGGCGCAAACAGATAGCCTTCTCCCCAGACTGTGCGGATATAAGCTGGCGCGGCAGGGTCTTCCTCGATCTTGCGGCGCAGCCGGGTTACGCGGACATCAATGCTGCGGTCGAAAGGCGTACGTTCGTAACCCTTGATCAGGTCCATCAGCATGTCCCTTCCCAGAACACGGCCGGGATGTTCGACAAAAATCCGCAGCAGGTTGAATTCGCCTGCCGTGAGCGCGACCTCGGCGCTGTCGTGACTCAACTGGTGAGCGTTGGTGTCGAGCCGGTAAGGCCCGAAGCTGAAAATACCGCTTGGAGGAACTGTGGCTTCAGGTTTCAGGTTTTCCTTGCGCCGCAGCACGGCGCGGATGCGGGCCAGCAGCTCGCGCGGGTTGAAGGGCTTGGCAAGGTAGTCGTCCGCGCCCACTTCCAGCCCGATGATGCGGTCGATATCCTCGCCGCGTGCCGACAGCATGATGATGGGCTGGGAACCTTGCGCTCTCAGCTTGCGCGCCAGGGTCAGCCCGTCTTCCCCCGGGAGCATCAGGTCCAGGATGACCAGGTCTGCGCACTGTTGCGCCAGATGCCGTTCCATTGCCATGCCATCGTTGACGGCGGCCACTGCGTAACCCTGTTCGGTCAGATATTGCTGCAACAGCTCGCGCAGGCCGGGGTCGTCATCCACGACCAGAATGTGTTCTTTATCGCTTTCCATGCCTGCACTATACAAAATCAGGCTGGGCTGCGCCACGCGTCAATGCTGTCGGTAACACACTGTTACATTTGCATGCGGGTGTGAAATGTTTTTGAAATGGCCGGCGCTCATGATTCATCCCATGTAACTGGCAATCAGGGTTAAACCCGAATAATCCATCAGGCGGCTCTGCGAGCCTGCACGAGCGCGGGCGGGCGGATTTGTGGTTATTTTTCGAGCTTGTTCGTCGTCCATGGAACAACCATGGACTTCTCTCAAGCCCAAAAAATTCCTCACAAACCACCTCGCCATCATTTCGTGCCCAAATGGATTATTTGGGTTAAATTCCGGCTTATCGGTGAATTCATTGTGCAGAGCGAGCAAATGACAGGTAAACAATTCTTGCGTATCAGTGCGATCAGTCTGGGACTTCTGGATGCCGGCAGCGGGCTGGCGCAGGAAGGCCAGGGGCAGGCGTGGCAGGAAAAACAACCGGCACAACAGCAGGCGGGCGAGGCAGATCAGGCAGCCTTCCGCAACCGGGTGCAGACGCGCATGCGTTCCATGAACCAGGAAGAGCGCTTGCTGATGAATGATCTCAGTGTCAACGGACGGCAGCGCATGGAAACTGAAAATGCGGCACAGGTGCGCGGAACGGCTCGTGATGGCAGTACGGAAGGCAGCCGCTTCGGGCGCGGCTACGAAGCCCGGCAGGTGCAGCAGAATCCGGAAACTTCCGGCGGCTCGGCCATGAGCGGTGCCGGTCAGGGCATGGGCGCACGGGGTGGCGGCGGCAGAGGCCGGTAATCCTGCTTATTTCGCCGGCTTGCTCGCGGTGCCGCCAGCGCCTGCATTCATTGCCTTGATAGCCTCTCTCAGGGACTGGGCAGCGGCTTTGGGGTCCTTGTTGCTGATCGTCATTTCCTTCGTTTCGGCGGAGGACGCTGCACCATTTCCGGTGTCCGGGGCCGGGTCCTGTTTCTGCTCTTTCTTCAGCGCTTCGACCTGGGCCTGCAATTCTTCATTTTTTTTCCTGAGGTCTTCAATTTCGGAATGCGGTGCCTCGGATGCCTGATCCGCTTCCGCATGTTCTTCAGGCGGGCTGTCGTGGGAAGGCGCTGCTGCGGCTTGAGGCGGGTGTTCGGTATTTTCCTGTTCCGGGTGCGACAGGAAGATTTTCCATGCAGCAAAACCGGCTCCGGCCAGCAACAGCACCAGCAAACCAATGGCCCCGCCAACGATCAGGCGTTTTTTTGTACGCATGGGGCGCAAATTCGTGGCTGTGTCGCCCTGGGTTCCCTCGCTGCCGTGAGCGCCTTGAGGCTGATCGCTCTCTGCGCTTTCCGGGGCGGGAGCAGGTGCTTTTCTGAAGCGCCGGAGCAGGCCCGAAAAGACCGATTTTATCCGGGAGAGCCGTCCATGTTTATCTGGCGTTTCGAGATCGGGGACTTCCATCGCGACCGTCTGGTCGTTGTCCGTTTCCGGCGGGCTGTCCGTGCCTGCAGCGGCGATTTTTTTCTTTTTCCAGAACATCAGGTTCATGGGGCTTCCTCCTTGCGCGTAACCCGGGCTGCGGCGCTGCCGTGGGCAAAGGTCATGGAAATTTCTTCATCCAGGGCAATCTCGGCACTGCTGCGCACGATCCTGCCGCTGGCGTTGCGTACCATGCTGAAGCCGCGCTCCAGCACGGCTTCGGGATTGAGATGCTGCAGACTGGCGGCAAGGTGTTGCAGGCCGGCCTGATGGCGCTGCAACCCCGATTTCATGGCGCGGTCGAGGTGCTGCCGCAGTTGCAGCAGCCGGGGCGCGAGGACCTGAGTCGCGGGCGTTGCAGCCGTGAGGCGGCTGGCCAGCCGCTGAACTCGCCATTCCTGTTGTTCCAGCAGGCGCGGCATAGCCCTTGCCAGCCGCTGTTTGAGATGTTCCAGATGTTGTTGCTGGTTCCTGATGCGCGTTCCGGGGTGGAGCAGGCGACGTGACAGGTAATCTACCTGCTGCATGCGCTGTTCCAGGCCACGCATGGTCAGGCGATTGAGCCCCGATTGCAGCATGGCAAGGCGCTGCAGCAGATCGGCGCGCTGTGGCGTTGCCATTTCTGCGGCAGCGGTCGGTGTGGGCGCGCGCTGGTCGGCGGCGAAGTCGGCGATGGTGATGTCGGTTTCATGTCCGACCCCACAGATGACGGGAATGGGGCATGCGGCGATGGCGCGCGCCACGACTTCTTCGTTGAAAGCCCAGAGGTCCTCGATACTGCCGCCGCCGCGGCACAGGATCAGCACGTCGCATTCCCCGCGTTGTCCGGCAATCTGAATGGCAGAAGCAATTTTCTGTGCCGCGCCTTCTCCCTGCACGGGAGCCGGGTAGATCAGCGCCGGGATGTTCGGCATGCGCCGTTGCAGGGTGGTCAGCACATCGCGCAAAGCGGCTGCAGCCGGGGAGGTGATGATGCCGATACGCCGCGGAAATGCGGGAATGGCTCGCTTGCGCGCCTGTTCGAACAGGCCTTCCTGGCCTAATTTCAATTTCAGTTTTTCGAATGCCTCGAACAGGGCGCCCAACCCCGCGCGGCGCATGGATTCGACGCCGAGCTGGTATTCGCCGCGTGCCTCGTACAGGGTGACCAGGGCCCGGACTTCCACCTGCATGCCGTTCTCCGGCTTGAAATCGGTATATTGGCTCTTGTGGCGGAACATGGCGCAGCGCACCTGTGCCTGCCCGTCCTTGAGCGTGAAATACCAGTGGCCGGAAACGGCGCGGGTGAAGTTGGAGATTTCTCCCGCGACCCACAGCAGGGGAAAAGTCTGTTCCAGGACCGCCTTGGCGTGGCGATTAAGCTCGCTGACGGTAATGATGCTCGAAGTATTGGAAAGGAGAGGTGGCATGGGCGGATTCTAAACTAATCCACAGTTGTAAAAAAACTTTCATGATGCTAGGCGCGGGTAAGGGTGGGTTTATTAGTGATTTCTTAAGTTACTGTAAATAAACGTTTAATTTATGAGCTCAAATTTTGGCCTTTGTAAAAAATCTGTTATGCAGGCAAGGGTTAGGAGGTTTATATGCAAACCATACACATAGTTATCCACAGTTTTTGTGGACAATATAAAAAACCCTTTTGGCGCCATATGTTTATGACAATTAAAACCCGTGCCCTTGCTGAAAGTGGAGTTGAAGGCTAAAGTTACGGGCTTGAAAACCTCGGGAGGACGGGCGTGTTATCCATCATTCAAGCTGCCGGCTGGCCAATCTGGCCGCTGATTATTGCGTCGGTGATTTCACTGGCGATTATCGGCGAGCGCTCGTGGTCACTGTATGGCGGCCTGGTGGCGCCCAAGAGCCTGTTGTCCAGGGTGCGCGAATGGCTGCAGCAGGATGGCGTCAACGAGGAAATGATCGCCAATCTGGAACGGCATTCTCCCCTCGGGCGCATCTTTGCGGCAGGGTTGCGCAATGTCAGCAGCCCGCGCGAAATAATGCAGGAAGCGATCGAAGACGCGGGAAGGGCGGTCACGCACGAACTCGAGCGTTTCCTGACCACTCTGGGAACGATTGCTTCCATCAGCCCGCTGCTGGGACTGCTTGGTACCGTGATCGGCATGGTGGAGATTTTCGGTGCGCTTACCCCGACCGGTGGCAGCCCTGCCCAGTTGGCGCACGGTATTTCCGTGGCGCTGTATAACACTGCGATGGGCCTGATCGTGGCGATTCCCAGCATGATTTTTTACCGTTATTTTCGCGCCAAGGTGGATACCCTGGTGATGGAGATGGAGCAGGAATCGATCAGGCTGGTGGATATGGTCCACGGCCAGCGGAAATAGGCGTCATTCCATGAATTTTCAACGTGGCCGTTCGAAGGAGGATCCCGAGATCAATCTGATCCCGATGATCGATGTGCTGCTGGTGATTCTGATTTTCCTCATGGTGACGACGACTTTTTCCCAGATTGCCGAATTGCAGATCAACCTGCCAACTGCAGATGCGGAGAAGCAGGCGGAAAAAGCCAACGAAATTACCGTTGCAGTGGATGCCTCCGGTCGATACGTCATCAATCGCATCCCTCTGGCCAACCCCAGTGTGGATACCTTGAACGAGGCCTTGCGTCGTGCTGCGGGAGACCGCTCCGATCCGGTGATCGTGATTAATGCCGATGCCGAGGCGACGCATCAGTCCGTCATCAATATCATGGAAGCGTCGCGCCTGGCGGGCTACAACCGTATCAGTTTCGCCACACAGGCGAAGAACAGCAAGTGATCACGGCCCACGACCCGGTTTCCGGGTCTGGTTCGTGGCTGGAAAAGCAGTGGTACTGCCAAGGTTTATGGCAGCTTGTGCTGTTGCCGCTCAGTGTCCTGTTCAGACTGCTTTCGGCTTTGCGCCGCTTGGCGTTCAGGCAGGGCTGGATGGCTTCGGAACGGCTCCCGGTGCCGGTGATCGTGGTGGGCAATATTACGGTTGGCGGCAGCGGCAAGACGCCGCTGGTGCTCTGGCTGGCGCAGTTCCTGCGGCAACAGGGCTACCGGCCTGGAATTGTGAGCCGCGGTTATGGCAGCAATGCTGAGAAAGCGCGTGTTGTGGGTTTGCTTGATGATCCTGCATCGAGCGGCGATGAGCCGGTCTTGCTGGCGCGCAATTCCGCCTGCCCGGTGTGGGTCGGAAGCAACCGCGTTGCAGCGGGACGCGCACTCCTGGTTGCGAACCCGGATTGCGATGTCATCCTCTGCGATGATGGATTGCAGCACTATCGGTTGCGACGCGATATCGAGATTGCGGTGGTGGATGGTCGGCGCCGTTTTGGCAATGGCCGGCTGTTGCCGGCAGGCCCCTTGCGCGAAGGGCTATGGCGCCTGCGTCAGGTAGATGCAGTGGTGGTGAACGGCGGAGACGCTCTGAATAATCTGCAGGCAGCCCAATTCCGGATGCATTTGAATGGTGTGCTGCTGAGAAATCTGCGCTCGGGAGAAAAGCGCTTGGTGGCTGAACTGGGCGGTTTGAAATTGCACGCCTTGGCCGGAATTGGTCATCCGCAGCGCTTTTTTGAACATTTGCGCAGTTTGGGACTGGATTTTGTTGCGCATGTCTTTCCCGATCATCATGCTTACCGTCCCGGCGATCTGGACTGGCCGGATGCGGATGCGCTTTTGATGACCGAGAAGGACGCGGTGAAGTGCGCGGCATTTGCCGACGAGCGTTACTGGGCCCTGCCGGTCGCAGCTGAAATGGATCCGGCTTTTGGACCGGAAATTCTGAAATTGTTAAGGAAACGGGATGGACGCGAAATTGCTTGAAATTCTGGTGTGCCCCTTGTGCAAGGGGCCGCTGGTTTACAAGAAGGCTGCACAGGAACTGATCTGCAAGCCGTGCCGGCTGGCTTATCCGGTCAGGGACGATATTCCGGTGATGCTGGAGGAGGAAGCACGCAAGCTGCCGGCTGACGAGGAAGTTTGATGTCCGTAGATTTAACCTCTCCCAACCGCCCCTTGTCAGGGGAGCCGCTTTCCTCCTCCCCTGACAAGGGGCGGTTGGGAGAGGTTGCCTTCAAGGTCGTCATCCCCGCCCGCTACGCCTCCACCCGCCTGCCCGGCAAGCCGCTGGCGGATATCTGTGGCAAGCCAATGGTGGTGAGGGTGGCAGAGCAGGCGCAGAAAAGCGGGGCGGATGAAGTGTGGGTTGCCACGGACCACGAGGGCGTCGCCGATGCGGTACGTGCCCACGGCTTCAACGTGTGCATGACTTCGCCGGATCATGTTTCCGGCACTGACCGTATTGCTGAGGTGGCGATGCAACGCGGCTGGGATGAGCAGGCGCTGGTGGTCAACGTGCAGGGCGACGAGCCGCTGATCGCGCCAGAATTGATAAATGCCGTTGCGCAGCAACTGCACGAGCACGCTCAGGCGGCGATTTCCACCGCCTGCCATGCTTTGCATGAATACGCGGATATGATGAACCCAAATGTGGTAAAAGTGGTTCTGGATCGTGATGGCTACGCCCTGTATTTCAGCCGCGCCCCGATTCCCTATGCACGGGATGGCTGGGAAGCCATGGGTGATTCAGGAATTCCGGATAATTATCCGGCATTCAGGCATATCGGGATTTACGCATACCGTGCGGGCTTTCTTAAAACCTACGGCGAACTCGCTCCCGCAGCGATTGAGCAATGTGAGTCGCTGGAACAGTTGCGTGCGCTGTGGCATGGATACAGAATCAGCGTCGCGCTGACGGGTCTTGCGCCAGCAGCCGGGGTGGATACCTTAGCGGACCTGGAACGGGTTCGTGTCATGCTGAGTTGACATAAATCGAGAGAATGAGCTTATCACTTTATAAAAAAAATTAAATGTGCAGGGGTGTTCAATTGCAATAACCTTGTTGCAAGTTAGTAAAACAAGATGTTCTTATCCACAATTTTTGTATTATTGAAATAATAACGGAGGATTCACATGCGTATGATTCTGCTGGGCGGCCCTGGCGCCGGTAAAGGTACACAGGCCAACTACATCAAGGAGAAATTCGGGATTCCGCAAATCTCCACTGGCGACATGCTGCGTGCCCACGTCAAGGCGGGCTCCGAGCTGGGTGTGGCTGCCAAGAAGATCATGGACGCGGGTGGTCTGGTGTCCGACGACATCATCATCGGCATGGTGAAAGAGCGTTTGACCCAGGATGACTGCAAGAATGGTTACCTGTTCGACGGTTTCCCGCGCACCATTCCCCAGGCCGAGGCCATGAAGGCCGCCGGCGTGCCGATCGACTACGTGGTCGAAATCGACGTGGCCGACGAGGAAATCGTCAAGCGCATGTCCGGCCGTCGCGTGCACGTGGCTTCCGGTCGTACCTACCATGTCGTGTTCAATCCGCCCAAGGCGGCAGGCAAGGACGATGAAACCGGTGAAGACCTGATCCAGCGCGATGACGATAAGGAAGAAACAGTCAAGAAACGTCTGGATATCTACCACGCCCAGACCGAGCCACTGGTCAAGTACTACTCCGACTGGGCTGCATCTGGCGTTGCTGGTGCTCCCAAGTGCGTGAAGGTCGCTGGCGTCGGCAAAGTGGACCAGATCCGCGATGCCGTTTTTGCCGCACTGAAATAAAAACCCGGCTGCGATGATAAAAAAAGCCAGTATCCCGGATATCACCAGTGCCCAGCTTTGGGTGGTGGAAACCGCGGTCAAGGAGCGTTTCGGTGCCGGTGTGGTCGAGGTGCAGGTGGCGGATTCCGATATCCGCCTCGACCCCGCAGACCGCGAAGTGACCTCCTGTCCGACGCTGTACTGGACGGATGGCATCGCCCATTTCGTGATTTTCAAGGTCGGTGATGCCCTTTATCGCAGCCAGTTTTTCTATTCCAAAAGAGAACAATACAGTACCGGACGCCGCGATTATGACGATCTTGCGGAGTGCGTGTCGTTGCTGCTGAAAATGGAGGCGGACCAGCGCAGTACCCGGGCCGCATAAAAGTAAATCGTAGGAGAATGGGATGGCAAAGAAAAACGCGTTTTATGCTCAATCAGGCGGCGTGACAGCCGTCATCAATGCTTCCGCCTGCGGCGTGATCGAAACCGCGCGTAAGCACCAGGATGTCATCGGCAAGGTATACGCTGGCCGTAACGGCATCATCGGCGCACTGACCGAGGACCTGATCGATACCTCGAAGGAGTCCGCAGAAGCGATTGCCGCCCTGCGTCACACGCCTTCCGGCGCATTCGGCTCCTGCCGTTTCAAGCTCAAGAGCCTGGAAGCCAACAAGCGGGAATACGAGCGTCTGATCGAGGTGTTCAAGGCGCACAATATCGGCTATTTCTTCTATAACGGGGGCGGCGATTCCGCCGATACCTGCTTCAAGGTTTCGCAATTGTCCGAAGCCATGGGGTATCCGATCCAGGCGATCCATGTACCCAAGACGGTCGACAACGACCTGCCAATTACCGACTGCTGTCCAGGTTTCGGCTCGGTCGCCAAATATATCGCCGTGTCCACGCTGGAAGCATCCTACGACGTGCGCTCCATGGCCAAGACCTCGACCAAGGTGTTCGTCATCGAGGTGATGGGTCGCCATGCGGGCTGGATCGCGGCAGCAGGTGGCCTGGTGGAAGATCAGGGTATCCCCGTGGTGATCCTGTTCCCGGAAGTTGAATTCGACCAGAAGAAATTCCTTGCCAAGGTGGACGAGAACGTCAAGAAGCACGGCTTCTGCACCGTCGTGGTGTCGGAAGGCTGCCATTACCCGGACGGCAAGTTCCTCGCCGAGCAGGGTACCCGTGATGCCTTCGGCCACGCCCAGCTGGGTGGTGCGGCTCCGGTGGTTGCCAACATGATCAAGGATGCGCTGGGCCACAAGTTTCACTGGGCAGTTGCAGACTACCTCCAGCGCGCCGCACGTCACGTGGCTTCCAAGACCGACGTCAAGCAGGCTTACCAGCTTGGCAAGGCCGCGGTGGATCTGGCTGTCAAAGGCAAAAACTCGGTCATGCCGACCGTGGATCGCCTTTCCGACAGCCCATACAAATACAAGATCGGTGTCGCCGACCTCAAGGATGTGGCCAACGTCGAGAAGTTCATGCCCAAGGATTTCATCACCAAGGATGGCTTCGGTATTACGGCAAAGTGCAAGCGTTACCTGACACCACTGATCCAGGGCGAGGACTATCCTCCCTACAAGGATGGCTTGCCGGATTATGTGACGCTGAAAAATGTGGCTGTGGCAAAAAAACTGCCAGAGTTCAAGCTGTAACGTTCAGTCGTGACCCTTGATCGAGCCCGGCAGCTTCTTTCGATCCAGATCAGCTTTGGCGGAGGTTATAACGCCAATTCAGCCAAGCTGGTTCTGTCGGAGGTGCAAAGGGAGCATGGTCAGACCGGGGTGGATCAGCTGATTCGGGAGATGAATCTGGAGCAGGTGTTTGGTTTTGAACCGGGCACACGCTTCGAAAACGGGATTTCGGTAAAAAACTGAAATAGCGAGTTGTCCGGGTATTAAACGTAGCACCAGTAAAATAATAAACCAATGTTTGACCGCGGTAGATTGTGCCGGGGGGTTTCAGCGGGGGCGTAAGGCCAGCCCGAATGGCCTAAGTAACCACATTAGAAGGGATGGGTGTCATCATGTCAGCAGGCTTAATGTTCGCGCTAGTCTGTGCCGTCATTGCAATTTTGTACGGTGCATTTTCAACCAAATGGATTTTGGGGTTGCCAACCGGCAATGACCGAATGCGGGAAATCCAGGCTGCGGTGCAGGAAGGCGCACAGGCCTATCTGAACCGGCAATACACAACGATTAGCATCGTCGGCGTGATCCTGCTGGTAGCTATTTATGTATTTCTGAAATGGCAAACCGCCGTTGGTTTTGCGCTCGGAGCACTGCTTTCCGGTCTGACGGGTTATATCGGTATGAATGTCTCGGTGCGCGCTAACGTGCGTACCGCCGAAGCGGCCAAAAATGGCATCAATGCTGCACTGAATGTGGCTTTCAAGGGCGGCGCCATCACCGGTATGCTGGTGGTTGGCCTGGGTTTGCTGGGTGTGGCGGGTTACTATGCCTTCCTGACACTGGTGATGGGCGAAACAGCCAAGGAAGCCACTCACGCTCTGGTGGGTCTGGCTTTTGGCAGTTCGCTGATTTCCATCTTCGCCCGTCTTGGCGGCGGCATTTTTACTAAGGGCGCTGACGTAGGCGCTGATCTGGTGGGCAAGGTTGAAGCCGGTATTCCTGAAGATGATCCACGCAACCCTGCCGTGATTGCCGATAACGTGGGCGATAACGTGGGCGACTGTGCGGGTATGGCAGCCGACCTGTTTGAGACCTATGCCGTGACCATCATCGCCACTATGGTGTTGGGTGGCCTGATGATTACCGGTTCCCCTGAAGCAGTGATTTATCCGCTGGTGCTGGGTGGCGTTTCTATCGTGGCTTCCATTGTGGGCGCTTTCTTCGTCAAGACTGTGCCAGGTGCCAAGATCATGAACGCGCTGTATAAGGGATTGATTGTCTCTGGTGTGCTGGCAGTGATCGCATTCTATCCAGTGACTACCATGGTACTGGGTGAGGGCGTGATGATTGGTGGCAAGCTGGTTTCGTCCATGAATCTTTACCTTGCTTCCCTGATCGGTCTGGGTTTGACCGCTGCACTGGTGTGGATTACCGAGTATTACACCGCGACCGAATATGCTCCGGTACGTCATATTGCGGAAGCCTCCACCACCGGTCACGGAACCAACGTGATTGCCGGTCTGGGCGTTTCCATGAAATCGACCGCAGCCCCCGTGCTTGTTGTATGTCTGGCCATTTATGGTGCTTACGCTTTGGGCGGTCTGTATGGCATTGCCATCGCAGCAACCTCGATGCTATCCATGGCCGGCATCATCGTGGCGCTGGATGCTTACGGTCCGATCACCGACAATGCTGGCGGGATTGCGGAAATGGCCGGTTTGCCAGAAGAAATCCGTAACATTACCGATCCGCTCGACGCTGTGGGCAACACCACCAAGGCCGTGACCAAAGGTTACGCCATTGGTTCTGCGGGTCTGGCCGCGCTGGTGCTGTTTGCCGATTACACGCATGCCTTGGGCGAAAAAGCCACTCAGCTTGACGCCAATGCGATCGCGATGACCTTCGATCTGTCTAACCCCAATGTCATCATTGGCTTGTTTATCGGCGGTATGGTGCCTTATCTGTTTGCTGCCATGGGTATGGAGGCGGTCGGACGTGCTGCGGGTTCCGTAGTGGTTGAAGTGCGTCGCCAGTTCAAGGAAATCAAGGGCATCATGGAAGGTACAGCCAAACCGGAATATGGTACTTGCGTGGACATGCTGACCAAGGCTGCCATCAAGGAAATGATGATTCCTTCCTTGCTGCCGGTTGCTGTTCCTCTTATCGTTGGTCTGACGCTTGGTGCTCAGGCGCTCGGTGGCGTGTTGATCGGAACCATCGTGACAGGCCTGTTCGTGGCGATTTCCATGACCACCGGTGGTGGCGCCTGGGATAATGCCAAGAAATACATCGAAGAAGGCAATTACGGTGGTAAGGGGTCTGATACTCACAAGGCCGCAGTCACCGGTGATACTGTCGGCGACCCTTACAAGGATACGGCAGGTCCTGCTGTCAATCCGCTGATCAAGATTATCAACATCGTGGCGCTGATGATTGTGCCTCTGATCTGATCCGGGGTACATCGCAGAAATGAAGAAGGGCGGGTTATCCCGCCCTTTTTTGTTGTCTGAAAACTTTAAGAAGAAAGGAGCTGAACTGACCCGTTTCTTGTTTTCAAGCCGCTTGAAACGGCGTGAAGCGCATAAGTCGTATGGTGCGCAAAATTTAGTGTAAGGGCGACATAGGCTATAATTAGCAAATTTTTCTGGAGTGGTCTCATGAATCTTGACCGCGTCAAGTCAGGTGTTGATTTGCCGAATGACTTCAATGTCATTGTTGAAATCCCGATGCACGGTGACCCCATCAAGTATGAAGTGGACAAAGATACCGGCGCCATGTTCGTCGATCGTTTCATGTCTACAGCCATGCACTACCCCTGCAATTATGGTTATATTCCCCATACCCTCTCCGACGACGGAGACCCTGTAGATGTGCTGGTAATTACACCGGTGCCATTGATTACCGGTGTGGTAGTGCGATGCCGCCCTGTGGGTATGCTGAAAATGGAAGACGAGGCGGGGATCGATGCCAAACTGCTGGCGGTGCCGATTGACAAATTATGCAATATTTACCGCAATATCGAATCTCCGCGTGATTTGCCGGAATGGACCACAGCCCAGATTACGCACTTCTTTGAACACTACAAGGATCTCGAATCCGGCAAGTGGGTCAGGGTGCAGGGATGGGTCGGCGCAGAAGAGGCCAAGCAGGAAATTCTCGACGGTGTGAGTCGATTCCAGAACGCTGTCGAGAAACCGATGTTTTAACTCTATGGTGGAAGCAAGGCGTATGGCGGGAAGCCGACAATACGCTGATAGCCTTACTCCTCACTACAAAATCTTTCGCGAGTCCCCATGAAAATCTGCATTATTTCCGATAGTCACGATAACCGCCATCTGATGGCAGCTGCTGTGGAGGCGGCAAAAGCCCAAGGCGCCGAAGCCGTGATTCACTGTGGCGACGTGGTGGCGCCGACCACCCTGAAGGCGTTGTTGAAATTCGGCTTGCCGGTGCATGTGATCTACGGCAACAATACCGGCGATCTCTTTACCATGTCCAAGCTGGCGGCTGAACCGGGCAGTGTCATTCGTTTCTACGGACAGGACGCGGGCATCAATCTGTGTGGCCGCAATATCTTTATTGTTCACTACCCTCACTACGCACGTGCTCTGGCAACGACCGGAGACTGGGATCTGGTGTGTTGCGGCCACGACCACAAGGCGTCCATTCAGACCGTGCCTACCATCAAGGGAGGACACAGCTGGTACGTCAATCCGGGTACGGTGGGCGGTGTGGGCGCGCCCGCAACTTACGTGCTGGGTGACCTCAGCCTGATGCAGTTCGATATCTATGATGTGGCACTGGAAGAACCGGTGCTGCCAAACGGCTGAAGGTCGTCGCTGAAATCCTGACTGCTTTAGGCAAATTTACCGCCTCTATTCTGGCATAAGAAGATTCAATTAAATCGGCCGGGTGGTTTGATGGATTGAGGTGGCGTTTGAGAGTAAGATTGCGGGGTTTAAAACCCAAATGCAAAAGGCACCGGCCATCAGGGCTGGTGTGAGCCAGTATCCGTGATGGAGGAAGACCTGATGACGGAAGTCGTTGCAACCAACCAGACCATTCTGGTCGTAGGCGGTGGCATCAGCGGCATGACAGCGGCGCTTGAGGCGGCTGAATGTGGCAAGGAAGTGGTGCTGATCGAAAAAAATCCGGCTCTGGGCGGGCGTGTGTCCCAGCTCTACCGGTATTTCCCCAAGCTGTGTCATCCGACCTGCGGCCTGGAAATCAACCAGCGTCGCGTCAAGCAGAACAAGCGTATTCGTGTTCTGACCATGGCCGAAGTGACTGGTATTACCGGCGCTCCTGGCGATTACACTGCCAGCGTCAAGATTGCTCCTCGTTATGTGAATGAAAACTGCACCGCCTGCGGCGATTGTGGTGATGCTGCAGAAACCACGGTGGACGATGCGTTCAATTACAACATGGGCAAGGTAAAGGCGGCATATCTGCCCAGCCGGATGGCCTATCCCCAGCGTTACGTCGTCGATCCTGTCGTGATCGGCACACCTGAAGCCGACAAGATCAAGGCGGCGTGCAAATATGATGCCGTAGATCTGTCCATGCAGGAAGAAACAGTACAGGTCAAGGCGGGTGCCGTCGTATGGGCGACCGGCTGGAAGCCTTACGATGCCAACAAGATTCAGCCTTATGGCTACGACCGCTTTGCCAATGTGATCACCAGCGTCGAGTTTGAGCGGCTTTCCGACCCGCATGGTCCGACTGGCGGCAAGATTCTGCGCCCATCCGACGGCAAGGAAGCCAGGAATGTGGCCTTCATCCAGTGTGCCGGTTCCCGCGACGAGAATCACCTGCGTCACTGTTCACGTATCTGCTGCATGGCTTCCCTGAAGCAGACCAACTACGTGCGTGAGGCTTTTGGTGACGAAGGCAAGTCCACGATCTATTACATCGATATTCGCGCAATCGACCGCTTTGAAGACTTCTACCAGAAGGTTCAGGCTGATCCGAATGTGAAATTCATCAAGTCCAAGGTGGCACGGATTCTCGAAGACAAGGAAGGCAACCCGGTTCTGCATGGTGTGGATACCGAAGGTTATCACCGTTATGCAACGCCGTACGACCTGGTGGTTCTGGCCGTGGGCATGGAGCCCTCGGTCAGCGCAGCCAATATTCCGGCTGAAATCGTCAGTGATTCGAGCGGCTTTATCGAGCAGGATCAGGCCAATGGCGCCATCTTCGGTGCCGGTTGCGCTGCCAACCCGCTGGATGTGAACCGCGCGGTGCAGAGTGCGACAGCGAGCGCCCTGCGTGCGATTCAAGTGATTAACCGTGTTGCCAGAGCGGAGGGTTAAACAATGGCGGACATGAAAGTAGCGGCCTATATTTGTCAGGGCTGTGGACTGGGTGAGCGGCTCGACACCGCCAATCTGGCCAAGGTGGCACAGAAAGAAGGCAAGGCTCAGGTAGTGAAAGAGCACCCTTTCCTGTGTAACGCGGAAGGCGTTGCGATGATCCGCAACGATATCGACAATGATGCGGTCACCCACGTGATGATCGCAGCCTGTTCCCGTCGCGCCAAGACCGAGGCCTTTGGCTTTTCCGACGTGGCCGTATCCCGTGCCAATCTGCGCGAAGGTGTGATCTGGATCCGTCCGGATGATGAAGAATCGCGCGAAACCACGCAGGAAATGGCGGATGACTATGTGCGCATGGGTTGCGCCGAAGTCAAGAAAATGAAGCTGCCGGGCGGCAATCCGGAAGCGGCAACCAACCGCCGCGTACTGGTGGTCGGTGGTGGCATTTCCGGTATGACTGCGGCGCTGGAAGCATCAAAAGCCGGCTATCAGGTTGTACTGGTCGAAAAAGCCGCTACTCTGGGTGGCTGGGCGGCCAAACTGTACAAGCGCTCCCCTTCTCATAGCCCTTATGCCGATCCTCAGGATACCGGCGTGGATGCAATGATCGCGGCTATTGAGGCTGACAGCAATATCACTGTTTACACCAACGCAATTACCAGCAAGACGGAAGGTGCGCCAGGTCGCTTCAAGATCGAAATCAGCCAGGAAAGCGGTCCCACTACAACAGAAGAAGTGGGTTCGATTATTCAGGCAACGGGTTTTACGCTGTATGACGCCAACAACCTGCCCGAACTGGGTTATGGCAAATCCCCCAATGTGATGGATCAGGCTGGTCTGGAAGCCCTTGCCAAGGTAGCCAATGGCGGCCCGATCAAGCGTCCTTCCGATGGTGGTGAAGTCAAATCCGTGGTATTCGTGCAGTGCGCCGGTCAGCGTGATGAAACTGGCAAGCATCTGCCGTACTGTTCAGGCTCCTGCTGCCTGACTTCGGTCAAGCAGGCGATGTACTTCAAGGACGCCAATCCTGATGTGGATACTGTGGTGATCTACACCGACCTGCGCATGCCGGGTAATGGTGAAGATTTTTACCGCAGCGGCCAGAACAAGGGTGTGACTTTTACCAAGGGCAAGGTGTCCACGGTTGAAGCGACTGGCAATACCTGCAAGGTGAATTTCCATGACCTGATCCTGAACGACCAGACGGCCATCGAAAATGCCGACATTGTTGTGCTGGCAACGGGTCAGGTCGCCAACTCCGGTGTTGACGTAGACGCCAAACTCAAGGCTGATATCGCTGCGGCTGCCGGCGACAACTCGCTGCTGGATGCCTGGAACGCAGCGCAGACAGAAGGTGCGGTCAAGCCGATTTCTGTACTCAACCTGGCTTACCGTCAGGGTCCGGATGTGCCGCAACTGAAGTATGGTTTTACCGACTCTCACTTCATCTGCTTCCCTTATGAAACCCGCCGCACCGGTATTTACTCCGCCGGCCCGGTACGTCGTCCGATGGATATCATCCAGGCCACGGAAGATGCCACTGGCGCTGCGATGAAAGCGATTCAGGCGGTGGAGAACGCTGCCGTGGGCCGTGCTGCGCACCCACGTTCAGGCGATCTGTCTTTCCCTAGCGTTCGTCGTGAAGGTTGCACCCAGTGCAAACGCTGCACGGTTGAATGTCCGTTTGGCGCGATTGATGAAGATGAGCAGCGTTATCCGCTGTTCAATGAGTCACGCTGCCGTCGTTGCGGTACCTGCATGGGCGCCTGCCCGGTGCGCGTCATTTCCTTCGAGAACTATTCGGTGGATACCGTGGGTTCGCAGATCAAGGCAGTGGATGTACCGGATGAATTTTCCGAAAAGCCGCGTATCCTGATTCTGGCCTGCGAAAACGATGCCTATCCGGCACTCGATATGGCAGCCATGAACAAGGAAGTGTATTCCGCCTGGGTGCGCGTCATACCAGTACGCTGTCTCGGTTCTGTTAACACCATCTGGATTACCGATGCGCTTAACAGTGGCTATGATGGCGTGATGATGATGGGTTGCAAACACGGCGACGATTACCAGTGCCACTTCGTCAAGGGTTCCGAGCTCGCCAGCTATCGTATGAGCAAGGTGGGCGACACGCTTCAGGGCATGGGTCTGGAGACTGAGCGCGTGCAAACCTTCGAGGCGGCAATTACTGACATTGAGCGGCTACCCAAGCTGATCAACGAATATGCAGACAAAATCTCTGCATTGCCGCCTAACCCGTTCAAAGGCTTCTAGGAGGAGACAGGATGAGCATCGAAAAATATACCAGGAGCTTCCTCAAGGAAGTCGAAGAACGTGTAGAGGAAGGCCACTGGGTCAAGATGTGCATGCAGTGCGGCGTATGCGCCGGTTCCTGCCCGCTGGGTCCGCACTGGGAACATACGCCACAGAAAATCTTCATGATGATTCGTGCTGGCAAGCGCGAGGAAGTACTGTCGTCCGATTCCATGTGGATGTGTACTTCCTGCTATCAGTGCATCGTGCGCTGCCCTCGCAAGCTGCCGATTACCCATATCATGCACGGTCTGGCTTACCTGGCCAAACGTGAAGGGCTGGCGCCGAAGAATCAGCCGACCGCACAGTTCGGTCAGCTGTTCTGGGATAACCTGACCAAGACCGGCCGTGTCAACGAGCTGAAGCTAAGTCTGGGCATGTATTTCAAGGACGGTTTCAGTCAGGGCATCAAAAATGCCATGGCGATGCAAAGTGTTGGCCTTGGCATGATGAAAGCCAAGCGCTTGAGCCCGATGGAAATCATGGGCGGTCACGGCGTCAAGGATAAGAGTGGATTCCAGGCCATGCTGAAGAAGGCGCGGGAACTTGAGGATAGCCGCAGGAAACTGGCGTAAGGAGCAAGACATATGGCCAAGAAACAATATTCATTTTACCCCGGCTGCTCTTCGCAGTCCGGCGCGTCGTCCAGCAACTATCTGACTTCGACTAACTCAATGGTCAATCTGCTGGATGTGACCTTGAACGAAATTCCGGACTGGAACTGCTGCGGCGCTTCCATCGGTTATGCCGGTGGTGGTGAATTGCCGCGCATCGCCCTGTCCGCACGGAATCTGGCGCTGTCCGAACAGCACAATCCTGGCCAGGAAGTGGTCGCGACCTGTGCGGCATGCTGGCTTGCCACGCGTGAGGCCAAGGAGCGGCTGGATCACAGCGCTACCCTGCTGGCAGAAACCAATGAAGCGCTCAAGGAAGCAGGCCTGGTATTCAAGAATGAAGCGCCTCCCGCACGTCATATGGTCGAAGTGCTGATCGAAGATATCGGCTATGAGACCCTGAAAAGTGGTGTGAAAAAACCGCTTGAAGGCATCAAGTTTGCCGGTTACGTGGGTTGCCAGACCAACCGTCCCTTCGGGATCGACGGTGAGTCATTCGAGAACCCCATGTACCTGGACCGCATGGTCGAATCCATGGGTGGCGAAGCAATCACCAACTATGATCAGAAAGTGACCTGCTGCGGCGGTGCATTGGCTTTCTCCGAGCCGGAAAAGAGCCAGAAGCAGATCCATGACATCATCGAGTCCGCCTATGATCACGGTGCGGACATGATCGTTACGCCTTGCCCGCTGTGCCAGGCTAACGTTGAGATTTACCAGGGTGAAGTGAACAAGCGCTACGGCAAGAAATTTAACATCCCTGTAACCTACTACAGTCAGCTGATTACCGTTGCGTACGGCGGCAGCAGCAAGGACGCGGGGCTGGATGGCCAGATCATCCGCGCTACCCGGCTGGAAGATATTGCCAACAAGTAATTAATACTTTGAAAATTGAAGGGGGCGCTATGCGCCCCCTTATTTTTTCCATCATGGGTACCATATTGGGAATGCCACAAGCCATTCAGGAGTAGTCGATGAAACGTCCAAAAACAGCCGATGAGTATGTTGATCTGATGCACCAGGCGGTGTATGAGGTGGATGAAATCTGTTCCATCATGGACGAGGACTCGGACGAGTTTGCCCCGATCCGCCCTTATGTCAACCTGCTTGATACCCAGTTGCGCAAGATGTACGCCGACATGATAAGCGGTGATTACAAATTCGATCCCAATGGAGCCGAGTTACCCTTCATGGAGGCGGTGCGTCGTCTCGGGCCTCGCCTGCCTTTCGGCAATCTGCTCAAGGTGATTGACGAGACCCACCGTTTTGGCCTGGATGTCGATAATAAGTAGCTAAAATGGCAGAGTCAGTCCCGGCTCTGCCTCCAGCAGTACCTGGCGGAACTCATCCTGAATGCGATTCAGTGCGCCTTCATCGTCGCCCTCGAAGCGCAGCGCGATCACTGGCATGGTGTTGGATGCTCTCATCAGGCCAAAACCATCGGCGTATTCCACACGCAGGCCGTCGAGCGTGACGATTTCCGTGGCGTTGCGGAACCGTGCCGTTTCGCCCAGTCTTTCTATCAGCGCGAAGTGCTCGCCTTCCTTCATTCCTATATGTAATTCCGGCGTATTGACGGTATCCGGCAAGCTGTGCAGCGTCGTGTTGATGTCGGACTGGTACGACAGGTATTCGAGAAGGCGGGCGCCGGTGTAGAGGCCGTCATCGAAACCGTACCAGCGATCCTTGAAGAATACATGCCCGCTCATTTCACCAGCCAGTAATGCGCCGGTTTCCATCATTTTTGCCTTGATCAGGGAATGGCCCGTTTTCCATAACGTCGGTTTGCCGCCACGTTCGCGCACCCATGCAAAAAGATTTCGTGTGGATTTGACGTCGAAAATGATTTCCGCTCCGGGGTTGCGGGAGAGTACGTCATCCGCATACAGCATGAGCTGGCGGTCTGGGAAGATGATCTGGCCGTCCTTTGTCACCACACCCAGACGGTCTCCGTCCCCATCAAAGGCGAGACCGATTTCTGCATCCGAGATTTTAAGGCGTGCAATCAGATCCTGCAGGTTCCTGGGTACGGAAGGGTCGGGGTGGTGATTGGGAAAATGACCGTCCACGTCGCAGAACATTTCTTCTACCTCGCATCCCAGCGTGCGATAGAGCTGGGGCGCGAAAGCGCCGGCTACACCGTTGCCGCAATCGACGATTACTTTCATTGGCCTTGCCAGGCAGATGTCGCCAGCAATGCGCCGGTTGTATTCGTCGGCGATGTCATGCTGGCAGTAGCCGCCATTGCCATGGACCAGTTCGCCCTGCTCGACCCGCTTCCTCAGGTTCTGGATGCTTCTGCCGGAAAGAGTATTGTCCCCCAGCACTATTTTCAGCCCGTTGTAGTCTGGAGGGTTGTGGCTGCCGGTGACCATCACGGCCGAGTGAGTGTGGAGCTGGTAGGCGCCGAAATAGGTCATCGGTGTAGTCACCATACCAAGATCGATCACGTTGATACCGCTTTTCCGGATCCCGTGCGTAAGTGATGCAGCCAGAGCCGGACCCGATAGCCGGCCATCGCGCCCGATCACGATCTCGTTTTGCTGGCACGAAATGGCTTCCGAACCGATGGCGTGACCGATGGCTTCGACCATTTTCGGAGTAAGCGATTTCCCGACGATGCCACGGATGTCGTAGGCCTTGAAAATTTCTTCAGGGAGTTTTGTCATGGCTGAATTTTCAAGGAATCGCTTGGTGATGCCGCAATGGTATTAATTCTCAGGAGTTCAGGGGATGAAGTTGTTTGGTGGAATGGCGCTATAGAGAATATGCTGGTCTGGAAGCGGGTGAATATCGCCCAGATGGAATCCAAACGCCCCGCTTTGCCGCTCTGACACAAAATGTTTCAGGGTTTGACGCACGCTGGCAAAGGCGATTTCATCCCACGGTAGGTCCTGAGCTGTGAACAATCTGACTTCCAGGCTTTCCGTACCAGCGCCGAAGCAGGGCTCCAGCAGGCGTGCCTGAAAAAACAGGTGCACCTGGTTGATGTGAGGCACGTTGAATAGGGTGTAAAGCGCACCAATTTCCACCACAGCCAGTGCTTCTTCCAGTGTTTCCCTTGCTGCCGCCTGGGTCGTGGTTTCACCGTTTTCCATGAAGCCTGCGGGAAGAGTCCAGAAGCCATACCTTGGCTCGATGGCGCGACGGCAGAGAAGAATTTGGTCTTCCCACAGGGGAATGCAGCCGATCACCAATTTGGGATTCTGATAGTGAATGGTGTGGCATTGATCGCACACATAGCGAGGCAGGCTGTCGCTTTCCGGGATGCGAAGGGTGACCCTGGCTCCGCAGTGGCTGCAGTAGTTCATGGATTTAATCGAAGAAAAGTCAATCTTGGAACCTATCAAAAAACTGCCAGCCTGGATAGGGGCGCAATTCCTGCTGTGGCAGGTGCGACTCATGCAACGGGCACGTTGTTACCAGGCAATTCCCTTGCTGCCAGGGTGTTCACCTCGCTTGAGGGCATCGATCGCTTCCGTTGCAGATTTGACAGAGATGCCGTGGGGGCAGAAAAAGTCGTCATACAGCATGTGGTGTTGGCGGTTAATATCCTTGTATCGGATATCTTCCCATTTGGCATCACGAGCCTTGCCCCAGCTGCCGTCATGGCGACCGAAAGCGTAGCGTTTGAATTCGCCTGAGCTGCAGCGCATCCCTTCATAGGTGATATTGTTTGCGCCGCCTGCTGATCTGATCAGCAGCGTGTAGCGTACCACCCCGTCTTCACCAAGGGTCAGCGATGCGCTATCCACGAAAAAGCGGTTATCTGTTGAGGCGCTGACAAAGAAAGGCAGCAGATTTTCCAGCTTGGGTGCTGGGGGCAGTTGGGTTTCTACCTCCGCCCAGGACTTTTCTTCGAAATCATATTCGAATTTTCCCCAGCTGGATTGATCAAATCCGGCTGCAAGTGATATGGCAGGTAGCAGGCCCAGAAGAAGCAGTCGTTTTCTCATGAATTTTCCTGATATGAAAAAACCCCGTACGCTTGTGGCGCCGGGGTTCGTTCTGGTTGCTGAGCCTGGCTGGTAACCGGCATCACTTACCTTACTTCAGTTTGATTTCCTTGTATTCCACGTGCTTGCGCGCCTTGGGATCATATTTCATGATCGCCATTTTTTCCGGCATGGTGCGCTTGTTTTTTGTCGTGGTATAGAAGTGGCCGGTACCCGCAGAGGATTCCAGCTTGATTTTTTCGCGTCCGCCTTTAGCCATGATTTACTCCTTAAACAGCTTCACCGCTGGCGCGCAATTCCGCCAGCACGGCATCAATGCCTTTTTTGTCAATGGTGCGCAGGGCTGAGCAGCTCACGCGCAGACGAACCCAGCGGTTTTCGCTCTCAACCCAGAAACGGCGGGATTGCAGATTGGGCAGGAAGCGACGCTTGGTCCTGTTGTTGGCGTGGGAAACATTATTTCCCGTCATCGGGCGCTTGCCGGTGACTTTACATACGCGTGCCATTTGAGGTGACTCCTAAATTTTTGTATCTGGAATTCGAAAAACGCAATTTATACCATATTTCTGCTGCCAGACTCAAGAAAAAAATCGTTTTCCGTTCTCGTATGCCTGGTCGATGTACGCTTGCAGCGTATCGCGATCGGCCTGAGGATACACGCCCCAGTTGGCTTGCGAGGGCAGGACGTTCATGCCGCAATAGTGGAGTACGCCTATCATCGGCTCGAGATAAAGCTTGGCAAGGTCGACATCCTGGCGTTGCCGGCTGCCGATGTTCACCAGCATCTGAGCGCGTACTTTGAGTTGGCCCTCGGTGCGACCGCCCACATGCTTGAAGGCGAAGCCCAGGGTCAGAACGCGTTGCAGCCACCCTGAAAGAATGGCAGGTGGCGTGCTCCACCATACCGGATAGGAGAGAATCAGGCCGTCACAATTTCTGATGCGTTCCTGCTCGGCGCGGATTTCCGGTGAAACCAGGCCGCTTTGCCAGCCAGCCATTTCCGCAATAGATACCACGGGGTTGAAGCCTTCGCTGTAAAGATCAGCGACCTCGACCTCATGCCCGCTTGCGATAACGCCCGCAACAAATTGCTCGGTCAGTGCCCAGGTAAAGCTATCCTGCTGGGGGTGAGCAGTGACAATCAGCGCTTTCAAATTAAACCTCGTTCCGCAAATGACAGCACCGTGTCGCCGCCAACAATAAAATGATCCAGAACACGTATATCTATGAGCGCCAGTGCATTTTTCAAGGCCTGGGTAAGAATCTGGTCAGCGTGGCTGGGTTCGGCGGTACCGGAAGGGTGGTTGTGGGCGAAAATGACGCTTGCGGTATTGTGATGAAGTGCGCGGGTGACGACTTCGCGAGGATATACGCTGGTCTGGGTCAGGGTTCCGCGAAACAGTTCCTCGATTTCGATAGGCCGGTTCTGGGCGTCCAGAAACAGCACAACGAAAACTTCATAATTTTTTCGGCCAAGAGTCAGTGTCAGGTAATCCTTCACGGCGCCTGGAGAATTAAGGGCGTCACTGGAACGCATTTTCTCCTGCATGGCGCGTCGTGCCATTTCCAGCACGGCCTGTAATTGGACGTATTTTGCCGGGCCGAGACCGTGGATAGCGCAGAATTCATTTCGACTGGCACTGAACATCCGGGCCAGATCGCCGAAATGGGTCATCATGTCGCGTGCCAGGTCGACTGCACTTTTCCCGGTAACACCCATACGCAGGAAAATGGCCAGCAATTCAGCATCGGACAGGCTTGCAGGGCCGTGTTTCAATAGTCTTTCCCTGGGGCGCTCGTCCTCGGGCCAATCGGTTATCGCCATCGTTTGTGACTTTCCCTGAATCCTGAAATATGAGCGCATTATGAACGATATGTCGAAAAACGCCTGCATGCCATGCATTTGGTCCTCAATCAAGCTGGTGTTGATTGCGCAGAGAATTGCTGCTCATAACCCTCTCTTGACCTGCACTTAACCTGCTGTTAACGCGGTATCCGTCATGCTTTAGCCATTGCTTCAGGTTGGAGTTTTGCCATGTATGCCGCTCTCGTTCGCACGCGTAGTCTGAGTTTTCCGTTTGACTTGTCCCGCCTGTTTCCATTCCTGCAATGGCGCGAAAGGGTGACCCGCGACAATATGCGTGATGATGCCATGTCCGGTCTGACGGGGGCATTGATCGTGCTGCCGCAGGCGGTGGCCTTTGCCACAATCGCGGGCCTGCCGCCGGAATATGGGCTGTATGCGGCGATGATGCCGGCGATTGTCGCGGCGCTGTTCGGGTCGAGCTGGCATCTGGTTTCCGGCCCGACGACTGCCATTTCAATCGCTGTTTTCGCCTCGGTCAGTCCTTATGCGCCGCCGGGGTCGCCGGAATTCATTCACCTGGTTTTGACCTTGACTTTCCTGACCGGCGTATTTCAGCTGGCCCTGGGTATGGCTCGCATGGGCGTGCTGGTGAACTTCATTTCACACACCGTGGTGATCGGATTTACTGCGGGTGCAGCATTGCTCATCGCGGGTAGTCAGATCAAGAACTTCTTTGGCATGGATATCCCGCGTGGAACCCCATTTTTCAAAACGCTGGAGCTGTTTGCGCTGCACATCGGCAACATCAATCCTTACGTGCTGGCAGTGAGCCTGACGACGCTGATTGTTGGCGTCCTGATCAAACGCTATGCGCCGAAACTGCCCTATATGATCGTTGCGATGGTGGCGGGCAGTCTGTTCGCGGCGGGTATCAATGCCTTTTTCGGCGTGGAAACGACGCAGGTTCATACGGTTGGAGCGCTGCCATCCGGTCTGCCGCCGCTGTCTCTGCCGGACTTTTCCTTCCACGGCGTGTCGCAAATGATGTTCCCTGCACTGATTATCACCATGCTGGCATTAACCGAGGCGGTATCGATTTCACGCGCCATTGCCACACGCTCTGGTCAGCATATTGACGGCAATCAGGAGTTCATCGGCCAGGGGCTTTCCAATATTGTCGGCAGCTTTTTCTCCGGCTATGCCGCTTCCGGCTCGTTCAATCGTAGCGGCGTCAACTATGCCGCTGGCGCGAAAACGCCACTGGCGGCGGTATTTGCTTCGATAATCCTGTTGGTCATCCTGCTGCTGGTAGCGCCCATGGCAGCTTACCTGCCAACAGCTGCCATGGCCGGCATTCTGTTTCTTGTGGCGTGGGGTCTGATTGACAAGCACCACATCCTCCTGCTTCCCCGCATCAGCCGTCAGGAAACCGTGGTGCTGTGGGTTACCCTGATCGGTACCCTGATCGATCTGGAAAAGGGCATCTTCTTCGGTATTGCCCTGTCGCTGGCGCTATACCTTTATCGCACCTCGCGACCGACCCTGGATTCTGTAGTGCCGGATCACGACCTCGACAGTTATCACTTCGTGCCCGCAGACGGCCGTCAGGAGTGTCCGCAGATCAAGATGATGCGACAGAACGGCTCTATTTTCTTCGGCGCAGTGTCACATCTTCAGCAGCAAATTCAGGAACTGGAGAAGCGCGAGCCGATGCGTAAACATCTCCTGGTAATGGCCAGTGGCATCAATTTTATTGACCTTGCCGGTGCCGAGTTTCTCGCTGAAACAGCCCGGCGTTACGCCCGTAACGGCGGTAGCCTGAGCTTCTATCGAATGAAAGAAAGTGTGGCCGAAACCCTGCGCAAAGGCGGATTTATGCAAGACATCGGCGAGCAGAATCTCTATCCGGCCAAATCCCGTCCGGCGGATGCATTATTCCCGCGTCTGGATAAAAGTATCTGCAAAGGCTGTGCACAGCGTCCATTCCGCTCTTGTCAGACTGTATCCAGGCCATTTGAAAATTCGTATCAACAGGCAATAACTGAAGGAGCCCTGTCATGACAACCTATCAACGTATTCTGGTTTCCATCTCTGCTGGCGGCCAAAGTGACGTTCTGCTGCACCGTGCAGCCGAACTCGCCCAATCCCAGCGCATACAAATGCTGGTGGTCCAAGTGATCGACACGCGTAGCGGCTTCGAATCCGAAGGGCCGGCTGGCATATTGCCGGGTGAGTCGGCTGCAAGACGCATACCTGACGCGATAAAGCGCCTGGACCTGCTATTGGCACGCAATAATCTGAGCTGGGCAGAAGCCAAAGTGGTGCGAGGTGAGCCGAAAGTCGCACTGGCCGAGGTTATTCGTGCCTGGAAACCGGATGTGGTGGTGACCTGTGACAGTCACCTGCTCCATGGAATTGAACAAGATGCGGATATCCTGACGGTAAGTCGCCAAAGCTTGTTCAGGCGTTTAACCAGATACTGGCGTCAACCCACCCTTCAGCATGCCTGAGCTGGCTTCCTGCATAAATAATCCGGCATGATCGGCTGGACGGGAAGATGCGATTGGGGTAAAACATTCTCCAGCCGCCTTTTTTACGATACCGTCAGCCCATGCACGACTCAGAATCCATTTCTATACTTATAGTCGAAGACAGTCAGGATCTGGCGGCTAACATGGCTGACTATCTGGAGGGCAGGGGCTATCTGGTCGATGTGGCCATGGATGGCGTCACCGGCTTGCATCTGGCTGTCACACAGCCGCATGACGTGATCGTCCTGGACCTGATGTTGCCGGGTATCGATGGCCTGACCCTGTGTCGGCGTCTGCGACATGACGCGCAATCCGCGGTCCCGATCTTGATGCTGACGGCGCGCGCCACCCTGGACGACAAGGCTGCAGGCTTCGGCGAGGGCGCTGATGATTACATGGTCAAGCCGTTCGAGTTGCGCGAGCTGGACTTGCGCCTGCGCGCTCTGGCGCGACGTGCGCGCAGCAGCGAAACCTTGCGCCGGCTCAAGGTGGCCGATCTGGTTTTCGACCTTGACACCCTTACGGTACAGCGCGCAGGACAGGTCATCAGTTTGCCGGTGCTGCCGCTCAAGATTCTGGAATTGCTGATGAAGCGTGCGCCCAGCGTGGTCTGGCGGCGTGATATCGAACGGGCGGTGTGGGGTGACTCGCCGCCGGACAGTGATTCCCTGCGTGTCCACATGCATACCCTGCGTTCGGCCATTGACCCGCCGGGTTACCCGGCTCTTCTGCACACTATCCGTGGCGTCGGCTACCAATTGAAGGATCCCGATGCACCTGCCGCCTGACCTGCGCGGGCGCGTTGCCCTGGTTTTCGCGGGTTTCGGTGCCCTGATCAGCCTGATCATGACCGTAGCGCTCTATCAGGGCGCTCACGATCTGGGCCAGCGCCTCATCGACGAAACCCTGTCGGCGGAACTGGATGATTATATTGCCCGGCGCGAACGCAATCCGGCATCTCTGCCACCTTCCACCGTCATTCTTCAGGGCTATGTGCGCGGTTTGGATGGCGTTGGCAATGTTCCGGATTATCTGGCGGTGCTCTCGCCAGGGCGTCACGATATCCACCTGGGTACGCTTAGCTACCGGGTTGCTATCCTCGAGCGCGGCGGTACGAGCTACTACCTGCTCTATGACACATCGCTGCAGGCCCGGCGCGAAAGTCGTTTCGCCTGGATGTTAGGGCTCATGGCCGTCGCCATGACCCTGCTTTCTGCACTGGGTGGCGTCTGGCTGTCGCGCGCCGTGGTCGCGCCGGTCGCCGATTTGGCGGCCAAGGTGCGTCATCGCAGCCCGGATGAATGGGAACATCCGCTGGCAGAAGATTTTCCCGTCGGCGAAGTCGGCGAGCTGGCCCGTGTGTTCGACCGCCACCTGATCCGCATGCGTGCGTTTATCGAGCGGGAACGGGCTTTCAGCGCCGATATCAGCCATGAATTGCGTACCGCACTGGCTGTCATCCTGAGCTCATCCGAGGTGCTGCTCGACGACGATAGCCTTAGCGCGAAGCAGAAAGCCCGCATTGGCCGCATCGAACGCGCTGCTCGCGACATGGCCGAACTGGGGACCGCCCTGCTGTTCATGGCGCGCGAGGAGCACAGCCTGGCTGCAGGCGGCGGTTGCGTGCTTGCCGATGTGGTGCGGGAAGTGGTAGAAAAACAGCGCCATATGCTGTCTGGAAAGCCGATCGAGGTGGATGTGCATACCAGCCCGGAACTGATTTTGTCTGCGGACGCCGGTCTGGTAGAGATTCTGGTCAGCAACCTGATCAGAAACGCTTTTTCCTATACGGTAGCCGGCACCGTGCATGTACAGCAGGACGCCCATTCCCTGACTGTAAGCGATACCGGAAAAGGCATCCCCCGTCACGCCATAGAGCAGGTGTTTGTCAGGCATTTTCGCGATATGGCAAGCGAAGGGGCTGGCATCGGACTGTCCCTGGTCAAGCGTATTTGCGATCGCTACGGCTGGCAGGTCAGGCTCGAAAGTAACGAAGGCCAGGGTACTGCCGTCAAAGTTATTTTCTCCTGAACTGGTTTCTTTTCCTTCATCGATCCGTTATCGCCATGGGCTTTCATTTTCACGTAAAATGGAAGCCATATGACTGATCTGGCCAAAAAACGCCTGCTGCTGGGCATCACCGGTGGCGTGGCCGCTTACAAGGCGGCGGAACTGGTGCGCCTGCTGGTTCGGGCCGGGGTGGAAGTCCAGGTGGTAATGACGCAGGCAGCCTGCCAGTTCATCACCCCGGTGACCATGCAGGCGTTGTCCGGACGGCCGGTGTTCACCGACCTGTGGGACAATCGCATCGACAACGGCATGGCGCACATCGATTTCACCCGTGATGTCGATGCCGTGGTGGTGGCCCCCGCCAGTGCCGATTTCATCGCCAAGCTGGCGCATGGTCTGGCGGACGACCTGCTTTCCACGCTGTGCCTGGCTCGCATGTGCCCGCTGCTGGTGGCGCCCGCCATGAACAAACAGATGTGGGAAAACCCCGCCACCCAGCGCAATGCCGCCCAGATCCGTTCCGATAGCATCACGCTCCTTGGTCCCGCCAGCGGCGCTCAAGCCTGCGGTGAAACCGGCATGGGGCGGATGCTGGAGGCGGAAGATCTGCTGGCCGGGATCGAGGCCTTCTTCCAGCCCAGACTGCTGCCGGGCAGGCATGTCCTGATCACTGCCGGGCCGACTTTCGAAGCCATTGACGCGGTGCGCGGCATCACCAATTCCAGCTCGGGCAAGATGGGCTACGCGGTAGCCCGCGCGGCCATCGAATCCGGCGCCGAAGTGAAGCTTATCAGCGGCCCGACCTGCCTCAGACCGCCAGCCGGTGCGGAGCTGGTGAATGTCACCAGCGCGCAGGAAATGCTCAAGGCGGTGAACGAAGCCGTGAACTGGGCGGACATCTTCATCGGCGTGGCGGCGGTCGCCGATTACTACGTGCTCAACCCCTCCGAGCAGAAGATCAAGAAGGATGCCCACATTCTGACGCTGGAACTGGCACCGAACCCCGATATCGTCTCGAACGTGATGAATTTGCCCAACCCGCCGTTCTGCGTCGGCTTCGCGGCCGAGAGCGAAAATCTTTACGAATATGCCGAAATGAAACGGCGCCGCAAGAACCTCCCGCTGCTGGCAGCCAACCTGGTGCAGACTGCCGTCGGCGGCGACGACAACGAACTGGTACTGTTCGACGACGAGGGCCCCCATCCACTTCCGCGCGCGTCGAAAATCGTTCTGGCGCGGCAGCTCATAGCCCACATTGCAAAGTTGTACGAAAAAATACCCAATGGAAAAGCCGCATGAAAATTGATGTCAAAATTCTCGATCCGCGCATGCACGAACAGCTCCCGGCCTATGCCACGCCTGGCGCCGCCGGGCTGGACCTGCGCGCCTGTCTGGCGGAGGCGCTGGTGCTGAATCCGGGCCAGACCGAACTGATTCCTACCGGCGTCGCCATCCATCTGGCCGACCCCGGCTATGCCGCCATGATCCTGCCGCGCTCCGGCCTTGGCCACAAGCACGGTATTGTCTTGGGCAATCTGGTCGGGCTGATCGATTCGGACTACCAGGGCCAGCTCTTCGTCTCCTGCTGGAACCGCGGCCAGGCTGCCTTCACCATCAACCCCATGGAACGCATCGCGCAGCTGGTGGTGGTGCCGGTGGTACAGGCACGCTTCAATATTGTCGACGAATTCGCCGATAGCGAACGCGGCGCGGGTGGCTTCGGCAGCACCGGAAAGCACTGACCGCAATCCCCCTTGCCAGAGGAACGCATTGGCTCCTCCCCTGACAAGGGGAGGTTGGGAGGGGGCAGAGCCGGTTAAATGGAAATTTTTTAGTAAATTGACTCAAGTGGATAATCGAAATGTTAAAAGCCTATCGTGATCATGTCGCCGAGCGCGCCGCGCAAGGACTGCCACCCCTGCCTCTTTCCCCGGAACAGACCGCCGCACTGGTGGAGTTGCTGAAGGCGACGCCTGCCGGGGAAGACGATTTTCTTCTCGACCTGTTCGAGAACCGCGTTCCGGCCGGGGTGGACCAGGCGGCTTATGTCAAGGCGGCCTTCCTCGCCGATGTGGCGCATGGCAAAGTCGAGACCTCGCTGATCTGCCGTCAGCATGCCGTGCAGGTGCTGGGCACCATGCTGGGCGGCTACAACGTGGGCACGCTGATCGCGCTGCTGGACGATGCCACGCTGGCCCCGGATGCGGTGCAGGCGCTGTCGCACACCACGCTGGTGTTCGATGCCTTCCACGATGTGGCCGAGAGGATGAAGGCGGGCAATGCACATGCCCGGGAGCTGATCCAGTCCTGGGCCAATGCGGAGTGGTTCACCAGCAAGCCGGCACTGGCAGAAAGCATTCAATGCGTGGTGTTCAGGGTGGACGGCGAAACCAATACGGATGATCTCTCACCCGCCCAGGCGGCCTGGTCGCGTCCGGACATCCCGCTGCATGCGACTGAAATGCTGGTCGCCAAGATGCCGGACGGGCTGAAAACCATCGCCACGCTGAAAGAAAAAGGCCTGCCGCTGGCCTATGTGGGTGATGTGGTGGGAACCGGTTCCTCGCGCAAGTCCGCCATCAATTCGGTGCAGTGGTACATGGGCGTGGACATTCCGCACATTCCCGGCAAACGCACCGGCGGTATCGTGCTGGGTGGCAAGATCGCGCCGATTTTTTTCAATACCGCCGAGGACTCCGGCGCGCTGCCGATCCAGTGCGATGTGGGCGCGCTGAAGATGGGTGATGTCATCACCATTTACCCCTTCAAGGGCGAAATCCACGATGTCGCCGGCAAGGTGGTCTCCAGCTTCAAGCTGGAGCCTGTGACGCTGGCCGATGAAGTGCGCGCCGGTGGCCGCATTCCCCTGATCATCGGGCGCGGCCTGACCGCCAGGGCGCGCGAGGCGCTGGGGCTGGCGCCTTCCGACATGTTCATCCAGCCGCTCAACCCCAGGGACACCGGCAAGGGCTATACCCTGGCGCAGAAAATGGTGGGCCGCGCCTGCGGCGTGGCCGGCGTGCGTCCCGGCACCTATTGCGAGCCGAAAATGACCACGGTGGGCTCGCAGGACACCACCGGCGCCATGACCCGCGACGAGCTCAAGGAACTGGCCTGCCTGGGCTTTTCCGCCGACCTGGTGATGCAGAGCTTCTGCCACACCGCGGCCTACCCCAAGCCGGTGGACATCAAACTGCAGCACACCCTTCCGGACTTTATCACCTCGCGCGGCGGGGTTTCGCTCAAGCCGGGCGACGGCGTGATCCACTCCTGGCTCAACCGCATGCTGCTGCCCGATACCGTAGGTACCGGCGGCGATTCGCATACCCGTTTCCCCATCGGGATCAGTTTCCCCGCCGGCTCTGGTCTGGTGGCCTTTGCCGCCGCCATGGGCGTGATGCCGCTGGACATGGCGGAATCCGTGCTGGTGCGCTTCAAGGGCGAACTGCAGCCGGGCATCACCCTGCGCGATCTGGTCAATGCCATTCCCTATGCCGCGATCCAGCAGGGCGAGCTGACCGTGGGCAAGAAAGGCAAGAAAAACGTTTTCAACGGCCGCATTCTGGAAATCGAGGGCTTGCCCGACCTCAAGGTCGAACAGGCGTTCGAGCTGGCGGATGCTTCCGCCGAGCGTTCCGCCAACGGCTGTTCGGTGCGCCTCGGCAAGGAGCCGGTGATCGAGTACCTGAATTCCAACGTAGTGCTGCTGGAAAACATGATCGCCAACGGCTATCAGGATGCGCGCACCCTGCAGCGCCGCATCGACGCCATGAAGGCCTGGCTGGCCAGGCCCGAGCTGCTGGAGCCGGATGCCGACGCGGAATACGCCTATGTGCTGGAAATCGACCTGAACGAGATCAAAGAACCGCTGCTGGCCTGCCCCAACGATCCGGATGATGTCAAAACGCTCTCGGACGTGGCCGGGGAAAAAATCGACGAGGTGTTCATCGGCAGTTGCATGACCAATATCGGCCACTACCGCGCCGCCTCCCGGGTGCTGGAGGATGCCGGCCTGCTTTCGACCAAGCTGTGGGTAGCGCCGCCGACCCGCATGGACGAGGCGCAACTGCGTGAGGAAGGTGTATACGGCATTCTCGGCCGCGCCGGCGCGCGCATGGAAATGCCCGGCTGTTCGCTGTGCATGGGCAACCAGGCACGGGTGGCGGACAAGGCGACGGTGTTCTCCACCAGCACGCGCAATTTCGACAACCGCCTCGGCAAGGATGCCCGCGTCTACCTCGGCTCGGCTGAACTGGCGGCGGTGTGCGCCCGCCTGGGCCGGATTCCCGGCGCGGAAGAATATCTTGCCCTGGTACAGGACAAAATCGCGCCCATGGCGGACAATATCTACCGTTACCTCAACTTCAACCAGATGGAAGCCTATGCCGGCAAGGGCAAGGTGATCCCGGTGGCACAGGCATAGCACGCAACATGATGAAACTCATTCTTTCCCTGACCAGCCCGTTCGCACGCAAGGTGCGCGTGGTGCTGGCGGAAAAACGTATCGATTTCGAGGCTGTGGTGGACATCCCCTGGGAACCCACCACGCGCGTCCCCGAGTACAACCCGCTGGGCAAGGTCCCGGTGCTGGTGATGGACGATGGCAGTACCCTGTTTGATTCGCGCGTCATCGTCGAGTATCTCGACAACCTGACTCCGGTCTCGCCCCTGCTGCCCAAAGAAAACCGCCCGCGCGTTGCAGTGCGGCGCTGGGAGGCCTTGGCGGATGGCGTGACCGAATCCGCCGCGACCATTTTTCTGGAGAAAAAACGTCCGGAAGCACGCCAGGATCCTGAATGGATCGTGCGCCAGGAAAGTCAGGTTTTCCGCGGTCTGGAAGCCATGTCGGAAGATCTGGGCGAGAAAACCTGGTGCACAGGAGACTTTTTTACCTTGGCCGATATTGCCGTGGGCTGCTGTCTAGGCTATCTGGATTTTCGCTTTCCCGGCATCCTGTGGCGCGAGGCGCACCCAAACCTGGCCCGGCTGGCGGGCAAGCTGGCGCAGCGCGCTTCCTTTGCCGAGACGGTGCCGGTCGCCTAGCCTGAACGCGTAGTAACCGGCCATGGATATCGGCATCCTCATCATCGGAGACGAGATTCTCTCGGGCAAGCGCAGGGATGGCCATTTTGCGCATGTGGTGGAAGCGCTGGCCGGGCGTGGCCTGGAACTGGCCTGGTGCCGCATCGTCGGGGATGTGCCAGCGCGCATCGTGCAGCATCTGCGCGAGACCCATGCCACCGGCGATCTGGTGTTTTCGTTCGGCGGCATCGGCGCCACCCCGGACGACCATACCCGCCAGTGCGCCGCCATCGCAGCGGATGTTCCCATGCAGCGTCACCCCGATGCGGTGAGCGAGATCGAGGCGCAGTTCGGCCCCGATGCCTATCCGCGCCGCATTCTCATGGCCGACCTGCCGGCCGGCAGCACGATCATTCCCAATCCGGTCAACCGGGTGCCTGGCTTTTCCCTGCGTCACCATCATTTCCTGCCGGGTTTTCCCCAGATGGCCTGGCCGATGATGGCGTGGGTGCTGGATACGCGTTATCCGGATCTGCGCAACCTGGCGCCCGAACGCGAGGAAATCTTTACCGCCCTGGACGTGTCGGAAAGTTACCTGCTGGATCTGATGAACGAATTCGTGGTGCGCTACCCTGAAGTGCGCTTTTCCAGCCTTCCGCATCTTGGGGCAGACGGGGCACGTCGCATCGAGTTCGGTCTCAGGGGGCGCAGTACTGAAGTGACAGGGGCGCTGCTATTTCTACAGAGCGGTATCGCAGCGCGCGGCTACCGCTGGCAGGCCGGGCGCGTTATTGAATAATCCCGCCACCGAGGCAGACCTCGCTTTCATATAACACTACCGACTGCCCCGGTGTCACCGCCCACTGCGGTTCGGCAAATTCCACTTCGCAAATGGCAGCATCCACCCGCCGGATACTGCACGGCGCATCGGCCTGGCGGTAGCGCGTCTTGGCGGCATAAACCCATTGCGGGCGGGGCCGGGCCCCGCTGATCCAGTTCAGATCGGCGGCACTGAGGCTGTCCCTGAGCAGCAGGGGGTGCTCATGGCCCTGTACCACGGTGAGGGTGTTGCTGGTCATGTCTTTCGCCGCCACGAACCATGGCTCGCCCTGGCCGCCGATGCCCAGCCCCTGACGCTGGCCGAGGGTGTAATAGGCCAGCCCCTGATGTTCACCCAAGATTTTTCCCTCGGGCGTCTGCATCGGCCCCGGCTGGCGCGGCAGGTAGCGCTGCAGAAAATCGCGGAACGGCCGTTCACCGATGAAGCAGATGCCGGTGCTGTCCTTCTTGGCAAAGGTGGGCAGGCCGGCTTGCTCGGCGATTTTGCGAACTTCGCGCTTGTATAGATCGCCCAGCGGAAAAAGCGTTTTCGAGAGTTGCGCTTGGTTGAGACGGTAGAGAAAGTAGCTCTGGTCCTTGGTGCCGTCTTCGGCCTTCAGCAGTTCGAATGTGCCGAAGCGTTCGCGTACCCGGGCATAGTGTCCGGTGGCAATTTTTTCCGCGCCCAGCGCGAGGGCATGGTCGAGAAAAGCCTTGAACTTGATTTCGGAATTGCACAGCACGTCCGGATTAGGGGTGCGGCCAGCCTGGTATTCCTGTAGGAAGAGGCTGAACACACGCTCCTTGTATTCCTTGGCGAAATTGACGGCTTCCACCTCGATGCCGATCTTGTCAGCCACCGCGAGCACGTCCATGAAGTCCTGCTTGGCCGGGCAGTAGCCGTCTTCACCATCGTCGTCTTCCCAATTCTTCATGAACAGGCCGACGACTTCATGGCCCTGTTGCTTCAGAAGCAGGGCGGCAACAGAGGAGTCTACCCCGCCCGACATGCCGACGACGACTTTACTCATAACCTGGGAACCTCAGTTGGACGTGGGGGAGTGTGCGATTTTTGTGGTGCAGGGTAAGGCGCAACGACGCGGAAGGGTTGTTCCATGCCAAGGAGTTGGTACGCAACCATGCGCCACAAAAATCGTGCAATCCGCCACGTAGCGGATTCGTCAAGTGAGCGAATCCATGAATCAAGAAGAAATTTATTAAATTCATTACACTATGTATTCAATGGAGCGGTCAACCGGGGTTTCCAGGTTATGGTTCTGCTCCCTTTATCCATTCTTCCAGCGTGAAAATGGCTGCTGGATGCCCATTATCGAAGAACCACGAATCTACCACGAATTCCTCACCACTTTCCTTTTCTGCGATGTGCGCGGACCAGTGCTCGTTGAAGATCAGGGGGGCACGCTTGACCGGCTCCAGTACACGGTGGAAGCGCAGCCAGCCGCGCTCCTCCATCAGATGCAGATAGGCACTGGTATTGTGGGCGTGGTCGATGCAGTCCATGCGCCCGTCAACGCCTTCGTCGGGCAGGTTGCGGCCGCGGTCGCGGAAGGTGGGGGTTTGCTGGCCGGCAAAAAACTGAAACAGGCCTATGGCCCGGGAAATGGCCTGACGCTCCTCTGCCGCATTTTCGGTCCAGACGAACTGCATTTGGATGCGCGACAGTTCGGCACCGCGCAGGAGAATATCGGCATGCATCTCGCAACCGTAGTTGTAGCAGATGGAAATTTCATCCGCATGCGCGCAGAGCGCCAGGCCTGATAGCAGCAACGCAGAGAGGAGATTGCCGCGCGGCTTCAACGGTGGGTGATCAGGTCGAGAGGATAGCGTTTGCCGGCAAGATAATCTTCGACGCACATCAATACCAGCGGGCTGCGGTGCCGAGACCGGGATTCGTGAATTTCTTCCAGGGTAAGCCATGCTGCGCGCACGATGCCTTCATCAAGATGTTGTTGCGGATCATGGGCGCCAAGTTGCCCGGAAAAGGCAAAACGCAGGTAGGTGATTTCCTTGCGCGGATGATGCCAGCTGTAGATACCCTGCAGCCATTGCGGGGTGAAGGCGTAGGCAGTTTCTTCCCGGGTCTCGCGAATCACACCCTGTTCGAGCGTTTCACCGGGTTCCCAGTGTCCGGCTGGCTGGTTGAACAACAGACCCTGGTCGGTCTGTTCTTCCACCAGCAGGAATTTGCCGTTTTGTTCAATCACGGCAGCGACGGTGACATTCGGTTTCCAGATCATAAGCGTCGTAGGGAATTTTAAAATGCGATGATGCCACAAATAAAAAGGGCGAGGCCACCGAGCCCCGCCCTTTTGACTTGCTTAAGCCGGATTAATTGGCGGCTGGAGCAGCGGCTTCAGCAGCAGGTGCTGCGGCTTTCTTGTGTTTTTTCACTTTTTTCTTGGCTGGTTTTGCCGGTGCTGCAGCTTCAGCGGCAGGTGCAGCGGTTGCAGCAGCCGGAGCAGCTGCGTCAGCAGCCACAGCAGAGAAAGTAACGGCGGCGAAGGCAGCAGCAATCAGGGCGGACAACAGTTTGCTCATGATGAATCCTTTATTTTGAGGGGTTAAGTTTTCCAGCACTTTGTTCGGGTGCTGATGACATTAACGTGGTCCGATTCCCGGCGGTTGACAGAAGAGTTGTCTTTTTATTTCCGGGTTTCTCGCCACTCGCCCGGCGCCAGGTTATCCAGTTTCCATTCCCCGACACTGCAACGAATCAGGCGCAGTGTGGGGAAGCCCACTTTTGCCGTCATGCGACGCACCTGACGGTTCTTGCCCTCACTGATGGTGAGCGCTAGCCAGCTGGTCGGAATATCCTTACGGAAACGTATCGGCGGTGTGCGTGGCCATAGGCCGGGGGGTTCGTCAATAATTTTTACAGAGGCAGGCTGAGTGACAAAATCACCCAGATCGACACCCTTGCGCAACGGCTCCAGGGCGTCTGGAGAGGGAATACCCTCGACCTGGGCCCAGTAGGTCTTGGCCTCTTTATGGCGAGGGTGGCTGATTTTATGTTGCAGTTTGCCATCATCGGTTAAAATCAACAGCCCTTCACTGTCCGTGTCCAGCCGCCCGGCGGGGTAGATGCCGGGGATGGCCAGATAGTCCTTGAGTGTGGGGTGCATGCCATCGTTGCTGAACTGGCATATCACACCGTAGGGCTTGTTGAAGAGGATGAGCATAATTTAGAGAATGGACAGGATTTACAATATTCACTGGATTATAAGGGTGATTCCCTTGTCCGGTTCGTCTCGTTAATCCTGTCTGTTTTTGATTTAGGAGCAAAACATGTATCAGCACATCAAAGTGCCTGCCACAGGCGAAAAAATTCGGGTCAACAGCGATTCTACCCTGCAGGTCCCGGATTGTCCGATCGTGCCCTATATCGAGGGTGATGGCACCGGCGTGGATATCACACCGGTCATGATCAAGGTGGTGGATGCTGCAGTCAAGAAAGCCTATGGCGGCAAGCGCAAGATCGCCTGGATGGAGGTGTTTGCCGGCGAGAAAGCTACCAGGATCTACGATGCGGATACCTGGCTGCCGGAAGAGACGGTTGCAGCCGTGCGCGAGTATGTTGTCTCCATCAAGGGACCGCTGACCACGCCGGTTTCCGGCGGCATCCGTTCGCTCAACGTGGCTTTGCGTCAGATGCTCGATCTTTATGTTTGCCTGCGCCCGGTGCGCTACTTCGAAGGCGTGCCCAGCCCGGTCAAGCATCCGGAAAAGGTGGACATGGTGATTTTCCGCGAGAACACCGAAGATATCTACGCCGGGGTGGAGTGGGAAGCCGGTTCGGCCGAAGTGAAAAAGGTAATCGAATTTCTGCAGCAGGAAATGGGCGTGAAGAAAATCCGTTTCCCCGAAAGCTCTTCCATCGGCATCAAGCCGGTATCCATAGAGGGCAGCGAGCGCCTGATCCGCCGGGCAATCCAGTACGCCATCGACAACAATCGCAAGTCGGTTACCCTGGTGCACAAGGGTAATATCATGAAGTTCACCGAGGGCGGCTTCAAGAAATGGGGTTATGAACTGGCAGCGCGTGAATTCGGTGCGCAGCTGATCGATGGCGGACCGTGGATGAAGTTGCCGAATGGCATCGTGATCAAGGACGTGATCGCCGATGCCTTCCTGCAGCAGATTCTGCTGCGCCCTGAAGAATATGACGTGATCGCCACCCTGAACCTGAACGGCGATTATGTTTCCGATGCGCTGGCAGCCGAAGTAGGCGGCATCGGTATTGCGCCAGGGGCGAACCTGTCGGATTCAATCGCGATGTTCGAGGCCACGCACGGCACGGCGCCGAAGTACGCAGGCCAGGATTATGTCAATCCCGGCTCGATCATTCTTTCCGCCGAAATGATGCTGCGCCACATGGGCTGGCTTGAGGCGGCGGATCTGATCATTAAGGGCATGGACGGCGCGATTGCAGGCAAAAAAGTGACTTACGATTTTGCGCGCCTGATGGAAGGCGCAACGCAGGTTTCCTGCTCTGCATTCGGCGATGCGATGATTCAGGATATGTAAAGCTTGCTGCTTTGAGACCGCTCCCGAATCAGGGAGCGAAAAAAAGCCCGTGGTTTTCACCACGGGCTTTTAGCATTCTGAAGCTGTATTAGGCAGCTTGAATGTTAGAGGCTTGCTTGCCCTTAGGACCTTGGGTCACTTCGAATTGGACCTTTTGGCCTTCTTTCAGGGTCTTGAAACCACCCATCTGAATGGCGGAGAAATGCGCGAACAGATCTTCGCTGCCATCATCAGGAGTGATAAAGCCAAAACCTTTAGCGTCGTTAAACCATTTTACGGTACCAGTTGCCATTACATACTTCCTTAAAAAATTACGGGCTCAAACCCAAAACATGTTTGAAATTCAAGACCGCAAACGGCCAAACCGGCACAGCAGAATACTTGAAACCAAACACAGCCGTCTTTTTACGTCCTATATGACAGCAAGTCAAGCACTTTCGCATGCAAGGCAAATATCCTTGCCTGCTCTTGAAAAATTCCCTATTAGCGTCACAATTGATTACATTGAGAGAGTGTGACAAATATGCCCGGCAAGTTTCGTGAAAGTACCGTAGTCGAAAGACAGCAAAGCAAGGTCAAGCCGCCGTCGATGTTCAAGGTGATCTTGCTGAATGATGATTACACCCCGATGGAATTTGTGGTGATTGTCTTACAGCAGTTTTTTTCCAGGAACCGCGAACAGGCGACGGAAATCATGCTCAAAGTCCACAGGGAGGGGCGTGGCATCTGCGGCGTTTATCCCAAGGATATCGCTGCAACCAAGGTGGAACAGGTGGTGGCATTTGCCAATGAGCATCAACATCCGTTGCAGTGCGTGATGGAGGAGTCGTGAAATGATAGCGCAAGAACTTGAAGTCTCCCTGCACATGGCGTTCATCGAAGCGCGGCAAAAGCGCCACGAGTTCATTTCCGTGGAGCATCTGCTGCTCGCCATGCTGGATAACCCGACTGCGGCCCAGGTGCTGCGCGCCTGTGCAGTGAATCTGGAAGAGTTGCGCAAGCAGCTGGCAGAATTTGTAGCCGAGCACACGCCTACAGTGGCAGGTTCGGAGGAAGTTGATACCCAGCCTACATTGGGCTTTCAGCGTGTGATCCAGCGCGCGATCCTGCATGTGCAGTCTTCCGGCAAGAAGGAAGTCACCGGTGCCAACGTGCTGGTGGCCATGTTCGGAGAAAAGGATTCGCATGCCGTGTATTTTCTGCAGCAGCAGGGAATCAGCCGTCTGGATGTGGTGAACTTTATTTCACACGGCATCAGCAAGGTTCAGGAAGGTGCCGCGCCTCGCCAGGAGCAGGAGCAGGAGGCAGAGCAGGAAGCGGCACCCGCCTCGGCACTGGACAGCTATACCCAGAATCTCAACGTGCAGGCGCTGGCGGGCAAGATCGATCCGCTGATCGGGCGTGACCTGGAACTGGAGCGCGTGGTACAGACCCTGTGCCGTCGGCGCAAGAATAATCCGCTGCTGGTGGGCGAGGCGGGCGTGGGCAAGACGGCGATTGCCGAAGGCCTGGCACGACGCATCGTGGAAAGCGAAGTGCCGGACGTGCTGGCAAAAAGCACCGTGTATGCTCTCGACATGGGCGCCCTGCTGGCAGGGACAAAATACCGCGGCGATTTCGAACAGCGCCTCAAGGCGGTACTGAAACAGTTGTCCGAGGATGCGCATGCCATCCTGTTCATCGACGAGATCCATACCCTGATCGGCGCGGGCGCGGCTTCAGGCGGTACCCTGGATGCTTCCAATCTGCTCAAGCCGGTGTTGAGCTCCGGCGCTTTGAAATGTATCGGTGCTACGACCTACAACGAATACCGCGGCATTTTCGAGAAGGATCACGCCTTGTCGCGGCGTTTCCAGAAAATCGATGTGCCCGAGCCGTCGGTGGCCGAGACCGTGGAGATCCTGCGCGGCCTCAAATCGCGCTTCGAAGCCCATCATGGCGTGAAATATACCGCTGCGGCCCTGACCCTGGCGGCGGAGCTTTCGGCGCGCTATATCAATGACCGCCACCTGCCGGACAAGGCGATCGATGTGATCGACGAAGCCGGCGCAGCGCAGCGCATCCTGCCCAAATCCCGGCAGAAGAAAACCATTTCCATCAAGGAAATCGAGGAGATCATCGCCAAGATTGCGCGCATTCCGCCCAAGAATGTGTCCAGCGACGACCGCTCGGCTTTGAAAACGCTGGAGCGCGACCTCAAAGCCGTAGTTTTCGGCCAGGGCAAGGCCATCGAGGCCCTGTCATCAGCCATCAAGATGGCGCGCAGCGGCCTGGGCAGCCCGCAGAAGCCGATCGGTTCCTTCCTCTTTTCCGGGCCTACTGGTGTCGGCAAGACCGAAGTTGCGCGGCAGTTGGCCTATATTCTGGGGATCGAGCTGATTCGTTTCGATATGTCCGAATACATGGAGCGGCATGCAGTCTCGCGCCTGATTGGCGCGCCGCCGGGTTATGTCGGCTTCGAGCAGGGCGGCCTGATGACGGAGCAGATCACCAAACATCCCTATTGCGTGTTGCTGCTGGACGAGATCGAAAAGGCCCATCCGGATATTTTCAATATCCTGCTGCAGGTCATGGATCACGGTACGTTGACCGACAATAACGGGCGCAAGGCGGATTTCCGCAATGTCATCATCATCATGACCACCAATGCCGGTGCGGAACAGCTCGGCAAGGGCAGCATCGGGTTCTCGCAAAGCAAGACGGCAGGGGACGAGATGGCGGAGATCAAGCGGCTGTTCACGCCCGAGTTCCGCAACCGCCTGGATGCCACCATTTCCTTCCAGTCCCTGGATCAGGAAGTCATTCTGCGCGTGGTTGACAAGTTCCTGATGCAGCTCGAAGAACAGTTACACGAGAAAAAGGTGGAGGCGACGTTCACCGACGCGCTGAAAGCGTATCTTGCCAAACACGGTTTCGATCCGCTCATGGGGGCACGTCCCATGGCACGGTTGATTCAGGATACCATCCGGCGTGCGCTGGCCGACGAACTGCTGTTCGGCCGGTTGGCCAGTGGCGGCCACGTCATCGTGGATATGGATGGTGATGCCGTGCGCCTGAGTTTCGACGAAGAGCTGGAAAAAGCAATTTAACGATTTCAAGGTGAAAGAGGCTCGCGGCCAGCGCTGGGATATTTTCTGTGCCGTGGTGGATAACTACGGCGATATCGGTGTGAGCTGGCGGCTGGCTCGCCAGCTTGCGGCTGAATATGGTTGTGATGTCCGGCTGTGGGTCGATGATCTTCCCAGCCTGCAGCGGATATTGCCCGAAATTTCTTCCGGTCTTGAATCGCAGCGGGTTGCAGGAGTCGAGGTTTGCCAGTGGCACCCATCTTTCCCGGATGTGGCGCCGGCCGAGGTGGTGATCGAGGCGTTCGGCTGCGAACTGCCGATCTCCTATGTGACTGCGATGGCTGCACTGCCCCGTCAGCCGGTGTGGATCAATCTCGAATATCTCAGTGCGGAAAAGTGGGTCGGCGAATACCACGGCTTGAGTTCTCCCCATCCACGCCTGCCGCTCATAAAGTATTTTTTCTTTCCCGGATTTACGTCGCAAACGGGCGGTTTGCTGGTTGAAAGCGGGCTGGAGGGGCGTCGACGGGAATTTCAGGACAGCCCCGAGCTCAAACAGGCTTTCTGGCGCTCCGTCAACATGTCGCCGCCCGGTGAAGATGAGTGCCGGGTTTCCCTGTTCGGTTATGAAAACCCGGCTTTGCATGGCTTGCTGGCGGCCTGGAGTCTTTCCTCAAGCCCGGTCACTTGTCTGGTCCCGGAAGGGCGGCTGGTGGCGGGTGTGGCAAGTTTTCTTGAACTGCCCAGGCTGGAATGCGATCGCGACCACAAGCGTGGCAATCTCGCTGTGCGCGTGCTGCCTTTCATGGATCAGTTGCACTATGACGCGTTCCTGTGGGCCTGCGATTGCAATTTTGTGCGCGGCGAGGATTCTTTCGTGCGGGCGCAATGGGCAGCAAGGCCGTTCGCGTGGCATATCTATCCCCAGCAGGAAGATGCCCACTGGGTGAAACTCGGCGCATTTCTCGACCATTATTGCGCTGCCTTGCCGCTCGAAGCAGCGTCTGATGTGCGTGTTTTCTGGGAGGCGTGGAACAGGGGGAGTGGCGCGGGTGATGCATGGCCCGGTTTCTGGCGGCATCGCCCGGTGCTGGAACAGCATGCGCAGCAGTGGAGCGAGTATCTGCTTAAACAGGGCGGTCTGGCCTCAAGTCTGGTGCAATTTTGCAATAAAAGGTTATAATCCTCCGTTTTTATTCCCGCCATTTATTAGTCGTAGGACAAAGTATTATGAAAACCGCTCAGGAACTTCGCGCAGGCAACGTCTTCATGATCGGCAATGACCCCATGGTCGTGCTGAAGGCCGAATACACCAAATCCGGCCGCAATGCCTCTGTTGTCAAGATGAAATACAAGAATCTGCTTTCCGGTTCGCCTGGTGAGAGCGTATTCCGTGCTGACGACAAATTCGAAGTGGTGTCGCTGGAACGCAAGGAAGTGACTTACTCCTATTTTGCCGATCCAATGTACGTGTTCATGGACGCCGAATACAATCAGTATGAAGTCGAAGGCGAAAACATGGGTGACGCGCTCAACTACCTGGAAGACGGTATGGCGTGCGAGGTGGTGTTCTACAACGGCAAGGCCATTTCTGTCGAATTACCCACGACCGTGGTGCGCGAAGTGATTTATACCGAGCCTGTGGCCCGCGGCGATACTTCTGGCAAGGTCATGAAGACGGCCAAACTCGGCACCGGCTTCGAACTGCCAGTGGCAGCCTTCGTGGAAATCGGCGACAAGATCGAGATTGATACCCGTACTGCGGAATACAAGCGCCGCATTACTGGTTGACCGCTTTCCCGGTCAAATGCAAAAGGGCGCCCATCAGGCGCCCTTTTTGGTTTCTGTCCCGCTAGCCTTGCGACTTGATGGCCAGAATCGCCTGATTGCGCAGCACACGCAAAAGATTCAATTCCTGCTCGGGCAGTTTGATGTCTCCCGCTTTCGGTTTGTCGGCATAAATCAGGGCGATCGGGTTGTTCTTGAGCACCACCGGAAACAGCACGAAAGTATGGGCCGAAACCGCTTTGCGATACCACTCCGGAATACGCGCCTCGATTTTTGGATCGTCGATATCCTCGATGATGATGTCGACATTGTTCTTGAGGCTGACATGAAAGACATCGGGCGTGAAAGCCATGGGAAATTTGAACGCCTTGACGATCTGGCTTGAGTCGGGACCGAAACCCGATCTTGCCACCATGAGGTTCTGGCGCACGTCTTTCAGGCACAGAATCACGCGCGAAAAGCCGATGCTGGTATACATGGTTTCCATGATCATGCGCATGATGTCATTGAGCGAGCGACCCTCCACCAGTGAATTGCTGATGTCCTGAATGCCCTGAGTCAAAATGCCTTGTGCATCCTGATGCAGCTCGCTTGCAGGCAATTGGATCATGCGTGTCGCATCCTCTTCCGAGACCCCATTCCCCTCGCCCAGAATCGCGCCAGTCATGCCGCTGGCTGTAGCCATGGTTTTTGCAGCCGCATCGGCGATGGTCGAACCCTTGATCAACTGTTTTCCGAGCTTGCTCTGGCGCAAATCGAGCTGCAGCGTGCTGACGAATTTGGCGAATTCGAGTGCGGCACTTTCGGCGGTGGCGAGAATGGTTCTTTCATTGATGCTCATGGGCAGGCCGAAGCGCTGAGTCAGCTTGAGCAGCTGGCGGGATTTTTCCTGGCTTTCTTCCTGCGTGGCCATGCGGCAAATGTCGGAAGCAAAGGCCGAAAGTACGTTGAGGCGTTCGAAATCGGTGGCCGGTTTTCTGACCTTTTCTGCCGGCAGGCTGCGCATGCTGTGCGAAATCTGCTCGGGAAAGTTCCATGCCCTGGAAACGCCTATGCCAAGATCGTGGTAGGACATGCCCAGCACGGAAATGGAAGCATTTTCCTCGCTCATGTTTTTCTGCTGCATGACACGGTTGGTTTCTTCCACCTCTTCCATCAGGTAAAACATGCACAGCATCTTGCCCAGGTTGTGGAACATGGCGCAGATAAAACCTTCTTCAGCGGTGCGCACGCCGACCTTGTGCGCCAATTCCTTGGCGATGATGCCGCTATACAGCGAGCGCACAAATTCGTCCTTGAGCAGCGCAGCGTGCTCCTTGTCCTGCAGGCTGTCGAACAGCAACAGGGTGAGCGCCAGATTGCGCACGGTGTCGAAGCCGAGGATCACCACTGCGCGTGACACCGTGCTGATGGAGCCGCCGCCGAACTGGCTGTAATAGGCGGCATTAACCACTTTGAGCAGCTTGCTGGTGAGTGCAACGTCCTTGAGAATGGCGTTGGAGAGCTGGGTCACGCCCTCCGTATCGGAGGAGGCGATGCGGTTGATCGAGCTGATGGATTCCGCCAGCGCCGGGAAATCGCTTTTGTGGCGCATGCGGCGCAGCAGGAAATCCAGTGTGCCCTGATTGGTTCCGGGGCTGACGGGAGCGGATTCTTCAGGGGTAAGGTAGGCTTGCAATGCCGCTTTCATTTCCTGAGCCGAGCCGTAGCGGTTCGATGGGTTTTTGGCCAGCGCCTTGAGAACGATGTCGTCGAGTTTTTCATCCACCTGGCCGTTACGCACAGACGGGGCCGCAATGGGTTCCTGCACGATCAGGCGCAGGGTGTCGCGTGCATCCTTTCCCTGTACTGCCGGCTTTCCGGTGAGCATCTGGTGAAGGATCATGCCGGTGGCGAAGATATCCAGTTTTGAACTGATTTCCGTGCCGGTGATGTATTCTGGCGCCATGTAGCCCGGCGTGCCGAACAGCATCAGCACTTTTTCCGCACCGGCTTTTTCGGAAATCCGCGTGGCGATACCAAAATCCATGACCCGCGGCACGCCTTCTGCATTGAGCAGGATATTGGAGGGTTTGAGGTCGCGGTGAATAATGTTGTGCTGGTGGGCGTAAGCGACTGCATCGAGAATCTGCAGGGTCAGTTCCACTGCGCGTTTTGAGGGCAGGGCGCCAGCCTCTCTGACCAGATGGGCAAGGTCGCTGCCCTGGACGTATTCAAATACCAGATAGGGATTTCCCTCATGCTCCCCCGCTTCGAATATCGGCACAATATTGGGATGCTGCAGCTTGCTTACTGTGCGCGCTTCGTCAATCAGGGTCCGGGTGCGCGCGAGGTGATCCTCGCCGCCGGCGAGATGGACCGTCTTGATTGCCACCTCGCGTTGCAGGTGGGGGTCTTCAGCCAGGTAAACCACGCTCTGGGCGCCTTCACCGAGAATGCGCAGAATCCTGAAGCGACCGATAGCCGCGGGTATGCCTGTTTTGCTCATGCCTTGGGAAAGTAATGTTTTATTGTTGATTTACCTGAGTTTAACTCAAACATGGTCGAATTTTTATCATAATCTGGCCGTGAGGGTATAATTCACAGACTTTATTCGGTGTCACCCATTCATGGAACTCGCAACTTCGCTTCTCGAAAAATACAGCAAGGCCGGTCCTCGCTATACCTCTTACCCCACAGCGCCTTATTTCACTGAGGCCTTTGGCGAAAAGGATTGGTTGGATGAGCTGAAGCAAACCCAGTCCAGCGGGCGCGACATGTCGTTGTACGTGCATATCCCGTTCTGCGATACCCTGTGCTATTACTGCGGTTGCAACATGGTTGCGACGCATGATTACAGCAAGGCGGATTCCTATCTCTGCTACCTGTTCCAGGAAATTGACCGGGTCGCTGCGCTGACTTCGCCGGCGCGCATGGCCCGGCAGGTGCACTGGGGCGGCGGGACACCCACATTCCTGAATCCGGCCGATATCCGCCGCCTGTTCCAGCATCTGGCCTCGCGCTTCAAAATCGCTCCTGACGCGGAAATCAGTTGCGAGCTGGATCCGCGCGAACTGAGCCGGGAACATATCGCCGCACTGGCCGAATCCGGATTCAACCGCGTCAGCATGGGCGTGCAGGATCTCGATGAAAAGGTGCAGAAAGCGGTCAATCGCGTTCAGCCTGAAGCGCTGATCCAGCAGGTTTATGGCTGGCTGCGGGAGGCGGGTTTCAATAGCATCAACATTGACCTCATGGTGGGCTTGCCGCATCAGACCGTAGAGAGCTTTTCGCTGACTCTGGACAAAATGCTTGCCCTCGGGCCGGATCGCCTTGCAGTGTTCAACTACGCCCACGTGCCGTGGATGAAGAAGCACCAGAAGCTGATCGTCGAAAGTGACTTGCCCGACCTGCCGACCAAGTTGGCATTGCAGAAGTTGATGATGGAGCGGCTGGCCGACGCAGGCTATGTCTATATCGGCATGGATCACTTTGCCAAGGCGGACGACGAGATCGTTCAGGCCCAACGAAGCAAGACCCTGTACCGAAACTTCCAGGGCTATACCACGCACAAGGATTGCGATATCTACGCCTTCGGTGTCTCAGCCATCAGTCAGACCGCTGAAGTGTACGTGCAGAACACCAAGAATCTGGCCGAATATCAGCGCCGTATCGCCTCCGGCGGTCTGGCGACGGAACGTGGCCTGCGCATTTCACGTGATGACCTGATTCGCCGTGAAACGATCAGCGGCATCATGTGTGACCTTGAACTGGACAAGGCGAAATTCAACCAGCAATGGGGTGTCGATTTCGATGTTTTTTTCGCCGATGCCCTCGACGATCTCAAGGATCTCGCCGCGGATGGCCTGATTACGCTGGAACCAGGATTGATTCGGGTGACGGAAACCGGCCGTATTTTTCTGCGTAACATCGCCATGCCATTCGATGCTTATCTGCGCCAGCAGACGACTGAAACAAAACCCCGCTATTCCAAGACCTTATAAACAGGAAATTCAGATGAAAATCAATACGACCGGCTTTGGCGAAGTGGAATTCAATCCGGATACCCTCCTGACTTTTCCTCACGGATTGACAGGGTTTGAGAACTGCAAGCGTTTTCAGCTATTGCATGAAGAAAAACCGGGACCTGTCGTGTTTTACCTGCAATCCATGGACGATCCGGCTGTCGCTTTTTCAATCGTTGATCCGGCACTGTTCGGCTTGAATTATGAATTTACCCTTTCGGATGAAGAAGTGTCGCTGTTGCAGGGAGAGGGCGCGGAACTGGCTGTGCTGCTGATGATTTACAAACCTTTCGATTCCGCAGATGGAAAAGCGGTCTTTCAGGGAGGGGTGAGCGCCAACATCAATGGGCCCCTGGTGCTGAATCTGGACAAAAAACTGGGCTTGCAAAAAGTGTTGGTGGGGCCGAAATACGATATTACCCTGCGTGATTCAGGCGTCGCCTGACCGTTTTTGTTGAGCAAGTGTTCCAAAAGGCGCTACGGCGCCTTTTTTATTGATGGGCCAAGTCTTGCGCCACGTGTCAGCATGAAATATGCTGAACAGCTAGGGCATCTCAACAACTCATGGCGCCATGTTCAATTTATTGACTTTGTTCAGCAGGAAACAGGGCGGTTTTCTCGATAATGTGAAAGCCGCCGATCAATGGTTGCAGACACTGAGCCATGAGGACGAATACGAAGCGCAAAAAAAGATCATCGAAGGCCTGGCCGACTTTCTCAAAAGCCAGGAAATCCCCTCCAAAGAACGTCTGAAAGTACTGATGCATCTGGATGAGGCCAGCCAGAAATTTCAGAGCAGGCTGGGTTTTGCCTATTTTCATCACCAGTCTGAATTCAAGCGGGCCGAAGATGCGCTCTGGAAAAGCATGACCACCGTATTTTCCCAGTTTGCTCACGCCTACCAGCTGTTTATTCGAGAAATCGTGGCACAGCGAGGCAAGACCGAATTCAGCCGTTATCTGCCGACCATTACAGCGCGTGCGCTTCGATACTACGGTCAGGGTATCAAATGGGGTTACTTCCACCAGGAGCCGGTGCAACCGGTCATGTGGAAGCGCCTGCACAAGTATTACCAGATGTGCGAGGATAGCCATTTCACCGATACGGAAGTCGGCATCAACAGTAAACGCCTGAGTCGCTGTGACAGCGAATACATGCATATCCTGCTGCTCGACATGATCAAGCCCATGACGCTCGACCCATCTCAGCTGGAAATGGTGGATCACTGGCTCGATCACTGGGCGCAACTGGTGGAACTGGATCGGGACTGTAACCCGGACACCCATATGCATTGCATCGATCTCTCGACCGGCGCCGGCCCCCATAAACTGCTTGAAGAAATGCATAGCCCCAGCCTGCGATGCTGGAGCATGGCAGATCTTTACCTGCAGATACGCAAGTCACGTGCTGGCCTGAGTGAAGGTAACTGGAGTGAACATGTTGAACTGGGTGAAGACTGTGTCGTGCCGGAATGCATTGATCTGCTGGACTATGTCGCTCGCTACTGGATTCGGCCAGAAGCCGCGAGGCGGCTGCATCGTGCGCCAGTAGAAGACAGGATGATGGAAATGGCGTGCGGTGTCGGAGCCATTTACAGTTGTCTGCAGTCATCCGACAAGCGTTGCGGGCAGAAAATACCGTTTGAACACTGGGCGGTCCAGGACGAGAGCGAGGGAGGATATGGACTGGTCGAAGCGCGACATACCGAGCGGGCGCAGGAAGGCAAGCTGGTGCTGGTCAAGCCTTCCGGTCACGATGGCCAATGGGAAATCGGCGTCGTAAGGTGGAAAAAGGACGGGGAGTCTGGTTTGCCTGCCTTAGGCGTCGAACGCCTAAGCGACGATCCGAAACAGGTGACTTTGATTCCTGCTGAGGAAATTGAGGCTCTCCCAATCCGATCTGTTTTCCTGCCCAAACTGTATCAGCGCGATATCGACAGCAGTCTGATCCTCCAGACCCAGGATTATCGTGAAGGCCGCAGACTCGACATGTACTACCGCAACAATATTTTCTGTATTTGTCTGACCGATGTGATCGATAACGGGGAAGAGTGGGTACGGACGCACTTCAATATACTGGGGAACCGTAGCGACCCATCCAAAGGAAAGTTCGCAGGGCGGCGCATGCAATGATTGCACATCACGAGCGACCGTGTAGCGGCCTCGACCTGGAAGCCTAGCCTCTTCGCATGGAATCGAAGAAGTCTGCATTGCACTTGGTGGCTTTGACCTTGTCGAGCAGGAATTCCATCGCTTCCAGGTCATCCATCGGATAAAGCAGCTTTCGCAGTACCCAGATCTTCTGCAGGATGTCCTGCTTGATCAGCAGTTCCTCGCGGCGGGTGCCGGAGCGGTTGACGTTGATTGCGGGATAGAGGCGTTTTTCCGCCATCTTGCGGTCAAGGTGGATTTCCATGTTGCCGGTGCCCTTGAACTCTTCGTAGATTACGTCGTCCATGCGCGAGCCGGTGTCCACAAGGGCGGTGGCGATGATGGTCAGGCTGCCGCCTTCCTCGATGTTGCGTGCTGCGCCGAAAAAGCGTTTCGGGCGCTGCAGGGCGTTGGCGTCCACGCCGCCGGTCAATACTTTGCCTGAAGCAGGAACCACCGTGTTGTAAGCGCGTGCCAGACGGGTGATGGAGTCGAGCAGAATCACGACGTCCTTCTTGTGCTCCACCAGGCGCTTGGCTTTTTCCAGCACCATTTCGGCGACCTGGACGTGGCGTGTCGCGGGTTCGTCGAAGGTGGAGGCCACCACTTCGCCACGCACGGTGCGGGTCATTTCGGTCACTTCTTCCGGGCGCTCGTCGATGAGCAGCACGATCATGACAACGTCCGGATGGTTGGCGGCAATGGAATGAGCGATGTGCTGCAGCATGACTGTTTTGCCGCTCTTCGGGCTGGCTACCAGCAAACCGCGCTGGCCTTTGCCGATGGGGGCGACCATGTCGATGACACGGCCGGTGATGTTTTCCTCGGCCTTGATGTCGCGTTCCAGGATGAGCGGCTGGGTAGGGAACAGGGGGATCAGGTTTTCGAACAGGATCTTGTGCTTGGAATTTTCCGGCGGCTCGCTGTTGACCTGTTCCACTTTTACCAGTGCAAAATAGCGTTCGCCTTCCTTGGGGGTGCGGATTTCGCCCTGGATGGTGTCGCCGGTATGCAGGTTGAAACGGCGAATCTGCGAGGGGCTGACGTAAATATCATCCGGTCCGGCCAGATAGGAAGTGTCCGGAGAGCGCAGAAAACCGAAGCCATCCTGCAGCACTTCCAGCGTACCATCTCCAAAAATGCTTTCGCCTTTCTTGGCCTGATTTTTAAGCAGCGCGAAAATCAGGTCCTGCTTGCGCAACCGGCTGGCGCCGTCGATTTCATTGGCGATCGCCATTTCAACAAGTTCGGATACGTGTTTTTGCTTTAATTCGGATAGATGCATGGAGAGGAAGCGCTTGTAAGAAGTGTTGCGGAATGGTTGGGGCTGGTGAAACCTGAGCTGGCAAGCTTAGGCGCTTGCCAGTCGAAGAGAATATTTACAGTGAAGCGTAACGGCTTTAAATGTTACTGTCAATAAATGCCGTGAGTTGGGATTTCGACAGGGCGCCCACCTTGGTGGCTTCCACATTGCCATTCTTGAAAATCATCAGGGTCGGGATGCCGCGAATGCCGAATTTAGGCGGGGTGGCCTGGTTTTCGTCGATATTGAGTTTTGTGATCTTGATTTTGCCTGCGTACTCTTGCGCCACTTCGTCCAGAATCGGAGCGATCATCTTGCATGGGCCGCACCAGTCTGCCCAGTAGTCAACCAGCACGGGGATTTGCGACTGCAGTACTTCCTGCTCGAATGAGTCGTCGCTGATGTAATGGATGTGTTCGCTCATGGCTTGCCTCGTAACGTTCTGAATAGTGGAAATGAATGGATTGAAGCTTGTTTGGAGTGGTGTCTGTTGTCAGGTGGTCAAAGACGGATGTAGACGCTATGCTAACCAAAAATATCGACTTAGGGAAGTATAGATGCTGGCAGTGAAGGTATTAATCAGCGTGGCGGTTCTGCTCGCGGCAGTGGAAATCAGCAAGCGTTCCCCGTTCTGGGGCGCGTTTGTGATTGCGCTGCCGCTGACTTCGATGCTGGCCATGATGTGGCTGTACTGGGATACACGGGATATGGTGCGGGTGAATGCTTTCGCACGCGATATTTTCTTCCTGGTGCCGCCCTCGCTGCTGTTCTTTCTGCCTTTTGTATTCGAACCGCGCAGCCATTGGCCGTTCTGGCTCAATTTTGCCGTGGGTGTGGTGCTGGCCGTCAGTGGCATGCTGAGTTTGCGGTTTATGCTGAAATGAGCGGTTTGGACGTTCATGCGGTCGCGCCGGACCGGCTGCTGGAAATCGCGGCGCGTGAAATTATCGCTCTGGAACGGTCGCGCCTGCCCAATCTGAGTGGTTTGACCCTGTTGCTGCCCAGCCTGCATGCCGCCGGAGATTTCGGCCGGGCCTTGCGCGCGGCTGCCGGAGTGGAAACCTTGCTGTTGCCGCGTTTCACGACGCTCAGGGACATGGCGGAACAGGCCGATCCGGGCCTTGCCAGGATTCCGCTCAGCCGCCGTCAGGCGGTGATCTACCAGGCCTTGCGCGCCAGGGCGTATTTCCGTCAGGGCGACTTGTGGCATGTCAGCGCCGAACTGCTGCGCCTGTTCGATGAAATCACTTTGTGGCAGGTGCGGCTTCCCGCTAGCGGAGAGGAGTTCCTGCAGCAACTGGAAACGGCTTATCAGGCGCAGCGCGACAGCCCGATGCAATTCGAGGCGCGGCTGGTGCATGAATTGTGGCATGCCATGGCAGCCAGCGGCGAACCGGACGACGCGGCGCGTTACCAGATGCAGTTGTCGCGTCTGGCAGGCGAAGCGGCCGGGCCGTTGTACCTGGCCGGCCTCAAGGCGCTGATGCCGGTGGAGCAGACCTTCCTGGAGCGCCATGCCCAGACCCATGCCGTGCACTGCTTCGTCAGCGACGGCAGGCAGGATGATCCGGAAGGGCTGCCTTATCTGCTGGAAACGGCCTGGGCCGATCCGGATCAGGCGGCGCCGCTGCATGCGCGTGCAGCAGCCTGCCGCAGCCATGCGCCAGCCAGTGCGTTGGGACAGCGCTTGTCGCTGCTTGGTGCCCATGGTCTGGAGCACGAGGCCAAAGCGCTGGCGTATCGTGTCGGCCAATGGCTGGCACAGGGCAAAACAGCCATTGCGGTGGTGGTGCAGGACCGCCTGGTGGCGCGGCGTGCGCGCGCCCTGCTGGAACGGGCGGCGGTGCTGGTGCAGGACGAAACCGGCTGGACCCTGTCCACGACCAGCGCCAGCACGGCGGTGATGCGCTGGCTGGACAATCTGGACAGTCAGTTTCATTTTCAGGACCTGCTCGACCTGCTCAAATCACCGTTCATTTTTTCCGCCTGGGATGCGGGCCGCCGCCGCAATACCGTGTATCGCCTGGAACAGCTGATACGCAAGCACAGCGTGGTGTCCCACCTCAACCGCTATCGCGCGCTGGCGGGCGAGGATGAGGATATTCTTGAACTGCTGCAGATCCTGTACGAAGCACAGCAGATGCTGGACAGGAAAAAACAGCGTCCGCTCGCGGCCTGGCTGCACAGCCTGCAGAAAAGCCTGGCGCTGCTTGAAATCGAGCCCGGCCTGCGGCGCGACCAGGCCGGAGAACAGGTGCTGCGCCTGCTGGATGGCTTGCGGCAGGAGCTGGCCCCGGATACGGCTTTGTTCCGCTACGCGGAGTGGCGGCAGTGGCTCAACCAGCAACTGGAAGAGGCGGTATTCCGCGACGAAAGCATCACCAGTCCGGTGGTCTTTACTCACCTCGCTGCCTGCCGTTTGCGCTACTTCGATGCGGCGATCATTGCCGGCGCCGATGCGGCCCATTTGCCGGGGCAGGGGCGGGAAAGCGCATTTTTCAATCAGTCGGTACGGGCCCAGCTCGGTCTGCCGGACCGCCGCACGGCGCGGGAAGCCGAACGGCAGGATCTGATCGGCTTGCTGGCCTGCGTGCCTGAGGTGTGCGTGACGTGGCAGGCGCGCAAGAACGGCGAACCCAACCCGCTCAGCCCCTGGTTCGAGCGTCTGGAAACCTTCCATGTGCTGGCGTATGGTTTGTCATTGCGAGAAGCCGGAGGCGACGAAGCCATCGCTGCGCAAGTTGATTTGTGTGAAAAAAAAGATGGCCTCGCCGCCCTCGCAATGACATGTCACCCTGCGCCATCGCTGCCGCCCGCTCTGGTCCCCGAGACCATTTCTGCCAGCGGCTACAACAGCCTGATGGCCTGCCCGTACCAGTTTTTCGCCCGTCATGCACTGCACCTGAACGAGCTGGATGAAGTGGCTCAGGCGCTGGAGAAGCGCGATTACGGCGAATATGTGCATGACATCCTGCATCGCTTCCATGGCCGTTATCCGGTGGTTTCGGAGGGCGCGCCGGAGCGCATGGAACAGGCGCTGAACGAAATCAGCCGGGAGGTCTTTTCTCAGGCGATCGAGGCGGATTTTGTTAGCCACGCCTGGCTGCTGCGCTGGCAGGCCGCCATTCCCGCTTACCTTGCCTGGCAGTTGCAGCGCGAGCGCGAAGGCTGGCGCTGGCAGGCGGGCGAAGTCGCATGCGCGCGAACGTTCGGTTTCGCGGGAGGCGGGCAGATCACCTTGCGCGGCAGGCTGGACCGGGTGGACCGCAAGGGGCCGGAGCAGGCGGTGCTGGATTACAAGACACAGAATTCAACCAGCCTGAAGAAAAAACTCAAACCCGCCGGGGAAGATGTGCAGCTGGCCTGCTACGCCCTGTTGCTTGAAACCCTGCCGCAGCAGGCGGCGTTTGTCGCCGTGGATGAAGAAGTGGTGCGTCAGATCGAATCCCCCGAGCCGCTCGACGAACTGGCCGAGGCCAGCCGGGAACGCCTGCAGGACATGTTCCTGGCCATCCGTGAGGGCGCGCCGCTACCGGCGCAGGGGGTTAGCGCGGCCTGCCAGTACTGCGAAATGCGCGGCTTGTGCCGCAAGGATTACTGGTAAACAATTTCTGAAGAGCGTGCCGGTTTCCAGTCCTGCGGCAATCTTTCCCTGATTCACCCCAATCCGTCTTGATTGAATCGATTTCTCGCAGCATCCACAACTTTCTGCTTGAAATAGTCAGACGAATGTCTTATTGTTCGGTCGCGTCAACATCAACATGGGAGTGGCGGAGTGAAAACAATATTGATTACGGGTGCGAATGGTTTCGTTGGAAGCCACATTCTTGCAGCGCTTCAAGGGAAAGGAGTGCGGACCATCGCCGCGTGTCGCGATGCCAGCAAACTGCCTTCCTGGTATCAGGGCGAGGTGCGATCCGGCGATTTGCGCGACCCGGCTTATTTGAAAGGCCTCCTTGAAGGCGTCGGCGTTGTCTGCCATGCGGCTGCTTGGACATCCTTGTGGGGGCATGCAAAAGAATCCCGGGAATTGTTTTACCAGCCCACCATGAAACTGCTGGACGCATGCGTAGCTGCCCGGATCGAACGTTTCCTGTTTGTCAGCACCACCAGTGCGGCTGCGCCAGACGCATCCCATGATCCGCAAAGCCGCGGGATTGCGCGTTCTTTATGGCCCCATCTGTGTCATGTGGTTGCCATCGAGGACGCCATGCGGGAGCGCGCAGGAGGCACCACGGCGATGGTAAACCTGCGCTGCGGACTGTTTGCAGGAGAGCGATACGGCCTGGGCCTGTTGCCTATCCTGTTGCCCAGATTGAAGACCCACCTCGTGCCCTGGGTTGCGGGTGGAAAAACTGCAATGCCAATCATGGACGGACAGGATATCGGCCGGGCATTTGCCCTGGCGGCATTGCATCCCAGACTCGCCGGCTACGAGGCATTTAATATCGTCGGCGCCGAGATTCCTTCCGTTCATGAAGTGCTTGTATTTCTCAGTCAGGAGTTCGGCTATCCACTACCGCATTTTGGAGTTCCTTTTCCAGCTGCCTATGTGTTTGGCTGGTTGATGGAAAAACTGGACCCGTTCGTTCCCTGGGAGCCACTGGTCACGCGCAGCATTATTCATCTGCTGGAGGAAGTGAATGTCAGCGGTGAAGATGCCGCCGCGCGCCTGGGATTCCGTGCCCAGATTCACTGGAAAGATGCAATCAGGCGGCAACTGGCCGAATACCAGGCCACCCAGAAAACCCATATGAAAATGTTCAGGCCCCTCCCAGAAGCAAACCGGCACTGATCAATCTCGTCGGTCTGTATGCAAGCGCATGCAGATGACTGCATATTATTGGGTAGAATGTGACTTTCTCTTTCGTTGCCTTCCATCATGATTGCCAAGGGTCAGGATAACCGCCAGAGCATTGTCAATGCCGCCAACGAACTATTTTACCGGCGCGGCTACAACCAGACCTCGTTTGCCGAAATCGCCGATGCCAGCGGAATTCCCAAGGGCAATTTCTATTACTACTTCAAGTCCAAGGACGAGCTGCTCGAGGCGGTCATTGCCGAGAGGGTTCAGCAAGTGAAGGCCATGCTGGTGGAATGGGACGCGCAGTTCCCGACGCCACGGGAGCGGCTACAGCGTTTCCTGTCCATGCTGCTCGCCAGCGAAGAAGAGCTGACACGGCATGGCTGTCCCATGGGCACGCTGAATATGGAGCTCGGCAAGATCCAGCAGACCTTGCAATCCAGAGCCATGGAGATGTTCGAGGTTTTTATCAACTGGCTGACATGCCAACTGGACGCCTTGGGTCATGGCGAGGAAACATCCGCCCTGGCCATGCATCTGATGGCCAGGGTGCAGGGGATCAGCCTGATGACCCACGCCTATTCCGATCCAGTCTTTCTGCGCAGGGAAGTTGCTCAGTTGCGAAACTGGGTGGACCAGCTTTAACGCTCAGCCCGATGACTTCTTCCCTGAAACTCAACCGTATTGCCCTGGATCCTGAACGCTCGGTAGTGATCGAGGCCTGCGCCGGCAGCGGCAAGACCTGGCTGCTGGTGTCGCGCATATTGCGCCTGCTGCTGGCGGGGGCGAAGCCGGGCGAGATCCTGGCCATTACCTTCACGCGCAAGGCCGCCCAGGAAATGCAGGCGCGCCTGCTGGAATGGCTCAATGTGCTGGCCCTGCAGCCGGAAAACGAGGTGCGCGAGTTCCTGCGTCAGCGCGCGCTTGCCGGGAATGAAATCGATGCCATCCTGCCCGAGGCGCGTAATCTGCTGGAGCGGGTGCTGACCGCTGAACCGGTGCTCACCATCAACACCTTCCACGGCTGGTTTCTGCAACTGTTGCAGCGCGCGCCGCTGGGAGAGGGTTCGGTGGGAAATTTCAGCCTGCTCGACCAGACGGCTGCGATGCAGGAAGAAGCGTGGCAGAATTTTGCCGAGGACCTGGCTGCAACGGCGGATGGAGATCCAGCCGCCGCCGCGTTGCAGAGCCTGTTCCGTGAACATGGCCTGGCCAATACCCGTTCCCTGTTGCTGGACTTCGTGGCCAAACGCGCCGAATGGTGGGCCTATACGGTCAATCAGGCGGACCCGGTTGCATATGCGGTGGAGCGGGTGCGCGCCGAACTGGAGGTCGATCCCGGGTGCGATGTTCTGGCCGGACTATGGCAGGACACGTCACTCACCGGTAATCTGGAGGAGTATGCGCGCTTGCTCAGTCTGAACAGCGCGACGGATCAGGCCTATGCTCGCCAGTTGGTCGATGCTTCGCTACTGCCCGGGTCGCGTCAGCGTTTCGAGTTGACCTGGCAGGTCTGTTTTACAGGCGAGGGCAAGATGCGTTCACGCAAAATTCGCAAATCGCCGCCCAAAGAACTCGGCCCGGCAGGAGACGCGCGCCTGGTCGAACTGCACGAATCAATTTGCTGCCGGATGAATGCTGCCCGGGATCAGCTCATTGCCCAGGCAGCTTATCGCTTCAACCGTGACGGCCTGCTTTGTGGCGCGGCCTTGCTGGAGGCCTACCAGCGCCTGAAGGAAGCGCGCCAGATGCTGGATTTCGCCGATGTGGAGTGGCGCGTATTTCAGCTCCTGAGCCGCAGCGAGGATGCGGAATACATGCAGTACAAGCTGGACAGCCGCTACCGGCATATCCTGCTGGATGAGTTCCAGGACACCAATCCGCTGCAGTGGCAGGTCATGAAATCCTGGCTGTCCGCCTATGGCGCGGCCGGAAGCCGCCCCACAATCTTCCTGGTGGGCGACCCGAAGCAGTCGATCTACCGTTTCCGGCGCGCCGAGCCGCGCCTGTTCCAGATAGCTGCGGAGGACCTGGCGCGCGATTTTTCTGCTGCCCGGCTGGAACAGGATACTTCGCGCCGCAGCGCGCCTGCCGTAATCACCGCAGTGAACCGGGTATTCGCCGGGCAGCCCGATTTCAGCGGCTTCCGTGAGCATGCCTGGCATCATGGCAATTTGCCCGGTGCGATTGCACTCATGCCGCTGGCGGAGAAAAGCGTTGCCTCAGTCGAAAAAGAAGACGGACGGGTGCTGCGCAATCCCCTGCAACAGGCGCGCGAGGAAGACGAGGATATGCGCCACGAACAGGAAGCCGGACAGGTTGCCGAACAGATTGCCGCCATGGTCGGCAAGTCCCTGATCATGGACGAGAAAATCGGCACCCGGCCGGCAGAATATCGCGATTTCATGCTCCTGGTGCGGGGGCGCACCTGGCTTGCCAGTTACGAGCGCAAACTGCGCGCGGCACGGATTCCCTACCTCAGCTCGCGCCAGGGCGGCTTGCTGGACACGCTGGAATGCAGCGACATGGTAGCCCTGCTGGAATTCCTGGTCACGCCGTTTGCCGATCTGAAGCTGGCGCAGGTGCTGCGCTCGCCCGTCTTTTCCTGCTCCGATGACGATCTGGTGGGGCTGGCAGTTCAAACCCCTCCCATCCTTCCCTTGTCAGGGGAGGGGCTGACCGGAGAATCAGCACGGATTTCCCCCCTGACAAGGGGGGGTCAAGGGGGGTTAAGAGGATGGGAGGAGTTAAGCTGGTGGCAGCGCCTGCGCCAACTGGATAGCGAGTTGCTGAGACCCGCCCTGCAACGGGCGCGCGCATGTTTGCAGTCATGGCAGGAAGTGGCAGACCGCCTTCCGGTGCACGATCTGCTGGATCGAATCTATTTCGAGGGCGATGTTCTGGCGCGTTACCGCAGCGCCGTGCCGGAGGCCATGGCCGGCGCGGTCCAGGCCAATCTGCATGCTTTCATCGAGCTGGCGCTGAACATGGACAGCGGGCGCTACCCCAGTCTGGCGCGTTTCATCAACGAAGTGGCCGCCCTGCGCCGCGCGCCCGGGCAGGAATCGCCGGATGAAGGGCTGATCGGTGATGGCGGCAATGCGGTGCGCATTCTCACCGTGCATGGCGCCAAGGGGCTTGAAGCGCCCATCGTATGGCTGCTGGATGCCAACACCGTGCCGCGCAGTGACGGCGGCTATGGCGTCCTGCTAGACTGGCCGCCGCAAGCACCGGCGCCGCAGTATTTTTCGCTGTTAAGCCACAAGGAAGAAATGGCCCTGGCGCACGAGCGTATCGTGAACGAGGAACTGGAACATGCCCGGCGCGAGAACCTCAACCTGCTTTACGTCGCCATGACGCGGGCACGGCAGATGTTCATCGTCAGCGGCTGCGCCAGCAGCCGGGCGAACGAAACCTGGTACCAGCAAATTCTCCAGCGCTTGGCGGAATCCGGCCTGGAGAGCGAACTCCCCTTCGTGTTGCCCGAGCAAGGCGATGTGATTGAACTGCCCTCTGTGCAGGAAGCTCCCCAATTCCAGCCTTTGCCCGTGCCCCCGACCGGGCGGCGCGATCCGGTCAGGCTGGATGCCGCGCGGCTGTACGGTATCCGGCTGCATGCCCTGATGGAGTGGCTGCGCCCGGATCAACCGCCGGACGGTCAAGCCGAAGGGTTGAGGGGGAGGCTTGGGCTGGAGCGGGAAGCATTCGCCCCGCTCTGGCAGCATGCGCTGGAGATTCTGCAGGCCCCGGATTTGCGCCATTTTTATGATCCAGCCCGGTATCTGGATGCGTATAACGAACTTGTCTACCAGGGGGCGAGCGGCGAGTTGCGGCGCCTTGACCGTCTGGTCGAATTTCCCGATAGCGTGTGGGTGATTGACTATAAAACAGGCGCTTGCGGTGACGATCATCAAACTCTGGCAGCACCCTATCTGGGGCAGATGCGCGAATACCGGGACGCGATGGAAAAGGTGTTTCCTGGCAAGGCGATCCGCTGCGCGCTGATTTTTCCCGGCCCGGTACTGGTGGAGGTCTGATCATGCCAGCGTCTGATTTTTGTCCCGGCGATATTCTGGCGTTCTGGTATTCGGAACCCATGCGCTCCCGCTGGTTCGCATCCACCCCGGAACTGGATGCGGAAATTCGCGCCCGCCATGAGCCGTTGTGGCTAGAGGCTGCGGCGGGGCAACTCGACGGCTGGAAAAGCAGTCCGGAGGGCTGCCTGGCGCTGGTGATCGTGCTCGATCAGTTGCCGCTTAACATGTTCCGCGGCGAGGCGAAAAGTTTCTCGACCGAGCAGCAGGCGGTCGCAGCCTGCAAGTTTGCCCTTGCCAGGGGCTTTGACAAACAGATTGCCCGTGACCGCCTGGCTTTCCTGTACATGCCGCTGATGCACAGCGAGAATCTCGCCGACCAGGATCTGGCGGTCAGGCTGTTCGAGCAGGCCGGGCTGGAAAGCAACCTGCGTTTTGCCAGACACCACCGCGAGCTGATCCGGAAATTTGGCCGCTTCCCGCATCGCAACGCCATTCTCGGGCGGGAAAGCAGTCCGCAGGAGCTTGATTATCTGGGGTCGAAGGAAGCTTTCCTGGGTTAATCGTCCTTGCGCTTCAAGCCGCCCAGTAGCGCTGCAACCTGCCTTTGCGGACGCTTGCCGTGAGAAGCGGCGTGACCCATGGGCTGTTTGAGGTGGTGATTGTTGGTTGCGGGTTTCGGCAGGCCTTCGCCAGATGCACGCTGGGCATGGCGCTCGGCTGCGGGCGGCAGCTCCGGGCGGCGCTGGGGGGTGCGTTCGCGTCCGCGCCCGCCGCGCTCCCTGGGAGATTCTGCTGAGCTGGATGCGCTGCCCGGTTCGAAGCCTGCCAGGACCTGTTTCGGGATTTCACGCTTGATGAGGTGCTCGATCTCGGCCAGCATCCGCATTTCCTCTTTGCTGACCAGGGAAATCGCATCGCCCTGGCTGCCGGCGCGTCCGGTGCGTCCGATGCGGTGGACATAGTCTTCCGGGGAATTGGGCATTTCGAAGTTGAATACATGGGGCAACTGGTCAATGTCAATGCCGCGCGCGGCGACGTCGGTTGCCACCAGTACCCGCACTACGCCATCCTTGAAATCCGACAGGGCCTTGGTGCGCTGCGGCTGGGTCTTGTCGCCGTGGATCGCATCCGAGCGGATACCGTCCCGGTCGAGTTGGTGGGCGAGGCGGTCGGCGCCGTGCTTGGTGCGGGTGAATACCAGGACCTGGCGCAGATCCTGGCTCTTGATGAGATGGGCCAGCAGATCGCGCTTGCGCTCCTGATCCACCTGATAGGCGATCTGGGTGACGGTCTCGGCAGCGGTATTGCGCCGCGCCACTTCGATCAGTACCGGGTCGCGCAACAGTGAGTCTGACAGGCGCTTGATTTCTTCGGCAAAAGTGGCGGAGAACAGCAGGCTCTGGCGCTGTTTCGGCAGCAGATCCATGATGCGCTTGAGGTCTGGCAGGAAGCCCATGTCCAGCATGCGGTCGGCTTCGTCCAGTACCAGGAACTCGACCCGGGAAAGGTTGATGCTCCTTTGCTGTACATGGTCCAGCAGGCGGCCTGGGGTCGCCACCACGATATCGATGCCGGTACGCAGGGCATCGATCTGTGGGTTCATGTTGACCCCGCCATAGATCACGGTCACTTTCAGAGGCAGAAATTTGCCATAAGCACGCACACTTTCCTCGACCTGGGCCGCCAGTTCGCGTGTAGGCGTGAGAATCAGGGCGCGCACCGGATGCTTTGCTGGCGAGGTGCTGGTGCTGGCGTGGGCCGCCATGCGATGCAGCAGCGGCAGGGTGAACCCGGCGGTTTTGCCGGTGCCGGTCTGTGCCCCGGCCATGATGTCGCGTCCCTGCAGCACCACGGGGATGGCCTGGGCCTGGATCGGGGTGGGTTCAGTATAGCCCTGCTCGGTTACTGCACGCAGGATTTCAGGCGCTAGCCCAAGGGATTCAAATGACATTTACTGTTGCTCCTGGCTGCCTGCCCTGAATTTTGTGCCAGGGACCGGTCCAGGCGTAATGGCTGGTAAAGTTGGATCGAGAAGTGTGTGACGCACAGACCGGATTGAGGTGGCCACAGGCATGGTAATTTTGGATTTATTCCTGAACGGGGGGTTCTGCCCTTGCCTGGCGTGAGCGTCTGTGTTGCCACAGCCAGCCGACATAGCCGGAAAGGCCGTAAAGAACAAAAACACCGAACAGGACATGGGCCGGGTCAAGCGAAATCAGGATAAACCCTAATACAATCAGCAAAATCATGGTGAATGGAACACTGCGGCGCAGATTGATGTCCTTGCCACTGTAATAACGGATATTGCTGACCATGGTGAGGCCGGCAAACAGGGTCAGTCCCCAGGCCAGCCAGTGGATGTCGCTCCCCTTGATGCCATAATCGTGCATGACCCATATCAGCCCCGCAATCAGTGCTGCTGCAGCCGGGCTGGGCAAGCCCTGAAAATAACGTTTGTCGGCAACTTCAATTTGGGTGTTGAAGCGTGCCAGCCGCAGCGCAGCACTGGCGCAGTAGACGAAAGCGGCGATCCAGCCCAGTTTGCCCATGCCTTTCAGTGCCCAGACATAAACCACCAGGGCAGGTGCAACGCCGAATGAAACCATGTCGGAAAGAGAATCGTATTCCGCACCAAATGCGCTCTGGGTGCGTGTCATGCGCGCCACGCGACCATCCAGTCCATCCATCACCATGGCAATGAAAATCGCCATGGCGGCGGCTTCGTAGCGCCCGTTCATGGCCTGGACGATTGAGTAGAAACCGGCAAACAGCGCGGCTGTGGTGAACAGGTTGGGCAGCAGGAAGATGCCGCGACGGCGCAGATTGGGGTCGAGCAGGGCTTTGGACTTGTCCTGTTGTCGCATATTGGTATTAGACAAATTCAGCCAATTGGGTTTCCGTGGCATACACCTTGTCTCCCAGACTGACTTTTGGCTGGGCGCTTAGCGGCAGGTAAACGTCAACCCTGGAACCGAAGCGAATGAAGCCGTAACGCTGGCCTCGTGCCAGATCGTCACTCGGCACCACATAGCACAGGATGCGCCGCGCAATCAGTCCGGCGACCTGTACCGAGGTGACATCCACGCCATCTCTGGTCTGGATCCATACGGCATTGCGTTCGTTTTCCAGCGAGGCTTTTGCAAGGTCGGCATTGAAGAATTTGCCGGGGTGATACCACACTTCTTTCACTGTGCCGTCTACCGGACTGCGGTTGGAATGCACGTTGAATACATTCATGAATACGCTGATTTTCAGCGCGTCGCGCTGAAGATAATTGTCATAGGCGCGTTCCACCGCAACAATGCGGCCATCAGCCGGTGAAAGAACGGCATTGGGTGCCTGCGGCACAGTACGCGCCGGGTCACGGAAGAATTGCAATACGAACAGGGTGATGATCCACAGCGGCAGGGCTGGCAGCCAGCCATACAGGATCGTCACGAATAAAGAGGCAATAATTGCGGCAGCCAGGAAGGGCCAGCCTTCACGGGCAATAATAGGGTGAGGGTAATTGTTCAATTTGGGAGGGGCTACGCCGATGCACATGGTGGGTGAGGTGAAGCGTGAAACGTGAAGCGTGAAGTGTGGTTTTGTGCCGGCTTTGCCGGCAGCTTTTCACGCTTCACTCTACATCAGTTTTTCGACTGGTCTACCAGCTTGTTCTTGGCGATCCACGGCATCATGGAACGCAGTTGCGCGCCCACGATTTCGATCGGGTGCTCAGCGTTCAGGCGGCGGCGGGCAGTCATTTCCGGATAGTTGGTCTTGCCTTCCAGGATGAAGCGCTTGGCATATTCACCATTCTGGATGTTGGTCAGACACTCTTTCATGGCGGCTCGGGCCTGATCGGCGATGACGCGCTGGCCGGTCACATATTCGCCATATTCCGCATTGTTGGAAATGGAGTAGTTCATGTTGGCGATGCCGCCTTCGTACATCAGATCCACGATCAGCTTGAGCTCGTGCAGGCATTCGAAGTAGGCCATTTCCGGGGCATATCCGGCTTCGGTCAGGGTTTCGAATCCGGCCTTCACCAGTTCCACTGCGCCGCCGCACAACACGGCCTGCTCGCCGAACAGATCGGTTTCGGTTTCTTCACGGAAGTTGGTTTCGATTACGCCGCCCTTGGTGCCGCCATTGGCTGCCGCATAGGACAAAGCAATGTCCTTGGCCTTGCCGGATTTGTCCTGATACACCGCGATCAGGGAGGGCACGCCGCCGCCCTTGAGATACTCGGAGCGCACGGTATGACCCGGGCCCTTGGGTGCGACCATGATGACGTCCAGATCGGCGCGTGGCAGGATCTGGTTGTAGTGAATGTTGAAGCCATGAGCGAAAGCCAGGGTTGCGCCCTTCTTGATGTTCGGCTCGATATCGCCGTAATAGGCGCCAGGTTGCTGCTCGTCCGGTACCAGGATCATGACGACATCGGCACCCTTGACGGCCTTGCCCACTTCTTCCACCTTGTGGCCGGCTTTCTCGGCCTTGTCCCAGGAAGCGCCGCCCTTGCGCAGGCCGATCGTGACCTTGCAACCGGAATCCTTCAGGTTGTTGGCGTGAGCATGGCCCTGTGAGCCGTAGCCGACGATGGTGACTTTCTTGCCCTTGATCAGGGAGAGGTCGGCGTCTTTGTCGTAATAAACTTTCATGGTTTTCCTTTCAGTTGGTGTGTGAATGGTGAAAGGTGAAAGGTGAAGCCACTCGGTGTTGCCTTGTTGTGAAAAGGGCAAGGAAAACCTCGCACATTTCACGCTTCACATTTCACGCTTCATGTTTCACGATTTCAAAATTCTGTCGCCGCGTCCGATGCCGGACGCGCCGGTGCGTACCGTTTCCAGTATCGCGCCCTTGTCCAGCGCTTCGAGAAAGGCATCCAGCTTGTGGCCGGCGCCGGTCATTTCGATGGTATAGGTCTTGTCGGTGACGTCGATGATGCGACCGCGGAAGATGTCCGACATGCGCTTCATTTCCTCGCGCCACTCGCCTTCGGCACGGACCTTGACCAGCATCAGTTCGCGTTCGATGTGCTGGCCGTCAGACAGGTCGACCACTCTGACGATATCGATCAGCTTGTTGAGTTGCTTGGTGATCTGTTCGATGACTTCATCCGAGCCGCGTGTGACGATGGTCATGCGCGAAAGAGTGGCGTCTTCGGTAGGCGCTACCGTCAGTGATTCGATATTGTAGCCGCGCGCCGAGAACAGGCCCGCCACACGGGACAAAGCGCCGGCTTCGTTTTCCATCAGGAGAGAAATAATATGCCGCATAGTTTTACACCAGAATCATTTCAGATAGGCCCTTGCCGCCCGGAATCATGGGGTACACGTTCTCGGTCTGATCGGTACGGAAGTCGAGGAATACCAGCGTATTCTTCATCTCGGCGGAAAAGGCCCACTTGAGCGCGTCTTCCACTTCGGCCGGGTTGTCGATGCGCCGCCCGGCATGGCCATAGGCCTCGGCCAGTTTGACGAAATCCGGCAGCGTGTCCATGTAGGATTCCGCATAACGCTCACCGTAGAAGAATTCCTGCCACTGACGCACCATGCCCAGATAACGGTTATTGAGCAAAATGATCTTGAGGGGGATGTTGAACTGCTTGCAGGTGGCCAGTTCCTGGATATTCATCTGGATACTGCCTTCTCCGGTGACGCAGGCGACCATCGCATCGGGATGAGCCAGTTGCACGCCCATGGCAGCCGGCAGGCCGAAGCCCATGGTGCCCAGGCCGCCCGAATTGATCCAGCGGCGCGGCTTGTCGAACTTGTAGAATTGTGCCGCCCACATCTGATGCTGGCCCACGTCCGAAGTCACGAAGGCGTCGCCACCGGTCACTTCATGCAGTTTTTCCAGCACAAACTGGGGCTTGATGATGTCGCTGGTGCGGTCATATTTGAGGCAATCGCGCGAACGCCACAATTCGATCTGCGTGAGCCAGGTCTTGAGCGCAGTCTGATCCGGCTTTTCCTTGCTGGTCTTGATCAGCTTGATCATTTCCGTCAGCACATCAGGTACGTTACCGACGATGGGGACATCCACCCTGACGCGCTTGGAAATCGAGGAAGGGTCGATGTCGATGTGGATGATCTGGCGCTCTTCCTGGTAGAAATGCTCCGGGCTTCCGATGACGCGATCATCGAAGCGCGCGCCGATGGCAACCAGCACATCGCTGTGCTGCACCGCCATGTTGGCTTCGTAGGTGCCGTGCATGCCGAGCATGCCAACCGAAAGCGGGTCAGAGGCAGGAAAGCCGCCCAGGCCCATCAAGGTGTTGGTGCAGGGAAAGCCCAGCAGACGTGCCAACTCGGTCAGTTGTTTGGCCGCATCGGACAGGATGACGCCGCCGCCGGCGTAGATCATGGGGCGCTTGGCGTTCAGCAGCATCTGCACGGCGCGCTTGATCTGCCCCGTATGTCCCTTGGTGACCGGGTTGTAGGAACGCAGACTGATGTTCTTGGGATACTCGAAATCGGTCTTGAACTGGGTCACGTCCTTGGGGATGTCCACCAGCACCGGGCCTGGGCGCCCCGTCGAGGCAATGAAGAACGCCTTTTTTATGGTGCTGGCAAGGTCACGGATGTCCTTGACCAGGAAGTTGTGTTTAACACAGGGGCGGGTGATGCCGACAGTATCCACTTCCTGGAAAGCGTCCATGCCGATGGCGGGTGTCGGCACCTGGCCGCTGATCACCACCATCGGAATCGAGTCCATATAAGCCGTGGCAATGCCGGTCACCGCATTGGTCGCACCCGGTCCGGATGTGACCAGCGCCACGCCGGTGCGGCCAGTGGCGCGTGCGTAGCCGTCAGCGGCGTGGACCGCTGCCTGTTCATGACGTACCAGGACATGCTTGAACTTGTCCTGTTTATAAATTTCGTCGTAGATGTTGAGCACTGCGCCGCCGGGATAGCCGAATACATATTCGACACCTTCTTCCGCCAAGCAGCGTACAGTGATTTCTGCGCCCGTTAACTCCATGGAAATGCCTTGTCTGACAAACTAACAAAAAGACCTAGAACAGTAATGGTTGCGAAGTGTTTGGTCAAGTGCGGCATTGCAATCGCAAATCAAGTCGGCCGAAAAATGGCGGATGTTTGCTATTATTCGGAACGCAGCGATTTTATATTGCGATATTTGGGATTTAGACACTGGCCACTGAGCGCGAACTTTCTGATTTCCTGGTCCAGGTTGAACGGCGAGCGTTCAAGCAGGCAGTATTCGCCGTGCACGACGATCATGCTGCGCTGGATATTGTGCAGGATGCAATGATGCGGCTGGCGGAGAAATATGGCTCGCGCCCTGCCGACGAGTTGCCGATGTTATTTCAGCGTATCCTGCAGAATGCCATCCGGGATTACTTCCGTCGTCATAGGGTGCGCGCGCTATGGACGACCTTGCTGTCATCATTTTCTTTCAATAAAGAGGGCGATGAGCAGGATCCGCTGGAAACTCTGGAGGTTGAAAGCGACTCTAATTACTTCGAGAATCCGGCAAATCAGCTGGATCGGGCACAAACCCTCGCAGCCATTGAAGATGCAATAGGAAAATTGCCGGCACGTCAACGGGAAGCCTTTGTGCTGCGTTACTGGGAAGATATGGATGTCGCCGAAACGGCGGTGGCAATGGGCTGTTCTGAAGGAAGTGTGAAAACACATTGTTCCCGTGCGGTACATACCCTGGCTGCAGCGTTGAAGAGTAAAGGAGTGAAGCTATGAACGAGCGTGACATAGCAAAGAAAATTACCCAGCATTTGAATTATGGAGCCAATCAACTGGACCGACCCATGCTTGAGCGGCTACAGTCGGCGCGTAAGCAGGCATTGGCTGCGCACGTCAGTCCGCAGCGAGTTTTTGGCATTGCAATGGCAGGCCATGGTGATGCGCATTCCGGGCATCATGGCCATATGCACTTTTCGCTGCGCTTCTGGATTTCGTTTGCTGTTTTGCTCCTGGGCCTGCTGGTCGCTTTTAACTGGACAGAGATCAATGGAGATGAGACGGATGATGTCGATGCTACCATGCTCTCCGGTGAACTTCCGGTTCACGCTTTTCTCGATTCTGATTTCAAGTCATGGTTAGATCAGTCGTCGCGGCGTTAGCGGTCTGGCTTCTGCTGGTGCCTGGCGCGAGTTTTGCTGTCGACGCTTCAAGGCCGCCTCATTGGGCTGAGTTGAGCCCAGAACAGAAGCAGATACTTTCCCCGGTGTCCGGGAACTGGGATGCCATGTCTGCCCGCAAGCGCATCAAGCTGCTGGGTGTGGCCAAGCATTATCTGAAAATGACGCCGATCGAGCAGCAACGGGTCCAGGCCCAGCTCAAGGACTGGGACAGGCTGACTTTCGAGGAGCGTGAAAAGGCGCGCCAGCGCTATCGGGAGTTCAAGCAGCTGCCCCCTGAGAAGCGGCAGGAGTTGAAACAGAAATGGAAACAAAAGGCAGCTGAGCAAAAACCTGTGCCCGTGCTTCAGTCAGCTAATCCTTCCGGCACCGCCAACCCGTCGCCGGCGCCGCCTTCTTCAACGCCCGTGCAGTAATCCAGTGGAAGAGGCCCAAAAAATTCATGGTTGCCCCGGCATCCTGAGACGCTTGGCAAGCATGTTGTACGATGCTTTGTTACTGCTTGCTGTATTGTTCCTGGCTGGTTTTCTTACAGTGGGATTCAGGCTGGACAATGCTTCGCCACTGGAACGGGCAATCTCCCAGAGTTACTACCTGTTCGTGATCGCGGCCTATTTTGTCTGGTTCTGGCTACGTGGCGGACAGACCCTGGCGATGAAAACCTGGCATTTGCGCCTGGTGAATGCGGATGGATCGCCACTGACCTTGAGGCCGGCTTTGTTGCGATTTGTGATTGCCTTGCCCGGAACGCTGTTGGGTTTCGGAATACTATGGGCGCTACTTGATCGGGACAAACAGTTTCTTCATGACCGTCTGGCGGGGACGAAAATTATTCTCACGCCGGGCCATTGACGTCTATCTTTTTTCTGTCCACCAGAGTATTCCGAGTGCTGCGCCGAGAAACGCAAGCGCGGGAAAAGACGCGCTGAAAAGCGGCGGCCAGTCGTTGAGCAGGCCAAGGTGGGCAAAAACCCTGTTCAGTAAATGAAACGACAGCCCGGCCATGATACCCAGGAAGATCTTGCCGCTGGCGCCACCGCTACGTGACTGGTGATAGGCAAATGGCAGTGCAAAAATCATCATTACCAGCGTAGCAAAGGGGTAGGCAAGCTTCGACCAGAGCGCGATTTCGTAGCGAGTGGTTTTCTGCTTGTTGTCACGCAAATGCTCAACATACTGGTATAGATTCCAGGCGGACATCTGTTCCGGGACAACCAGCAATACGGAAAGAATGTCCGGATTCAAGACCGATGTCCAGGCGAGTTGCGGTAGCGTGTCTACTTCCGTTCTCTCCCCCTTGAAGTGTGTCTGGAGAACGCCCTCCAGTAACCAGCGCCCGGCTTCTTCATGGTGGCCGCGATCTGCGTAACTCACCGTTTTCAAATGATAATCCTGGTCAAATTCGAAGATTTTGACGCCCAGCAAGGTCGTGTCAGGCAGGATTTCACGCACGTTGACAAAGCTCTGAGCATCCTTGATCCATAGACCGGAGCGGAATTCCTGCGCAACTACCGAGCTGGTTGCCTTGAGTCTGAGTTGCTGGGCCATGCGTTCTGCTGCCGGGGTGACGATCTCGCCAAAAAACAGGGTCAATATCACAAAGGCCAGCCCGATCTGTATCAGCGACAAGGCAAAGCGCTGAGTGGAAAGCCCGGATACCCGCATGACGGTGAACTCGGAATTGGTTGAAAACTGGGCCAGGGCGAACAGAGTCCCAATCAGGGCTGCAATGGGAAATAACTCGTAAATATGCCCCGGCAATCCCAGGGTGACAAAAGCAAGAATTTGCGGCAGGCGGTAATGCCCCTTGCCCAGATCGCCAAGTTCATGAATCAGATCGAAAAAAGCGAACAGTGAAAGCAGGGCGGCGAAAACAAATAGTGTGCTGACATAAATTTCTTTTGCCAGATAGCGGTGCAAAATGTTCATGATGCCCGCCTCAGTCGCGCGAACAGGGAAGGCGATGTCCGCAAACGTTGATAAAACAGGATTAGCAGCAGTGCGGCCAGAGCGGCATGAACCAGCCATAATCCAAGTAATGGTGTCAGCTTGCCTTGAGCCACCAGGCCCTGGGCGATACTGAGGCAGTTGCTGTAAATGAGATAGGTGATGAGTGCCAGCATCAGATTGAGGGAGCGTCCGGCGCGAGGGTTGACGAAGCTCAGGGGAATGGCCAGCAAAGCCAGCAGCAGTGCGCTTAGTGGCAGTGAAATGCGCCATTGCAATTCAGCAATATTGACCGGGGATTTGCTGTTCATGAGCTCAGGCAGCGTCAGGGATTTGGGTGAAGGCGCAGTCAGCTTCGCTTCATAAGGGTCGATCCTTACTGCGTACCGCTCGAACTCGACGATCTTGAATTCCTTTGACCCCGGCAAGCCTTCATAGCGTCTTCCATTCAGCAAAACCAGGTAACGGTCGCCATTTTTTTCAATATTCTGGTAACCATGCTGGGCGAACATGACCCCCTGCTTCTGGTTTTCTGTGGATTGCATGAAGATGTTGCTGACTGTGTTTTGTGCACCGGCAAAACTTTCCACAAAAAATACCCGGTCCGCATGCTTGGATTCCTTGAAAACGCCCGGGGCGACTGTTGCCACGTCGTCCCGACTTTCAATCTGGCTGCGGTATTCATTCTGTTTCTGTAATGCCCAGGGAGACATGAACAGGCTTAAAATAGCCACTACTGCCGCTATGGGGGCCGCAATCGCGAGTACGGGACGGATGAAGGCGGTCAGGCTCTGGCCGGAGCTGAACCACACCACCATTTCGTTATCCCGGTAACTGCGCGTGAGAGTCAGTAATACGGCAATAAAAAGGGTAAGCGAAAGCAGAACTGGCAGATAGTTGAGTGCACTGAAAGCGAGGAACGCAAGCACGGCCTCGCTTGCCAGCGAGCCGCTGGCTGCCTGTCCAAGCAGTCGGATGAGCAGGGTGGTAATGCTGATCGCAAGAAGGATGATAAATACGGCTGCTGCATTAACGAACAGTTCCTGCAACAAAGCGCGGCGAAAAATCATGTTTTTTGTTTTCTTTGACTTTGTTAGTCAAGACTGAGGATAATTTGGGTTCTAAACAAATTTTGTCAACTTGGGGCAAAAGGAGCTTTACGTGGAATTTAGCATAAAAAGCGGTAGTCCGGAAAAACAGCGCACCGCCTGCGTGGTGGTGGGTGTCTTCGAACACCGCAAGCTTTCGCTCGCGGCCGATCTCATGGATCGCATCTCAGGCTTTTACATCAGCGATATCACGCGGCGCGGCGATATGGATGGCAAGCTGGGAAGTACGCTGTTGCTGCATAACGTCGCCAATGCCTTGTGTGACCGGGTGCTGCTGGTCGGGCTGGGCAAGGAGCGGGAATTCCGCGATAAGGAATACCGTCAGGCGATCAGCGCCGCAGTCAAAGCGCTGAATGAAACCGGTTCCACCGAAGCTGCGATGTATCTCACCGAATTACCAGTGAAAAAACGCGAGCTGGCCTGGAAAATCGAGCAGGCCGTCATCGTGGCGATGGAAAGCGTGTACCGCTTCGATCACCTCAAGAGCAAGCAGGACGAACAGCGCCGTCCCTTGCGCCGGATGGTGCTGAGTGTGCCGCGCCGTAATGAGCTGGCGATTGGCGAGCATGCCATGCAACAGGGTCTGGCGATTGCCCTGGGTATGAACCTGGCCAAGGATCTGGCCAATCTGCCGGGCAATATCTGCACGCCGACCCACATCGCCGAGCAGGCTCAGGCCCTGGCCAAGTCGCAAGGGTTCAAAATTGAAGTGCTGGAGCAAAAAAAGCTGGAAGAGCTCAAAATGGGTTCTTTCCTTTCTGTTGCGAAAGGCAGCCGTCAGCCGCCCAAGCTGATCGTGATGCAGTATGCCGGTGGCAAGAAAGATCAGAAGCCGGTGGTGCTGGTCGGCAAGGGCATTACTTTCGATGCTGGCGGCATTTCACTCAAGCCGGCTGCAGAAATGGACGAGATGAAGTACGACATGTGCGGCGCCGCGAGCGTGATCGGCACATTCAAGGCCATCGCGGAAATGAAGCTCCCCCTCAATGTGGTGGGCATTATTCCGACCTGCGAAAACCTGCCCGATGGCAACGCCAACAAGCCGGGCGACGTGGTCACCAGCATGTCCGGCCAGACCATCGAAATTCTTAATACCGATGCCGAAGGTCGCCTGATTTTGTGCGATGCACTGACTTATGCCGCCCGATTCGAACCGGCGGCAGTGGTGGATATCGCCACCCTGACCGGCGCCTGTGTCATCGCCCTCGGTCACCAGGCCAGCGGACTGCTGGCCAATCACGATGCGCTGGCGCGTGAGTTGCTGCATGCCGGCGAAGAGACGTATGACCGCGCCTGGCAGTTGCCGCTATGGGATGAATATCAGGAGCAACTGAAGAGTAATTTTGCCGACATGGCCAACATCGGTGGCCGTGCGGGCGGCACGGTGACGGCGGCCTGTTTTCTCTCGCGCTTCACCAAGGACTATGAATGGGCGCATCTGGATATCGCCGGAACGGCCTGGAAGTCCGGTAAGGACAAGGGCGCTACAGGCCGGCCGGTGCCGTTGCTGGTGCATTTTCTGGCCAATCGAGCAAAGGGCTGAAAGCTCACCTGATCGCTGATTCCGATGACCCAGATCGATTTTTATACTCACGTTCAGGACAAGCCGCTTCTCGCCTGCAAACTCAGCGCCAAGGCGCTGGAGCAGGATTTGCGCGTGCTGGTGCTGACCGAAAATGAAGAAATGGCAAATAAAATCGATCATCTGCTGTGGACCCTGCCCGCTACCGGCTTCATGCCGCACTGCCGCGCCCGGGACGAACTGGCTTCCATGACCCCCGTCATTGTCGATCACGATCCTGGAGAGCTGGTTCATGAACAGTTGCTGCTCAATCTGAGCGGTGCCCGGCCGGCCTTTTTTAGCCGTTTCCAGCGCCTGATCGAAATCGTGACGACGGATGAGGCTGACATCGCGGCGGCAAGGGCGCGTTTTCGTTTCTACCGCGACCGTGGCTACGAAATTCGTTCCCATGACATGAGTCAGGCCGGCAAGCGACATTCATGACGGCGGACTTTTCTCAAAGGGCCCACGAGGACGTCCTGGCCAAGATGGACGCACTGCTGAAGCGGCATCACGACCGCCTTGAAAAGGCACCCCCGGCAAGTCCGGCAATGGACTTCCCGGTGCTCACGGAAGTGGTGACGGTCGAAGAAGAAGTGATTCCCCTCCTGACGGAAGTAGTGGAATTACCCGTGGTGGTGGAAGAAAAAGCGGAAATGGATGAATTTCCGTTCCTGTTGCTGGAAGATGAGCATGAGCAACAGACCCTCGAGCTTTCAGGCGAGGAACCGGCTTCCGCCGAACTGAGCAGCCAGTTGCTGGAAAATCTTCATGCGCAGATTCAGGAAATTCTTGATCAGCGACTCCCCGTGCATATTGCTTCCGCCATCGAGCAGGCGATGTCCGGCATACTGGACCAGTTTTCCTCGCAGATGGAATCGGTGGTGCGCGTGGCTGTTGCCCAGGAATTGCAGAAGCAGCTCGGTGAAATCGCCCGCCGCACCAGCAATGCCAGTGATTAGGCTATAATCCACCCCTTTTCAGCCACTCCTTTCTCGCACCATGGAACTTGCCAAAAGCTTTGAACCCGCCGCCATCGAGGCGCACTGGTACCCCCGCTGGGAATCCCGCGGCCATTTTCGTGCCACTACCACGCCGGACAGGGATGCCTACTGCATCATGCTGCCGCCGCCAAATGTCACTGGCACGCTGCACATGGGGCATGCCTTTCAGGATACCCTGATGGATACGCTGGTGCGCTACCATCGCATGATGGGCGAAAACACCTTGTGGCAGCCGGGTACCGACCATGCCGGCATCGCCACACAGATCGTGGTGGAGCGGCAACTGGATGCAAAAGGCATTTCCCGGCACGATCTGGGACGTGAGAAATTCCTTGAAAAAGTGTGGGAGTGGAAGGAAGAGTCCGGCTCCACCATCACGCGCCAGATGCGCCGCCTTGGCGCCTCCTGCGACTGGTCGCGCGAGCGTTTCACCATGGACGAGGGCCTGTCCACAGCCGTCTCGGAAGTTTTCGTCAAACTCTACGAGCAGGATCTGATCTATCGCGGCAAGCGTCTGGTCAACTGGGATCCGGTGCTGATGACCGCCGTCTCCGATCTCGAAGTGATTTCGGAAGAAGAAGACGGCTTCATGTGGCACATCTGCTACCCGGTGGAAGGCTGTGCCGAAGCGCTGATCGTCGCCACTACTCGCCCGGAGACCATGCTGGGCGACATGGCTGTGGCGGTGCACCCCGAGGATGAACGTTACAAACACCTGGTCGGCAAGCACGTGCGCCTGCCGCTGTGTGAGCGCACCATCCCCATTATCGCCGACGATTATGTGGACAAGGATTTTGGCACCGGCTGCGTCAAGATCACCCCGGCGCACGATTTCAACGACTATCAGGTGGGCCAGCGTCATCGTCTGGAGCCCATGAGCATCCTCACGCTGGATGCCAGAATCAACGATCTGGCCCCGGCCGAATACCAGGGCATGGAACGCTACGAGGCACGCAAGAGAATCGTCTCCGACCTGGAGACGCAGGGCCTGCTGGTCAAAACCCAGCCGCACAAGCTCATGGTGCCGCGCGGCGACCGCACCCACACCGTGATCGAGCCGATGCTCACCGACCAGTGGTACGTGGCCATGGAAGGTCTGGCCAAGCGGGGTCTGGATGTCGTCGCCAAAGGCGAAGTGAAATTCGTGCCGGAAAACTGGACCCACGTCTACAACCAGTGGCTGGAAAATATCCAGGACTGGTGCATCTCGCGCCAGTTGTGGTGGGGCCACCGCATCCCGGCGTGGTACGACGAGGACGGCAATTTCTACGTCGCGCGCAATCTCGCCGATGCGCAACAGCAGGCGGGCGCGGGCAAGATCCTGCGTCAGGACGAGGATGTGCTCGACACCTGGTTCTCTTCTGCGCTGTGGCCTTTCTCCACCCTGGGCTGGCCGGAACAGACCGCCGAGCTCAAGACTTTCCTGCCTACGAGCGTACTGGTCACCGGCTTCGATATCATCTTCTTCTGGGTCGCCCGCATGATCATGATGTCGCTGCATTTCACCGGCGAGGTGCCGTTCAGGGAGGTCTACGTGCACGGACTGGTGCGCGACATGCACGGCAACAAGATGAGCAAGTCCAAGGGCAACGTCATCGACCCGATCGATCTGATCGACGGCATTACGCTGGAAACCCTGGTGCAGAAGCGTACCACTGGCCTGATGAATCCCAAGCAGGCGGCCTCGATCGAAAAAGGCACGCGCAAGGACTTTCCGGAGGGTATCGCCGCCTACGGAACGGATGCCGTGCGCTTCACTTTCGCCAGTCTGGCTTCGCACGGGCGCGACATCAAATTCGATTTCCAGCGTTGCGAAGGCTACCGCAATTTCTGCAACAAGCTGTGGAATGCCACCCGTTTCGTGCTGATGAATACCGAAGGCAAGGACTGCGGCCAGGATGAAAGCCTGCCATTGCAGTATTCCGCCATGGACAAGTGGATCATCAGCCGCCTGCAGCAGGCCGAGCAGGAAGTGGCCGAGGCGTTCGGCTCCTACCGCTTCGACATGGCGGCGCGCGCCATCTACGAATTTGCCTGGGACGAGTATTGCGACTGGTATGTGGAACTGGCGAAGGTGCAAATCGCCTATGGCGACGAAACCCAGCAAAGAGCCACGCGTCGCACCCTGGTGCGCGTGCTGGAAACCCTGTTGCGCCTGGCCCACCCCATTATTCCCTTCATCACCGAGGAGTTGTGGCAGAAAGTGGCGCCGCTGGCCAACAGGCAGGGCGAGAGCGTCATGCTGCAAGCCTATCCGCAGGCCGATCCCGCCAGGGTGGACATGGTCGCCGTCGGCCAGGTGGCGCAGCTCAAGGAACTGGTCAATGCCTGCCGCACCTTGCGCGGTGAAATGAATGTTTCTCCCGCGCAGAAAGTGCCGCTGGTGGTGCTGGGTGATATTGCCTCGCTCGGACCCTACCTCCAGGCGCTGGCTAAAATCTCGGAAATCACTGTCGTGGAAGGCGAGTTGCCCGATGCGGATGCGCCGGTTGCCGTTGTGGGCGATGTCCGCCTGATGCTGAAGATCGAAATTGACAGGGAAGCCGAGCAGGCACGCCTGTCCAAGGAAATCGCACGTCTGGAAGGTGAAATCGCCAAGGCCTACGCCAAGCTCGGTAACGAGAGCTTTGTCGCGCGGGCGCCTGCTGCCGTGGTGGCGCAGGAAAAAGAGCGGCTGGGCAACTTTGAGGCAACACTGGATAAGCTGAAGGTCCAGTTGGCAAAACTGGGCTGACGCGTCTCAAATATGCACGAATTTCTGGTCAGGTGGGTCACCGAAATTGCGCCATGGATCGAGGCCATTGGTGTCGTGGTGGTGCTCTGGGGTGCGCTGGAGGGGCTGCTCATGTTGATCAACCGGTTGCGCCTGTCCTTCGGAAATCGTGAGGGCAGACCAAGTCTGGGGCAGGTTCGCCTCGCCATCGGTGAGAAAATCGCGCTGGGGCTGGATTTTTTCCTTGCCGGCGATATCATCTTGACCATTGTCGTCCCGAGTTGGGAAGGTCTTGCCATTCTCGGCAGCATCGTGGTGATCCGGACCGTGATCGCCTATTTTCTCAACCGGGATCTCAAGGAGTTGCGTGAATAGCGTCGTCTATTCTGCTGAACTGATCTTGATCCAGGAATTCTCGTCTCGGGCGACCTCGTAGCGCATCCAGCGCGAGAATTCCTCGCTGCTGCAGATAAAGCTGCGGCGCCGATGAGAGCCCACCAGTACCTTGTATTTCACGCATTGATCGGCGCTTTCCTGCTCGCATGGGATGCCTTGTGCCAAAACCTGGCGTACTTCCCAATGGCCATGGAAATTTCCGTTGCTGTAGGTTCCGCCTACCTTGATGGTCAGTTTGGTCATGACTCGAAGCTTTTGTCAGATATTTATTTCCGGATAAAACGGCAAAACGTATATGCCTGTTTGCCTTGGGAAGGCGTGATATGGAGGCCGCCAAAAGATTCTGCAAGGGCAAATCCCTCACCGACTTCCTGCTGCAGGCTTTCGGGGCTGTAGCGCGCCACATCCAGCCCGCTGCACTGGGGCGGGCCGTCGAGCGCAAAGGCGGCCATGATCAGGTGGCCGCCGGGAGGGAGAGCGGCACGGGCAGCTTTCATGTAGCGCTGGCGGTCTGCGGCTTCGGTGAGGAAATGGAAAACCGCGCGGTCATGCCACACATCGTATCGACGTGCAGGGATGAAACAGGTGATGTCTTCAACCAGCCATTTCACCTTATTTGATGACTGATCCAGCCTGGCTCTGCTTGCCTCAAGCGCGGCAGCGGAAAGGTCAAGCACGGTGACGTCGCTGTACCCGTTTTCCAGCAAGGCATCTACCAGGTTGGAGGCCCCGCCGCCCACGTCGATGATGGCAGCGCTTTTGCCCACGCCAGTCGAGGCGATCAGATGCAGCGGAATTTCCGGATAAGCCTGATACCAGCCGACTTCATCCGGCTTGCGGGTGGAATAGACGTTTTCCCAGTGCGCTTTACGGTCAGACATAAAGTACCTCGACATTCAAACAATCTGAAACATAGTTTATTTTGCGCTGACTGGCCAGCGATAGGGAGTAATATCCATCGATTGATGACGTCCCAGAATCATGTTGGTCATGATTTCGGCGCTGGCAGGTGACATGGTGACGCCGTAGCGAAAATGGCCGCTGTTGATGTACAGGTTTTTCAGTACCGGGTGGCGATCGATGGTAGGGATATTGTCTGGTGAGCCGGGGCGCAGGCCGGACCAGTGCAGTACCAGGGAAGCATTTTTCAGCAGCGGCAGAATGCCGATAGCCTGGTCGTAAAGCATGGACCTGGCTTCTTCCGTCGTGGCCTTGTTGAAACCCGCATCTTCCAGCGTGCTACCTACAAGAATATGGCCATCCAGACGGGGAATCAGGTAAATCCCGTTTTTCAGGATAATGTTCTGCAACAAGCCGGGTTCAGCCTTGAAAAGCAGCATCTGACCCCGGACAGGACGAATATCGAGATCCAGGGCGTGCTTACTCAGCAGGGACTTGCTCCATGCGCCAGCAGTGACAATGTAATTTTCGGCACGCAGCACGCCATGTGAAGTTTTGATTCCGCTAACAACATTCTCGTGGGTTTCCCAGGCTGTGATTTCGTTTTCCTGCACGATTTTGACGCCAAGAGCATTCAGGCTTCGATGCAGTGCTTTGAGGAGCCTGGGATTGCGCACCTGGTTGACGCCGGGTAGCCATAAAGCTTCGTTATCCTGTTCCAGAGCGGAGATGACTGAATTTCCAGAAGTCACAGACATCTGCGTGGCGTGAGCATCACACCAGGCTTGAGCCGTGTCTGCAGAAAAAGGAGCCAGAACGAGCATGCCGCATTGCTGAAATTCCGGATCGATGCCGCTTGAATGCGTTAATTGGCTTGCCCAGGCCGGGAATAATTCAAGGCTTCGCTCTGTCAGACGGGTAACCGCTTCGGAGTAATCCCATGGCAGCAGGGGATAGAGAATGCCGCCACCCGCCCATGAAGATTCCCGGCCAATGCGGTGTTTTTCCACAAGCAGAACTCTGGCGCCGGACTGCGCAAGCGAAAGCGCGGTGGCGCAGCCAATGACACCTCCCCCGATAATTCCGACATCAAAGCTCAACAGAACATCCTTCTTCAATCAACAGACGCAGCATCATAGACGGTAAGCATTTGTGCAACAATCCTTGGAAATGCCGGTTTGAAGCTTGAGGGAAAATCATGGTGGTGCCGTTTATCTCGTAAAAGTTCCCGCTTGTCATCTCATGCTGGTAATCTGGTGATTCATTCGATAGCATTCAAAGCGTAATCAAAGGAAGGGGCGCAACAATGAAATTTCACAAAATTCCGGCCGATCGAGCCAGAGGCTTCACGCTGATCGAAGTGATGGTGGTGGTGGCGATTGTTGGCATTCTGGCTGCGATTGCGATGCCTTCCTACACGGATTACGTAAGGAGGGGGAAAATTCAGGAAGCGACTGCCACTCTCGCCGATTTTCGGATCAAAATGGAACAGTTCTTCCAGGATAACCGCACCTATGCTACCGCTACTATTGGTGCTGCTGGAGCTACGCTGAGTACAAGCGGCACGAAGCATTTTACCTATGCATTTACAGTTGGGCCAACCGCTACGACCTACACAATAACCGCAACTGGCGTTGCCGCCAGTGGAATGAGTGGCTATAGCTATACGATAGACCAAAGTAATGCAAAAACCTCAAATGCAGCTGGGACGGTAGGTGCGGACTGCTGGTTGAACAAGCATGGTGGATCATGCTGATATCTCTCACATTCGTGAAGAGTGCTCCTGTCAGACTTGCCTTGTTCAGCAGGAAAGTTTCTTGTGGGCGCATGGCAAGTCAACCCGTTGCAACGGAAAGAGGATTTACTCTGATCGAGCTTCTTATATCGATCGCTATTGTGGGCTTGTTGCTTGTCGCTGCGCTACCGTCTTACACGGTCTGGATGCAGAACACCCGGATTAGAAGTGCGGCCGAATCCTTTGTGAATGGCCTGCAATTGGCGCGCAACGAAGCAGTCCGCCGCAATGCCAGCGTGGATTTCGTGGTGGGAGCCGGCTCGGCCTGGACGGTGCAATGCACAGCGGTTTCTCCCGGATGTCCGGATACCGCTGCCATCCAGAGCCGATCGGTTGGTGATGGTTCCTCATCTTCCGTTACAGTCACATCTAGTGATGGAGGAACTATTCGCTTTGACAGCTTTGGCAGGATGTCATTCCCCGTTCCGGGCGTTGGTTCGACAGTAACTTTTAATATCGATAATACTCAGCTTTCGGCCTCGGATAGTCGGGATTTGCGTATTACGGTTGATACTGGTGGAAACATCCGCATGTGCGACCCCAATGTTTCTGCGCCCGATACCCGTCACTGTTAACGATAGATCATGATTATGAAAACTGCCATTAAACAGTCTTCACCGGATTCCCAGCAAGGTGTTGTCCTGCTTGAAGCGCTCATTGCCATCCTGATCTTTTCCATGGGGGTTCTGGCTATCGTCGGATTGCAGGCGGCAATGATAAAAAATACCTCTGACGCGAGATTCCGCTCCGAAGCCGGTTTCCTCGCGCAACAGAGGATAGGTTTGATCTGGTCCGATCCCGCGAATCCTGGGACCTATCTGGAAGCCTCACCCACTGATATTTCAGCGGTATTGCCTGGAGGGACGCGCACTACCGTGCAAACATCACCAGGCGAATTCCGCGTTACCGTGAGCTGGACACCCCCCTCTGCGGCTGGTGCACCGGAAACACATTCTTACGTCATGGTCGCGCGCGTGGCAGGAGGCTGATATGAATGGCAATATACAAAAATCGCGCAGCCTGGGTTTTGGTCTGGTAGAAATCATGGTGGGCTTGGTGATTGGGCTCCTTGCTACTCTGGTCATCATGCAGGTCTTTTCAGTATTCGAGGGGCAGAAACGGAGCACGACCGGTGGAGCGGATGCCCAGACAAACGGCAGCGTTGCTGCCTATACCATTCAGCGCGAAGCTTCCATGGCAGGGTACGGCCTGCCGGTTTTCAGTACGCAGAATCCCGCACTCAGGTGTGATCCTCTTCCTACGTTTGGTGGTGCCGGGTTTTTTCCCGTGCTTATCACCGAAGGTGGGGCAGGGAGCGATACTTTGACAATCCGTTATGGCTCTACGCCGCGGGGTGGCATCCCGATTAAAGGAACATTTGACGCAGCTGGAACCAGCGTGACAGTCACCAATAATATGGGCTGCCAAGTGGGGGATGTTGCCCTGGTGGTGAATGGTTCAAGTTGTGCGATGCAACAGGTAAGCGCGCTCCCGGACAACACTCACATCACGCTGGCTGCCAAGCCAGCCGTAACGACAGGAAATATATCCTGCATGGGCGCATGGAATGAAGCCATCTATACGACGGCCGCCGATGGTGGCCTGACCCGTAACGGGGTGCCAAGCGTTGCCGATGTTGTCAGCCTTCAGGCGCAATATGGGCTGACTGCAGCGGCGGGTACCAGCAATGTTGTAACCTCTTGGGAAAATGCCGCTGGCGTGCCGGACCTTACGATGCGCCGCCGCATCAGGGCGATCCGCATCGCGCTCATAACGCGTAACAGCGCATTTGAAAAAGACGTTGTCAGTTACACATGCGATGCCGCCGCCCCCAAGGCGAATCAAACCTGTGTATGGACCAGTGGCGCAACTTCGCCAGTGAATGTTGATTTATCCGTACTTGGTGCGGACTGGGATCATTATCGCTACACCGTTTTTGAAACCTTCATTCCCCTGCGCAGCATGATCTGGGCCAGCAACACGCTTTGATCGTGTACGGAGTAATCATGAAATACATACAAGCAAACCACAAACGGCAAGGGCAACGAGGCGTGGTACTCTTCATGGCGCTGATTGCGCTGGTTGTGATGTCGCTGGCGGCGGTGGCGTTGGTGCGTTCTGTTGATACCTCCACCCTGGTTGCCGGTAATCTTGCTTTCAAGCAGGCAGCAACTTCTTCCGCAGATGCCGGTGTGGAGGCCGCTGTTCCGTGGATGGTGGCGACAAACGCTTCCCAGTCGGCGCTCAACAAGGATCCATGGACGGATCCCACGCACGCCTTCAACGTGGATGTGCCGGCCAATGGCTATTACTCAAGTTTGGCAACCCCGGCTGATCTGACCGCAGCTTCAACCTGGGCCACAACGGCCAGCAAGCCTGGTACAGGCACCAACTTCGATGCCGATGGGCTGGATTCAACAACGGGGAATACGGTTCGTTACATCGTTCAGCGCGTGTGTCGAAATGCTAACCAGGTTCTCTCAACGGCCAACTGCCTTTTCAGCGATTCCTCCGAGGACAACGCCTCCAAGCGTGGCCGGCTTTCATATGAAGCGGGTCTCGGTAGTGGTTCCATCACAGGTAGCCCGATGTATCGTATTACTGCAAGGGTAACCGGCCCAAGGAATACCGTTAGTTACATTCAGGCCTATGCCTACTAGGAGCTCATGATGACACACTCATTGCATATGAACAGTTTTCAAAAAGTATTGGCCTGTCTGGTGCTATGCGCTGGCTTTACGCTGCCAATTGCTACGCATGCTGCCCTGGTGAGCCTGACTTCTCCGCTGGCGTCTGCCACAACAGCCAACGTTCTGCCGAATATCATGTTCATCCTCGACGATTCGGGCAGTATGGACTGGGACTACCTGCCCGACTGGGCCAATGATACAGACCCATTTACGGGCACCGGTTATAACAGCGAGCCTCCTCTTTTTACAAACAACGGCTTTAATGGCGTCGCCTACAATCCGGCGATTACTTACAGCCAGCCGGTTTATTACACGGCGGCTGGTGTGCTTGACACTACTACCTATCCCAGCCAAACCGGCCAGAGCGCAGCAACGGGGGCAGATGCGACTGCCAAGCCGAACTGGAAAGCGGTAAAGAATGACGGCTATGGGATCCAGTTTTCTGGCACGAGCAATCTGGTCGGAAATGCCTCATCCTATGTTTTTGTACCGGGAGAATATTGCACCAATCAGAGGCTGACCAGCTGCGTTGCAGCTACGGCACCCTCGACCAGCTATCCTCATGCGGCTCCATTGCGCTGGTGCGATAGTGCAGCCATGAGTAATTGCCAGAGCATCAACAATTCAACCTTCCGCTATCCCCGTTATCCAGGACAGGGAGGCTCAACGGCAACAATTACGGTGAGCACCGGGGGAGGAGGAAATACATCTGTCTCCAGCATCAAAGTCAATGGCCTGGAAATTCTTTCCGGCTCGACGGGTAATCAAAACAGCAATAATAATCTGGCGAGTGCTATCGCATCGAACATCAATAATTGCACAACGGCCATCAGCGGGAGTTGCCAGATTGCGGGTTACCGTGCGTCACGTTCTGGCAGCGTTGTGACGGTGACGGCGCCAGGCTCGTTGGGAGCCATAACTTATACCCCGGGTATCACAAAAAGTGGCGGTAGAACTGTGACTACGACAGCATTTAGCGGCCAGCCTGCGCCCGGCTCAAACTTGCTCACCAACATTGTGTCCACCAATAATAGCTACCCCTACCCGGGCACAACCAGCAAGGCCTCGACCCGAACCGACTGTGTCGGAACGACCTGTACTTATGTAGAGGAAATGACCAACTACGCCAACTGGTGGGCGTATTACCATACCCGCATGCAATCCATGAAAACCGCGGTAAGCCGGGCTTTCAAGAACATCAACAATCGCTATCGCGTAGGTTTTAGTACCATCAGCTATAGCGGGGCAACGGATGGCACAAAATTCCTGGGTAATGACACCTTCGAAAATACGTACAAGAAAAACTGGTTTACCAGGCTGTTCGCACAGAATCCAGGAAACTCAACTCCACTGCGCGGCGCCCTTTCAAAGGCAGGGCTTTATTATGCGAACAAAATCAGTGGGCAAGTAGATCCAATCCAGTATTCCTGTCAGCAAAACTTTACCATTCTCTCCACTGACGGATACTGGAATACGGGTGATGAAACATCGACCTATACATCGCGAAATTTGACCGGTGGCGCTGTAGGCAATCAGGATGGCGGCACCACGCCGCGTCCGATGAAAGAAGGGACGACAGCTGTTTCAGATACCCTGGCCGATATTGCCAAATATTACTACGACACCGATCTACGCACCCCTTCGCTGGGCAACTGCACCGGTGTTCCCGTTCCTCCTGCTACGACAGGAAACATCATTTGTTCGGCCTTGTCGCCAGATCCGTATAACGATGTTTTTGTTAGCACCAGGGATAACAACACCAAGCAGCACATGACCACTTTCTCCATTGGCCTGGGTGCTGACGGCACACTGGTGTATCAGGATGATTATCTCACTGCAAACTCAGGCGATTTCTACGATTTGTCGAATAACCTGAATGGCATGAATTGGTCAAACCCCATTGCCAACTCTGCCGGGGAGCGTATCGACGACCTCTGGCATGCGGCTGTGAATGGTCATGGTCAGTATTTCAGTGCCAAGACGCCAGATGAGATCGTGAAGGGGCTTAATACTGCACTGGCTTCCATTACCGCAAAATTGGGCGCGGGCGCAGCAGCAGCAACTAGCACGCTAAACCCAGTGGCGGCGAACAACAAGGCATTTGTAGCGAGTTACACAACGGTAAGCTGGCGAGGCAATCTGGAGGCCAGGCTGATTGACCTGACAACAGGGGCGACCAGTGATTCTGCTGTCTGGTGCGCCGAAGATGTTGCACCGCCGAATTGCAATGCGCCAAGTTATCTTGAGAATGACACCAGTAACAGTAGTAATGTCTGGTATTGCGTAACACCCTCAGTGACCACCTGTTCAGGCGGAACGCTGGTTGGGACTGACTGCAAGGTCGAAGTGGCAGCAAGTTGCAAGGGTACGCTGAAAGCCAAAATTAGCCCTGCTTCGGATAGTCGCGTCATTTACATGAAGGATGCCACTGGATCCAACCTGATCAAGTTTGACTATGACAACATGACTGTAAATCAGAAGGCCTACTTTGATTCCACCTCGGTTCTGAATGGCTTGAGCCAATGGCCCACTCTGACTGCGGATCAGCAGAATTCTTCCAAGCCTAACTTTGTCGGAGGTAAAAACCTGGTCAACTTCCTGCGTGGCCAGTACGGTTATGAAGAGCGAACAGCCAACACGGATAAACTCTATCGCTACCGGGAGGCGACAATGGGTGATGCAATTGAATCACAGCCCGTGTTTATTGGGAAACCCACGTTTTCCTACACCGATACCGGCTACGATACCTTTAAAACAGCCCAGGCAGGACGTGCAAAAACAGTATTTCTGGGCACAAATGATGGCATGCTGCACGCATTCGATGCTGATACTGGGGAGGAGCGCTGGGCCTTCGTCCCCAGCATGGTGATGCCCAATCTGTGGAAGCTTGCGGACAAGAGTTATGCCACCATGCACACCAACTACGTAAACGGTGCCGCAGTAACTGGCGATATTTATGACGGAACATGGAAATCAATACTCGTGGGCAGCCTGCATGGTGGGGGCCGGGGCTTTTATGCCATGGACGTAACAGACCCCGCAGCCCCGAAGTTCCTATGGGAGTTTACCTATACGCAATCTACCGACCATGCCCTGAAAATGGACGACAACGTGGGTTATAGTTTTGCAGAGCCAAAAATCGGCAAGCGGCCTACAGACGGGAAATGGGTGGTGTTCCTGACATCGGGTTACAATAACGTCAATCCTGGGGATGCAACGGGCTGGATTTATGAACTGGATCCCATTTCCGGTGCAATCCTTCACCAGAAGAGCACCGGCGTTGGAGATAAAGTGACTCCGACTCCAAGTGGTCTGGCCAAGATCGAGTTCTATGCCGACTCTTCCGAGCGGGACAATACGGCGAAATTCATTTATGGTGGAGATCTGCTGGGCAATCTCTGGCGTCTCGACATGTCGGACTATAGCTTGTTGAAATTTGCGATATTGAAGGATGGCGCTGGTAACGTTCAACCTATCACGACCCGGCCCGAATTCGCTTCGATCGACAACAAACGCGTGGTTTACGTCGCGACCGGAAAGCACCTTGAAATTGCCGATCTGACAAACAACCAGAAGAATACGATCTATGCGATTAAAGATGATGATGCAACAGCGACTTTCATAAATCCGCGTTCTGGGACGGGTGCTGATCTGATGCTGCAGCGTACTATTACCGATAATGGAGCATTCAGGACGGTTTCCGGCACTGATGTTGTCGATCCTTTCCTTACCTATCGTGGCTGGTATGCTGATTTGCCAGACTCGCAGGAGCGGGCCAATGTCGATCCACGGCTCGAATTCGGCACCTTGATTGTTCCCACTACAGTACCCACCAGCACAGCTTGTACCCCTGACGGATACGGCTGGATCAATTTTGTTGATTACAAGACTGGCAAGGCGGTAGCAAATGCTACCAACGCTGTTGCGGGCGTAAAAACAAACACCCCACCTGTAGGTATCAATATAGTGATGCTTCCAGATGGAACGATAGTGGCTTCAGTCGTTGAAACGGGGGACCCAACTCCCAAGCCGGTTCCCGATGTTGCATTCAGCACCAAGGCAGGAGGTTTTCAAGGCAAGCGGGTGATATGGCGTGAACTGGTGCCTTGAGTTTAGGTGAGAGGCGTGAGAAAAGAGAGCCTATCACCTTGAGACCATACAAAAAACGCACCGATTCTGGTGCGTTTTTTTTCAGATGAAAATAGCAAATATGCCTATTTGTTCCGAAACGCCATCGATGCAATTCCTTTACTCAGTTATGCTTATCACAGCTTGAACTTTTGACATTCCTGCTTCAGACAATGCCTCGATGATGCATGATTCAAGCCGGACTTTTTTCTCAGACTGCAGACGATTCTGCAGGGTTAGCCAGCTATCAAAAACAGTTTTTTGAATGCTGATATTGATGTGTTGATCATCAATTTGCTTGATCTGCACGCTGCTCACATCAATTCCTGATTCATTGATAAATTGACGGAACGTGTCCAGTAGACGGGAGCTGTTAATGGCTGTGCGTGTATTTTGACGCAAACTTGCTATCTCTGCTGCTTCGGCAGTCATGCCTGCCGCATCTGCTCGCATTTGCGGCAGGCGGGCTCTTAATTTGTCACGCTCTGTGTCGAGTGGTTGCCACAGATAAGCGTAGCTCAGAACCGCCAGCAAACTGACGCCACTCCAAGAAATAAACTGACGTTCACGCAGGGAGAGTTGCCGCCACCAAAAAGTTGAGATGTCTTTCATGATGGTTTGCCTATTGTCAGTTCAGCTTCGATGCCGTTCGGCCCGCTGTTCCCTGGGATCAGCTTCGCCTGTGGCAGTTTTACACGCAAGCTTTCAAGAGCGGTTGATTTGGTCAGGATGAGATGCATCTTGAGGATTCCCTGCTGGTATTCTAGACTTTGAATTTGCGCTTCTACACCCAGCATGGGTGCAACCTCGGCTAACAGGGGCAGGAAATCATTGTGATCCATGATCCCCGCACTATGGCGTAGTTCTGCCAGGTTGCGGCGCATTTGCAACGGCGCATCCACAATCACTTTTGCGTCCGGGAATGCCTTGCGGAAGCTTTGTTCCATGGATGTGGTCAGGCGTTGTTTTTCGAACCTGAGCCTAGCCCAGTCCCCAATCGTGAAAATCACATGCAGACCCAGTATCAGACCTGCCACTACGAGTGCCGGGCGCAAGCGCGGCAGCCACTTGGCGTAAGTGCTGCCAGGCGCGAACCCTCCTTGCAGCAGGTTGATGCCATGCTCTGCAGAAGCCGGCCATTGCCATTCGCCGCTAGAAGTGACGGGAATGCCCAGCCCGGAGGACCACGCACCCAGATCAGGCGCTTCGGCACCATCGAGATGAATCTGAATCGAACCGGGTTTGTTGTCAGAGGCCTTGATCGCGAGCAGGAGTGCGGCTGGCGGGTGCTCGGCATCGCCTCCGTCCAGCGGCATGCCACTATTCTGACCTTGCCGTACAAAACCGCCATTGCCGCGCCAGATCAGGTTCCAGACCCCGATGTTGAAGGGTGCAAGCAGGGTTTCAACTTCTGCACGCACAGGTTTCAGGCCAATGCTGCGCAGTTCGTCCAGCACCTTGCCAAGCCAGGCGCGATCGACGATGGCGAGTGGGATCTCTCCGTTTTCCTGTTCATTTCCGGGCGCCACATGAATGCTTTCCGGATCTGCCATGATGCGGTCTTCTATGGCGTATGGCAGCGCCTGCATGAATTTTCTGCGGTTCTGGGCGGGAGGCTTGATGCTGGATAACAGGACCTTGCTTGAAGGCAATACAATATGACAGATGTCCGCCGCTGGCATCGATTCCGCAGTTCCCCTGCCTGCGCGCAGCAACTTCCCTCCAGCCCCGCGCAAGCACCACGAAAAGGGAGTCGTGGCCGTTTCGCTGGCCTTATCCTGCCCGGCCTGGGGCCAGTTTTCCGGGATATGAATTTCCAGTTGTGACATTATTCCTCGATTTGTTTTAGCCAGATGGTTTGTGTCGAACCCTGTCCGGGGCGCTCCAGCAAGGCCTTGTATGCCAGCTGAGCGCGTCCGTTGCGTGATATTGCAGTGGCATTGAAAAAATTGCTGCTGATATTGTAATCCTCATCATGCACTTGCACGCCCTGAGGCAGCCGTTTCTGAAAATCCGTCTTGTCCTTGAAAGGCGTTTTTCCGCGAAACTGGATCAGCGCCACCGCATCTGGCATTTGCAGACCGCTGCACAAGGCCATCAGCACCTCCGCCGGGGCCGTGTTGACATTGATGCTCGTCGCGGCGGGAAGCGCGGTTACATAAGGCTGCAGTTTCCGGATGATTTCCCGGTTGAATCCCTGTACCAGGTAAAGCTCGTTCACGTCCTCCAGCATACGGTTGGCCGAACGGTAGGGCGGTTCAAGCGCAAGATACTGTAGGTCTTCCGCGCCGCCGGGGTAAGTGACTTCATTGTCCGCATCCAGCCAGTCTACCAACGCATTGATCGAACCCGGGTTGATGTCCAGGGCGATCATCAGTCGCGTCAGTATCACCACGTCATTCTGGCTGATTCGGCCATTCTTCACCAGATTGTTCAGGTTGATCAATCCCTGGGCATCCTTGATGAATCCGGTCACTTCACCCCCTTCGGTCGTGAGGGGAGGGAGTCTGGCTGCCCATTTTTCGCTTTCATCGTCGATATCGCGGGCATCTTCATCCAGAATGGCGGCACCCCACTGGATGGCGGCATGGGCAATCCAGCGTGCCTGTGCCTGGTTTTCCAGATTCTCCACCTGGCGAAGCCACAGGTGATTCTGCCACATCATGAAGGAAGCAGCCGTTGCAGCCAGTGCTACCACCAGCATGGCGGTAATCAGTGCGGCACCGTGTTCGCGGCAAGCTGATGTGAAACTTTGGTGGCGGCCTTTTGTTTTCCTCCTGCCTTCGGCTACGCTCAGGCAGCGCTGCCCGAGCCGCTGTCTGAATGTAGCCGAAGACCGCTTCCCGAGCGTAGTCGAGGGATTTGCGGCTCTCATGGCAAGGAAAAAATCCGTTTTACCACTTCACCCGTTTGCAGGGTGAGGCTGACTTCGACCGCGTCTGGTGGCATATCCGTCGCCTGGCCTGGCAATGGCCATCGCAGTTGCCAGGCGCCAGCCCCGTCAAGATAGCGAAGCTCGAATCCAGCGACCTCGCCCAGCGCCGGATAGGCCACTGGGCGGCTGCGCGGCGACTGATCCAGAATGTCCCAGGCCAGTATTTCGACCCGCCCATTGCGCAAGCGATAGCCTACCCGTTGCGGTGCAGTCAGCTTTTCTTCCTGGCCGCTATAGCCGCCGCGTGTAAAAGTGAGCTGTGCGTCATCTTCTCCCGCAGTTAAAGCATTTCCAGTCAGGGGAGGAAGCTGAAGATCGGCCGAGCTGCGCACGGGCCGTTTTCGGAACGCATCGAGGTCATTTTCCATACGGGAAAAAAACTGTGCCACGTTGCGCCATTTGCGGTTTTCCAGTTCGACTTGCGCACGTGCATCCAGCAGGGTGGAAAGCCCCCGGTAGGCAACGATGGACATGACGGAAAAAATCGCAAGCGCCACCAGAAGCTCCACCAGGGTAAAACCGCGTCTCACTGATGGCCTCCTTGCGGGGAGACTAGATAGCCCGACAGCTGTGCGGCCTGATATTGCGGTTCATCCTGGGGGGTAATCACGATTTCAACACGCCGGAACCGGGTATTGGGCGTGGCGCTGATTCTCTCTTCCCAGTGCATGGGAATGCCTCCTTGTTCGAGGTCTCCCGAGCGCGTGCCGATCTCCGGCCAGCTATGTCGCGCGGTATGTTCTGCAAGTCGGTTCTGGGCGGACCAGCTGGCCAGAAGGCGCAGTTTGAGCCGCTCGCTCCCGGAGATCGACATGCCGGATGCACGCGCCGCGGCCGCCAGCGCAATGGCCAGAATGGCGAGCGCCACCAGCACCTCGATCAGGGTGAAGCCGTTTTTTTTCATGTGCGGGGAGCGCCCCTGTCCACTTCAATCAGCCCAATGGCGTTGCCGCTGATGGCTACGCGCAGTGAGCCATCGGAGAGTGTGATGCGGAACGGCAATGTCATGCCGGAAGGCGTAAAAACGATTTTTTGCAGGTGGCTGTCGACGGGTTGCTGGTTGATGCGCATTTCCTCAAACCGGATGGCGCCCGCCAGGCTGCGCGGTCTGTAAAGTTCTTGATCCGGATGCGCTTGCCATTCCCTGGCTGTCTCACCTTGCGTCTCCATAGAACCGCCGGGAGCAATCCAGAAGCGGTATTCCTGTTTCTCCGCGCTGAAGGCAATGCGGGTGCCGTTGGTCATGGCATCATCGCGGGCTTGCTGCAGCAGCAGTGCGAGCCGCTGCGCTTCGGTTTCCAGGGTCTGGCGCGGGTCTGGTGCGAGGTTGACGCCGATCATCGCCACGACGATGCCGATGATGACCAGCACCACCAGCATTTCGATCAGGGTAAAACCCTGGTGCAAGCTGTTTTCAGAGATGCGGGACGGGCGAGATGAGCATTTCGGCATAGGCTTACGATCTGTAAATCCCCGCCTGGTCAAAGCATCCACGAGCCAATATCGGCATCGTTGCCTTCACCGCCAGGGGCGCCGTCCGCCCCCAGACTGTAGATGTCGATCTCGCCCCGCACGCCGGGCTGGAGGTATTGGTAATCATGGCCCCAGGGGTCCTTGGGCAGCCGGTCGATATAGCCGCCGGATTTCCAGTTGGGCGGGAGTGGCGTCGTAGACGGCTTCTGCACCAGCGCGATCAGGCCCTGGTCGGTGCTGGGGTAGACGCGATTATCCAGTTTGTAGAGTTTCAGCGCTTGCGATAGCGAAGCGATATCCTGCTTGGCGGCAACGATACGCGCTTCATCCGGGCGGCTCATGACCTTGGGAACCACCAGTGCGGCGAGAATGCCAAGAATGACGATGACCACCATGATTTCGATCAGGGTGAAACCCGTGGAACGGCGGTGAGGGGTGAAATGTGAAGTGTGGCGTGTGAAGCCAAGCACTTGCCTGTTCCCCTCAGATTGGTCAGCCTGATATTGAAAATTGCCCATGAAAAACGTTTCCCGTTTCACGCTTCACTCCTCACTTGATCAACTGGTTCATTTCAAAAATCGGTAATAAGATGGCCAGCACGATGATCAGCACCACTGCGCCCATGGCCAGAATCAGCAGGGGTTCGAGCAGGCCGGTGAGGATGGCGAGACGTTGCTGCATCATCTGGTTTTGCTGGCGGGCAGACTGGTCGAGCATCTGTCCCAGTTTGCCGCCCGCTTCCCCGCTGGCGATGAGGTGAATCATGGCGGGTGGAAAGAGTTTGCCATGGCCGAGCGCACGGCTAAGCGAGGTGCCTTCTCGTACCTTGCGAGCGGCGTCCTCGACCGCCCGCCGCAGCGGGAGGTGCGTTATCACACCCGCCCCGGCCTGCAGGGCGGTCAACAGGGGAACGCCGCTGTTGGCCAGGATGGCAAGCGTGCTGGCCAGACGCGCCGCATTGGTGTCGCGCACGAAGCGTCCCAGCACAGGAACGCGCAGCAGGAAGAGATGAAAGCGGAATTTGAGCGTTTCGCTCTGTAGTGCCTTGCGAACGGCCCAGGCGGCGAGAAGCAGTCCGATCAGCCAGTAGACGACCGTTGCGCGCAGAAAGTCGCTCAGGCCGATCAGCGCCCGGGTCAGCCAGGGCAGGGCCTGGTGGCTGTCACGAAATACGGCAACCACCTGCGGCACGACATAGGTCAGCAGGCCGCCGACAACCAGTGCTGCAACCAGTGTGATCACCGCCGGATAGATGAAGGCGAGGGTAATCTTTTGCCGCATGGCATGGCGTTCTTCAATGTAATCCGCGAGGCGCTGCAGCACCATGTTGAGTTGTCCGGATTGCTCGCCGGCCCGGACCAGGGAAAGGTAAACTGCAGGAAAGACGTGGGGATAGTTTTCCATGGCGCCGGACAGGGCTTGACCGGCCAGCACCTGTCCGCGAATTCCGGCCAGGATGTTTCGCGTGCGCTCGTTCTCGGCCTGTTCGATGAGGGCATTGAGGGTTTCTTCTATGGTCAGGCCGGCACCGATCAGATTCGCCAGCTGGCGCGTGAGCAGGGAAAGCTGGGCGGAAGACAGGCCGCGCCGCCAGCCGGTTTTCTGTTTCCCCGAATTGGCATCGGCAGTTTCCAGCATGGCTTCGACCTGCAGCGCGACCATGTTCTGCTCGCGCAGGTTTTGTCGTGCCTGCCGTTCATTGTCGGCTTCCAGCACACCCTTGCGAACGCGGCCTACGGGGTCGAGAGCTTCATACCTGTAACCGGACATGGTCGATCAGTCTTTTGTTACCCGCAGTGTTTCTTCCACTGTGGTTTCGCCGCCGAGGACATAGCGCGCGCTGTCCTGACGCAGGTTGATCATGGCGTGGTTCTGTGCATACTCGCGCATCGCCTGTTCGGTGCTGCCGTCATGGATCATGTGGCGCAGGGTTTCGTCGATACTGAGGAGTTCATAAATACCGGTGCGCCCCTGATATCCGCTGAAATTGCAGGCCGGGCAGCCTTGCGCCGCATAAAACCGGGCCTCGGGTGGCAGTGTGGCGAGCTTGAGCTTTTCCACTTCGCCCGCTCCGGGAACATAAGGTTTACGGCATTCAGGACACAGGCGGCGGACCAGGCGCTGGGCCACGATGCCCAGCATGCTGGAAGCCAGCAGATAAGGTTCGACACCCATGTCGATCAGCCGTGTGACGGCGCTGGGCGCATCGTTGGTGTGCAGGGTGGCGAGCACCAGATGTCCGGTGAGGGATGCCTGTACGGCGATTTGTGCCGTTTCCAGATCGCGGATCTCGCCGATCATGACGATGTCCGGGTCCTGGCGCAGGATGGAGCGCAATGCACGGGAAAAGGTCATCTCGATGCGCGGGTTGACCTGGGTCTGGGCGATGCCTTCGAGATCGTATTCGATCGGATCTTCCACGGTCATGATGTTGAGTAGCCTGGTATCGAGCTGCGACAGCGCTGCATACAGCGTCGTGGTCTTGCCTGACCCGGTCGGGCCGGTGACGAGCACGATGCCATGCGGCTGGTGGATGAGCCGGTCCAGTTCCTGCAGCGTGTCGGCACTCATGCCCAGCTTTTCCAGTTGCAGGCGCCCGGCCTGCTTGTCAAGCAAGCGCAGCACCACGCGTTCGCCGTGCGCAGAAGGCAGGGTCGAAACACGCACATCCACCGGGCGCCCTCCAATCCGCAGGGTGATACGGCCATCCTGCGGCAGTCGTTTTTCGGCGATATCGAGGCTGGCCATGATCTTGATGCGCGAAACGATGGCGGCATGCAGGTTGCGCTGCGGTTCGAGCATGTCGCGCAGGATGCCATCGACGCGGAAGCGGATTACCGAGCGCATTTCGAAGGCCTCGATGTGAATGTCCGAAGCGCCCTCGCGCAGGGCCTGGGTAAGTACCGCATTGATCAGGCGAATGATCGGGGCATCGTCTTCCATTTCGAGCAGGTCGGCGACGATGGGCAGGTCCTGCATCAGTTGCTGCAGATCCACGTCCTGCGAAAGATCGTCCATGAGCTGTGCGGCCTGGCTGTCGTTGCGGGAATAGGCCTGCCCCAGGCAATGTTCGAATTCGGTCGCAATCATTAACCTTGGTTGCAGCGGTGCGCCAAGGATACGGCGCGCCTCGGCCAGGTTGATGGAAGGTGTTCCTTCACGCACCGCAACTTCGAAACCGTCATCGTTTTGCCGGATTACGATAATTCCCCGGCTCTTTGCGATGTGGTAAGGCAGCAGCCGGGCCCATTGCGGGTCGGGATGAAGTGCAGAGGCCGTCATATGGCTATTGCCCGGCAGGTATCGGCGCTTCTGCCGGTGCTGGCTGGGTCTTTGCCATTTCCGGTAGCAGCGGTGGCGGTGTTTTGGGCAGGAACGGGTGCGAGCCGGGGGCTGCAAGCGACTGGGTATTGCGGATATAGTCGTAGCGGTCTCCGGTCAGGCTGGCTGCCGCAGCGGCGTTGCGCAATACCCTCGGGCGCAGGAAAACCATCAGGTTGGTTTTGACATGCTTGCGCGACTCATACTTGAACAGGCCGCCAAGGAGTGGAATATCGCCCAGGCCAGGCACCTTGTCCATGCCATCACGCACGTCGTCCTGAATCAATCCGCCCAGCACGATGATCTGCCCATCGTCCACCAGCACGGTGGATTCAATGGAGCGCTTGTTGGTGATGACGCCAGCCGCGTTGGTGGTGTCCTGGATGCTCGATGCTTCCTGGTAAATCTGCATTTTTACCGTGCCGCCTTCCGCCACCTGGGGTTTGACTTTCAGCGTAAGGCCGACATCCTTGCGTTCAATGGTCTGGAACGGGTTGACTGCTGCGCCTGCAGCTGCACCGGTGGCCTGGGCATAACTGCCGGTGATGAAAGGCACGTTCTTGCCGATGATGATCTTGGCCTCTTCATTGTCCAGCGTCAGCAGGTTGGGCGTGGACAGGATATTGGCGTTGGCGTCGGATTCCAGCATTCGTGCCAGTGCGGTCAGGCCGGTCACTTCCTGGCCTCCAATGGTGAGGCGCTGGAGAAAGCCGAGATTGAGTCCGGCGCCGGGGGCGAGGAAGGTGCCTGTCGAAGCTGCGGCGCTCAGGCCGATGATGTTGTTGCCGTCCTTGCCGAAGTTGGTGCCTGCAATGACTGCATTGTTGTTGCCGCTGGAACCAAGCGGGGCTTGCCACTGGATGCCGAATTCGGCGGCTTTGTCGGTCGTGACTTCGACAATCAGCGCCTCGACGAAGACTTGCGCGCGGCGCGCATCGAGCTTGTCGATCACGGCGCGCAAAGTGTTGTAGACGTTGTCAGGCGCAGTAATGATGAGCGAATTGGTTTGTGGGTCGGCCATGATGCTGGAAGTCGTACTGGAGGTGGCGCTGGTCGTGCTGGTCACGGCAGCACTGCTCGCAGGCTGGCCGGGGAGCGGGCTGGCGGCCGGCAAGGCAGACTTGTTTTCGCCAGATAAAATGGATCGCAGGGTTTCTGCCAGCTTGACGGCTTCTGCATTGCGCAGATAAACCACGTTGATATTGCCCGTCCGGTTGCCAGGAACGTCCATTTGCTCGACCAGGGCGCGAGCGCGGGAGATTCTTGCCGGACTGTCGGAACGAATCAAAAGGCTGTTGGAGCGGATGTCCGGCATGACCACGAATTTCTGGCCCGAGTCCGCAACAGGTGTTTGCGGCGTGGCTGCAGGAGATGCCGGATTTTCTCCCAGCAGGCGGCTGACGATTTGCGCCAGATCCAGTGCTGAAACATATTGCAGTTTGATGACGGCGACATCGCCATAATTGGGCTGGTCAATCGCCTCGATAATCTTGTTGATACGCTTGATATTGTCCGCATAGTCGGTAATGACCAGGGTGTTGGTGCCAGCGTAGGCTGAAATACTGTTGTTGGGAGTAATGAGTGGCCGCAATATGGGAATGAGCTGGACAGCGGATTCGCTCTGCAGCGGGTAAACCTGGGTCACGATTTTGTCGCCAGAGGCCTTGAGGTTTTTCCCCCCGGTCACGCTGAAGTTCTGTTTTGCATCGGCCTCTGGAACAATCTTGGTCACGCCGTCCGCCTCGATGGCGGCAAACCCCTGAAGACGCAAGGCGGAAAGCAGGATCTGGTAGGTCATGCTGCGATCGACGGGTTTGGACGAAACAATGTTGACCGTTCCCTTGACACGCGGATCGAGAATGAAATTCCGGTTTGAAATCATGCCCACCGCCTTGACCACGGCTTCAATCTCGGCGTTGACGAAATTCAGCGTGACGGTTTCCGGCTCCGCGCGCAGCCCGCCTGCAAACAGTAGGCAGGATAGCAGGCAGAGAAACTGCCCGATGAGTCGTTTTGATGAAATCATTTTTGTCATATCTTAATGAACAATGTAATTGTATTCGAACGCCTGGCCATTACGGGTGCCTTCCACTTTGACATGTCCTTCATGGCGGTAGTCGCGGAGCAGTTCCGCCGATTGTTCAACGGATTTGCCATTGACCTGGCGGATTATATCCCCGTCCTGCAGTCCGAGCTTGCTCATCAGGCTTCCCGGTGCGGCTTCTTCGATGCGAACGCCTTGTTTAGGGATGGATTTCAAACGGCCAGCCTGGGCCAGCTGGGCAGGGTCGGAAAGCACCTTGTCCATTTCGTTTCTGGAAATATCAAATTTGCCATTTCCCGTCTGACGTACATTCATTTGAAGTGTGGCGTTTTTGTTTCCGGGAGCCGGATCTTTTCGGTCGAGCAGCAGTTTTTCCATTTTTCCGTTGCGGCGCAAAACGACATGATCCGGGTTGACCTGCTCCAGCGTCACGCCCGGAAGTACGGCGTCACCGCGCAGAAAAGGCAAATCCCCTTTTTGATCAGCGTTGATGATGGCGAGCGCGGGGGACTTGCCGGACGGAGCGAATACCCCGCTCAGCTTGAGGTTGAGCGGGGTGAGAGATTGCGCATCGGAAGGGATGCTGCCGTTGGAAATGCCGAAGAGATGAGCGGCCCGGACGGTTTCCAGCATGCTGTCAGAACTCGCTGCGGGTTTGAGTGGGGCCGCTGCCGGTGGGGCCGGTGCGACAAAAACCCATGTCCAGTACGCGAGTTGCCAGCACAGCAGTATGACCAGCAGGGCAGTGAGCAAGACAGGCCATTTGCTGCGCAGTTGGAAGGCCGGGGTTTGCGGTCGCGGTTTTGTATTCGAAGCAGGAGAATTTGTGGTCAAGAAAGGTATTTTGGTTGAAGACATTATGAATGTGATCGGCTTCCCGTTTTCATGCCATGCAACAGGCATCGGTTGCTTATTTCAAGGGTCGTGCTGCCCGATGTTATGCGCTTTCCCAATTACCGTCAAACATGGTGCTTTCAGTGAAATAACCAAAAAAACCGGATGAATTCCGAACCGGGAGTCGTTTTGGGGACACTTTGGTAAAAGTGCCTTTTATCTGAAACCTGATCGTATGAATTCGACGGGATAGGAGCCATCGGCCTGCCTTTGACCCGTCGCGCCCAGCAGCGCGGTCAATTCGGGCTCATGGGCAAGCACCGATGCGCTTCCCTTGAAAGAGAAGCCGGATGTCGCCGACCAGTTCCCGGTGCCAATAAGATTTAATGGGCTGTCCTGCTCAGACTGGAGCGTGAACAGGATGTTTTTCCCGTTTGCCGATACAGCGGCGTGATACTGGCCAAGTGGCCGGTGTTTTCCCAATACGATCTCAGCCCGTTCCCAGGCGAGTTCTGCCTGACCCAGATTATTGTTCTTCTGCCACAAGAAGTCCTGGCTGCGGACCTGCAATACGCCTTGCAGCGGATATAAACTCAAGCCGGGCTCGAAGTATGCAAGGAATGCTGCCGGAAATCGCAGGTCCGTTTGCCGGAATCTGATGCTGTTGGTGCCGAAAGTGATTTTGGCGTGTCCATCGAGTTCGCCGTTAAATCTCAGGTCGGCAGACAATCGGCCCGATAACAGGCTGAACGGGTTCAGCGACCACGAGGCATCTCCGAGCGAAAGCGCGGGTTTGTCCAGCGCCTTCAGGTGCAGGCCTTTGGCAGAACCCTGCCAAAAGGTGCCAGCGGTATTTTCCGCCATGATTCTGTATTGGCCTGGGTTGCCAAGCATCCGGAAGATGACGCTGGCAGGGGCCATGGCAATCAGGAGCAGGAGGTAACCCAGTATTCCGCTTGCTGCCCAGGCAAGGCGTTTCATGGCAAGCCAGCCACGCTTAGTCCTGTCTCACGCAATCCACATAATAGCGCTTCTTGCCATCCACGGATTCCTGAACCAGTCCGTGAATATCGGTCTCGAAACCAGGAAATTTTTCGTTGAAGTCACGGGCGAATTTAAGGTAGCGCACGATAGTGTTGTTGAAGCGCTCGCCCGGTATCAGCAAGGGTATGCCTGGCGGATAGGGCGTAAGCAACACGCTGGTAACGCGGCCGGCCAGGTCGTCGATTTCCACCCTGTCGATTTCGCGATGCGCCATTTTGGCGAAGGCGTCGGTTGGCTTCATTGCCGGTTCCATATTGGAAAGATACATCTCGGTTGTCAGGCGTGCGATATCGTTGGCCTTGTAGATACCGTGGATGCTGTCGGAAAGATCTCTCAGCCCGACCCGTTCGTAACGTGGATGCTTGGCGACAAATTCGGGCAACACGCGCCACAGCGGCTGGTTGCGGTCGTAATCGTCCTTGAATTGCTGCAGTTCGGTGAGCATGGTGTTCCAGCGGCCTTTGGTAATGCCGATGGTGAACATGATGAAGAAGGAATACAGGCCGGTTTTTTCCACGATCACACCGTGTTCGGCCAGGTATTTGGTGACAATGCCTGCCGGAATGCCGGAGTCGGAGAAGCCGCCTTCCATGCTCAATCCTGGCGTAATGATGGTTGCCTTGATCGGGTCGAGCATGTTGAAGCCCGGCGCCAGTTTGCCGAATCCGTGCCAGTGTTCGTTGTCGTGCAGCACCCAGTCTTCACGGCTGCCGATCCCTTCGTCGGCCAGGAATTCCGGCCCCCAGACCTTGAACCACCATGAATCTCCGAATTCTTCATCCACCTTGCGCATCGCACGACGGAAATCCAGAGCTTCGAGAATCGATTCTTCCACCAGCGCAGTTCCACCGGGGGGCTCCATCATGGCGGCAGCCACGTCACACGAGGCAATGATGGCGTATTGCGGACTGGTCGAGGTGTGCATCAGGTAGGCTTCGTTGAACACGTCGCGGTCGAATTTTCCGGTGTCGGAATCCTGCACCAGAATCTGTGAGGCCTGAGACAGGCCCGCCAGCAGCTTGTGTGTGGACTGGGTGGCAAAAATCGTGGATTCCTTTGGGCGCGGCCTGTCCTTGCCGATGGCGTGCATGTCCTTGTAGAAGTTATGGAAAGTGGCATGTGGCAGCCAGGCTTCATCGAAGTGCAGGGTGTCGATCTTGCCGTCCAGCATGGCTTTGATGGTTTCTACGTTATAAATCACGCCGTCGTAGGTGCTCTGGGTGATGGTGAGTACGCGTGGCGAACCCTTGGCTTCACGCGCAAACGGGTTGGCGGCGATTTTCTTCTGGATGTTCTCCCATTTGAATTCTTCCAGCGGAATCGGTCCGATGATGCCGTAGTGATTGCGCGTCGGGGTCAGAAAAACCGGTATCGCGCCGGTCATGATGATGGCGTGAAGAATGGATTTGTGGCAGTTGCGGTCCACCACCACCACGTCGCCTGGCGCAACCGTGGAATGCCATACCATCTTGTTCGAGGTGGAAGTGCCGTTGGTGACGAAAAACAGATGGTCAGCGTTGAAAATTCTTGCGGCGTTGCGTTCCGAAGCGGCTACCGGACCCGTGTGGTCAAGCAGCTGGCCGAGTTCGTCGACTGCGTTGCATACGTCGGCGCGCAGCATGTTTTCACCGAAAAACTGGTGGAACATCTGCCCCACCGGGCTTTTGAGGAAGGCCACGCCGCCGGAGTGGCCGGGACAGTGCCAGGAATAGGAACCATCCGCTGCGTAGTGGGTCAGGGCGCGGAAGAAAGGCGGCGGCAGGGAATCCATATATGCCTTGGCTTCGCGTACCACGTAGCGGGCGATGAACTCGGGCGTATCCTCGAACATGTGGATGAAGCCGTGCAGTTCTTTTAGCACATCGTTGGGGATGTGGCGCGAGGTGCGCGTCTCGCCATACAGGAAAATCGGGATCTCGGCGTTGCGGCGGCGGATTTCCTCGACAAAGGCGCGAATCTGGGAGACAGCGTGTTCCGCCAGTTCGGGCGTAGTGAACTCTTCATCGTCGATGGATAAAATAAACGTGGAGGCGCGGCTTTGTTGCTGAGCGAATGAAGACAGATCGCCGTAACTGGTGGCGCCCAGTACCTCCAGGCCCTCTTCCTCGATGGCCTTGACCAGGACGCGGACACCGATCCCGCTCGCATTCTCCGAGCGAAAATCTTCATCAATGATAACTACAGGAAAACGGAATCGCATGACTTCTCCTTCGCACCCTGGAGGAGCAAGCCCCCCCTAAGTGGATTAACGCAAATTGACCTGACCGGACGAAAGCGGGGTTAACCAGCTTTTGGCCGTGGCCGCGCCGAATTTCTTGGCGACACGCTCGGCAAAGCCTTCCTGTGGAGTGAAATCCACCATGTTCTCGGCCTTGATGACTTCACGTGCAACGTATTCGGTGCTGCCCAGCCCGTCTGCCAGGCCGAGCCGGATGCTTTTTTCGCCACTCCAGACCAGGCCGCTGAACATTTCCGGCGTTTCCTTGAGGCGTTTGCCACGGCCCTGCCGAACGACCTGGATGAACTGGTTGTGAATTTCGCCCAGCATCTCCTTTGCGTAAGCTTCCTGTTTGGGGTTGGCTGGCGAGAATGGATCGAGAAAGCCCTTGTTTTCTCCGGCGGTCAGCAGGCGGCGTTCGACGCCCAGCTTGTCCATGGTGCCGGTAAAGCCGAAGCTGTCCATGATCACGCCGATCGAGCCGACGATGCTCGCCTTGTCGACGTAAATCCTGTCAGTGGCTGCGGCAACGTAATATCCGCCGGAAGCGCATATGTCTTCCACCACGGCGTAGAGCGGGGTGGCGGGATATTGCGCGCGCAGGCGGCGAATTTCATCATTGATATAGCCGGCCTGTACCGGGCTGCCGCCCGGGCTATTGATGCGCAGAATGACGCCTTGGGTATTCTTGTCCTTGAAAGCAGCCTGCAAGCCGTCGATCACCCGTTCTGCATTGGTGTCTGCGCCAATGCCGATTACGCCGTGCAGGCTCACGACGGCGGTGTGCTTGCCAGACCTGGGAATTTCGCCATGATCCATCCAGCCCATGAACAAGGCCAGCAGAACGAGGAGGTAGATGAAAGTCAGCAGCTTGAAGAAAATACCCCAGTGACGTGCGCTGCGTTGTTCCTGCAGCGCAGAAAAGGCGAGTTTTTCAAGGGTTTTGCGTTCCCAGTTGTCGGGATCGGACATGGTTGTCGGCGTCTTCTTGGAAAGTATTTTGAAGGGGAGGTATTTTACCCGATTTGACTCATGTTTGAGTCATGGTGCAGTCCTAATATGTCAATCAGGCGTTTTCACGCAGCCATCGATGAAGTTCTCCAAAGTTTTCCGCACAGGCAAGGGGAGCGAATTCTTCCAGCCCATCTCTGGGATGGGCGCCATAAGCTGCACCCAGGCTTGGAACCCCGGCATTGACGGCCATTTGCAGGTCGTGACTGGTATCGCCGATCATGAGGGTTTTGTCAGGCGTGGTGCCCAAACGTTCCATGAGCTCCAGCAGCATCTGGGGATGCGGCTTGGAAAAACTTTCGTCGGCGCAGCGGGTGGCGTGAAAATAGGGCCTCAGTCCGGTATGGTCGAGCACGCGATCGAGTCCGCGGCGGCCTTTTCCGGTGGCGACGGCCAGCAGAAAACCTGCCGCATGAAATTCCCTGATGGCTTCTTCCGCGCCAGCAAAAAGCGGTATTCCTGCATCCTGGGCCATGAAGTGAACGCGGTAACGCTCGGCCAGGCGGTGATAATCCGGTATCTCCATGTCAGGGAACAGGGCGGCAATCGCCTCATTCAGTCCCAGGCCGATAATATGGCGAGCAGCTTCGTCGCTGGGTTCGTCCGCGCCGATGTCGCGGCTGGCGGCCTGAATCGAGGCCACGATGGTGGCGGCCGAATCCATCAGCGTGCCATCCCAGTCCCAAACCAGCAGTTCAAATTGTTTCGGCATGTTCAGGTTTTTCCAGTGAATGCAGGAAGCGTTCCAGTTCCTGTGGCAGCGGCGCTTCGAGCACGAGTTGCTCGCCACTGATGGGGTGCAGGATTACCGCCTTATGTGCGTGCAGGAACATGCGTTTCAAGCCCTTGCGCTGCAATTCCTTGTTCAGGGCGAAGTCGCCGTATTTGTCGTCGCCCGCAATAGGAAATCCGAGATGGGAGAGATGAACGCGGATCTGGTGGGTGCGCCCGGTCTTGAGTTCGGCTTCGAGCAGGCTGAAATTCTGCCAGTGTTTTTGCAGGGTAAAAATGGTGTGCGAAGCCTGGCCGTCTTCGCGCACACACACGCGGCGCTCGCCTTCTGCCGTCAGGTATTTGAACAGCGGAAGCTTTACGTGGCGACGCGCATCCTGCCAGGCGCCCTTGACCAGGGTATAGTAAAATTTGTCCATCCCGCCTTCGCGCATGGCCTCGTGCAGTTTGACCAGGGCGCTGCGCTTTTTCGCCAACAGCAGTACGCCGGAGGTTTCCCGGTCGAGGCGGTGGGCGAGCTCGAGAAACTTGAGTTCGGGGCGCTCAAGCCGGAGCTGTTCGATCACGCCGCGACTGATGCCGCTGCCGCCGTGCACAGCCATGCCGGAGGGTTTGTTGATCACCAGCAGGGCGCCATCTTCGAAAATGGTGCAGGATGCCAGTTTGGCGCTGACCGGCTGGGGGTGGAGCGTTTCGCGCCGCGCCATCTGTACCGGCGGTATGCGCAGCACATCGCCCAGAACCAGGCGATAGGTGGCATCGACGCGCTTCTTGTTGGCGCGTACCTCACCCTTGCGCAAAATCCGGTAAACATGGCTTTTGGGGACGCCCTTGAGCCGCTTCAGCAGGTAGTTGTCGATTCGCTGACCTTCGCCGTCTTCGCCTATGGTGACCATGGCGACGGAATTTTTGCCCAATTCATTCATTTTGCTTATACTAGCCGGGTTGTGCCGGGATGTGAACTCATATAATCCGGCAACAGCACGGTTTCGGTAACAAAACGGCCTGCTTTTCAATCACTTGCGAATGCTGGCTGGTCTGGTTAATTTCGCTCACCATGTGAAGTAGCGATAGTGGTAATTGCGCGCTCGAAAACAGGCGATATTTTCAAGTTTTGCCCGAACGGTACGCCCCGCATAAGACGCCCGGCTTGGCCTGCTCTGCAGGTCAGGGTGCGGTGGGGAAGGGTCCGGACATGGTCCGTATTCTGAATGTATTTTGGTAATTGGCCCGGCATTTGATGGCGTTGAACGCATCGTGCCAGCCCGCGGGTTCTGGCGCAGAACGACAAAATTTAGTAAACAACCTGGTCTGATAAAATTGATTGAAGATCATAACAACATGATTCGATAAAGATAAGCTGAATCCCTTCACGCTTTATTAAGGCGTGCGGGGGAGGGTTGTTTTGCCCCGTGGAGAGCGCGGGGGAAATATGTATGAAACGCATGCTGTTCAACGCAACTCAGGCTGAGGAGTTGCGCGTAGCGATTGTCGACGGTCAGAAACTCATAGATCTCGATATCGAATCGGCCGGAAAAGAGCAACGCAAAAGCAATATCTACAAGGGTGTCATCACCCGCATCGAACCTTCCCTGGAAGCGGCTTTCATCGACTATGGCACGGATCGTCACGGTTTCCTGCCGTTCAAGGAAGTCGCGCGCAGTTTTTTCAATCTGCCTGAAGGCGTGGAGGTTTCCAAGGCACGTATTCAGGATGCGCTGAAGGAAGGCCAGGAACTCATCGTTCAGGTCGAAAAGGACGAGCGCGGCAACAAGGGCGCCGCACTGACCACCTTTATCAGCCTGGCAGGGCGTTATCTGGTCCTGATGCCGAACAATCCGCGTGGTGGTGGTGTATCACGCCGCATCGAAGGTGAGGATCGCGACGAGTTGCGCGAGACCATGTCGCAGCTGGAAGTGCCTGCCGGTATGAGCATCATCGCTCGCACCGCGGGAATTGGCCGCACTCTGGAAGAACTGCAATGGGACATGAATTACCTGCTCCAGTTGTGGCGTGCGATTGAAGGTGCATCTACCATCCAGAGCGGCGCTTTCCTTATTTATCAGGAAGGCAGTCTGGTGATTCGCGCCATACGCGATTATTTCCAGCCGGATATCGGCGAGATCCTGATCGATACCGCAGATGTTCATGAACAGGCGGTACAGTTCATGAGCCATGTGATGCCTAACAATGTGGGCAAGGTCAAGCTCTACGCCGATGACGTGCCGCTGTTCTCGCGTTTCCAGATCGAACACCAGATCGAAACCGCATTCTCGCGTGAAGTGTCCCTGCCCTCGGGTGGCGCCATCGTGATCGACCATACCGAGGCGCTGGTTTCGGTGGACGTTAACTCTGCTCGTGCCACGCGCGGTTCAGATATCGAGCAGACGGCGTTCAACACCAATCTCGAAGCAGCCGATGAAATCGGCCGCCAGTTGCGCCTGCGCGATCTGGGTGGTCTGGTGGTGATCGATTTCATCGATATGGAAAGCCAGAAAAACCAGCGCGAAGTCGAGAATCGCCTGCGTGATGCGCTGCACCACGACCGTGCGCGGGTGCAGATGGGGAAGATTTCCCGTTTTGGTCTGCTCGAACTGTCACGCCAGCGTCTCCAGCCTTCCCTGGGCGAGACCAGTCATATTCCCTGCCCGCGCTGCCATGGCACTGGCCATATTCGCGGCGCCGAATCCTCTGCGCTGCACATCCTGCGCATCCTGCAGGAAGAGGCGATGAAGGAGAACAGTTCCGCCATCCACGCCCAAGTGCCGGTGGATGTGGCGACTTTCCTGCTCAACGAGAAGCGCGCAGATATTTATGGCATCGAGTCGCGCCATAAGGTCAGTGTGGTGCTGATTCCCAATATTCATCTCGAAACGCCGCATTACTCCATTGTGCGCCTGCGTCATGAAGATGCGGTGGATGGCGCTCTGCCCAGTTACAAGATGGTCGAACTGCCTGCAGAGGCATCCGAAGCTACAACGCCTTCGCAAGAGGCCAAGCCGCCGCGTCCGCAGGCAGCAGTGCGTGGGATTACCCCGACTCAGCCAGCACCGACACGGCCAGAGCCCGTGGTTGAAACCCCCTCCATTTTTGGCAAGCTCAAGAGCTGGTTGCAAAAACTTGGTGCGCCCAAGGAAGAAGCCCCGCTTGAAAAACCCAAGGCGAAGCCACAGCGCGAGCGTCGCCCGGATCGTGGTCCGCGTGAGTCTCGCCAGGGCCAGGAGCAAGGGGGGCGTGGCCAGCAGCGTCGCGGCGGTGGCCAGGGTGGCGAAGGACGCAGCGAGCGTGGTGAAGGACGTGGTGAACGCCCAGAGCGTTCTGAGCGTAATGAGAGTCGCGATCGAGGCGAGCGTGGCGAGGGGCGTGGTGATCTCCGGAAAGAACTGGCTGCCAAAGCCGACCGCGCTGCGCCGCAGGCCTCTTCCAATGTGGAGAAAGGACCTCAGCAGGGTACAGGCGAGAGCGGAAACGAGGGGCGTGGCAAACGCAACCGCCGGGGTGGACGACGCGAGCGTGAACGGAGAGAAGAAGGCCGCGCTGTCAGCGAAGTGCCGGCTGAAGTTGTAGCAGAGAAAAACGAAAACCTAGCTGTGCCAGTCGTGGTGGAACAGGTCCTTGCGCCGGTTGCAGTGGAGCAAGTCGTTGCTCCCGTTGCCGAGGTGCAAATCGCCGTGCCGGTAGCAGCGCCTGTCGAAATGCCTCAGCCGCAGCCAGAAGTACTAGTGGCGGAGCACGTAATTGTTGAAGCCAGCGCAACAGAATCCGAAGCTGTGTCATCTCAGGTCACGGAACCCGAAGCGGAAGTCGTGGCAGAAGCTCCTGTACAGACAGCCCCAGCCGTTATTCCGGCTGAGCCCGTTTCGACACTGCAACAGGTCGAAACGGTGGCAGCGCCAGTCGAGACCGAAGCCGTAGAAGAACCGCCGGCAAAAACACGCACATCGCGCCGCCGGCGTCGCCCTGCCGCCACTGCGACAGAGAATGTTGAGAGTGGGCTGGTGCAGGTGGAAACCAAGTCGGAACGGCTGGAAGCCGAGGGCGCTGAAACAGCCGAACCGGCCATGTCGAAGCCGCGTCCCGCTCGTCAGAAACCGGTCAAGGAGGATACTTCCGAACCGCTCATGCAAGTTGAAACACGCAAATCTGAAGAGCTGGCGTAGCTTAGGTTAAGAAAATAAAAAAGGTGGCTTCGGCCACCTTTTTTATTGCTCCAAAATATAGCAATTTCTCAGTTGTTCATGGTTTCTCGAACAGCGCGATGGATTCGACATGGGCGGTATGCGGAAACATGTTGGCAACGCCGGCGGCTTTTAGCGTGTATCCGTGGATGTGGACCAGCTGAGAAGCATCGCGTGCCAGGGTGGCAGGGTTGCAGGATACATACACGATTCGCTTCGGGCCATGAGCTTCGATTGCCTGGATTACTTCTGCTGCGCCGTCGCGAGGCGGGTCGATCAGCATTTTGTCGAAGTGGCCTAGAGCAGCCAGACTTTCCGGGGTGGCCTGAAACAGGTCCGCTTGCCTGAATTCCGCCAAATGCGCCAGGCTGTTGTATTCGGCATTGGATATGGCACGGGCCACCAGCGCGGCACTGCCCTCTACCCCGACGACTGTCGCGCCGCGTCGGGCGATGGGCAGGGTGAAGTTGCCCAGGCCGCAGAACAGATCGGCGATGCGTTCACCCGGTTGCGGGTCGAGCAGGGCCAAGGCGCGGCGCACCAGCAGACGATTGATGACCGGGTTGACCTGGGTGAATTCGGTGGGCTTGAAAGGCATGGTAATGCCGAATTCTGGCAGGGTATAGTTCAGCGGCGGCGCATCCAGCGGGTAGAAGGGGTGCACGGTGTCCGGCCCCTTTGTCTGGGTCCAGAACTGGACCTTGTGCTGGTCCGCAAAGGCCCTGAGCAAATCTTCATCCGCAGGTGTGAGCGGATCCATAATGCGCAACACCAGCACGTTTACATCCTGCCCCAGGGCGATCTCGATTTGCGGCAGGCGTTCACGGATGGAAAGCTGGCCGATCAGCTGACCCAGCGGTGCGATCAGGGCGGAAATGTGCGGCGGCAGGACTTCGCAGCGATGCATGTCCACGACGAAGCCGCTGCGCCTCTCGTGGAAGCCCACCAGCACCTTGCCTTTCTTGCGTGACATGTCCTTGACCGAGATCCTGGCGCGCTGGCGATAGCCCCAGGCTTCGCCATGGATGGTGGGCAGAATGGACTGGGCCCTGACCTTGCCGATATGCCACAGGTCGTCTTCGAGTACGCGCTGTTTTACTGCAACCTGGCCAGATTCTTCCAGGTGCTGCATGCTGCAGCCGCCGCATACCCCGAAGTGAGGGCATTTGGGTGTGACGCGCATGTAGCTGGGGTGTGCGACTTCCCGCAGGGTGGCCATTTCGTAGCTGGGTTTTTTCTTGTATACGGAATAGGTGACTTTCTCTCCCGGCAGCGCGCCTTCGATGAAAATTACCTTGCCATCCACGTGGGTAATGCCGCGGCCTTCGTGGTCCAGCGATTCAATGCTAACGGTCATGATGCGATACCAATCCTGCGTCCAGACGGGTTAATAAATGCGGCAGTAAAGTGGTGCTTAGCAGCCAGCCGAGTGCAACTCCCAGGCTGTCTGCCAGAAAATCTGCCCATTCGGCAGAACGGTAGCCGCCCCAGCCTTGCAATAGTTCGATGATCCCGCCGTAGGCAATGCAGACGCATGCCAGGAAGATCTTTTGCCTGCGGGCTGGGTATATCAGACAGAACCAGCCCATCAGGACGGTATAGGCGATCAGGTGTTCCAGTTTGTCGGCATGGGGAAAACGCATGGGCGTGGGCGGGGAGGGCACGAGTGATAAGTAGCCGATCAGGATGATAAGCAACCAGCCCGCTGCCAGCCATGTCGTACGGTAAGTCATCAGGAATCAGGCGGTCCAGGCACCCAGAAATTCGCGCCAGTGTTCGGCGTCGATTTTAGTCAGCTGGCTACGCACCAGATCGCATTCTTCCTGATATTGTGCGGGTGTAAATGTGCCGCGCATCAACTGGAAACGCAGAAAGACCAGATAAGTATTGGCTACATCGGTTTCGCAGTAGTTGCGGATGGCGGTGATTTCACCTCTCTGGTATGCGTCCCAAACCTTGGAGCCGTCCATGCCAAGTTTGCCGGGGAAGCCGCACAGCTGGGCGATCTGATCGAGCGGTGCATTGGCGCGCGGCTGGTAGAGTGCGATCAGATCCATCAGGTCGAGGTGACGGGTGTGGTAGCGGCTGATGTAATTGTTCCACTTGAATTCGCGGTCATCCTCGCCCATGTCCCAGTAACGCGGCGCCTGGATGCCGTGCATGAGGGCGCGGTAATGAAGTACCGGCAGGTCGAAGCCGCCGCCGTTCCATGACACCAGTTGCGGGGTGTATTTTTCGATGCCCTCGAAGAAGCGCCGGATGATCTCGGCTTCACTATCTTCTGTCGTGCCCAGGCTCCATACCCGAAAGCTGTCGCGCTCGCGCAGGGTGCAGGAGATAGCGACCACGCGATGCAGATGGAGCTGCAGAAAATCACCCCCGGTGGACTGGCGGCGTTGCTGGAATGCAATCTCGGCCACCTGGGCATCCGGTGTTTCCGTACTCAGGTCGTGAAGGATGCGCAACCCTGCAACGTCGGGAACGGTCTCGATATCAAAAACCAGGACAGGCGTCACTTTTTGACCCAGGCGCCGCTTGGATTCTGGTGCCACCAGCCGGAAGCGGCCTTGCTGATCCAGCGCTGGGCGAAGGTCGAGCGGACTTCATCCTCCCATTCCGGATGGCCGTTGGCGCGAGCAATTTCACGGTACAGCGCCATGCGGTCCTGATTTTCTGCCGCAACCAGTGAATTCATCATCTGCCGCTGTGCCAGTGGTGCGGCGGCAGGATCATGCACTGCCACCATGCCGTCACGCGTCAAGCCCACTGCGCCGCTGGTATAGAAGCCTGCCAGCTCGGCGTGACGCTGTTGCATGCCCTGTTTCAGGGAAGTGATAGCCGGCGTATTGATCTCGAGGTCGGCAGCTGCCAGTGCCAGAGAGGATCCCCAGAGGGCAAAAAGAATAAGCCATGAAAAAATATGGGTGAGAACTTTCATTTTGTTTCCCCTTGCTTTTCAGTTTGCGGTTTTGCGCCCTGCTTGAGCTGCCAGATATCGTCAATGATCTTGTCGGCGGCTTTTTCTGCAGCGGCCGCCGGGAAGTAGATATTGATGGTGACGCATCCTGCGGTCATGCCGCCCAGCAGCAGGGTTACTGCCAAAAAGGTCGTTTTCATGTGATCCTCGCTATTGAACTACAGGCCTGGCATTGCCTTGGGTCACCCGCTGCAGGCGGGCAATCAGCTCATCCCAGCTGACGCTGCGATTGTAACCGATTACCGTAATCGCCGGTATGCCGCCCCCTTTGACTATCACGTAGCCATTGGGTGCGGGCTCGACGCCATCCATCTGGCAGACGCTGTTGCGTAGCACGCACGAGAGACCCAGCCGGCTATAGCCGAACTCCTCGAAAAACCCCAGAAAGCTGCGCTGAATCGCAGCAGCCGCACCTGCTCCGCCCAGTGCCGAAATGTTCTGGACCGCGCGCTGTGAAATCTTGCGTGGATAGCTGCCTGAACTGCTGCGTACGTCGGCTTCGAACGACACCGGCTTCCAGTTGGACAATTCCAGGCCTTTGACAGTGACGTCAATACGTCCCTGCATGCTGCCGAAGGAAAATGCGCGCGTCAGCAGGTCGAGATCCAGGTTGCGCATGTCGAGGCTGGCTTGCATGCGTGGCGCATGGCCGAGCACATCGAGCAGAACCAGATCCTGAAGCACCGCCGTACCGTCAAAGGCCCTGACCAGTAGCGCACCATCCAGCACCAGCCGGCCTGATTCGTAATGTACGCGGGGTACCACGCCGGCCAGGGTGCCGTGCATTTTCGGCAAGTGCAGGGCGCTGGAAAGCCGCTCCATGGAGACGGGGGTGAGCCCGCCCTCGAATTCCCAGCGCCAGCCCTGAGTCGTCGGAGCCGCCCGGAAATTTTCGATATTCAGGCTGCCATCCAGAATCGGGATACTGAGCCGGGGAATGCTGATATCCTTGTCCTGCAGGTGAATCGTGGTATTGAACCCGCCAAGCGGCAACGCCAGAACCCGCCCGCTACCGATGCCAAGGCTGGCCGAGCTTGCCGATCCGGCTTGCCAGGGTAGTTTGAAATGAATGTCGTTCAAGGCGAAGCGGCCTTCCCCGTCCTGGAGCGAGGCATTATCCATGCGCATCTCCAGCGCCTGCACCTCTCCGCTGGCGATGCGACTGGAAAAACTGACCTTGCCGCCTGCCGTCGATTTGGCGAGTGTGGTTTTTTCCAGAAAAGGGAGCAGGAAGGTTGCATGGAGCGGGCCAAGGTTCAGCTCCCTGCCTTCCAGCGTAGCTTTGGAAAGTTTGCGGGCAGTCACGTCCCATATGGCAGAGGCGTTGATCTCGCCAATTCCCGGCCAGCGCAGTACGCCCTGTTGCAGTTCGATGCGCTGCGGGCTGGAACGCCCGCTGGCTGCAAGTCGAACTCCACCGTCAGTGACATAGAGCGGGTGCCAGTAGATTTCACCACTCTCCCAGAAAATATCGCCCTGCCAGACCATATCTCCATGGTCCGGACCCGCCTTGAAAGCAATTTTTCCACTGACTTTCTCGCCCGCATGGAGGCCGCTGGCGTCGCTGAACGCCAGGCCGGACAATTGCAGATCAGCGTCGGCACTATGCAGTTTTGCGCCGTTGCCTGTGAGGTGAAGTTTGCCGCTGATGCTCCCCGCGCTCGGAGCAGGCATGTTGTCGGGAAGCCAGGATTTTGTGTAGGCAATGTTGCCGTTCCGAAGTTTGGCCAGAACTTCCCAGTGATCCCCCCAGCGTGCATCCACACGCCAGCTTTCGCCGTCTGTAGGCTTGAGTTCCAGGGTCAGGCTTTTCGCATTAGGTGCGAAATGAAAACTAACCGGCCAGCTCTGTTTCTCTTTCAGCATACCCTGATCGCAGGAAATCGTGTCGCGCTCGATGCGAATTTTTGGGCAGAGCAGTGTCACATTTTTCCATGTGTGGTTCTGAAGGGTGAGTTGAGCGATGGTGGCTTCGAAGCGTTCTTTTTCCAGGCTGACGGCTATTCCCCGAATCTGAAATGCAGGGCTGGAAATGTCTTCGATGCTGAGGCGGATTTGCTGGCCATGTGCAGAAGGAGCTATGCCCAGAATGAGGAAGATGGAGGCGATCAAAGAAAAAGGCCGGCAGTTATAAACTGCCGGCCCTGATCTGGTGCCGATGACCGGAATCGAACTGGTGACCTTCGCATTACGAATGCCGTAAAAACAACGGGTTACAATAATCCACAACAAACTAAAGTAATTCCATCAATGAGTTAATGCGCTCGTTCATATTGTAGCTTGTTGTGCTTTTTGCTGGTTATTATTCTGTTAGTGCCCCATCAGTGCCCCATATGGCTACCGATTAAAAGGGTAACCAGCTTAAATTTTGGCATGACTGTATTCTTAATGCGTTCTCGTTGCCTTGAGTACATTTGTCGGTGCATATTTTATTAAATCCATTCTTATTGCCGCATGAATCTAAGCAATCGGTAAATGGCTTATTATCAACTTCGGTATCAATTTTTGCCCTATTTTGAGCCAATAGGATAGATTCTAAATCAATGTAAGGAATGCGAGGAAGAATGTATGACCCAATTCTATCTAGTTGATCCATTGAGCTATTTCTGGACTTTACTAATACATTCTTTGCCGAGGTTGGAAGAAGGGGGTTATCAATAAGCCGGTTGTAAAGCTCTATTCTGTCTTTAATGACTATGGCGCAATATGCCGCCTTCAGTTCTATATCTGTAGGCGGCCTTCTTTCCTGGGCAAAAGAAAATTGTGTAAACGATATAATCAGGATAAAAAATAATATCCTTTGTTTCATATGATTACCCTCATTCCAAGACCACATTACACGGATATTTTCGCCGATCCCTGCTGAATAGGGTTTCACAATACGCTTCATTATGTCGCTGTGCTACCTGGCGCACCAGCTTTCATTCATCAGCACCAGCCCAGGTTACAAGAATATACATAACGTCCTGTTTGTCAGGATCATATCCATACCGCTTAAAACAGGCATCACGTGTTTCCCCTAGCTTTTGGAATAGCGCCTTCACAACAACCTTGCTCTTTGGTTTTTTCGCTTCGAGTTTTTCCAGTCGTTGCAATATGCTCATAGCTTTATCCTTCCATTTTCTGCATCAACAATGCACCGGATAATGAAAGTTACTCCCTGCTCATCGGGGTTGTGTCCGTGTCGCCTGATACATTCATCATCCGATTCGCTTTCGTCTTTAATTACCCGCACCCATCGCTGATCCTTAATTTGCGTTGCGGCTTCCAGCTTTTCCAGCCTTTGAATAATGCTCATGGTTTTGCCCTTTCGAGTAATTCAATCCGTTTTTCGATTTCCACCAGTTCAATTACCTTGCCTATCTGCCCCAGCACATAAACCAGCTTCGTGCCGTCACCCATATCAATATCGCCCCGGCGCATGTCCCGATATACCTTTCCCATTTCCAGGCGCACATCATCGGCGGTCTTGAGTTTGATTTCTTTGGGGGTAGGGTCTGGCTTCCCTGTAAAGCCATCAAAGGTTGTGTGCGTTTTCTCTGCCGTATCAATTGCTGATTTCATTTTTTCATCCCTAAGGAAATTGACCACAAAAGCCACAAAAGGCTGTTCATAGCGCACCTCTCAGAATGGCTGGATTAACTTCGAGTGACCGGCTCGGCCTATGTGCCACTTTCACCATCCTTGCCTTGATAAAGTGGCGCTCTATCAGCACGTCGATTGCTGGTTCCAAGTCGGCGGCTCGCTTGTAGCGCGTCTTGTGGGCATAGTGGCAATCTCGGAAAGTAAATTCCGTCTTGCCTTCGCGCTCGATCCATCGCAACACCACGCGGGCACCATCAAGGGCGGGGTCTGCCCCCATTAGGTCAAATACGGCCAAGGCATGGGCGCTTAACGCTTCGGCCATGCGTAACGCGGCGGCCATATCATCCAGGCTGATTTCTTTGTCCCATGGGCTTACAAGGGCATGGCGGGCGATATGAAACAAGGCGGCTATCCTCGCCACGGCACCCGGCAGCTTGCCCGCCCAATCGGTCAGGTGCGCATAGGTTCCGCCTTCTCGCATTCCGGCTTCCACCTTGTGGGCGAAGGTCTGCCACACTTGCAAGGCATCATCAGTAATCTTGAGAATGTGCGGGCATGGATCACCTTGGTCATCGCTTGCCATTTCGTGATTCAGCATGGCCGTTAAAATGCCTTCATACTGGGCGCGATAGTCGGGCAGCATGGGGCGGGCATCCAATGTGCGATAGCCCAGGTTTGAACTCGGCAGGGCGTACAGAAAACGGCCTAACAGCCCACGCCCGCGAAAACTTGGCTTCTCAGTCAGTCCGCGCAACACGTCAGGCTGTGGCGATAGTCCCATGGTCAAGGCTGGGTTTTGCATGAATACCGGCGGGCGGCTGCCACGGTTCACCCTTACCGGGCTTCCGGCGTGGCCTTGCAGAAATAAATCAAGGTTCGGAATACCCCCGGAATATCGCCCGCCCAATATGTCGAATATGCCCGCCTCATCACTCAAAACAGCCATGCGCTCGCCATTGTCTGCCATGATGGTTCCAAGATTCTCAGGGGTAACGTCTTGCGCCCATACTTGCGGCGCTGTAGGGATTTCTGGCAAGTCGGCTTCAATGTCGGCAATCTCTCTTTTCAACTGCTCGAACTCGGCACCTTGGGCCTTGGCTGCCAGCTTTCGCAAATAGCTTATCTGCTCCGTGATGGTTGCATGGTCTGCCTGCGCTTTCTTTATGGCCGGTTCCACTATTTCACGATGCACCTTTTCCCATGCGCTCAGGGGCGCGGCGGCGGCCATTTGAACGGCAGTTTTTCGGCTGCCGGGTGGAAGTGCAGCACAAGCCCAGATATTCACCGGCTCGAAGTAATCCGCCTTTACCCTCACCCTGTATTTGCCTTGGGTGGCGGCGCTCATCGCTGCCAGCACCATCATTGCGGACAGTTCCGGCGGCGTTTCTGTGGATGTACCCAAGGCGGTTACAAAGTCCTGAATACTGCCGGGGAAAACATCATCCGGCCATGGTGGAAGCTTGGCAGATTCAAGGCTGATAGGCGCTTGCCAGTCGGTTGCGCTTGCTGGTTCCGGCTTTGTCTTCCATTCGTCCGGCACCGGCTCGCTGTGTGCCTTCACCACTTTTTGAAATTCTGCCAGTAAAGCCTTGGTGTCGATTCCACTTTCCGGCACTGGCTGAAAACCATCCCAATCCAAAAAAACATCGTTAACACGGGCTGTTATCCAATCCGCTACGTCACCGGCTGGGGGGAGTTTTGGCAGGCGTACCACCGACAAGGCGGGCGGCTTCTCGAAGGCTGACAGGATTACCGCTATCGCTTCGGCGTACCCTTCGCCCGGTTCGTCATTGTCCGGCAGCAGATAAACGAGCTCTCTGCCTTCCAGTGGCTTCCATTCGGCTTTAGCGGCTGCCTTGCTGCCACCTTGTGAAGTAATCGCCACCAGCCCCAGGGATTGCAGGGCGGCGGCTGCCTTTTCGCCTTCCACAATAAACACGGTGCGGGCAATGTCAGATTGTGCCAGCACTTCCAGCCCAAACAGCGGGCGCGGATCGGCTGCGCTGCCACTCTGCCAGCCATGCCCATTCATGCGCTTGAAGTAGGGCACCACGTCCTTTTTACCATCAGCATCAAAGCGGGCAACATAGCCTAGCGGCTCGCCTTGGGCGCTGCGATATTCCCACACAAAGCGGCGTGGCTTCTCATTAAATGTCAGGGGTATGCCGTTCATTCCACCCCCCAATCATCGGCCAGTTTCTTCAATGCTTCGGGAAAACTCAGCCCGTCCCGTTGTTGAATGAAGGCGATAATGTCAGCGCCTTTTGATCCACAAGAGAAACAGCAGAATGCACCTGTTTCGAGATTCACCCGGAAACTGCCAGCGGTCTTGTCATCATGGAAACAGCACAAGCCACCATCACGCCAGCCACCCCCGCGGGGCGGCGGCATGGCTGGAAGTTCGGCGCGGTAGAAGTCGGCGGGCGGTATGCTGCCTTTCACGCCATCAGATTGCAGGCGGGCGGTTTTCATTGTGCGCCCCCAGTGCTATCCTTCGCTTGGTTGGTTCCTTGTCCATTGGTTCCGGCAGATTCAACGGCTGGGGCGGTTGCACCCGTCCCGGCCATTCCCGAAGCCTTACGCTCCCATTCCTTTGCTCGGCGCACATAGTCCCGGCCATCTTCACCGGCTGCGCTGATAACTTCATCCGGCAAGTGATAACGCGACACGCTGGCGCTGCGCTTTGTGGGATCGCCAGTTGGCACCGTTTCGCGGCGGCCTTGCACATCCCATCCGGCCCGGCGCAATTGGTAAACAGGATCACTCAGGCGGTAAGTGTTAGCCGTCCGCCAAAAATCCAGGTGGGTTATCTCACGGCCTTGAAGTAATAGCGCAAGGGTGCGGCTCGGCATGGTGCCGATATTGGGGAAAGTGAAGTCGCTCATTTCTCACCCCCGGCAATCCAAGAAAGGTAACCGCCATGGTTGATGAGCACTTTCGATCCCACACGACGAATATGTGGAGCAAGGCCGTTACCTTTGATTGTGCCCTTGCTGGATGTGCGAGGAGCGGCATTAAAAACTTGATTGCGGATGGCGGCTTCGGTGAATGCTGGCTCGGCTTTAGCCAGCAGCTTGATGGTTAGCCATGAATCGTTAAGTGATTTCGTGGCGTTATTTTGTTGATTGCTCATTGCGTATGTCCTTAGTGTGAGTTTCTGGCAAATCGCCATTGGCTGCACAATAACGCAATGATTTTTATTGATAAATTGCTAAAGACCTAGCCTTAACTGCTTAATTCCCCTGCTTTAGCAGTCCCTATTCATATTGGCGCTTGCTATATCTGTGAAGCTTTTCTATCGCCCAATCGGGTAATTCCTCAAGCTTAAATCCGATAGGTTTAATTTCCACGTCTATAGGGGGTTGCCACATCTCTTTTAAGGGTAACAACGGCACGGGCGGCTTTACACGCTTAGGGATATAGCTAGTTCCAAATAATCGAATTGCCTCTGCGATACCTATAAATTTTCGCAAGTTCTCTCCCCATAGAATATCGATTGGATTTCCCAATCCCGTAAATCCAAAACCTTGAACAAGCCGTAGGGCAGCCCACAAATGAGAAACCGATAAATAAGCATTCCAGTACTTTCTGACTTGAGGCTCAGATGCAGGGATTGGCTTGCCGTCTCCATATACTGTTTCAGTATAAAAATGACCGAGCAAATATACGGCCTTTCTTATGCTCGGTTCCGGTGTGTCGGTCAAGTGCATGAGATATACAAAAGAGAGTATGTCCCCGGCGATAATTCCACCACGGAACAATTCTTTAGCTTCATTTTTAATCTGGTCGAAACTAGGGGAATTTAAGACTAATCGCAACAAGTCCACTGATACATCAACAGATTGAGGGCCTAATGGCTTTATGTGCGGATCATTTAATTTCGCTTTGAGCATGTGGGATGCCACATATTGGTTTTGTTTTTGTTCGTCTAACGGGTAGAGCATTGTTGCGAATACCCGGAATGTGTTCCAGTCTCCGTTCCCCTGAATATCCAAATAAGGCATCATGCACCCCCAAATATTTTATTGTTCATAGATTCCACCACGCGGGCGGTATGGCCTTCGCTCAGGTGAGCGTAACGCTTCACCATTTGCAGTGTCTTGTGCCCCAGCACTTCGGCAATCTCAGCCAAGCTTGCGCCATTCATGGCAAGGTAACTGGCTGCGCTGTGGCGCAAATCATGGAAATGGAAATCTTGTAGCTTGGCCTTCTTAACGGCTGTTTCCCATGGGGTGCGTAAATCCATGGGCTTTTGTGGCTTTTGTGGTGCGTTTTCCTTAGATGGAAAAATCAGATTGCAATCAATCCGGCGCACCTTGCCAAGTTCTTTTAGCTGATCCAGCGCATGGCCGGTAATTGCCACGGCGCGGCGCTCGCCGTTCTTGGTTTCGTGCAGGATCGCACGGCCACGGTTCAAGTCCACCACGTCCCAGGTCAGTCCCATTATTTCGCCTTGCCGCATTCCGGTTGAGAGTGCCAGCACCACTACGGGGTAAAGGTAAGGATTGCTCGATTCCTTGCAGGCGGTCAGCAGGCGGGCGCGTTCATCATCGGATAGGAAGCGCACCCGGCCACGCGGCAAGGATGGCTTTCTAACCTTCCGCATGGGCGAATCATCCAGCCAGCCCCATTCCTGAATGGCAATCGTGAAGGCATGGGAAAGGGCGGCCATGTAGCGCACCACTGTTGCGGGGGCGCGTGGCTTGCCCCGTACTGTAACGGCGTTGCCTAATTTGTCCCTGTGTTCCGATATTAAGGCGGGGGTAACATCAGCCAGCGTATGGCTGCCGATTTCATCCTTCCACCAGGTCAGGTGGGCCAGATAGTCGCGGGCTTTCTTCGGGTGCTGGGGCAGTATGTCGCGGATATAGCGGTCTATCAGTTCGGCCAGGGTGTGGCGCTTGGCTTCGGATGTTTTGAAGTGGCGGCCTTCGCGGATCGCTGTTTCGGTGTGCTGTGCCCATTTCTTGGCATCGGTAAGGCGCTCGAATGTGGCAGATTGAACGGGGAAACCTTTTAAGCGCACCTTCACCCGGTAACTTGTTTCGCCATCGCTGGAAGTACGCTTTTCGATATTTGCCATGATTGCCCCCGCAAGTGATTAAACACTGGCTACAGGTTACAACACGGGGCAATAAAACACAACAACGCATTATTAATGAGAATAAACAATAATACATAACATTGAAAATAAACGATGTTATTTGACTTATTGTTTTATGCGGGGCACTTGTGGGGCACTATGTGAAAAAAATCAGGAGAAATGCTTACCTTGAAAGTCGGCGGCGCATGGTTGGAATGAAAGGGGTTTGTTATTTGTGTGCGCCCCAAGAGCGCCCCACGGAAAAGCAAAAGGGGCTAGCCGTTAAGCTACCCCCTTGATTTTACTGGTGCCGATGACCGGAATCGAACTGGTGACCTTCGCATTACGAATGCGCTGCTCTACCAACTGAGCTACATCGGCGACGCTGCGCATTATATAACGAAAGTTTTGGTGACGGCTATTTCGCGCCCAGGAGGGGTTCAAGATGGCGGAAGATGAATTCGTGATGATGCACCATACCATCTTCCATCGGAGACTGGTAGGGTTCGGCTTCATTGTGGTTCTGGTGATACAGGTCGCGACGTCCGTTATCCATACGCTGGCAGATTTCCTCGTTTTCTGCGGCGGTTTCAGTGTACGCGGGCCTGTGCGGCTTCGACGAGTTCGCGTTTGAGCGGCTTGATGTTTTCAGCGTATATGGATTTTGGTTATGTTGGTGCCAGGATCGGCGTGGTTTTCAGCAGAGCTGGAGAGCGGACCGAATCAGACTTAAAAACATCAGGGATGTTTGAGTTTAGAGCCATGCCAGGCTTGCTTGTGGCGTCAGCCGGGTGTTTCAGAAGAGACCGATATTCTGTCTCGGTTTGGTTCCCGGCGCAATAATCCGGTAAAATCGGCAGTTTGATTTTGAAGTGACTTCATTTTTACCCGATACCATGACTAAACCCGCCAAAACGGCCACGCCGAAAAGCTTCGAGAATGCCCTGACCGAACTGGAACAGGTTGTTGCCGATATGGAAGCAGGCCAGATGCCGCTGGAACAGTCGTTGACAGCATATCGGCGAGGCATGGAATTGCTCAAGTACTGCCAGGTGACCCTGGCGGACGCGCAACAGCAGGTAAAAATTTTCGAGGCAGGTTCTCTGAACGATTTCAACGCGGGTGGTGGCGATTCCAGTGTTAACGAATAATGATTTTCAGGATTGGGCGCGGCAGCGCCAGATGCGCATGGAGGAGGTGCTGGAGCAGTTCCTGCCTTCATCCGAGCTGGCGCCGCAGCGACTTCATCAGGCCATGCGTTATGCGGCCCTTGGTGGTGGCAAGCGGGTACGTCCGCTGCTGGCTTTTGCTGCGGGCGAATTAAGCAGTGCACCGCTGGCACGGGTTGAAGCTGTGGCTTCTGCAGTGGAGTTGATTCATGTCTATTCGCTGGTACATGATGACCTGCCGTGCATGGATAACGACGACCTCAGACGCGGCAAGCCGACCTGCCATGTCGAGTTTGATGAAGCCACGGCATTGCTGGTGGGTGACAGCCTGCAAAGTCTGGCATTTCAGATCGTGGCAGAACGCCCGATCGCCCATAGCCCATCCCTGCAGCTCGAAATGATCCGGCTGCTGGCGCTTGCTGCGGGTTCGCGCGGCATGGCGGGTGGCCAGGCCATCGATCTTGCTTCTGTAGGTAAAACGCTGAACCAGACCGAGCTGGAATTCATGCACATCCACAAGACTGGCGCTTTGATTCGTGCTGCGGTGCTGCTCGGAGCGCATTGCGGCGATGGCGTGGATTCAGGTCAACTGGATGCGGTTAATCATTACGCCCAGTGTATCGGCCTCGCCTTCCAGGTGGTGGATGATATCCTCGATGTGGAGGCCAGCACGGCCACGCTGGGCAAGACAGCGGGCAAGGATGCAGAAAACAATAAGCCTACTTATGTCAGCATACTGGGTTTGAATGCCGCGCGTGAGCTGGCGCAGGAGTTGCACCAGAATGCGCTGTCCGCCCTGGTGGAATTCGGCGATCAAGCCAACAGGCTGGCGCAACTGGCCGATTTCATCCTGCGGCGCCCGTTTTGATGTACCCGCTGCTCGATGCTGTCGATAGTCCGGATGACTTGCGCGCGCTCGAACGCAAGCAACTGCCCCGGCTTGCCGAGGAGTTGCGTGCTTTCCTGATCGAGAGCGTTGCGCGCACCGGCGGACACCTGTCCTCAAACCTCGGTACGGTGGAACTGACCATCGCACTGCATTATGTATTCAATACGCCGTCCGACCGCCTGGTGTGGGATGTGGGGCATCAGACCTATCCGCACAAAATCCTCACCGGCCGGCGCGAGGCGATGTCCGGCATGCGCCAGCTCGGCGGGATTGCCGGATTCCCTCGCCGCGATGAGAGTCCTTTCGATGCTTTCGGGGTCGGCCATTCCAGCACTTCCATCAGCGCTGCTCTCGGGATGGCGGTTGCAGCCAAGCAGCAGGGCGATAACCGGCGCGCTGTGGCTATCATCGGTGATGGCGCCATGACGGCGGGCATGGCATTCGAGGCGCTCAACAACGCGGGGGCCATGGACACCAATTTGCTGGTGGTTCTTAACGACAACGATATGTCGATTTCGCCGAATGTCGGCGCGCTCAATAATTATCTGGCGAAGCTGATGTCCGGGCGCTTTTACGCGGCGGCGCGGCGTGCCAGTGAGAAAGTGCTGGGTGGTGTCGCGCCACCTATCTGGGAGCTGGCCAAGCGCGCGGAAGAGCATGTCAAGGGCATGGTGATTCCCGGTACTTTATTCGAGGAATTCGGGTTCAATTACATTGGCCCCATCGATGGTCACGATCTGGATGCGCTGATTCCCACCCTCAAAAATATCAAGCAGCTCGAAGGTCCGCAATTCCTCCATGTGGTGACCCAGAAAGGCAAGGGATTCAAACGCGCCGAGGAAGACCCCTGCCGTTATCACGGGGTTGCGAAATTCAATCCCGACGACGGCGTGGTGGACAGCCAGTCGGGGACGCGCAAGACCTATACCCAGGTATTCGGCGACTGGCTGTGCGACATGGCACAGCTCGATTCGCGCCTGGTGGGCGTCACGCCAGCCATGTGCGAAGGTTCGGGCATGGTGAAGTTCTCCGAGGATTTTCCCGCGCGCTATTTCGATGTCGGTATTGCCGAACAGCACGCGGTTACTTTCGCCGCCGGCCTGGCCTGCGAGGGGCTTAAGCCGGTAGTGGCGATTTACTCCACCTTCCTGCAGCGTGCCTATGATCAACTGGTGCATGATGTGGCGCTGCAGAACCTGCCGGTGGTGTTTGCCATCGATCGTGCCGGACTGGTGGGCGCGGACGGCCCGACTCATGCGGGCAGCTTCGATCTTTCCTTCCTGCGCTGCATTCCCAATCTGGTGGTGATGGCGCCGAGCGACGAAAACGAATGCCGCCAGATGCTGTATACCGCATTCCGGCTTGATCAGCCCACGGCGGTGCGCTACCCGCGAGGCTGTGGCACAGGTGCCGAGATTGTTGCCGAGATGACGGCCCTACCGTTGGGACGTGGCGAGATTCGCCGTCGCGGCGAAAAAATTGCCATTCTGGCCTTCGGCAGCATGCTGGCACCGGCATTGCATGCGGCACAGGAACTGAATGCCACGGTAGCCAACATGCGTTTCGTCAAGCCGCTGGACGAAGAAATGGTCAAGCAACTCGCCGCCGGCCATGAGCTGCTGGTGACGGTGGAGGAGAACGCTGTCATGGGCGGCGCCGGCAGCGCGGTAGCGGAGAGTCTGGAACGGCAGGGGCTTATGGTTCCTCTGCTGCAGCTCGGCTTGCCCGACCAGTTTATCGAGCAGGGTGACCACGCCCTGTTGTTGCAGCGCTGCGGCCTCGATAGCGAAGGACTGGTGCGCTCGATCAGAAAAATATTACCCGAGTAGTTTACTCGGCTATTGGAAGCGGTTATACTGGCCGAAATAAACCAGTCGATGCAAGGAATTGAATTCATGAGCAACTGCAACATCCCCTGCGATGGAACCACAGCCGCCTGCGAGATCGAGGACGTTCAAGCACGGCATGATACCCGCCAGTTGGCGATCGACAAGGTGGGCATCAAGTCCATCCGTCATCCCATCAAGGTCGCGGACAAGAGCGAAGGCGTGCAGCACACGGTTGCCGTGTTCAACATGTACGTGCATCTGCCGCATAACTTCAAGGGCACGCACATGTCTCGTTTTGTCGAGATACTGAACGGCTATGAGCGCGAGATTTCGGTGGAGAATTTCGAGACCATGCTGCGCGAAATGGTGGTGCGTCTGGAAGCCAAGTCCGGCCATGTGGAAATGACCTTCCCCTACTTCATCAACAAGAAGGCCCCTATCTCAGGCGTGCAGAGTCTGCTCGACTACGAGGTGACCTTCGTCGGCGAAATTCTCGATGGCGAATACCGCCAGACCATGAAAGTCATCGTGCCGGTGACCAGCCTGTGTCCCTGCTCGAAGAAGATTTCCGACTACGGCGCACATAACCAGCGTTCGCATGTCACGGTTACGGCGCGCACCAATGAAATGGTGTGGATCGAGGATATCGTGCGCATGGTGGAAGACCAGGCTTCATGCGAACTGTTCGGCTTGCTCAAGCGTCCGGATGAGAAATATGTGACTGAACGCGCTTATGACAACCCCAAGTTCGTCGAGGATATGGTTCGTGACGTCGCTGCGGTGTTCAATGCGGACAAGCGGGTGGATGCCTACATTATCGAATCCGAGAATTTCGAATCGATTCATAATCACTCGGCCTATGCGCTGATAGAAAAAGACAAAACCCTATAGGTCGATTGCTGGGGATGACATCCGTCAGCCCTGTGGGGCTGTTTAAAATCGTTTGGTCAGCACCATGCTGTCTCCCTCCCGCTTCATGTTGACACGGTTCAGGAAGCTCATGCCCAGCAGCACAAAAGGCATGGCGCTTTCATGTACGATCCCCTCGACACCGTTGATGCTGATGTCGCCAACCTTGACAGTGTTCAGGCTGACACGGTAAACCCTGGACACGCCATTGGCTGTCGATGAAAACCCCCGCTCTCCGTTGAGGTAGGAAATTCCCAGTCGCTTGGCCTCGGCGCCGCTCATGCTGATTGCGCTGGCACCTGTGTCAACGAGAAACCGGGTCGGATTGCCGTTGATGCTGCCGGTCGTCAGGAAGTGCCCCTGCGCGTCTGCTGTCAGGGTTGCGCTGGCCTTGCCGTCTGAGTCCTGCACGCCTCCGGTCGAGACGCCCTGGCCCAGGCTCAGGGTTTGTTGTTTGCCGTCAATCTCCAGAACAGCCTGATTGGAATCCGCACTGATCAGCCTGACGCCTTCCGGCGTTTTTTCACCTGCCCGGATCAGCTTTTGTTTGCTGCCATTAATAGTGACAATTGCCTTGTCGCTGAATAATCCAACTACACTGACGTTCGTGGCATAAGCCGTAACGGAGAACAGGAGCGCGGCTGTCAGGCTTAGGCTAGAATAAGGTTTTTTCATGATGCCAGAGGCTCCTCAGAATGAAACCGGTAGCAATATTCCGTCATGCCCGGAGTGAAGGTCCGGGATATTTTGCCACATTCCTTAATGAAAGAAATATCTCCTGGCGCCTGATCCGGATAGACGAAGGCGCTCCTGTGCCTGACGATGTCCATGCGTTTTCCGGTCTGGTGTATATGGGTGGCCCGATGAGCGTCAATGACGATCTGCCGTGGATTCCTCCGACACTGGACCGGATCCGGCAGGCTGTTGCCGCAGGCATTCCTGTGATGGGTCATTGCCTGGGAGGCCAGCTCATGGCCAAGGCACTGGGTGGCACGGTGGGACCGAACACGGTCAAGGAAATTGGCTGGGGTGAGGTCAGGGTTGCAAGTAACCCGGCCGCCGAGGCATGGTTCGGAGATGTCCGGTCATTTGAGGCTTTTCACTGGCACGGCGAGACTTTTTCCATTCCGCCCGAGGCCAGCATTGTTCTGAGAAATGATCATTGCGCCAACCAGGGCTTCGCTCTCGGAAAACATCTTGCCATGCAGTGTCATGTCGAAATGACCGAGGAGATGGTTAAGGAATGGTGCGAGATCGGTGAAGATGAAATTCAGGCATCCCTTGGCAGCCCTGCTGTCGAGACGGCCCAGCAGATCCAGTGGGGTTTGTCCGAGCGCATCGAAAAACTCAATGCCAATGCTTCCGTTATCTATAGCCGATGGATACTGGGTCTGGAACGATAATGCGATGCCAATTCTGCCTGTTTACATGTTTGTAATTGTTCGCAGGCTGGCGACTGTGCAATAATTTGCGTTTTTCCCAGAATTTCTGTTAATGAGCGCACAAACGCTGTACGAAAAATTGTGGCAGTCCCATGTGGTGCACACCGAGCCGGATGGCACCACCCTGCTTTATATCGACCGCCATCTGCTGCATGAGGTCACCAGCCCGCAGGCATTCGAGGGCTTGCGTCTGGCGGGCCGGAAGCCGTGGCGCTTGTCGGCCAACCTCGCGGTTGCGGATCACAACGTACCCACCACGGACCGCAAGAACGGTATTGCCGACCCCGTTTCCCGCTTGCAGGTGGATACGCTGGACCAGAACTGCGATGAATTCGGAATAACCGAATTCAAGATGTCGGATGTGCGTCAGGGCATCGTCCATGTCATCGGGCCCGAGCAGGGCGCCACGCTTCCCGGCATGACCGTGGTGTGCGGGGATTCCCATACCAGCACGCATGGCGCATTCGGTGCGCTGGCGCATGGCATTGGCACTTCTGAAGTGGAGCATGTGCTGGCCACGCAATGCCTGTTGCAAAAAAAATCCAGAACCTTGCTGGTCAAGGTGGAAGGCGGCCTTGGCAAGGGCGTCACAGCCAAGGACATCGCTCTGGCGGTCATCGGCAAGATTGGCACCGCAGGCGGTAACGGCTATGCCATCGAATTCGCCGGCGCCGCAATCCGCGGGCTTTCCATGGAAGGGCGCATGACCCTGTGCAACATGGCGATCGAAGCCGGTGCGCGCGCCGGGATGGTGGCGGTGGATGACACCACGATCGATTACGTCAAGGGGCGGCCTTTCGCACCGTCGGGCGCGATGTGGGAGCAGGCTGTCGCCAGTTGGCGTACATTGCACAGCGACGAGGATGCGCAGTTTGATAGCGTTGTGGAACTGGACGGAGGCACCATCAAACCGCAGGTGACATGGGGTACTTCGCCCGAAATGGTGGTGGCGATCGATGACTGCGTGCCCGATCCGGCACGCGAACCTGACCCCGTGAAGCGCGGCGGCATGGAGCGGGCGCTGGCTTATATGGGCCTGCAGGCCAATACGCCGATAAACCAGATTGCCGTGGACAAGGTCTTTATCGGTTCCTGCACCAATTCGCGCATCGAAGACCTGCGCGCTGCTGCTGTAGTGGCAACGGGCCGGCATGTGGCTGAAAACGTCAAGCTGGCGCTGGTGGTGCCGGGCTCCGGCCTGGTGAAAAAACAGGCGGAAGCCGAAGGTCTGGACCAGATTTTTATTGCTGCGGGCTTCGAGTGGCGGGATCCTGGCTGTTCCATGTGCCTGGCGATGAATGCCGACCGGCTTGAAGCAGGCGAGCGCTGCGCGTCAACATCGAACAGGAATTTTGAAGGCCGTCAGGGACCGGGTGGGCGTACTCATCTGGTTAGCCCTGAAATGGCGGCTGCGGCAGCGATTGCGGGTCATTTTGTGGATGTGCGGGAATTTTAGGAGGCAGGACTCATGAACAGGATTGTTGCGCTGATTGCGCTCAAGGTGTTTCTTCTGGTAACAGTGACTGCGGGTGTGGTGCTCAGCATGGGTGGCTGCAATACCGTACAGGGCCTGGGAAAGGATGTTTCCAAGCTGGGTGACAAGATCGAGAACAAAGCCGAAGAAAAAAAGAAATATTAAATGGATAAATTCACCATTCTTGATGGTTTGGTGGCGCCGCTGGATCGCGCCAATGTCGATACTGACGCCATTATCCCGAAACAGTTCCTGAAATCCATCAAGCGCAGCGGTTTCGGGCCGAACCTGTTTGACGAATGGCGTTATCTCGATCATGGCGAGCCGGGCATGGATAATTCCGGTCGTCCGCTTAACCCGGATTTCGTGCTCAACCAGCCGCGCTATCAGGGTGCGGAGATTCTAGTCGTGCGCGAAAATTTCGGCTGTGGATCGAGCCGCGAGCATGCGCCCTGGGCGCTGCTGGATTATGGCTTCCGTGTCGTGATTGCGCCCAGCTTTGCGGATATTTTTTTCAACAACTGTTTCAAGAATGGCATTTTGCCGATCGTGCTCGATGCCGGGAGCGTGGATCAGTTGTTCAGCGAAGTGGCGGCACAGCCGGGATACCGGCTGTGCGTAGATCTGGAAGCGCAGACGGTCACCACGCCAGGTGGGCATGTGTTCGGCTTCGATGTGGACAGCTTCCGCAAGTACTGCCTGCTGCATGGCCTTGATGATATCGGCCTGACCCTGCAGCATGCAGACAAAATCACGGCTTATGAAGAGCGGCGCAAGCAGGAAGCGCCGTGGTTGTTTAACTAGCAGTCAGCAGTCAGGGCAGGTGGCATTGAAAAGCGCTGCTTGAAAACTGATTGCTGAAAGCGGATTGCTGAAAGCTATCAATAATGAAAATTGCAGTATTGCCCGGTGATGGAATCGGGCCGGAAATCGTCGCTCAGGCTGTCAAGGTTCTGAAAGCATTGGCCACTGATGGCATGAAAATCGAGCTGGAGCAGGCGCACATCGGCGGCGCCGGCTACGATGCGGCGGGCGACCCTTTGCCTGAAGCCACCATGAAGCTGGCGCAGGCTTCGGATGCCGTTTTGCTGGGCGCAGTGGGCGGCTGGGAATATGACAAGCTGCCTCGTCCAATGCGCCCGGAGCAGGGCTTGCTGCGTATCCGCAAGGGCATGGGCGTGTTCGCCAATTTGCGCCCCGCATTGCTGTATCCGGAACTGGCCAGCGCCTCCACGCTCAAGCCGGAAGTGGTGTCGGGGCTGGACATCATGATCGTGCGCGAGTTGACGGGCGATATCTATTTCGGCCAGCCGCGCGGCGTTCAGATCAATGACAAGGGCGAACGCGAGGGTATTAACACCATGCGCTATTCGGAGTCGGAAATTCGCCGCATCGCAAAGGTGGGTTACGAGATTGCCATGAAGCGCAGCCGCAAGATGTGCTCGGTGGACAAGGCCAACGTGCTGGAAACCACGGAGTTGTGGCGCGAGATCGTCACTGAAATGAACAAGGAATACCCTGAAGTCGAACTTTCACACATGTATGTGGATAATGCCGCGATGCAACTGGTGCGCGCGCCCAAGCAGTTCGACGTGATGATTACCGGGAATATTTTTGGCGACATTCTGTCCGACGAGGCTTCCATGCTCACCGGCTCCATCGGCATGCTGCCTTCCGCTTCACTGGACGCCAACAAGAAGGGTCTGTACGAACCAAGCCACGGCTCCGCGCCGGATATTGCGGGGAAAGACATTGCCAATCCATTGGCGACCATACTCTCCGCAGCGATGATGCTGCGCTACACTTTCAATAACGAAGACGGTGCGACCCGCATCGAAAATGCGGTAAAAAAAGTGCTGGCGCAGGGTTATCGCACTGTGGATATCTATACCGAAGGCACGCAGAAAATATCGTGCAGCGCGATGGGTGATGCAGTGGTAAAGAATCTGTGAAACGGGAAAGGTGAAGCCGCTTCGCTGTAAAAAGTGAACGGCCGCGCATTTCACTTTTTACAACGAAGGCGAAGCCGAGTGGCTTCACATGTCACAATTTTTAGAGGTTAACAAAATGATGCGAGTAGGTCTGATCGGCTGGCGCGGCATGGTGGGTTCGGTGCTGATGCAGCGCATGCGCGAAGAGAAGGATTTCGAGGTGATCGATCCGGTGTTCTTCACCACCTCCAATCCGGGTGGCAAGGGTCCCGATATCGGCAAGGATGTGCCGCCGCTCAAGGATGCAAAAGACATCAACGAACTCAAGGCCATGGATGCCATCATCTCCTGCCAGGGGGGCGATTACACCAAGGAAGTGTATGGCGACCTGCGCGCTGCCGGCTGGCAGGGTTACTGGATCGATGCGGCCTCCACGCTGCGCATGAAGGACGAGGCCATCATCATTCTCGATCCGGTCAACAGGAATGTCATCAAGGACGGCCTGGCCAAGGGCGTCAAGACCTATGTGGGCGGCAACTGCACCGTCAGCCTGATGCTGATGGCCATTGGCGGCCTGTTCGACCAGGGCCTGATCGAATGGATCAGCCCCATGACCTATCAGGCGGCCTCCGGCGCCGGCGCGCGCAATATGCGCGAACTGATCCAGCAGATGGGCGCGGTCAACAGCGAGGTCAAGCCGCTGCTGGATGACCCGGCTTCCGCAATTCTGGAAATCGATCGCAAGGTTGCCGATTTCATCCGTTCCGAGCATTATCCGGTGGATGCATGGCCTGTGCCGCTTGCAGGCTCGCTGATTCCATGGATCGACGTGGCCCTCGAAACCGGCCAGAGCAAGGAAGAGTGGAAGGCGCAGGTGGAGTGCAACAAGATCCTGGGACGTTCCGACAACCAGGTCCCCATTGATGGCCTGTGCGTGCGCATCGGAGCAATGCGTTGCCATAGCCAGGCATTGACCATCAAAATGACGAAGGACGTGCCGCTGGACGAGATTCACGGCATCATCGCCGCGCACAACGACTGGGTGAAAGTGGTGCCGAACGACCGCGAGATCACCATGCGCGAGCTGACGCCCGCCGCCGTGACTGGCACGCTGACCGTGCCGGTGGGGCGCATGCGCAAGCTCAATATGGGGCCGCAGTATTTGTCCGCCTTTACTGTCGGTGATCAGTTGCTATGGGGTGCGGCTGAACCGCTGCGCCGCATGTTACGCATCCTGATCGAAGCTTGATTTTGAATTCAGGCCTGTAAAAAAGCCCGCAGATATTTGCGGGTTTTTTTATTTTATTTCTTGCTTTGTTCTTCTAGTTTATTGTTTATTAAAAGAAGATCGATGTTATCTGACATATAAGTTTAGCTTGCATCCCTAACTATATGATGTTAAGTTAATTAGCGTAGCCAAAATTATAGAATGAGGGTGGCATGGTGCGCACATTCAAATTAAAACCGTGGGTATATGCAGGCTTGTTAGCCCTGTCGCCTATTACCGCAGACGCAGCGGGGCTGGGGCGATTGACTGTCACTTCTGCGCTGGGGCAACCCTTGCGGGCAGAAATTGAACTGGTTTCGGTTAATAAGGAAGAGCTAGGTTCCGTTGCCGCTCGCCTTGCTTCGGCAGACGCCTTCAAGGAGGCGCGGCTTGAGCGCGGTATTTCCTTGCTGGATATCAGATTCAGCGTTGAAGAGAAAAAAGATGGCACTTCTGTCATCAAGCTTGCCAGTACTCAGCCAATCAACGAGCCTTTTCTGGATATGCTGGTCGAGTTGAACTGGGCCGCCGGTCGCCTATTGCGCGAATACACTGTATTACTCGATCCCCCCGGTTTTTCTGCGCCGCAGGCTTTTCAGCCTGTAGCTGCGCCAGTTGTTAAATCCGCATCCGCCCCGGTACAGCAGCCAGATTTTGTTGCGCCAGCATCTCCGGGAGGCTCAAAGGGGGAGGCGGGAGCGCCAGTCAAGGCAGCGAAACCCGGGAAAAAGCCCGTCGAATCCAGCCAGGGGGTTGCTGAAGCAGGCACTTACGGCCCGGTAAAAAAAGGTGAAACGCTGACAGCAATAGCCTCCCAGTTGAAGCCGGAAGGTTACAATCTGGAGCAGATGCTGGTGGCTTTGTATCAGTCAAACACACAGGCGTTTTCCGGAAAAAATATGCACCGGCTTAAAACCGGACAGATTCTGCGCGTTCCGGAAGAGAAAGAAATTGCATCGGTCGGGCGTGCCGAGGCCAGTCATGAGCTGAAAGCCCATACGGCTGACTGGAAAGCTTATCGTCAGAAACTTGCTGCCGCCGTCGAAGAAGCGCCGGCGCCTGCAGATGAAGCACCTAAGCAGGCAGTAAAAGGAAAGATTACCACGGCAGTCGAGGATAAAGCGGCGCCGTCTCCTGCGCCCAGCAAGGATGTGCTTAAGGTAACCAAAGGCGAAGCTGTTGATGGCAAAGAGCTCCAGACGCTGAAAAGCAAGGTACAGTCATTGCAGGAAGAAACGACTGCACGTGAAAAATCGCTCAAGGAAGCGAATGATCGAATTGCTTTGCTGGAAAAAAATATCAAGGAAATGCAGCAGCTCGTCGAGCTGAAAAACAAGAATCTTGCTGAACTGCAAAAACAGGCGGAAGTAAAGGCTCAGCCATCTCCCGCTCCTGTCTCGGTTGAAAAGCCGGCACAAGCTCCCGTCAAGCCGGTTGAGCCTGTGGCCGTACCTGCAGAAGAACCCAAGGCTGTGGCGGAAAAACCCATCGTCAAACCCAAAGTGGAGCCTGTCAAGCCGAAGCCGGTTGTCGCACCAGTTGCTGAGCCTGGCCTGCTGGATAACCTGATGGGCAATCCTTTGTATCTGGCGGGTGCTGGTGGCGCTTTAGCGCTGCTGGGTGGTGGTGCACTTGTAGCTATTAACCGTCGACGCAGAAAGAGCCTGTCCAGCTTCGAAGACAGTATCCTTACGGGGGGGGATCTCAAGGCCAACACCGTATTTGGAGAAACTGCAGGTGGCGTTGTTGATACTGGCGACACCTCTTTTCTTACGGATTTCAGCCAGGCTGGCTTGGGCACTATCGATACCAATGATGTCGACCCGATTGCCGAAGCCGAGGTGTACATGGCTTACGGCCGCGATGCCCAGGCCGAGGAAATCCTTAAGGAGGCGATGGCCAAGGATGCAGGGCGTCATGAAATTCATCTCAAACTGCTGGAGATTTACGCGGCCAGGAAAAACCTCATTGCATTCGAAACTCTCGCCGGCGAATTGTATGCCGCGATTGGTGGACAGGCCAGCCCGCTGTGGGACAAGGCTGCCGAAATGGGGCGACTGCTTGATCCCAACAATCCGTTGTATGCCGCTCATGAGGGCGGGGCTGCGAAAGCAATGCCGGAAAGCGCTGCAGTTGAGCATGTGGCTGAGGTCGCGATGCAGGATGGCGTTGACCTGAATGAGCCAACGCAGGGTCTGGTGGTGCCGGAAGATGCCGCAGAAGATCTGTCTCCTGACCTGGATTTCGGCATGGATGATATGGAGATCGAGGCTGAAGCTGAAGCTGAAGCTGAATCCTCTCCTGACGTCCTGGATACCGTTCAGAAAACTCCGGACGCTGAAGCTCAGATTGAAGAAGAGAATGACGCGCTTGAGTTCAATCTGGACGCTTTTTCCGATGAACCGGCTCAAACTGCTGCGCCAGCCGAGACTGCTTCCGAGAGCCAGGTGGATCAGGCGCTGGAATTTGATCTTGGAGATCTGATTCCACCCCAGTCTGTGAGTGAAATGGCCGAAGAAGACGTTACTGAAGCGGAAGCCGAAACGGGTGAAATTTCAGACGATCTTGATGAACTGTTAATGCCATCCGGCACGGAAGAGACAGAAACCGAAGCTGAAGAAATCACCCCGGACTTTTCTTTCGATCTGCCGGAATCCGCGACTATTTCCGAAGCAGACACTTCCGTTATGCCCGAGGCGGAGGAAGAGTCGATTGACATTGGCTCCGCCCCGCTTCCTGAAGAGGAAACCCATCTGGATTTCAATTTCGACCTGGAAACGGAGTCGCCTGGCGTGGCTGAGGAAGCGAAAACATCCTCGATGCCGGAACTGGATCTTTCGGGGATCAGTCTGGACCTTGAAGAGCCAACTGTTGCGGCCGATGTGACAGAGGTGGCTGCCATTGACGAAGGCGTTGAAGAAAGTGGTGGAGCGGAAGTGGCTACCAAGCTCGATCTTGCACGTGCATACGTGGAAATGGGTGACAAGGAAGGGGCTAAGGAAATCCTTGAAGAGGTTTTGAAAGAGGGTAGCTCGCAGCAACAGGCAGATGCAAATCAGTTGCTGGAATCTCTCTAGAAGCGAGTTTCTGTAAAATGCCCTCCACGGACTTGCCGTGGGGGGCATTTTGTTTGCGGAGCATTTCTATTTTTCAATTTCATCCCGCCACCAAAATTCTGCTTTGGCTTGGTTTTGCGATAGTCATACAAGGTTCCGGGGTTGGGCTATTAGGCATGTTCTCTCTTGTCGTGGCGGCGCTGTTACTGGCGGGTCGAAGCTCCGGGCTGCTAGTCATGGTGCGCCGCGCCCGTTGGCTTCTTTTGTCACTCCTGCTGATCTATTCCTTTGTCACTCCGGGCGATGCCTTGATCCCGGGTTTTGGCCCGTTCAGCCCGACGTTGCAGGGTCTGTCCGGAGGTGCAATGCAGGCATGGCGACTGCTTCTGTTGCTAATCGCGCTTGGTTTGTTATTGCGCTCCTGTCTTCGGGAAGATCTGCTAAGTGGTCTCTACGTGCTGATGCGACCCTTTCGCGTCATTGGATTCAATGCGGACAGGCTCGCCGTACGTCTCTGGCTTACCCTGCAGTATGCTGAAGGGCAGCAAGGGCGAAACGTCCAGGCGTGGTGGAGCGAATTGCGCTCGACGCTAGATACAGCAGCAGAGGCGGAAACAGAAATCACGCTTGAATTACAGGCGTTCAGATGGCGCGATGTTTTTGTTCTTATGGTTGCAGTTTTTCTGATTGGATTCGAATTTTGGTGAGAATCGCGCTTGGCCTGGAGTACGACGGAACACGCTTTTGCGGCTGGCAAAGCCAGCCAGCGCGCTGCGGCATTCAGGACGCGCTGGAGCAGGCCCTGAGCGAAATCGCCGGCGAGCCGGTCCGGGTGCATGCCGCAGGGCGTACCGATACCGGCGTGCATGCGCTGGCACAAGTGGTGCATTTCGAAACTAAAGCGATTCGCCCTGAATCGGCCTGGGTACGGGGTTGTAACGCCTTGCTACCGGACAGCGTCAGCATCTTGTGGGCGCGGCAGGTTGCTGATGATTTTCATGCCCGCTTCTCCGCCCGGGGGCGTCAATATCGCTACCTGTTGCTCAATCACCCCGTTCGCCCGGGACTGTTCGCCGGGAAAACGGGGTGGTTCCATGCGCCGCTCGATCTGGAGCGCATGCGCGAGGGAGCGGTTTACCTGCTGGGCGAGCATGATTTCTCCGCCTTCCGCGCTTCGGCCTGTCAGGCCAAGTCTCCAGTGAGAAATTTACGCCGCCTGACAATCGTACGTCAGGGCGACATGCTGATTTTCGATCTTGCCGCCAATGGTTTTCTGCACCACATGGTGCGCAATATCGTGGGTTGCCTGGTGTATGTGGGCAAGGGCAAGCACCCGCCGGAATGGATGGCCGAACTGCTGCAGCACGCGGACCGCACTCGCGCTGCGCCGACCTTCTCGCCGGACGGGCTGTACTTTTCGGGGGTGGATTATGATCCGAAATGGAATTTGCCCAATTCGGGCCGGATGCTAGAATGCTTCCCCGCACCTGATCTGCAGAAGTAAGCTCATGACCCGCTCCAAAATCTGTGGCATTACCCGTATCGAAGACGGCATGGTGGCTGCCCGGGAGGGCGCCGATGCGATCGGACTGGTTTTTTATCCGCCCAGCCCGCGCCATGTCACGATCGAACCGGCCGTTGCCATCGCAGCTGCATTGCCGCCGTTTGTCTCGACCGTGGGTCTGTTCGTCAATCCGGAGGCAGCCGATGTCGTGACGGTGCTGGCTGAATTGCGCCTGGATCTGCTGCAATTCCATGGCGACGAAACCCCTGAATTCTGCGCCAGCTTTGGCGTGCCCTATCTCAAGGCAGTGCGCGTCAAACCCGGGGTGGATTTGCTACAATACGCAATTCGCTTCCGTGGCGCCAGGGGACTTTTGCTGGACGCCTTTGTCGACGGCCAGGCCGGAGGCACCGGGCAGTCTTTCGACTGGGAACTGATTCCGGCTGGGTTGCCGTTGCCGGTGATCCTTTCGGGTGGTCTGGACCCGGCTAATGTCAGAGCGGCCATCGAACGGGTCAGGCCGTGGGCGGTGGATGTATCGAGCGGCGTCGAAGCCGGCAAGGGCATAAAGGACGCGGCCAGAATCGCCGCATTCATGCGGGAAGTACGCAAGGAGTGTGTATAAGTGCAAGTGTATGATCTTCCGGACGAGCATGGCCATTTTGGCCCCTATGGCGGCATTTTCGTCGCCGAAACCCTGATCGAGGCGCTGGACGAACTGCGCATCGCCTATGAGCAGTGCCGCCAGGACCCCGGATTCCAGGCCGAGTTCGTGCGCGAACTCAAGCATTATGTCGGCCGCCCCAGCCCCATTTATCATGCTAGCCGCTGGTCGGAGCATCTTGGTGGGGCGCAGGTCTATCTCAAGCGCGAAGACCTCAATCATACCGGCGCTCACAAGATCAACAACACCATCGGGCAGGCATTGCTGGCCCGGCGCATGGGCAAGAAGCGCGTCATCGCCGAGACCGGCGCGGGCCAGCACGGCGTGGCCTCTGCCACGGTGGCGGCACGCTATGGTCTGGAGTGCGTGGTGTACATGGGTAGCGAGGACATCAAGCGTCAGTCGCCCAACGTCTATCGCATGAAGCTGCTGGGTGCCACGGTGGTGCCGGTGGAGTCCGGCTCCAAGACGCTCAAGGATGCTCTGAACGAGGCCATGCGCGACTGGGTCACCAATGTCGAAAACACGTTCTACATTCTCGGCACGGCGGCAGGCCCGCATCCCTATCCCATGCTGGTGCGCGATTTCCAGTGCGTGATCGGCGAAGAAGCCAAAGTGCAGATGCCGGAAATGACCGGCCGCCAGCCGGATGCGGTGATCGCCTGCGTCGGTGGCGGTTCCAACGCCATCGGTATTTTCTACCCTTATGTTCCCGTGGATGGCGTCAGGCTGATCGGTGTCGAGGCGGCGGGCCTTGGGCTGGGCAGCGGCAAGCACGCGGCGCCGCTCAATGCCGGCAAGGTGGGGGTGCTGCACGGCGCGCGCCAGTACCTGATGCAGGATGGCAACGGACAGATCATCGAAACCCATTCCATTTCCGCCGGTCTGGATTATCCCGGCGTGGGCCCGGAGCACTGCTGGCTCAAGGACAGCGGCCGCGCCGAATATGTCGCTGTGACCGACGACGAGGCTCTGCATGCCTTCCACGACCTGTGCCGTTTCGAGGGTATCATCCCTGCGCTGGAATCGAGCCACGCCCTGGCCTATGCCGCCAAACTGGCACCCACACTGCCCAGGGACAAAGTGCTGCTGGTCAACCTGTCCGGCCGTGGCGACAAGGATATGAACACGGTGGCGGAACTGTCGGGTATCAAGTTTTAACAACGGAATTTTCATGTCACGCATAGCAGCTACTTTCAAGACTCTTCGCGATCAGGGCAAAAAAGCCCTGATCCCCTTCATCACCGCCGGAGATCCTTCTCCTGCCCATACCGTGCCGTTGATGCACAGGCTGGTCGAGGCGGGAGCGGATATCCTCGAACTGGGGGTGCCGTTCTCCGACCCCATGGCGGACGGACCCACCATTCAGCGCGCCAGTGAGCGTGCCCTGAAGCATGGGGTGGGTCTCAATGATGTTCTGGGGATGGTTGCCGAATTCAGAAAAACCAATTTGATGACCCCGGTGGTGCTGATGGGGTACGCCAACCCGATCGAGGCCATGGGCTACGAAAAGTTTGCCCTGTCCGCCAGTAATGCAGGCGTGGACGGCGTACTGACGGTGGATTATCCGCCAGAAGAATGTGCCGACCTGGCTACCGCCTTGCAGCTGCGCGATATCGATATGATTTTCCTGCTTTCGCCAACCACTCCGGAAAAACGTTTCCAGCTGGTGGCAAAACTGGCACGAGGTTTTATTTACTACGTTTCACTTAAAGGTGTGACCGGCTCGGCTAATCTGGATCTGCAGGAAGTCAGCCGGAAGATTCCTGTCATACAGGCAGCTGCCCGTTTGCCGGTGGGAGTCGGTTTTGGTATTCGCGATGGTGAAACGGCCAGGGCGGTTGCACAGTTTTCCGATGCGGTGGTAATTGGCAGCCGTATCGTGCAGGAAATCGAAAATTCACTCGCAGACGCCGTGGCGCAGAACGTGTTTGTGCTGGTCAAGGGCATCCGCACTGCCATGGACGCTAAGAGCTAAAAGGATAAATCATGAGCTGGTTCGAGAAACTTCTACCCCCCAAAATCAAGCGCAAGATCAGTAGCGAGAACAAGAAATCCGTACCCGAAGGATTATGGAGCAAGTGCCCGACCTGTGAGTCGGTACTGTACCGGACCGATCTGGAAAAGAATCTCGAGGTGTGCCCGAAATGTGGTCATCACTACAGGATTTCCGCGCGCACCCGTTTGCACCTGCTGCTTGACGCCGAGGGGCGTCAGGAAATCGGCGCCAGCGTGACACCGGTCGATAGTCTGAAATTCAAGGATAGCAAGCGTTATACCGAGCGTCTCGTGGATGCGAAGCGGGATACCGGCGAGACGGATGCGCTGGTGGTCATGCAGGGCAGTGTCAAGAATGTTCATCTTGTAGCGGCGGCGTTTGAATTCAAATTCATGGGCGGGTCCATGGGTTCGGTGGTGGGCGAACGTTTCGTACGCGGCGTGGATGTGTGCCTGGAAAAAAAATTGCCCTTTGTCTGTTTCTCCGCCAGCGGCGGTGCGCGCATGCAGGAAGGCCTGCTGTCCCTGATGCAGATGGCCAAGACCAGTGCGGCACTGGCCAGACTGGGTGATGCCGGTTTGCCGTTCATCTCGGTTCTTACTGATCCGACCATGGGTGGCGTATCTGCCAGTTTTGCCATGCTCGGCGACGTCATTGTGGCGGAACCCAATGCATTGATTGGCTTCGCCGGGCCGCGCGTGATCGAACAAACGGTACGCGAAACTTTGCCCGAAGGTTTTCAGCGCGCCGAGTTCCTGGTCGAGCATGGCGCTGTGGACCTGATCGTCGACCGTCGCCAGATGCGCGACCGGCTTGCCAGCCTGATAACCATGATGTCGCGGATGCCGGCTGCGGCCTAGGCACCTGTCGGGCTGAGCTGAAGATAGCCGTGTCTGAAAATATGCCCCGGTCCTCGTTACCGGACTGGCTGGCATATCTTGAACGGCTGCATCCCAAAACCGTCGAACTGGGGCTGGAGCGAGTCAGCCGGGTGAGCGCAGGCTTGCAGCTCAAACCCGCTTGTCCCATTGTTATCGTTGGCGGTACCAACGGCAAAGGCTCCACCTGCGCCATGCTTGAAGCAATCCTGGCTGCGGCTGGGTACAAGACCGGCCTCTATACTTCTCCCCATTTGCTGCGCTACAACGAACGGGTGCGCATCGACAGGCAGGAAGTTTCCGATAAGGCGCTATGCAATGCCTTTGCAGCAGTGGAGGCCGCTCGTGGTGAAACTTCGCTAAGCTATTTCGAATTTGGCACCCTGGCTGCCATGTGGCTGTTTCTGCAGCAAAAGGTCGATGTTGTCATTCTCGAAGTCGGCCTGGGCGGGCGGCTCGACGCAGTCAATATCTTCGATGCCGATTGCGCCATTGTGACCAGCGTTGATCTCGATCATATGGATTATCTGGGCGATGACCGTGAAACCATCGGCTGGGAAAAAGCCGGTATTTATCGGGCTGGCAAACCAGCCGTGTGCGCAGATGTCCGCCCGCCAAAGCGCCTGCTTGACCATGCTGCGCACATCGGTGCCAGGCTGAAATGCATCGGCAAGGATTTTTTTGCGCAGCCGGAATCATTGCAATGGCAGTTTGCGAGCTGCGACGGCTGGTGTTTGAGTTTGCCCTTTCCGGCGTTGCGCGGGGCTTATCAGCTGGATAATGCCAGTGCCTGCATTGCTGCCCTGGAAGCGCTTCGGGAAACACTGCCTGTGACGCCCGAAGATATTCGTCGTGGCCTGCTGGAAGCCGCCATTGCGGGCCGATTTCAGGTGCTGCCCGGACGGCCTGTCGTGATTCTCGATGTGGCCCACAATCCACATGCGGCTCGCGCGCTGTCGGAAAATCTTCGCCAGATGGCACAGGGGGGAGGAAAGACGATTGCCGTGTTCGCCATGCTGGGCGACAAGGATGTTACGGGCGTGGTTGCGGCAATGAAGGATGTGGTCGACCTGTGGCTGGTATCCGGCATCAATCTTCCGCGTGGCATGGGCGCGAGCGTACTGGCTGCCCATGTGGCAGGTGCCGCACACGAAGTCTTCCCGGATATTGCCGCGGCGTATCGCCATGCCTGCCAAATCGCAGGTGAAGATGATAGAATCGTGGCCTTCGGCTCATTCCATACCGTAGCCGAAATCATGCAACAGGAACCCAGACTGAATGGCAAACCAGCCTTCCCCTACTGTTGAAGAAATTCAACTTCGCAAGCGTGCGCGGCGCCGCCTGATCGGCGCAATCACGCTGGTTGTCCTGATGGTCACAGTGCTGCCGATGGTGCTGGATGACGAGCCCAAACCCGTGGGGCAGGATATTGCGATCAGCATTCCATCGCCACAAGGTGTTCAGATTCCGTTCAAAGCGGCGCCTGCACCTGATCAGGCCGGACCTGCTCCCGCAGCGGGGCTTCCTCCTGAAAAGCCCGTTGCCGGGCCAGAAAAGAAACCCGTGCCCGTCGTTGAAAAAGTGGCCGATCCCAAGCCGAAGCCGGCTCCTTCCGCGAAAGAAGTCAAACCTGTGGAAATGACTGTGGCTCCGATAGAAAAAGCCAAGGCGCTTGAGCCTCAGCATGCCGGCAACAGTTACGTGGTCCTGCTCGGGGCATTTCTGGGTGAATCCAATGCCAGTCAGCGACAGGCCAAGCTGAAAGAGCTTGGGATCAAATTCTACGTGGAAAAAATCAAATCGCCTGCGGGCGAGAAAACCGCTGTGCGTGCTGGTCCCTACCCCAGCCGCCAGGATGCCGAACATGTGCTGTCCAGGCTCAAGACAGCGGGCATTCAGGATGGCATGGTGGCCGAGAAGAAGTGATTTTCATAAAGACGAATGACGTTTTTTGATTACACGGTATTGCTGATTGTCGGGCTTTCCATTCTGCTTAGCGTGATGCGCGGTGCGGTGCGAGAAGTTCTTGCACTGGCCTCCTGGGTGGTGGCCTTTCTGGTGGCCAATACCTATGGCGTCTGGCTGGCAGCGAAGTTGCCGGAGGCGATTCCGGGGGAGCCTTTGAAACTGCTGGCGGCATTTGTCATCCTGTTTTTAGTCATCCTGTTGCTGATGAGCCTGTTTGCTATCGCGTTGTCGGAACTGGTCAAAACCGTGGGGCTGGGCACCTTTGATCGCGGACTGGGTGCTTTCTTCGGATTTGCTCGAGGGTTGCTGATCGTGATGGTGCTGGTACTGCTGTCCGGACTGACTTCCCTGCCACGCCAGCAATTCTGGCGCGATGCGATGTTCAGTGCGCCACTTGAAGCCTTGACCCTGAAAGCCAGGGTCTGGCTGCCGGATGATTTTGCCAAACGGCTCAGTTACGAATAACTATCTGAAATAGGCCTCAAACCATGTGCGGAATTCTCGGTGTAGTCGCTAAAACTCCAGTCAACCAGTTACTTTACGATGGATTGCTGGTATTGCAGCATCGCGGTCAGGACGCAGCAGGGATCGTGACCAGCGATGGCCATACCTTCCACATGCACAAGGCCAATGGCCTCGTCGCAGATGTCTTCCGTACCCGCAACATGCGTTCGCTGCTCGGAAACATGGGGATTGCTCACGTGCGCTACCCTACGGCCGGCGACGCCTTCTCGTCTGCCGAAGCCCAGCCCTTCTATGTCAATTCCCCATTCGGCATTGTGCTGGCGCATAACGGTAACCTGACCAATGCGGATCAGTTGCGTCATGACCTGTATCGTCTCGACCTGCGCCACATCAATACCACGTCCGACTCGGAGGTGCTGCTCAATGTGCTGGCGCATGAGTTGCATGCCTGTACTTATAACGATCAACTTGACCCCGAAGCCATTTTTAACGCGGTAGCCGGGGTGCATCGACGCTGCAAGGGCGCTTATGCCGTGGTGGCCATGATTTCCGGCTATGGCCTGGTGGCCTTCCGCGACCCGCACGGCATTCGCCCGCTGGTGGTGGGCCGTGCCGAGACCGAAAATGGCCCGGAATACCTGGTGGCTTCCGAAAGCGTTGCCCTGGATGTGCTGGGCTACAAGCTGGTTCGCGATGTCGAACCAGGTGAAGCCATCCTGATTGATGAAAGCGGCAACTTCTTCAGCCAGCAGTGCGCCGAAACCAGCGCGCTCAATCCCTGCATTTTTGAGTATGTGTATCTGGCGCGCCCGGACTCGGTCATCGATGGCATCTCGGTGTATGAGACCCGCCTGCGCATGGGCGTTAGCCTGGCAGATAAAATCCGTCGCGAGTTTGGCGATCTGGTGATCGACGTGGTTATACCGATCCCCGACACCAGCCGGCCAAGCGCCCTGCAACTGGCGAATCAGCTCGGTGTCCCTTATCGTGAGGGTTTCATCAAGAACCGCTACATCGGTCGGACCTTCATCATGCCGGGCCAGTCGCTGCGCAAGAAATCGGTGCGCCAGAAACTCAATGCCATCGGTATCGAATTCCAGGGAAAGAATGTGTTGCTGGTGGACGATTCCATCGTGCGCGGCACGACCAGCAAACAGATCGTGCAGATGGCCCGAGAAGCCGGTGCGAGCAAGGTGTACTTCGCTTCAGCCGCGCCGCCCGTGCGTTTTCCCAATGTCTACGGCATCGACATGCCGACCCGGGCAGAATTGCTGGCGACCGACCGCACGGATGAGGAAATTGCTCAGGAAATCGGTGCCGATGCGGTGATTTATCAGGATATTGATGCGCTGGTCGAGGACGTGCGCGCCGCTCGAAACGCCATCACGCATTTCGACACTTCCTGCTTCAATGGCGAATACATCACGGGCGACATCACGCCGGAATACCTCGCCGAGATCGAAGCCGCGCGCGGCAGGCCCAAGGCGCCCGGCGCCGGACTGGCCAATCGTCAGCTTGACCTGAATCTGAACGAGGAAGATTGAACGGATATGTTTGGCAAGGCGGGCGTTTATTATCTGCATATATTGACAGCTGCATATCGCATTCCCTATAGTTCTGTCATGCAAGCACCCATACAGAAATCGTCGACTTTTCTCGCCTCCATGCGACTGTGGCTATGGACTCCATTCCCATGCCGCGGCGTTTTTTCGAACTGAACTGAATTCATTCAAGCAACCGCGGGTCTGACCGCGATTGCTTTCTGCCCGCTAGAAGACCCGTCTGAATAAAGGGAATCCTATGGCAGGCTATCCGATAGACGTAACCAATAACCAGCGCAACGCCGTGATTGGCGTGAGTTTTGCCGTACTCGCCGCAATCGGTTTTTCGGCCAAGGCGATTCTGGTCAAACTTGCGTACCTCGACTCTGTCGATGTGGTGACCCTGCTGGCTCTGCGTATGGTTTTCTCCATTCCATTTTTTCTTGCGGTGGTGATTTGGGCAGAGTTCATGCACCGCGGGGCAGCATTGCATCGTCATGACTGGCTGGCGGTAGTCGGACTTGGCCTGATTGGTTATTACCTGTCCAGCCTGCTGGATTTTTCGGGCTTGCAATATATTTCTGCCGGGTTGGAACGCTTGATTCTTTTTCTCTACCCGACCATGGTCGTTGTGCTTTCATCGCTGCTCTATGGGAATCCGGTCGGACGTGCTGCACAGATGGCGCTAGTGTTGAGTTACGCTGGCATTGCACTGGTGGCCATGCAGGATATCAATCTCGGCCAGAATGGGTTGCTGCTGGGCGTCGGGCTGGTGTTTGCTAGCACGCTCACCTATTCAATCTACCTTGTCGGGGCGGGATACACGATTGCTCGTATCGGGGCATTACGCTTCACTGCATATGCCATGACAGTGGCTTGTTTGGCTGTGCTGATCCAGTTTTTCATGACGCATCCCGTGGCTGATTTACGCCAGTCTGATCGGGTTTACGCGCTGAGTATTGCAATGGCGATTTTCTCCACCGTGCTGCCGGTATTTCTGCTCTCGGCCGGGATACGAATGATAGGCTCTGGACGTGCCTCGATGGCGGGGTCAATCGGGCCGGTTTCGACCATTCTTCTGGCCTATATTTATCTCGGCGAGACGATCTCACCGGCGCAAATCGCGGGCTCGCTGCTGGTGCTGGCAGGGGTGCTGATCATCGGGCTCAAGCGCTGATGGCGTATTTGATCCATTCTTGACATCCGAATCCGACCGGCGTAGCTTTCATGGTGCGCCGATTTGAGAGACAGCTTGCGGGCGCATGATAAATACGGCTAAAGCGTGGCAGACCCGTCCGCGCCAGTGAACGGGTTTTTTATTGCCCCGCTGTGTTCTCGATTCATTCATTACGGGGGAAATACCATGAACGACGATTTCGATCTTGAAACACTGGCCGTGCGCGCCGGGACGGTACGCAGCCAGTTCAGCGAGCATTCCGAGGCGATGTTCCTTACTTCCAGCTTCGTGTTCGAGAACGCTGCCCAGGCCGCCGCGCGCTTCGGCGGGCAGGAGCCGGGCAACATCTACTCGCGTTTCACCAACCCCACCGTGACCATGCTGCAGGAACGGCTGGCGGCGCTGGAAGGTGCGGAATTCTGCGTCGCCACTTCCAGCGGCATGTCCGCCATCCTGGCCTGCGTGATGGGGCTGCTTTCCGCCGGCGATCATATCGTGGCCTCGCGCAGCATTTTCGGCACCACGGTGCAGTTGTTCGGCAATATCCTCAAGCGCTTCGGGGTGGAAACCACCTTCGTGCCGCTGGCGGAACCCGATGCCTGGCAGCAGGCGGTGCAGCCCAATACCCGGCTGTTCTTCGTCGAGACGCCTTCCAATCCACTCACCGAGGTATGCGATATCGCCGTGCTGGCGGACATTGCGCATCAGGCTGGCGCCTGGCTGGCGGTGGACAACTGTTTCTGCACGCCGATGCTGCAGCGCCCGCTCGATCTGGGCGCAGATATCGTGATCCACTCCGCGACCAAATACCTCGATGGTCAGGGCCGCGTGCTCGGCGGCGCGGTGCTGGGCAGCAAGCAGCTCATGGAGGGCGTGTACGGCTTCCTGCGCACCGCCGGACCGACACTTTCCGCCTTCAATGCCTGGGTGATTCTCAAGGGCCTCGAAACCCTGAAGATTCGCATGGACGCGCATTCCCGCAATGCGCTGGAACTGGCGCAGTGGCTGGAGACCCAGTCCTGGGTGGAGCGTGTGTATTACCCCGGGCTGCCTTCGCATACCCAGCACGCGCTGGCGATGAAGCAGCAGAAAACCGGCGGCGGTATCGTGGCCTTCGATGTCAGGGGCGGCAAGGACGCGGCCTGGCGCCTGGTTGACGCGACCCGCATGGTTTCGATCACCGCCAATCTGGGCGATACCAAGACCACCATCACTCATCCCGCGACCACGACGCACAGCCGGGTCACGGCAGAAGCACGCGCCGCGGCGGGGATTGGCGATGGCCTGCTGCGGGTGGCGGTGGGGCTGGAGTCTGTCGACGATATCAAGACCGATCTGGCACGCGGACCTGGTGGCTGACCCTTTTTCTTCTCCCTTGCACCCTGAGCCTGCATTGCGGACAATGGAGCGAAAACTCAAGGGAGAAGAAAAATGACCAAATATATCGGAATCCTGACAGCCGGCGGTGATAGTCCGGGACTGAATGCGGCCATCCGCGGCGTCGGAAAGGCGGTGATTAACCATTACGGCATGCAGATTATTGGATTTCGCGACGGATTTCGCGGGCTGATGGAGAACCGCACCATGCGCCTGGATGGAGGAGAACTGTCCGGCATTCTTACCCGCGGCGGGACCATTCTCGGTACCAGCCGGGACAAGCCTCATCGCATGCCGGTGGGGGACAAGACACTCGACATGACAGACGTGATTGCGGGTCATTACCATGACAGGCATCTTGATGCGCTGGTGTGCCTGGGTGGTGGCGGAACACAGAAGAATGCACGGCGGCTCATGGAAAAGGGGCTGAATGTCATTACCCTGCCCAAGACTATTGATAACGATGTCGCTAAGACCGATACCACCTTCGGATTCGATACCGCGCTGGGCATCGCCACCGAGGCCATTGACCGCCTTCACAGCACCGCGCACAGCCATCATCGCATCATCGTGGTGGAAATCATGGGTCACAAGGCCGGCTGGCTGGCGTTGGGGGCCGGCATTGCAGGCGGGGCGGACGTGATCCTGATTCCAGAAATTCCCTACGAAGTGGAAAGTGTGGCCGAGGCGATCCGCGAGCGCAGCCGCAATGGCAAGCCGTTCAGTATTGTGGCTGTGGCAGAAGGGGCGATTTCACGCCAGGACTTCGAGGCTCAGCTTGCAGCCAAAGAAAAGAAGATTAAAGGCGAGAAGATGGCGGTTTCCGAAATGCAGTATGCAGACCACACCCTGCGGCTGGCAAAAAAGCTCGAGCTACTGACTGGGCTGGAAGCTCGTGTCACCATTCTCGGACATTTACAGCGCGGAGGAACGCCCTCTGCGGCGGACCGTTTGCTGGCGACGCGCCTTGGCACGGCTTGCGCTGATCTGATCAATCAGGGACATTATGGCGTCATGGTGGCGGCCAAAGGGGATGGAACCCGGGCGGTAAAGCTTGAGAAAGTGGCGGGAAAAATAAAAACTGTGCCGCCCGACCATCCGTGGGTGGAGAGCGCGCGCCGTGTAGGCACCAATCTGGGAGATTGATCGGCACGATATTCTGTATGGCAATGACAATAATCGGGGGAAATATAAATGGATGGAGAAAATCGTGGGGCGTCAAAACCGGTCCCGGACAACCTGAAAGAATTTCTGAATGAGCTGCAATTGCTGGCATTGCACCGGATCGAAAGCTTCGGCTGGGAATTGAAATTTGTACGCAGGCCGGATTCCCGGCATGCCATTCCCCTGGTATCCAACGCCGAAGGCACGACCATCGGTGTGCTGGAGGAAGATGGACGGGTCAATCTGGAACATGATGTCCGCCTGCGAAGCTGATTTTTTTCACCTTTTACCAGAATCTGGAGTCAATCAAATGAGTAAAACTGTTGTCCGCCGCAGCAATCCTGAATTTGACAGCCTGGTGCCGAGCGTTCCCCTTAATCGGCGTGCTTTTGTTGTCACCATGCTGGGCGCAGGTTTCGCCATGGCTACCCAGCCGGTGATGGCGCAGACCGTGATCAAGACTGACTCGGATGGGCTGTCCGCGGGGGAAATCAGGGTGCCTGTCAGTGACGGAGAAATGGCGGCTTATCGCGCTCAACCTGCCAAGGGTGATAATTTCCCTGTGGTTCTGGTGGTTTCGGAGATTTTCGGGGTGCATGAACATATTGCCGATATCTGCCGGCGCCTGGCCAAACTGGGTTACCTTGCCATTGCCCCTGAGCTGTTCGCGCGTCAGGGCGACCCGCGCAAAATCAGCAGTATTCAGGAAATTATCGACACCATCGTATCCAGAACGCCGGATGCGCGGGTCATGGCCGATCTCGATGCCTGCGAGTCGTGGGCAAGGTCACACGGCGGTGATGTGTCGCGCATGGCGATCACCGGCTTTTGCTGGGGCGGTCGTATTACCTGGCTGTATGCTGCCCATAATCCGCGCCTCAAGGCGGCGGTCGCATGGTATGGCCGGATCGACGGCGAGGTGAGTGCGCAGACTCCGCAATACCCGCTGGACCTTGCTGCGCATCTGAAGGCACCGGTGCTGGGGCTCTATGGCGGCCAGGACCAGGGGATTTCGCAGGATGATGTCGAGGCCATGCGCGCGGCCATCAAGAAAGCGGGCGGCAAATCGGAGATCCATGTCTATGCCGACGCGCCGCATGCCTTCCATGCGGATTACCGTCCCAGCTATCGCAAGGAGGCGGCGGAAGACGGCTGGAAGCGCATGCAGGCGTGGCTGAAGAAAAACGGAGTGTAGTCCCGGTTACGAAAGGGGAAGGGGCCCGCTTTTATCCCGGCCCAGAATCCAGATTCTGAGCCCAGACCAGCGCTTCGATGTGGTTGATATTGACCCGGTCGACATCCAGGTCCAGCAGCCGGGATATATGGGCGATCTTTTTGGCGTCGAATTCTTCGCAGGCAATTGCCAGTTCAAGATAAGGGCTGTACGGCCCTTCATGAGCGATCAGGGCCTGCGTGACTGCTTCCGGCAGTTTCAGATTCTCCAGCGCCTGCTCCATCGGAGTGCGCAACAGCACGTCCAGCAGCGAGAACATGCCTGTCACGAAAAGGTCGTCTTTGTTGCTGGCGCCGACCTTTTCGGCGCCGAGCAGTTCAGTCAGGCGCGCCCGGACCAGTGCATTTTCCATCAGGGCGGCATCCAGTTCTTCCACATTGCCGCTGACAAACAGCAACAGAGTCAGCCAGCGGTACAATTGCTGTCGGCCGAGAATCAGAAGCGCCTGCTCGAGCGTGGATGCCGGGTTGAGCAGTCCTCCGGCAGGGGAATTGATGTAACGTAAAATTTTGTAGGACAAGACCGGATCCTGCCTGAATAGAGCGGCAATTTCAGGAATCTCGGCATTGCGCCGGACCTGGTTCATGATCTCCAGCACTTTCAGTCTGCCGGTATCCGTGCGCGGCTTCTCCCATTTTTCCCTGCGGGTGACAAACGCGCCCTGAAAGAAGGCGAACGGCAGTTTTTTGCATACCTGCAACATTTCCAGCGAATCGATGTCCTGCGCCACCAGTTTCTTTGAAAAAGCATTCCGGCTGATGGCGTTGACCTCGGTTGTGATATCGGGCAGCGGCCGGTCGGAAACATCAATCAGCACATATTCGGCAAGATCCAGAAATGGCTGCATTTCCGCTCGTTCACTATAGTTAGAGAGGCCAATCCGGAATCCAAGGCGTTGCAGTTCCTGCAGCCTGGGCAGGAAGATATGTGCGTCCTTGCACAGGTCGGCTGTCATTTCTTCAGAACATTCGAGCACCAACACGGTGTTGTGGGCGGGTAGCTGTTCGATCAGCAGATTTCCGAGGGAATACATAGACACCGGAATAAAGGCGATACGGTGCCCGAGCAGGCGGTCGATGTTCATCCTCAGTACATTGCGGATCAACACTTCATCATAAAGGCGGTGAATGGTGTCGGCGGAATGGCGGATCCGGTTGCGCTTGGATTTGTTGAGCCGGAACTCGTAGCCGGCCACGCGCTGCTCGTGGTTGAGCACAGCCTCACGGCATACGAAGGACTTGGGAGGTTCCTTGCCGGCAGGTTTGCTGTCCTCAAGCTTATCGGGAACCAGACCGGAAAGCGGCGCCAGGCTGTTGAGTTGATGGAATGCCGCATCCTGTTCGCCGGCGAGGCGGGAATGCTTGGCCGCACTGGGCTCAACGCCTTCCTCTTTTCCTGTGAACAGCTTACGCAATCGATCGAACAAGGCGTGCTCCCATGTATCCAATCTGGATATTTTATAAGTTAACGCATGATCCTGCCGGTTTTTCGGGAGCGCGGCAATCCTTTATGGCAGCCAACGCATCAGCCCAAATTATTTTTATGTCTGAATAATTGACAGAAATGAGGCGTATGATCGTATATAAGAACTTGCTAATGTACATGGGAGACAATCATGAGCAATGAAGACAAAGCGGTCCTGGCCGAGCAGGCCTATGAAAAAGCGGTCAAGTACGAACTGGATTATGGCTGTTGTCCGCAGTGCGTCCTGGCCACGGTGCAGGAAACGGTGGGCATCATTGACGACAGCACCATCAAGGCCAGTCATGGGCTTTCTGGCGGCGGAGGCCTGATGGCGCAGGGCGCCTGCGGCGCGCTGACAGGGGGTCTGATGGCGCTCAGCGCGAAATATGGACGCGACCGGGACAAGCTCGATAAAGGCCGTTGCATCAATAATTTCAAGAAAACCAAGGAACTGGTCGAGCGTTTTCGTCAGGAATTCGGCGGCATTACCTGCGAGGACCTGCAGAAACAGTTTACCGGCCGTACCTACGATATGTGGAATGCAGTGGAGTATCAGGCATTCAGCGATGCGCGCGGCAATCAGTGCGCCCATGCCACCGGAACGGTCACCAAATGGGTGATCGAGATGATGAAGTGAAATATCACACCGGCGGCTGAATCGCACGGCTGTAACGGATCGTCTGCAATATAAGGGTTCCGGATCTATTCCAGTTGCGTCCGGATTTTCATAACAATAACTCCCCATACTGGAAAGATCATGTCTTCAGAAACACAAAGCGTACTTTACATCCGGCTGCCCTGCTGGAAAATCTACCCTGGCGGCGTGATCTATGTCGCTGATTACATCCACAAGCAGCGCCCCGGCATCCGGCAGCATCTGCTCGATCTGGCTTTGGTTGCCCCAGCCGACCGTAAGCGCGTCGTCAAGGAACATCTGGCATTGTTGAAGCCCGATATCGTGGCGTTCTCCTGGCGCAACATGCAGTCCTTCGGCCCGCACCCGGAAGACGATGCGCTCGACGTGGTGATGAATTTCGATTATTCGCCCAACTGGAAGCGCAAGCTGAAGGCGGCCAGAAGTGCGTTTTCCATCATTTATGACTATACCGCCAGCCGGTTCAACAACTTTGGCTACATGAAACTGGTGCGCAAGCTGCTGCCGTCAACGCGCATCGTGGTGGGAGGCACGGCGGTCTCCATTTTCGGAAAATACGTGGCCGAGAAATGCCCCACCGACACGGTGATCGTGATCGGAGAAGGGGAGGATGCCATGCTCTCCATCGTCGATGGTTTCAGGGAGCCTGCCGGAGAGGTTTATTACAAGGATCCTGCGGGACATATCGAGCACCGCCCGCGCGCTGAAACTTTCGACCTGCGCCAGTTGACGGCGGTGGACTTTCCCTACGTCGAGTCAATATTTCCCGATTTTCGCAGTTATCTGAATGACGACATCGGCGTGCACACCAAGCGCGGCTGCCCCTTCCAGTGCCATTTCTGTCTTTACAACAAGATCGAGGGCGCGCATCAGCGTTACAGGGATCCGCTTGAAATCGCCAGGGAAATCGAGGCGCTGAACCTTGATTATGGCGTCAAACGGATATGGTTTACCGATGCGCAATTCTGCTCGACCAAGAAGAGTACAGAACATGTCGGCCAGATTCTCGATGAACTTTTGCCACGCAAGCTGGATATCACCTGGTCGGGCTATCTGCGCCTCAATCACCTGACCCCGGAACTGGCGCAGAAAATGCTCGCCACCGGCCTGGGCAGCGTCGATCTCTCATTTACCGGCTCGCAGGAAATCATCGACAAACTGACCCTGGGTTATTCACTGGAACAGCAGATGGAAGCGTTCCGCATGTTCAGGACCACCGCTTATGCCGGCCAGAAAATCAAGCTCTACATGCCGCTCAATGCACCGGGGGAGAGCGTTCACACCCTGCGCATGACCATCGATAAAATCAAGGAGCTGTATGAGCTGTTCGGTCGCGACAACGTATTGCCGTTTATCTTCTTCATCGGTATCCAGCCCAATACGCCGGTGGAGCGCCTGCTGATCAGGCAGGGTTATCTCAAGCCGGACTACAACCCGCTTTCACTCAATCCCTTCGTGATCAAGAAGCTGCTCTACAACCCGGAACCGCTGGGTCGCCTGATTGGCCGCGCTTATCTGGAAGCGGTCGATACGCTGGATTCCAGCAGCGAATATATCGGACGCCTGACCATGGAAATCATCGAACGAGAGTTGAATCGCATGCCCAGCGGACGCAAGAACCGGCCTTTGGTTGCGCCCAGACTGCCTGTGCTGAATACGCCCAAGTGATAGTTGCCGCAAGCCAGGGAAGGGAGGGTTCCGCCAAAAATTACGTCACAGGTTATTCTTGCCTTCCCTCCAGCGTGCAATCCACGTTTCTGCTGGTTCGGGCCTGCCATAGAAATAACCCTGATGTATCACATCGGCGCGCGCGTTGAGGAAAGCGGCCTGCTCCGCTGTTTCGACGCCTTCTGCAACCACGGTCAGGTGCATTAGCTGGGCAACAGCGAGGATGGTTTCGACCAGGGCGGCATCGTTCGGGTCGCTTGGCGCATCCTGAACGAAACTCTTGTCAATCTTGAGTTCGTGGATGGGCAGTCGCTTGATATAGGCGAGGGAAGAATAGCCGGTGCCGAAATCATCCAGCGAGAAGTGGATGCCCAGATCGGTGAGTTCATCCATCTTGGCGATCACATCGTTGATATTGTCGATCATCAGCCCTTCTGTCACTTCCAGGGTAAGGTGCGTCGGGTCGGCGCCTGTGGCAGACAGCAAATCTCGCAGCCATGGCACAAAGCCCTTCTGACGGAAGTGGCGCGGGCTCAGGTTGACCGACAATCGGATCGGGTGACCTGCCATGTCCTCGCGCGCCATCAGGCGGCAGGATTCGGACAGCACCCAGGTGCCTACATCGACGATGAGGTCGGTCTCTTCTGCCAGTGGGATGAACACGCCGGGGGGCACCAATCCGCGCTCGGGATGTTGCCAGCGCAACAGGGCTTCTGCACCGGCCAGATGCCCCTGCGTATCGACCTGAGGCTGGAAGTACAGCCGTAGCTCGCCTGCGGGAATGGCGTGGCGCAGTTCGCGTTCGACACGGAAGCGCTGTTCTGCCGACTCGCCCATGTCGGTTTCGAAAAAAGAAATCTGGTTGCCGCCCCTTACCTTGGCGCGGTGCAGGGCCGTATCGACACGGCGCAGAACATGTTCGGGCTTCTCGTCCGGCGTTTCCGGAAACAGGGTGATGCCGATGCCGGTAGTGATGGTGATCTCTTCGCCGCCGATAATGAAAGCTTGCTGCAAGTCGGTGCGGATTTTGTCCGCGACCGACAGGGCGTGACGGCTCGCGTGTTCGGAGAGAATACCCAGATTGGGCAACAGAAGCGCGAATTCGTCCGAGGCCAGCCGTGCCAGGGTGTCGCCTTCACGCAATAGTCCATCCAGCCGTTCGCCCAGCGCCTTGAGCAGGGCATCACCCAGGGTGTGACCACGGGCTTCGTTGATGTTCTTGAAACGATCGATGTTGAGCAGTAGCAGTGCATTCTGGCTCTGCGAGCGGCGTCCTGCATTAATGACCTGCTCCAGACGGTCCATCAGCAAGGCGCGGTTGGGCAGCCCGGTAAGTGCGTCAAAATTGGCCAGGCGATGTATTTCCGCCTCAGCTTGCTTCTGGTCGGTGATGTCCTGCTCTATCGCCAGATAGTGCGTGATTTTCCCGTCGGCGGCACGTACCGGTGATATGACGGCAGACTCGGTGTATTCGCTGCCGTCCTTGCGCTTGTTAATGAACTCACCCTGCCAGGGCAGGCCCTGTGAAAGGGTGAACCACAGTGATTGGTAAGTTTCTGGCGGCGTTTTCCAGGACCGGAGAATTCGCGGGTTCGCTCCCAGGACTTCTTCGAGTGAATAGCCGGTATTACGTGAAAAGGCCTCGTTGACGTACTCGATACGCGCATCAAGGTCTGTGATCAGTATACTTTCAGGGCTTTGTTCCACGGCATGCGTCAGTTTTCCAAGCGTCCGGTCGCGAGCCTGTACCTCGTTGGCCATAAGGTTGAAGGTCTTTGCCAGAGCTGCGATTTCATCCCGTCCGCCTTCGGCAACACGTGCATCGTATTCACCGGCGGCAATCTTTTCCGCCCCTTGTTGCAAACGGGATAGCCGCCGTGTTACCAGGCGGTCGAGAATCAATCCCAGTGCCAGGAAAAGAATAGTGTAGCCGATCAGGCTCTGCATCAGCCTCTTGCTCCAGAGCTCCAGACGGCGGGCTTCGAAGGAGGCTGTCGGAATCCGGATGCTTACTGCACCGCGCAGGTCGCCGACCTTGTAGTTGTATGCAGTGGAATATTTTTCACGGATGGTGGGCGGTGCCGCATCACGATCTCCATGGCATTTCAGGCAGAAGGGCTCGATCCAGATCGGAGCCGTGTATTGCAGGTAAGGGATGCCACTATCGGTGACAATCTCGCGCATCCGTTCCGACGCCTTGGGTGAGGTACGAAAAAAATCCATATCCTCCAGTTCGAAGCGGTCTGCCTGATTCTGCGGGTTACGCGGGATGTCGGTCACATTGTTGAAAATGATGCCGCTTTTGTTCCAGTTCGCGAAATCCTTGGAAATCCGTGAAAAGGAGTGCGCAGGAAGAAAACCGATGGTCTTCTCATTTGCCGGAAGCCCACTGTTGATGAACTGCTGCTGATAGACTCGGCGTGTCGCCATCATGAAGCCATAAACGGTTCTGGCGTCGTATTCTGCTTCTGCCAGCAGTGTGGTGCCCAGCCTTTTGTGACTGAGCGTGAGGTCGATCATGAGTATCACACTCATGATCGCGCCAAGCAGCAACCAGATTTTGGTTTTAAGCTTCACGGAAGGGGCTCCACGTGGCTGGCGGGTTTCATGGAAGAGAATTATCGGTTATAAAATGCCTGTGTAAAAGCAATATTTCGGACGATAAAAAAACCTCTTTGATATCATGAGGATCGCTTTATCCTGGATGTTATCCGGGATTGTCCGTGCAGTGCTTTCATGCCACTATGCCGCCATGTTCTTCGGCCTGATTACCTTACGCTATCTGCGCGTGATTCTATTGTTCCTCGTTATTGCTGTTCTGGCGTGGTCAGGCTGGCAGCCGAAGGACGGCTTTACCTGGTTCCTCGAAGTGGCGCCGGTGCTGATTGGCTTGCCGCTTCTGATAACGACGCGCGACCGTTTTCCCCTGACCTCCCTTGCTTATGTGCTGCTGTCTGTGCATGCAGCGATCCTGATGGTGGGCGGACATTACACCTATGCAGAGATGCCGCTGTTCAACTGGTTGCGCGATGTTTTCGAACTCTCCCGCAACCACTACGACCGTGTTGGCCATATCGCCCAGGGCTTCATCCCCGCCATCGTGGTGCGTGAAATCCTGCTGCGGCGTTCCCCTCTGCAACCCGGTAAGTGGCTCTTCTTTCTGGTTGCCAGCGTGTGCCTGGCGATCAGCGCCTGCTATGAGTTCATCGAGTGGTGGGTGGCGCTGGCTTCCGGCGACGATGCAGTGGCCTTTCTCGCCACCCAGGGGGATGTGTGGGATACGCAGTGGGACATGTTTCTGGCCCTGTGCGGTTCACTTGTCTCGCAGCTATTGTTTGCGCGTCTGCATGACCGGCAACTGGCCAGATTGGAAGCGCAATGCTGAACGCCATCTGGATCGGGTTTTTTCTGGCGGCGTTCATGATTGGACTGGTCAAATGGCTGCTGTTCGGCCAGGTGGATATTTTTCCGCTGATGATGAAATCGACCTTCGATTCCGCCAGAACCGGCTTCGAGATTGCTCTTGGGCTGACCGGGGTGATGACGTTGTGGCTGGGCGTGATGAAAATTGGCGAGAAGGCCGGCTTTCTGGATTGGCTGACGCGCCTGCTGGCGCCGCTGTTCCAGCGTCTCATGCCCGACGTGCCGGCGAATCACCCGGCGCTCGGCGCCATCACCATGAACATGGCAGCCAACATGCTGGGGCTGGACAACGCCGCCACGCCGATGGGACTCAAGGCCATGCGCGAGTTGCAGACCCTCAACCCCACACCCGATACCGCCAGTAATGCGCAGATCCTGTTTCTGGTGCTCAACGCTTCTTCCGTCACCCTGCTGCCTGTGACCATCTTCACCTACCGCGCCCAGCTTGGTGCGGTCGATCCCACCGATGTATTCATTCCCATCCTGCTGGCGACCTATTGCTCCACCCTGGTAGGGCTGCTTTCGGTTGCGGCGATCCAGAAGATCAATCTTTTCGACCGCGTGTTACTGAGCTATTTCGGCGTTATCACGGCTGCCATTGCCGGGCTGGTGGCTTACTTTGCGCAACTGGATGCGGCCGCGATGCAGGCGCAGTCGGCCCTGCTCAGCAATTTCCTGCTGTTCTCGCTGCTGGTCTCTTTCCTGGTCGGAGCGATCGTTAAAAAGGTGAACGCATATGAGGCTTTCATCGAAGGCGCGAAAGAGGGCTTCCACATTGCCGTCGGCATCATTCCCTACCTGGTGGCGATGCTGGTGGCCATCGGCGTATTCCGTGCCAGCGGCGGGCTGGAAGCGCTTATGGAAGGCGTGCGCTGGGTGGTGCAGGGGCTGGGCTGGGATACCCGCTTCGTCGACAGCCTGCCCACGGCATTGATGAAACCGCTCTCAGGCAGCGGCTCACGCGCCATGATGATCGAAACCATGCATACCTACGGTGCCGATTCCTTTGCCGGGCGTCTGGCCTCGGTAATTCAGGGCAGCACCGAGACCACGTTTTATGTGCTGGCAGTATATTTCGGCGCGGTCGGTATCCAGCGCGTACGTCATGCGGTGACTTGTGGGTTGCTGGCGGATCTGGGGGGATTTGTCGCGGCGGTGGCGGCGGCTTATTTCTTTTTTGCCTGATTTGTTAACTAATCAAAAACCGGCTGTCGAAGAGAATCGATATGGAAATGAAAAAGCTCAATTCAGGCAAGCTGCGCGCCATCGGCTACGATGCACGCGCCCGGATATTGCAGGTGCAGCTCGACGACGGCAGTATGCTGCAATACAGCGGTGTCGGCGAGGAGTCCTGGCGCCGTCTCAGTAGCTCGGGATCGGCCTGGAGCTACTATCGCGACAATATCGAAGAGGAATTCACGGTGAAGCGCGTTTCCGCAAACGCGCCTGTGGGCAGGAATCCTCTGGACGATTTGTTTTCTGATAGCTGATCTGCCGCGTTCTGGATCAGGCATGAAGGCTGCAGAAACAGGGTGCTCAGTCCAGATGGAAACGCCCGACGGATTGCTGCAACTGCCCGGCCAGATTCTGCATCTGGTGGAACTCGGCCGCAGCTTCCGCGATGGTGGCGTTATTGTCCAGGGCGGTTTGCGCGATTTTATCCATGCGCAGGGAAATTTCCTCGCTGGTCGACTTTTCGGCTTCCATGGCCTGAGCGATTTGCTGGATCACCTGCAGGACGGCGTTCACGCTATCGCCGATGCGAGCCAGGGATTCACCAGACTGGTTGGCAAGCGAAACGCTTTTTCCGACCTGTTCTTCGCCTGATTTCATCGCGTTCACCGCCTGTTGAGTGCCATTCTGGATGGCCTCGATAATGGCCGAGATTTCTGTCGTTGCGCCCGCCGTCCTTTCCGCCAGCTTCCTGACCTCGTCTGCCACCACGGCGAAACCGCGTCCTTGCTCTCCAGCGCGTGCCGCCTCGATGGCTGCATTGAGCGCCAGCAGGTTGGTTTGTTCGGCGATATCGCGAATCACCTGAAGGATCTTGCCGATTTCTTCCGACTGTTGCCCCAGTGCCTCGATGGTCTTGGCCGATTCGACGATGGTTCTGGCCACGGCATTGATGCCTGCAACCGAATTGCCGACGATACGCTGTCCTTCGTTCGAGACCTGGCTGGCTTCCTCTGCTGTCGTGACCGCTTCGCTGGCCCTGGTTGCGACTTCCTTGACGATTTCATTCAACTGGTTGATGGATTGTGCAGCGATGGCAGCCTGATCCGTCTGTGTCTGGGATGAAGTGCTGACCTGGTCGGTCATCCCGGTAACGGCAACACATGCCTTGTTGACATGGTCGGCGGAAAGTCGGGTCTGGCTGATCAGGCCGGACAATTCCTCCGCCATTTTGTTGAAAGACCGGGCAATGATTCCCAGTTCGTCCTCGTTGGACAGCTGGATGCGGGTCGCAAGCTCTCCATCGGCCAGGCGGCTGGTGGCTTGTTGCAGCTGGCTGACGTTCTTGCCGATGGAACGTGCAATCAGCACACCAAAAAGACCGATCAGCAGCACCCCTCCGATAATGGCCACGATGGTTGAAATCATCACGGTTTTCGATAGCTGGCTGACGTGATCGTAAGATTTCTTGGCTTCAGAAACCTGATGCCCTATCAACGCATCGATGGCATCGGAGGCCTTCGTGTAAGCGGGGATCAATACCTCGCGGCGCAACTTGTCGGCCTTGTCGTAATGCTGCCCCTGAAGAAGATCCACCATCGGCAAAACCCCGTTCTTGCCAAAATTCATGCGGGCAGCGATAAAGTCTTCATAAAGCTTTTTCTCTTCTGCCTGCATCTGTTTGTCGGCATAGTCCTTGATCAGGTTGTCGGTTTTGAAAATATGGGAGGTGACATTGTCGGTGTGGGCCATGACCTCGAAAGCGTCGCTCTCCAGTCTTGCACCGACCAGTTCCATGCGGATCAGCATCTGCTGATTACGGATCTCGTTAAGCTGATTGATCGCCAGCAAATGCTCTTCATAGACCTGCTGCAAGGCATTCTTGGAATGATAAAGCGCGGATAACTCGCCAATGCTCACGCCCGCCAATGCCAGGCAGGCAAATGTCACCAGCAGATAAAGCTTGGTGCGGATTTTCATCTTGTTCATAACAGCCATGCAGTTTTCTCCATCCAATAATCATGAATATTCCGGCATGGGCTTGTGTTTGACAAGGTGCCAGTCATTACCAGTCAGGATATTCGAAAAGAAGCGGCAGCATGCGGAAATTCGATACATTCAGTAAAAACGAGTCTTGCATTGCATCATTGGGGAGGGGGAGCGACATCAGAATCTACTTAGTGCAAGATTGCACCCGGTGATGTCGAATGTGTTAACTCAAGACTTGGACCCCTTTTTATTTTTCACCGCAAACAAAAGGGGTCTATGCCCCCGATTTCTTGTTGCATAGGGCTGCTTTTAATGGCCTGTCGTGTTACTGCTTCACCAACTCGACACGCCGATTCCTGGCGCGACCCTCCTCGCTGCGATTGTCGGCAACGGGTGCGCTCTGGCCATAGCCCTTGGCCGTCAGCCGATTGGAGGCGACGCCACGCTGCACCAGTGCCGTCATGACGGATTGGGCGCGGTCAGCGGAAAGCTTCTGGTTGGTCTGGGGCGTTCCTACATTGTCGGTGTGGCCGCCGACTTCGATCTTGAGGGTCGAAGCCGCCTTCAGCGCCCCGGCGGCATCGTCCAGGGTCTTGTTGGAATCCGCTTTGATGGTCGCCTTTCCGGTATCGAAATTGACATAGAGGGTGAGGAAGCCGTCCTTGTTGAGCTTGTTCACCAGTTCATTGACACTGATGTCCTGCTTCATCGCCTGACGGGCGAGAATGTAAAGGATGTAGCCGTCGGCGACCCCAGTGGCATTGACGAAGGTCCAGAACTCCTTGCCGCCCTTGTTGAGCTTCAACGTCGTCCCGTAATTTGTGCAGGGATTGCCAAGTTTGAAAGAATCGTCCAGATTCAGACTGCACCACTCGGGATAAGTCCCTTCCACAATGCCGCCCACCTGTTTGGCCGCATTCTGGAAGTTGCGCTGAACCTGTAGTCCGCTCGCTTTGGTAGCGCCTTCCTTGAGTCCGTATTCGATGGTCCAGAACTCACCTTCCACTTCCTGCAGCTTGGTCATGTTCTCCTTGTTCATGAGTCCGATTGGAAATCGTCGCATTTCGAACTGGCTATGCTGGCAGCTGTAGATGTAGTGATTGGGCAAGCGGGTAAAAAGCGGGTGGTCCTTGCATCCCTCTTCATCCTGATTGGCTGCAGCAAACCCGGTGAAGAGAATAGATAGACCTGCGAGAAGGGATAGTTTCTGTGCTGATTTCATCATGATGTTTACCTTTCTTCCTAATGGATTATTTGGGTTCAATCTTCACGCTCGCTCCCATGTTTCGATGCCGCCCGGCACCACCTGAAATAACGGGTGAACCATTGGAGACGAAACAACACGAAGTTTTTCGTGCAGCGCTGGATTGCGGACGGATAACTTCGCCAGTAGATGTTTCCACTCATATTCGATTTGACCGGCGGTCACATGAATATCTGAGTGTGCCGAACAGTGAATAATTTTAGTTTCATCGAAGGAGTAGCCACGACGGAGTGCTTCGGCATGCACTGCGCGCAGATAGGCTCCGATAGCGGCAACTGGCTGACTTTGTGCTCTGAATCGAGTTAGCTGCGGGTGTGATTGATAGCCACGAGTTTCACCACGCAGAACTTTTTGAGCCAATAGAGTTTCACGCCATAGCGCAACCAAACCCTGTGGGTCAAGATATTGTGGATGCAGCGACCAGATGCGCATACGGCTCTAAGGCCTAATGTGAAGCTAAGGGGCGATGCGACGCAGGCGCAGCGTTAGACGACATTTTGTTGTCCTTTTGTTCTTAACCTTGTCTCAAGGTATGAAACCCAATCCGCGCTGAATTCAAGAGAGGAACTGGCGGAAAGGGAAAACCGCCAGGGTCGGGTCTTGAATTATCACATATTTAAACGGACTCTAAGTTTTATACGATGATTCAAGACCTGACCCCGTGCCCTACCTTCATTTTTAATCGTTGGGCTTTGCAATGAGCGGGAATTGACTAGGATTAAGGATTGACTCAAGCGCTAAATCAACATCGAGTAGTGGCCAGTAGAGATGGTTTTTGCTTGGCCTCTCTACGGTTGTAATTTCATCAATGGTAGCTTGCTTGAACCAGGGGAATTCAGAAAACGCAACAAAAACCTCCTCGTCATCCAACAGCAGCCAGAACCCTTTATTTGAGGCGAGCGAAACTTCAATTTCCGAAGTGCGTGTGCCAAGCATGGACAACCTCCTCGAAAGTGTTGCTGAACCAATGAGAACGCTTCGCTCAATTGTTTTTGTGAAAGGCCTTGGTTCATTGCCAATTCAATGTTCGGTTCGAGCCAGAATTTGGCTTCACCATCAGTGTGAGAAACGTGAATATGAATATGTAGCTCTTCGCGAGAGAAGAATAAAGAAACGAAAAGAGCCTTCACGGAAAACGGTAGGAGCCGTTTCAAAATCATAGCAGTTCTTGGCTATGCAACGTTAATTATGCCCAACGTTGGATGTGACCGGACGGGCGCTTGTGTTATTACCATAGGGATTGATCTCGCCAAGAATATTTTTGCGCTGCACGGCGTGAATGAGAGCGGTAAGGCCGCGCTGGTCAACCCCCAATTTGCCCAATGTCTATTCACGGGGAGGCAGGTTCACACGGCAGACGAAAAGCGATTTGGCTCTTTGCCTTCCTGAACAGCCCACACGATCAGGATGATCCAGCCAATTATTGGAATAAACCAGAGTAGAAGAAACCATCCACTCCTGTCGGTGTCATGTAACCGCCGCGCTCCGACTGCCAAAGACGGCAGCAGAACTGCCAAGGAAAATAGCCCTGACACAGCTTCGCTCACCATGCCTGATGCCGCAGATGCTAGAAATGTAAAAAGGAAAAACCACCAATACTCTGACCGGGTGGCTCGTCCTTCAAACGTCGCGTATTTTGAGAAGCATATGCTAATGGATTCGCCGAACGTCATTTGATTTCTCCTTTGATAAGTGTATTGGAAAAGCATAAATATTGCGGTTTCTGGCATCAACATCTTTAGAGAACAGTTTATTCAGATAGGGCGCCCAATTTTTAAGCTGTGGGGCGCAAGCCGCATCGCGGCGCAGCGTCACACACGAGTGCATTGTTATGAGCTTATTTAACTTTGCACTTTCCATAATACTGGGATGGAAGCATCTCACCGAACATTACTGAATTTCTGCTATGAACAGAGTTGAGTTTGCGATCGATTGCTGTAGTCATGATATTGCCAGTTGAAGTTACCTCTAAAAATGCGAGTTGATCACTTGATTCGATTAGCTTCACTTCTGTACTTCCATTGTTACCAAGCAGATAGCTTTTCCCCGCTGCCTTATCGACTATGAAATTCAGTTCAAATTTCTCTTTAACCTTGTGGCCTCCCTCTTGGTCGCTATATCTGGTGTAGTTGCAGGAATATGTCGTTGTATCTGCGAAAGCTAGAGCAGGGAGCAGTAATAACAAGAATGCGGCCAGTTTCATTTTGTTGTCCTTTAGCACAACGTTGTATAGCCGACAAATCGGCAAATAAAAGCATATCGGTCAGTCTGATAATCTCAATCGCTGAGATAGCATGTTGTTTATTCATGATTCTTTGTGAACTGGATACTTATTGTGTCCGATAATCTTTCCATATCCGTTACTGCGCCAGAACCCCAAAAATGTATGAATCAGGTGCGGGATCGCATGCGGCTCAAGCATTACAGCCTGCGTACTGAAATGGCATATTCAGGCTGGATTAAACGCCATATTTTCTTTCACGGCAAGCGTTACCCAAAGTCAGTAAAGACGGGTCGGCATATTCGAAATGAAGCGCCAGTGTGCGAAGACTGATGCCTGCAGGGATGTTGCCTTTGAGGTTGCTCCACGCTGCAGCAGATTCAGGCTCAGAACAGTTTGGTCTGCGGCTGTTTCTCGGCTTTTTCCATGAACTGGTCGAATTCCTGGGACGACAGTGCCGGGTTGCACAGGAAGCCCTGAAATTCGTCACACCCTGCGGATGCCAGGAAGTGGCGCTGGATTTCGGTTTCTACGCCTTCGGCAATGACGCGCAATTTGAGGGCGCGGGCCAGGCTGATAATGGCTTTGACAATCGCTGTATCGCTGTCATTGGCGGGCAGGTCGGAAATGAAGGAGCGGTCGATTTTCAGCCGGTAGATCGGGAAACGTTTGAGGTAGCTTAGGCTGGAATAGCCCGTGCCAAAATCGTCGATCGATAGTCTCACGCCCAGTTCGGCCAGTGCATCGAGGCGCGCCAGCGCATCGTCCACATCGCGCAGCAGGATGGATTCGGTCAATTCGAGTTCCAGTAGCTGAGGCGGAAGCGAGCTTGCGCGCAATGCTTCGGCAACGCCTTCGACAAAGTTTTTCTGCTGGAATTGCAGTGCGGAGACGTTTACCGCGATGGCCAGGGTCCAGCCTTGCGCCTGCCATCGGGCGCACTGCCGGATGGCTTCGGTGAGTACCCAGTTGCCGATGGCCACGATGACGCCGGTTTCTTCTGCCACTGGAATGAAACGTGCGGGAGGGATGTTGCCCAGTTCTTCGTCGTGCCAGCGGATCAGGGCTTCCGCACCGAAAATATCGCCGCTGGCAAGGTCTACCTGGGGCTGGTAGTGCAGGCGGAATGCCTCGTTTTCGAGCGCCAGCCGCATGGCATGGTCAAGCTTCATGCGCGACAGCAGCCCGATGTTCATCTGGCGCTGGTAAAAACGAAAATCCGAGCGCCCGCGCTCCTTGACGTAATACATGGCGCTGTCGGCATTCTTGATCAGGTTGTCCATGGTGACACCGTCACCCGGGTAGAGCGCGATGCCGATGCTGCAGGTCACGGTGAAGCACATTTCGTCCAGGCAGAAGGGACGGGATAATGCCTCCAGAATACGCCGTGCAGTGCTTTCGGCGCCATGTTCATCCACCTGGTTGAGCAGCAGGACAAATTCGTCCCCGCCTAGTCGCGCGGCAGTGTCGATATGGCGCAGACATCCCTTGATCCGTTCCGATACTTCGATCAGCACGCGGTCGCCGAACAGGTGGCCAAGAGAATCATTGATATGCTTGAAATGATCCAGGTCGAGAAACAGCACTGCGCAGGAGCCACCGTTGCGATCGGCAAAACTCAGCGCCTGATCGATGCGTTCCGCCAGCAGCAGCCGGTTTGGCAGTCCGGTGAGCACGTCGTTGTAAGCCAGTTCCTCGATGCGTTTGCGAGCCGCATGAGTTTCGCTCAGATCCTTGAGGAAGCCGATGTAGTGTATGGGCTCGCCATGCTCGTCCAGGACGCGGACCATCGACGCAAGGCACAGATAAGGTTTGCTGCTCTTGTGCCGGATCCAGGCTTCGCCTGCCCATAAACCCAGGCGCGTAAGCTGCTCCATGACTTGCTCGATGAAGGCATTTTCACTGAGGTCTGAAAAAAACTCGCGTGAAGGCCGATCCAGCAGCTCTGCCTGAATATGGCCGGTCAGGCGTTCGCAACTCGGGTTGACGGCAATGACCTGATGCGCGGCATCGGTAACAAATATGGCGTCCAGGCTGGATTCGAAAACTTTCGAGGCAAGTTGCAGACGGGTTTCGTTGGCCAGCCGCTGGGTAATGTCGCGATAGGAAAACACCCGTCCGATCGGTCTGCCACGCGCATACTGGGGCAAAGTGACGCGCTCCAGCACATGGCCGGATCGCAGCACCAGCACGTCGGTCGCTTCCAGCAGCGGAGATCGGGTGATCCGTCCGAGGCGCTCCAGATATTGTTCCGAATCCAGAACGTTCTGGCACATCCAGGTGTAGACGGCCGTATCGTTGCGCTGGGTGAGCAATTCCTGCGGCAAGCTCCACATCTCGGCAAAGCGCTGGTTGTAGCCCCGGATGCCGCCTTCCAGATCGGACACCAGAATCCCGTCTGCGGTGGATTCGAGTGTGGCGCGGAGCTCGGCAACAATTTTTTCGAGCTCGTTCTCCACCTGCCGCTGGGCGCTCTGGTCGCGTGCTGCCACGACGTAGACCGAAGCGTCCTGTCCGGCCTTGATGAGCGACACGCGGCGCTCGACCTGAACCGTCGATCCATCCCGGCGGCGCAGCAGGGTTTCGGAAAAAATCTGGTCGGAAAGCCCTGCAGCTACATCTTCCCAAAAAAAGATGTCTTCCGGCGTGGCAGAGAGTTCGATGACAGGGTGACCGATGAATGTACCCGGCTCTGCGCCAAGCAAGACCTCCGCTGCACGGTTCACGGCCACGATACGCAACTCGATCGGGTCCACCACCCATACCGCTTCGATCATGCCTTCGATAAGGGGCTGCCAGGTGCAGTCCCTCATGTGTTTTCTCCGGAAGAAGGCGTTTCGCGCGCCCGCTCGAAGAAGTAGCACATGCGCTTGCGCGGAGACAGGTAATCAAAGGTGTTTTTCGGCAATTGCAGCGGTTTCAGGCTGCGGCGTATGCCGATTTTGGGTTCGTCTTCCAGGTCGATGATAAGCGCTTCTTCCCTGGGAATCTGCGGGTCGTGAATAATGATGCGCGGCCTCAGCGGGCGGCAGGAATTGACGGAAACCACCAGCGCGAAACGCTCGTCTGAGAGTTGCACCACCGAGCCGGGGGGGTAGACCCCCATCATGCGCACGAACAGTGACAGGGTGGCTGCGTGAAACTGGGATTTCCGCTGGGCAAAGATCAGTGCCAGTGCTTCGTGCGGTGTGATTGCCAGAGCCGGATTTCCCGGGTTGCAAAGATTGTCGTACATGTTGACGAGCGTCACGATGCGGCTTGGCTGCGACAGGTATTTATCCGTGATGTGCTGCGGATAGCCCGAGCCGTCGGCCAGTTCATGATGCTGGCCGATCACCAGCAAGGCGCTTGGAGAAAGGCCCATTTTCTGCCCCAGCGTGACGCCGTGGGCAACGTGCGCCTGATAAACCTCGCGCTCCGAAGTCGTGAATTGCTCATCGCTCCAGCGCAGACGGCCGGGCAGCTCGATTTTTCCAATGTCGTGCAGCAGGGCGCCCATGCCCACGTCCAGTAATTCCTGTTCGCCCAGTCCGCTGGCTTTGCCGAGCAGGAGTGAAATGACGGTCACGTTGATCGAGTGGAGCGAAGTTTTTTCACCGGCATTCTCCGACAGTAGCCGGATGCAGGCTTCATGTTCACCCATGATCTCGCTCAGGAAACCCCTGATCAGGGTTTCCGACTGTTCACGCGATACCGTGGGCCGGGAATGTACTGTTTCGACGGCCTGCCTGTAGGTGTTGCTGGCATTCGCAAACTGGCGCTCACAGACTTGCAGACTGGCCCGCTGGCTCGAGAGCAGGTCGCGGCGCTGACGTCTGGCAGCCATTTCCGGGGACTCTTCTTCAGCCTCGATTTCAGGTGGCCGATCGGTCATGTCGGCCGCGAGGTACTGCTGCTGGATTTCAGGATCGCTTTTGTCCGGGGAAAAACGGACGCGCTCAAGGCCCAGGGTGCGCACAATGTCGATCTGTTCCTGAGAGCGGAGGGTGAAGCTGTTCATGGGAAAGGGATGATCCATCCAGCCAAGGTCGAGGTGGATGTGCATCCCGATGCGCAACAGGGTTATGTCGATAAATAGAGGCTGACTGTCGCCCATGTTCTTCAATTCTAGAAATCCCCAATGATAATTTATATCACGGACGGCCCGGTCCGTTTATTAATTTTCCCTGCGCAGCCATTTTTCAGCGCCGATCACGGCGTAGATTAACAGGCTGACAGCAAGGATGCGACTCCACGATCCGGCATCGATCGGAGCGGTGCGGAACCAGTCGTTCATGGCAGGCAGATAGGTGAAAAGCAGTTGCAGAAGTGCCATAAGGGTAACGCCACCGACCAGCCAGCGGTTGGAAAACACCCCGAGCCTGAACATGGATTCGCTCATGGAGCGGCAGTTGAAAAGGTAAAACAGTTCGCCGCAGACGAAAACATTGGCGGCGACGGTGCGGGCATATTCGATCGATTCCCCGTGCCCGAGCTCCCACATGAACAGCCCGAAAGAGCCCGCCAGCAGCAAGGCACTGACGATGCCGATACGGCCCATCAGGACCGGGGTGAGCAGCGGCGTCGAGGGCATGCGCGGCGCGCGCTGCATGATGCCTTTCTCGATCGGCTCGAACGACAGCATCAGGCCGAGCAGTACGGCGGTCGTCATGTTGATCCAGAGAATCTGCACCGGCAGGATGGGCAGAGCCACGCCTGCAACGATGGCGGCGGTGATCACCAGTCCCTCGCCGAAATTGGTGGGCAGGGTCCAGACAATGAATTTGGTCAGGTTGTCGAACACGCCTCGGCCTTCCTCCACTGCGGCTTCGATGGAGGCAAAATTGTCGTCGGTAAGTACCATGTCGGCAGCTTCCCTGGCGACCTCGGTGCCGGTGATGCCCATGGCCACGCCGATATCTGCCTGTTTCAGCGCCGGCGCATCGTTGACGCCATCGCCGGTCATGGCGACAATTTCTCCATTGGCCTGCAAGGCCCGGACCAGGCGCAATTTTTGTTCCGGCTCGACACGCGCGAAAACATGCGTGGTGCGAACCGCCTGCGCCAGAGCGGCATCGCCCATTTCGGCCAGGTCCCTCCCGCCAAGGATTTCTGTCTCACCCCCATGGAACAGTCCGATCTGACGGGCAATGGCACCAGCCGTGACGGCGTGGTCGCCGGTAATCATTTTTACCGAAATCCCTGCGCGGTGACAGGCCCTGATTGCGCGCACTGCTTCCGGACGCGGCGGGTCCATCATGCCCTGCAGGCCGAGGAATTGCATGCCGGTCGCGAGATCGCCGTGGTTGAGCGCGGTTTGCCCGCTGGCGGGAATTTTGCTGGCCAGCGCCAGCACGCGCAGCCCCTGTTCCGCCATGTGGACAGCTACCTGTGAAATGCGCTCATGATCCAGTGGCACGACCTGTCCATCCGGACCCGGCATGACGGTGCAGCGCTCCAGCACTTTTTCTGCCGCGCCTTTGAGATAGATGGCGTCAGGGTGCAGGGTCGCCATGTACTGGTGGCGCGATTCGAAAGGCACGGTATCGAGGCGGGGATGGGCGGCATGACTGTCTTCGGGTTCGAGCCCCGCTTTCATCGCCGCCACGACCAGCGCGCCCTCGGTCGGGTCGCCGCTGACGTGCCAGGCGCCGCCCTTGTGTTCCAGGCTGGATTCGTTGCACAGAAGACCGGCCAGCAGGCATTCCCGAACGGCCGCGCCGATGGCCGGGGTGATCTCGCCATGCGGCGCATAGCCCACGCCGCTTACCGTGAAATCCTGGCCGCCGGCAAAAATCTGCTGCACCGTCATCTGATTCTGGGTCAGGGTGCCGGTCTTGTCGGAACAGATCACGGTGGTGCTGCCCAGGGTTTCCACCGCCGGGAGCTTGCGGATGATGGCACGGCGCCTGGCCATGCGCGATACGCCGATGGCCAGCGTGATGGTCACGGCGGCTGGCAGGCCTTCCGGAATCGCGCCGACGGAGAGGGCCACCGCCGCCATGAACATGTCGAATGCGCTTTCTCCGCGCGCCAGTCCGATGACGAAAGTGAGGGAGGCCAGCGCCAGGATGGCATAGAGCAGGATTTTGCTGAACCATTCGATCTTGCGCGTGAGCGGTGTGGAGAATACGTCCGCTTCTTCCATCAGGCGCGAAATGCGCCCGGTTTCGGTGGCATTGCTGATCGCCACCACCATCCCCACGCCATGGCCGCGAGTCACGAGCGAGCCGGCAAAAGCCATATTGGCGCGGTCTGCCAGGAGGGTGTCCAGCGCCAGTGGCGTGGCATGCTTGGCGACCGGAAGGGATTCGCCGGTCAGGGAGGATTCGTTGATGCCCAGTTCGCGGCAGTGCAGTAGCCGCAGGTCGGCGGGGACCTTATCCCCCTCCGCCAGCAGCACCACATCGCCCGGCACCAGGTGTTCCGAAGCCATGCTGATTTTCCTGCCGCCACGCAGAACGCGCGCGCTGGTGGCCACGACTTTCGCCAGCGCAGCAATGGCGCTCTCGGCCTTGCTCTCCTGAATGAAGCCGATGCCGGCGTTGACCAGCACTACGCCCAGAATCACGCTGGCATCCACCCATTCCCGCAATGCGGCAGTGATGGCGGAGGATGCCAGCAGCAGGTAGATCAGCGGCTGGTGAAACTGCAGCAGCAGGCGAATGAACGGGCCGCGCCCTTTTTTCGCCGTCAGGCAATTCAGGCCGAACTCTACCTGACGGCGCTGCGCCTCTTCCGGAGTCAACCCCTTGTCAGGGTCGCTTTCCAGCCCCGAGACAACTTCGGCAGTGGAAAGGTGATGCCATGGTTTGCTTGTGTCGGGTTTCATCGGGCTTATCCCTTTAAATGAAATGCTGCCTGAATCCTTATCCATGGGGCCGACTGACGTAGGTTCAAGTGATCAATAGACAACACTAAACCCTGTTTTTCCTATCATAAGCTGTGGTGCTGTAAAATACTTGCCCTGTGATGCTGCAAAGCTACAATGTCAGCCTTTGCAGATTATTTCAACCTGGGGCGGAGTGCTGTTTTTGCCCGGTTTTGCCGCGCTTTGCGGTATGGAAAAGTGATAAAAGTGTCGAAACTACCTACTGATGCCCAGCTGCGTGCTCGAGTCAAACTCTTCGGAAATCTGCTCGGCAATGTTTTGAAAACCCAGGAAGACGGTCATGTGCTGGCCGCAGTGGAGGCCTTGCGCAAGGGTTTCATCCGTTTGCGCAAACGTGACGATCCACGCCTTCGTCTGCAGCTCGAGAAACTCGTCGGGGCGCTGGATATTGAAACGCTGACGCATGTCGTGCGTGCATTCAGTACCTATTTCAGCCTCGTCAATCTGGCCGAGGAATCTTACCAGCATCACATTCGTCGCGCCCAGGTGTATGCCGGGGGCGCGTTGTGGAAAGGCTCTTTCGATGCCACCCTGCGCGAGTTCCACGCCCAGGGCATCACTGCCGCGCAACTGCAGACGCTGCTCGACAAGGCGGCCTACATTCCGGTGCTCACCGCGCATCCAACAGAAGCCAAGCGCCGCACCATCATGGACCATCTGCGTCATATCTTCCTGACTGGAGAGAAGCTGGACGATCCACGCACCGGAAAGGAGCAGCGCAAGGAACTGATTCGGCTGCTGGAACAGCAGATCCAGACTTTCTGGAAAACAGACGAGGTGCGTACCAATAAACCCCAGGTCCGTGATGAAATCAAGAACGGGCTATTCTATTTTCGAGAAAGCCTGTTCAAGGCCGTGCCGGAAACCTACCGTTATCTGGAAAAAGCCATTGAGCGCGTGTATGGCCCTGAATTGTCCGAACACGAGCAGATTCGCATTCCGAACATCCTGCGTTTCGGTTCATGGATCGGTGGCGACCGCGACGGTAATCCGTTCGTTACGCCGGAAACGACCATTCTCGCCTTGCGCCTGCACAAGCGCGAAATTTTACGCCTGTACCTGGACGTGGTCAGCGATCTCAGCCATGTCCTGACTCACTCGAAACGCCTTTGCGCCATCAGCGAGTCGATGACCGAGAGCCTGTTGCAGGACGAGCTGCGTTTTCCTGCCGTATTCGGCGATTTTCCCCAGCGTTTCGGGCAGGAACCCTACCGGCGCAAGCTTTACATCATGCTGCATCGCTTGCGCCATAGCCTGAATCTCGTCGAAGCGGAACTGGACGGGAGCAGCGTCAGTCCGTTTGCCGATGCCTATGTGTCGGAGCAGGAGTTTATTGCCGATCTCTATCTGATCCGCGATTCGCTGATCGGTCATGGCGATACCGGCACGGCTCATGGCGAACTGCAGGATCTGATTCGTCAGGCGGAAACCTTCGGCTTCTATCTGGTTCATCTCGACATCCGCCAGGAATCCACGCGCCACACCGAAGCGGTGACCGAGCTGTTTTCGCAATTCCCCGGCCTGCCTGATTACAGCGCGTTGAGTGAAACCGGGCGTCTCGAAGCGCTTGGCGCAGCGATTACACGCGCCCAGGAATTCAAAATTGACAAGAGCAGGCTCAGCGAAGCCACCCGCGAGACTTATGATGTGCTCGAGGTGATGGCGCGCATGCGGCATGAAATCAGCCCCCGCGCATTTGGTGCCTATGTCATTTCGATGACCCATGCCGCCAGTCATGTCATGGAAGTCATGTTCCTCGCCAGTCTTGCAGGCCTGGCCGGCCGCGATGGCAAGGAGTGGTTCTGCAATATCAGCATTTCGCCTTTGTTCGAAACCATTATCGATCTGGAGCACATTGAGCCAGTGATGACAGCGTTGCTCGAAAACCCGGAATATGCCGCGCTGGTCAGGTGCTCCGGCAATATGCAGGAAGTCATGCTGGGCTATTCCGACTCGGCCAAGGATGGCGGTATTCTCGCTTCGGTCTGGTCCCTGTACGATGCGCAGACCCGGATTACCGCGCTGGCGCAGTCGCGTGGCATCGAATGCCGCCTCTTCCACGGACGCGGCGGCACGGTGGGCCGTGGCGGCGGTCCGACTCACGATGCGATCCTTTCCCAGCCGGAAGGTACTGTGCGCGGCCAGATCAAGCTCACGGAGCAGGGTGAGGTGTTATCGTTCAAATACAGCAACACCGAAACCGCTTCCTATGAGCTTTCCATGGGCATGACCGGCCTGCTCAAGGCCAGCACTAGCCTGGTGCGCGAGCCGGCCCGGGCGCGTCAGGATTTCCTCGGTATCATGGACAAGCTGGCCGAAGACGGGGAAGCCGCTTTCCGTGGCCTGACCGACCATACGCCGGGCTTTATCGATTATTTCTACGAAGCCACCCCGCTCACGGAAATCGGCCTGATGAATATCGGTTCACGGCCTTCCCATCGCAAGAAGGGGGATCGCTCCAAGGGCTCGGTGCGCGCCATCGCCTGGGTGTTCGGCTGGGGGCAGTCGCGTCATACCATGCCGGCCTGGTTCGGCATCGGCACTGCGCTGGAAAACTGGCGCGGAAACGATCCGGAACGGCTTGCCAAGCTGCAGAACATGTATCAGGAATGGCCATTTTTCCGCGCCTTGCTCAGCAATACGCAGATGGCGCTGTTCAAGGCCGACATGAATATCGCAGCGCGTTATGCCGAACTGGCCGAGCGCAAGGATGAGGCTCAGGCCATCTACCAGACGATACGCGATGAATATCATCGCACCGTCACCCAGGTGCTGAATATCGCAGGTGCCAGAATGCTGATCGAGGAAAATCCGACGCTGGCCTTGTCCCTGGCGCGTCGCAGCCCCTATCTGGACCCGCTCAACCATATCCAGGTCATGCTGCTAAAGCGCACCCGCGACGAGTCCCTGCCGCAGGAACAGCGCGAACAGTGGCTCAACCCATTGCTGCGCTCGATCAATGCCATCGCGGGGGGCATGCGTAACACGGGTTGATTAATAACTGCATTTGAACCGCGAAGACGCGAAGGCGCAAAGAAAAATAAAGAAATCCTTTGCCTGGCTTTGCGTCTTCGCGCCTCTTGTGCCCTTTGGGTATTGCGGTAAACGAGTTTTCGTTTCCGGGTTTGTATGTCTTATATAAGACTTGTGGACGCCTGACCATCTTTCTGCTATAAGTCGGGGCTATGAAGAAAGCATCCGTCACCCCGAATTTTCTCCCGCTCTATGAGCAGATCAAGCTCCTGATCACCCGGGGGCTGGCGGATGGCGAATGGCATCCGGGAGAAGCGATTCCGAGCGAAATGGAACTGGCCCGGCGCTATCAGGTGAGTCAGGGCACGGTACGCAAGGCAATCGACGAACTGGTGATGGATAACATGCTGGTGCGGCGGCAGGGCAAGGGGACTTTCGTCGCCACCCTCACCGATGAAGGTACCAACTACCGTTTTCTCAATCTGCTGACGCTGGATGGCGAGAAGGAATATCCCCAGAGCGAATTCATCGGGTTCCAGCGCGGCAAGGCCGACACCCATGTGGCGAAACGCCTCGGAGTTCTCCCCGGCAGCACGCTGGTGATTTTGCGCCGGGTATTGAATTTCTCCGGCAAGCCTGTGGTCTACGACGATATCCGCCTCCCCGTGGCGCTCCTCAAGGGTATCACCAGCGCGATGATCGAAGATCATGTCAATGCCCACAAGGGAACGCTATATTCACTCTACGAAACCCGCTACCGGATCCGCATCGTTTCTGCCCAGGAACGCATCCGGGCGACGGCTGCGGATGAAATCAGCGCGCCGCTGCTGAATGTGGCCCTGGGCTCGCCCCTGCTGTGCGTCGAGCGGGTGGCTTTTACCTATGACAAGCAGCCGGTCGAATGGCGCCAGAGCTATATCAACACCGAAAACTACTGTTATTTCGACGAATTGAATTGAGGTCAGCATGGATAATTTGAAACAACGCGCACTGGATTATCATGAGTTTCCCCGGCCGGGCAAGCTCTCGGTGGAGTCTTCCAAGCCCTGCGGCACGGCGGCTGAACTGTCGCTGGCCTATACGCCAGGGGTGGCCGAGCCGGTGCGCGAAATCCACAGGGATGCGGAAAATGCCTACCGCTACACCAACAAGGGCAACCTGGTCGCGGTAATTACTGATGGTACGGCGATTCTCGGTCTGGGCAACCTCGGCCCGCTGGCTTCCAAGCCGGTGATGGAAGGCAAGGCAGTGCTGTTCAAGCGCTTCGCCAATGTCGATGTGTTCGACATCGAGGTCAATGCGCCCAGCGTCGAATCCTTCATCGAGACCGTGGTCAATATCGCCCCCACCTTCGGCGGCATCAATCTGGAGGACATCGCTGCGCCACACTGCTTCGAGATCGAGCGCATTCTCAAGGAACGCCTCGATATCCCGGTGTTTCACGACGATCAGCACGGTACTGCCATCATCATCTGTGCCGGTCTGCTCAATGCACTGGAACTACAGGACAAGCACCTCGCCAACGCGAAGCTGGTGTGCCTCGGTGCCGGTGCCGCCGGGCTGGCGGGCATGCGCCTGCTGATCGCCATGGGCGCGAACAGGGAAAACATGACCCTGGTGGATTCCAAGGGCGTGATCCACAGTGGTCGAACCGATCTCAATGCGCACAAGCAGGAATTCGCCAAAGAAACCGCCATGCGCACACTGGCAGACGCGATGCAGGGCGCCGACGTATTTATCGGCGTGTCCGGGCCCAATCTGGTGACGGGCGAGATGCTCAAGAGCATGGCGGCAAAGCCCATCGTGTTCGCCATGGCCAACCCCGACCCGGAGATCCTGCCGAAAGACGCGCATGCTGCGCGCGACGACCTGATCATGGCCACCGGGCGCTCGGATTTCCCCAACCAGGTCAACAACGTGCTGGGCTTCCCTTACATCTTCCGCGGCGCGCTGGACGCCCGCGCGAAAAAAATCACCCAGGCCATGATGATCGCTGCCGTGAAGGCGCTGGCAGAACTGGCAAAAGAGCCGGTGCCGGAGGAAGTGCTGAAGGCCTATAACGCCACGGCAATGGCATTTGGCAAGGATTACATCATTCCCAAACCTTTCGACCCGCGCCTGATCGAACGCATCCCGCCTGCCGTGGCGGCTGCCGCCGGGACAGGGGAATAGATCATGGGCCGCTCCCGGCCGGTTTATCTGAATCTGTTCAAAATCAGGTTGCCGCTGCCGGGCGTGGTGTCGATCATGCACCGGGCGAGCGGTGCATTGCTGTTTCTGCTGCTGCCTGTGTTGCTGTTTGTATTGCAGTTGAGCCTGGCGTCGGAACAGGGATTCGCTGAGGTGCAGGGCTGGTTCCGGTTGCCGCTGGTAAAACTGCTTCTGATCGGGGTGATCTGGGGCTATCTGCACCATTTCTGCATGGGCTTGCGCTATCTGGCGCTGGATCTGGATATCGGTGTAGACCTGCCGCAGGCGCGCTTCAGTTCTTGGCTGGTGCTTGCCGTCAGCATCGGTGCGACGATCCTGACGGGAGCCTGGCTATGGTAAAACGCATCGTCAGCGGTGCCCACTACGGCCTCAAGGACTGGTTGATCCAGCGCGTCACCGCCGTGGTGATGGCGTTTTACAGCCTCTTCCTGATCGGCTTTTTCCTGACTCAGCCGCTGACTTATGCTTCGTGGAACAGCCTGTTCTACAGCCTGCCGGTGCGTCTCGCCAGCCTGCTGTTCCTGTTCAGCGTGTTGATCCACGCCTGGGTGGGGATGCGCGATATTTTCATGGACTATATCCATCCCACCTTTATCCGTCTCACCCTGCATGTGGCGGTGATTCTTGCACTCATGGCTTACGCCGCGTGGGCGGTGCAAATCCTGTGGAGCGTGCAATGAGTATCTCAAAACGCACGTTTCACAGTGATTATTGGTGGTGCGACGTGAGCAGGGAGCAGGGGCCCCGCATGCGGGGATGCGACCGTCCGCGAATCGGCGCTGGCCGCCGATACCCTGGCAGCAAACCGGAGAGGGCATGACATGATTGCGAAAAGAACGTTTGACGCAGTGATTATTGGTGGTGCGACGTGAGCAGGGAGCAGGGGCCCCGCATGCGGGGATGCGACCGTCCGCGAATCGGCGCTGGCCGCCGATACCCTGGCAGCAAACCGGAGAGGGCATGACATGATTGCGAAAAGAACGTTTGACGCAGTGATTATCGGCGGCGGAGGCGCTGGCCTGCGCGCTGCGCTGCAACTTGCCCATGCCGACCTCAAGGTGGCGGTGGTGTCCAAGGTGTTCCCCACCCGCTCGCATACCGTCTCCGCGCAGGGCGGCATTGCTGCCAGCCTCGGCAACGTGAGCGAGGACAACTGGCATTGGCACATGTACGACACGGTCAAGGGTTCGGATTATCTCGGCGACCAGGACGCCATCGAGTTCATGTGCCGCGGCGCCAACGAGGCGGTGATCGAGCTGGAACATTTCGGCATGCCCTTCGACCGGCTGGAGAACGGCAAGATCTACCAGCGGCCCTTCGGCGGCATGACCCAGGACTACGGCGGCGCACCTGCGGTGCGCACCTGCGCGGTGGCCGACCGCACCGGCCATGCCATGCTGCATACCCTGTACCAGCGCAATATCGCGGCACGCACGCATTTCTTCGAAGAGTATTTCGCGGTCGATCTGGTGATGGACGAAGAGGGCTATTCGCAGGGCGTGGTGGCGCTGGGGATCGAATCCGGCGAGCCGATTTTCATCGAGGCGCGCGCCACCATTCTTGCTACCGGCGGGGCAGGGCGCATCTTTTCTGCCACCACCAATGCCCTCATCAATACCGGCGATGGTCTGGGCATGGCGCTCCGGGCCGGCATCCCGCTCGAGGACATGGAGTTCTGGCAGTTCCACCCGACCGGGGTGCATGGCGCGGGGGTGCTGATCACCGAGGGGGTGCGCGGCGAGGGCGGCTATCTGGTGAATAAAAACGGCGAGCGCTTTATGGAGCGCTACGCGCCCAACGCCAAGGACCTGGCCAGCCGCGACGTGGTGTCGCGCGCCATGGCGGTGGAGATTTTCGAGGGGCGCGGCTGCGGCAGGGACGGCGACCACGTGCTGCTCAAGCTCGATCATCTCGGGCCGGAAGTGATCCAGCAGCGCCTGCCCGGCATCCGCGAACTGGCGCTGAAATTCGCCCATGTCGATCCGGCCACCGACCCCATTCCGGTCGTGCCCACGGTGCATTACATGATGGGCGGTATCCCCACCAATCTGCAGGGTCAGGTGGTGATGCCGACCGCGACCGGCCCGGAAGAAGCCGTGCCCGGCCTCTACGCCATCGGTGAGTGCGCCTGCGTTTCGGTGCATGGGGCCAACCGGCTGGGCAGCAATTCGCTGCTCGACCTGATCGTGTTCGGTCGCGCTGCCGGCAACGACGTGATCGAATACTGTCGCGAAAACCCTTTCCCGCGTCCCGTGCCCACGCAGGCGCTGGAGCGCATCGCGGCGCGCCTGGCGCGCTGGGACAAAAAAGGCGATGGCATCACCGTGCCGGAATTGCGCGAGGAAATGCGCAAGACCATGCAACTCCATTGCGGCGTATTCCGCACGGAAGCCGTGCTGCAGGACGGGGTGAAGAAGATGCTGGAAATCGCCTCCAGACTGCCCGACGTGGTGCTGCGCGACCACAGCAAAATCTACAACACCGGACGCATCGAGGCGCTGGAGCTGGAGAACCTCATGGCGGTGTCGCTGGCCACCATGCATTCCGCCGCCGCGCGTCAGGAAAGCCGTGGCGCCCATGCGCGCGACGACTACCCGGCGCGCGACGACAACGCCTGGCTGAAGCACAGCCTGTATTTTGCCGACAGCCACCGTCTCGACTACAAGCCGGTGCGGCTGAAGCCCTTGACGGTGGAGGCATTTCAGCCCAAGGCCAGGGTGTATTGAGATGAAGTGTGAAATGTGAAATGTGGTCAGTGGATGGTTTTACCTTTCACGCTTCACAACGAAGGCGCAGCCGAATGGCTTCACATTTCACATCCGAGATAAAGGGAAATCATGAAATTCTCCATCTACCGCTACAACCCGGAAACCGATACCAAGCCCTACATGCAGGACTACGAGCTGGACATCGAGCCGGAAGGGAAGATGCTGCTCGATGCCATCCTGCTGCTCAAGGAGCAGGACGAAACCCTGAGCGTGCGCCGTTCCTGCCGAGAAGGGGTGTGCGGTTCGGACGGCATGAACATCAACGGCAGGAACGGACTGGCCTGCGTTACGCCGCTCAGGGACCTGAAGCAGCCGGTCGAACTTCGCCCCCTGCCAGGCCTGCCGGTGATCCGCGACCTGATCGTGGACATGAGCCAGTTCTTCAAGCACTACCGCTCGGTCAAGCCCTACCTCATCAATGCCGATCCGGAGCCTGAAATCGAACGCCTGCAGTCACCCGAGGATCGTGCTGAACTGGACGGGCTCTACGAATGCATCCTGTGCGCCTGCTGCTCCACGTCCTGCCCTTCCTTCTGGTGGAATCCGGACAAGTTCGTCGGCCCGGCAGGGCTGTTGCAGTCCTACCGCTTCATCAATGACAGCCGCGATCAGGCCACTAACGAGCGCCTGGACGATCTGGAGGACCCCTACCGCCTGTTCCGCTGCCACAGCATCATGAATTGCGTCGAAGTCTGTCCCAAGGGGCTGAATCCCACACGGGCCATCGGCAAGATCAAGGAACTGCTGGTCAAGCGGACGGTGTGACCTGAAACTGATTTTTATTTGCGAGAAAGAGTTATGAGCGATTTGCCCAAGTGTCCCAAATGCAGTTCTGAATTTACCTATGAAGACGGCGGCGTCTACATCTGCCCGGAATGCGCCCACGAATGGAGCGCGGATGCGTCCGCGGAAGGCGTTGAGGAAAAACGCGTGGTGAAGGATGCCTTCGGCACCGTGCTGAACGACGGCGATAGCGTGACGGTGATCAAGGACCTGAAAATCAAGGGTTCCTCCTCAGTGGTGAAGGGCGGCACCAAGGTGAAGAATATTCGCCTGGTCGAGGGCGACCACGACATCGACTGCAAGATCGACGGCATCGGCGCGATGTCGCTGAAATCCGAGTTCGTGAAGAAGGCCTGAGGCGAAGCGATGAGCGGCTGGGGCTGTCCGCACGAGATCGCAGGCAAATGCCAGCGGGTGAACGGCCTGCCCTGCAGCCCGGGCATGAAGGGCTGCGTGCTGTTCGGGCGCTTCACCTGGGCGGACGAGAGCAGGAACCGCCCGGAAGGAGGTTGGGGCAGCAAAAGGCCGGAGCCGCCGGAAGGAAGTAAAAAGGGGCCAGGCTCACGTTAACTCTCCTGCCTTGGCAACATTCCTCTTTATTCAGCAATTGCGAAATGATGCCCAGTGTAGAAAGTCAGGGGCGACGCGCGTTAGCGCGGCGTCCCGCTTGACTGCCGGGTTGGCTTGGAGCTACCGGGTGCGTTTGATGATGAACCCATTTTCAATTTTCTCAAACCCAACCTTGGGGTAATACGCCATCGCTTCAGGTGCAGATAGCAGTACAAGTGCCACCTCTTCCCCAATAGCCGAGCGAACGCGGGCAATGAGTTCACGCCCGATGCCGTGTTTTTGAAACGCCTTATCCACTGCGAGATCGGACAGGTAGCAACAATAGCTGAAATCAGTCAGGGCGCGGCATACTCCAACGAGCTTGCCTTCGTGCCAAGCGGACAAAATCAGGTTTGCATTGGAAAACATACGCTCAATCCGCGCCAAATCATTGGTTGGGCGGCGAATGCCGGACGCATCAAAAACCGCAGCTACATCAGTAGCAGCAAGGGGGAAATTATGACGGTATTCAATAGCTGACATAAAAGTCTAACGGAAATCAATGGGGTCAGACTCCATTGATTCTAAATTTTTCTGATTTTCTATCGCCCCCCCGTGCATTTGGCTCCACTCGTCTCTCAAGTTGCTTTTGTATGCGTTGTTTGAATCGGTCATTTCCCAGCACCCAGGCTTTATTTGTTGCTTCTCTTATTTCATTCATGCTGCTTTCTGCTATGTGGTGCTTGAATAACTGGCGGTAGGCAGTCTGCCTTGCATCCGCTGTTTTGTCTAAACGCACATATTCAATATGTGGACTCAACAGTTCATCTGGCTTTCCAAGCGCATTAAAATGGTAACTTGACCATGGATAGTCCGATGGGTGATCTACCATGCCAGCCCTGACAGGATTTAATTCGATATAACGCATGCAGGTTAATAAATAGGCTTCCGAATCAATTAAAGTGGCCTTGTATCGGCCTTCCCATAAGGTTCCGGTGCGTTGGTAGCTGTAGTTGTAATATTGCACATAGTAGCGTCCCAGCATCTGTAAGGTTTTGCTTAGGCCCTGCTCTTCGTGTGGTGTGATGAGCAGGTGCAAATGGTTTGTCATCAGAACATAAGCATGAATTGTGCAGGCGTGTTTTTCACAGGCAAGCTTTAGTTTCTCCAGGTAAAACTGATAATCGGCATCTGCACAAAATATCTCACTGCGGTTATTGCCACGCACAATGACGTGCTGCGGTTGGTCCGGTATAACAAATCTGGGTAAGCGCGCCATTTTTTGCACCTCTTAAATAAAGGTGAAGGCACTCTAACACCGTCTTATGACAAAATCAATCGAGTCTGACCCCATTGATTTTTTTCAGCGTCCAGCGACCGAAGGGAGCGAGGTTGAGCGCCGGGTTGAGCATTACTTCAACGAGGTCTGACACTCAGAAGATGTGCGGTAAAGATTCCCGGTTTTGGGGGAAATGAACACGCCATAATCACGGTCGTAGTTTCTAGCGTGAGCATGTCCGGGAACTACTGACACACAGCCGAAGTACATCACGGCGTACAACTCGTTGTTGATATTTGAGTTGTGAAACCCGATTACCGTATCTGAACCGCCGACATCCTTAATGCCAATTTGGAGAACCTTCCCAAATTTGTATGTGCAATAGCGCCCGTTGTTGGGAATTTCTTCACATTTTGTTGCCTCAATCGCTCGTTGAAGCAGGCGGTCTTGAAGCGACTGCTGCGCAAAGGCTGAGCCAGCGGCAAGCAATAAGGCAAGTGTGGGGGCGAGAACGCGCTGGAGGAGTTTGATATTCATTTGTGAGTGATTTCCATATGAGATGCCCAACGTGGAGGTGACCGGCGCTGCGCGGCTTCATCGCGCAGCGTCCAGAGAGCGAAGCGAACGGGGTCGACCGTAGGGTTGGGCGTCACTTGTTTGCTCCGCAGCACTTTTTGTACTTGAATCCACTGCCGCATGAACAAGGAGCGTTTCGACCAGGCTTCTTGGCGGCCTTGGGTATGTTCGCTGACTCGCTGCGCTGCGGCTCGACAATAACCTGCTGAACAACGTTGGTGATGTTGATAGACGGCGGCTGGGGCGTTTGAGTAAATAGTTGTAACGCGGCGAGTACAACAGCTAGGAAGCCATAAAGTTCCGGCTTGTTTTCAGGGAGAAGCTTCGCCAGTTTGGAAAATGATGGAACCTCGTTTTCAACGCGCGCAATTACGTGATCTCGGGTTTCCTTGTTTACTCTCGCAGTGCCAAGTATTCGAGCCAGCAACCTAAGTTCCGCAACTGTTCTATCTGGCGCGGAAAGAATCTCAATTGCGCTGCCGATGAAGTTGAAAATGCCGTCAGGAATATGCCCCATGCCGCCGCATGCGGGGCAAGGCCCAGCTTGGCAGTTTGAGAAGCCGATGTCAGTCGAGTTCTCGATATTCCAGCCTGAGCTGAAAGCTGTGCCGCATGTGTCGCAGAAGGCGGGAACCAATGGCATGGAAGCTCCTAAAGTGACGCCCAACGTAGAAGTCACCGGCGCTGCGCGGCTTTATCGCGCAGCGTCCGTGTGGACTGCCGGGTTGGCCCTAGCGCACGTTTGCAATTGCACTTGTCCAATCGATAATTTCCTTGATAGAAGCGGGTGGTGCGCCTAAGTGACTTGAGTCTGGTTCATATAGCTTGGTGCGAGGATTCTTTGGAAGTGCATCAAACATCTGCTGTTTGACTTTAAGCAGGCCCGGATAGTCATTTGTCGGGACGATGAACAATACAGGAGTAGTCGGACTCATACTTTGCACTGCTTTCAACTGGTTCATGGCGCCATCCGGATCGAACCAGCTCAAGTATGCCTTCGGGGTGGTGATAATTGGGTATGTGCCTTTGGCGCCTTCAAAATCCAGAAGCCGTGTCTTCTCGTCGCCTTCGCTTTCAGCGACGAGTTTACGGGCCAACTCGACGGATTCCCCCAGCTTTTCTCGGAATATCGGGCTGCTCACGCTACCGCCGGGGGCAATGGCGATAACACCATCGATCGCATGCTTGGTGCCGAAATATAGTGCGAACAGACCACCTTGGCTTAGTCCGGCAACAAATACCTTCTGGGCGCCTTTGCTCCGTAACGAACTCAATGCAGCCTCGACTTCGGACTCGGCCACCTGCACCGTAACATCGTAATCACGCCGTCCAGACCATGGCATTTCCAGATTTGCGACAAGGAATCCCTGCTGTTCGAGCGGGCTGGCTAGGTCGGAGATATATTTCAGCGGAGTGCCGCCTTTGCCATGCATAAGCACGAAGCCAATCTTGCTGTTGTTTGTTTCAGCGATCGCATTCAGTGGCATCAATGCGCTGACGATTGGAAATATCAGAACGACCAGAAGCCGGTAAAAAATGGAAGCCATCATTTTCTCCTTAAAAGGGCCAACGTAAAGTAGCCATCCTAATTGACGCAAAACATTGCATCAACATGATGGATAAAATATATGTATTCATACATAATCTCATTTACATCATCTTGTTATGATTTTTTAGGGCATCCTAAAAATGAATGAAGAACCATCACCAGTGGCTGCACCCAAACTGCTCGACCAGGTGCGTGGAAAAATCCGCTTGAAGCACTATAGTCTTCGCACCGAGCAAACTTATGTCGATTGGATTAAACGCTATATTTTATTCCATGGCAAGCATCATCCAGACGATATGGGTGCGGCAGAGGTGGAGGCGTTTTTGACCCATCTTGCGGTGGTTGGAAAAGTGGCTGCATCGACACAGAATCAGGCCAAAAGCGCATTATTGTTTCTCTACAGGGAAGTGCTGGGGGTTGATTTGCCGTGGCTGGGCAATGTGGAGCGGGCAAAATCCCCCAAGCGTTTGCCGGTGGTGTTGACGCGGGATGAGGTGCAGGCGGTTTTGTCGAGGCTGGAAGGAGCACACTGGCTGATCGCCAGTCTGCTGTATGGTTCCGGGCTGCGCATCATGGAGGGAGTCCGGTTGCGGGTGAAGGATGTGGAGTTGTCGCGCCGCGAGATACTGGTGCGTGATGGAAAGGGCTTCAAGGACAGGGTGACGATGTTGCCCGAGTCGCTGGTCAATCCGCTCAAATTGCATTTGCAGCGGGTAAAGGCGTTGCATGATCAGGATCTGGCGGCGGGTTACGGGTCGGTTTGTCTGCCCTATGCGCTGGGGAAGAAGTATCCGAATGCCGGGCGCGAATGGGCGTGGCAGTATGTTTTCCCTTCCGCCAATCTGGCGGTTGACCCACGGACAGGCGAGACGCGCCGTCATCATTTGCAGGATCAGGCCGTGCAGCGTGCCGTCAAGCAGGCGGTGCGCGCGGCGGGGCTGACCAAGCCGGCCACACCCCATACTTTCCGTCACTCCTTCGCCACCCATCTGCTCGAAGGCGGCTACGATATCCGCACCGTTCAGGAGTTGCTGGGGCATTCGGATGTCTCTACGACGATGATTTACACTCATGTTCTGAATCGTGGCGGTAAGGGAGTACAAAGCCCACTGGATTGCCTGTGAGTCTGGGCGCCGCATCTCAATTCAATCGCCTGCGCTGGCGCTGCCGGCGTGGGATGCTGGAACTTGATCTGGTGCTGGAGCGCTTTCTGGGGGAAAATTACGTCAAACTGACGGCGCAGCAGCAGCTTGAGTTCGATACCCTGCTTGATTTGCCGGATCAGGAGCTATGGACCCTGATTCGTGGCGCCGGGACCAGTGACTCGGCTGTCGTGCAATGGCTGCGCGCTTGTCGGGGATGAAAATAATAAGCCGGAGCGATGCTTACGGCTGAAATATGGAGAAATGACATGGCAGAACGCAAGGCATATCTGGATCTGGGAAACGGGCAGCCCCCGATCGAGTTGCCCATTTATTCAGGCACCATGGGGCCGGACGTGGTGGATATCCGTTCTCTGGGCAAGCATGGCGTGTTTACCTACGACCCCGGCTTCATGTCGACGGCGAGCTGCAATTCCAGCATCACCTACATCGATGGCGAAGAAGGTATTCTGCTGTACCGCGGTTATCCGATCGAGCAGCTGGCCGAACACGCCGATTTCATGGAGGTGAGCTATCTACTGCTGAACGGTGAATTGCCGAACGCGAGCCAGCGCCACGATTTCGACAGCACCTTGCGCCGGGTCAGCATGGTGCATGACCAGATCAACAATTTCTTCCGTGGCTTCCGCCGCGATGCCCATCCGATGGCTTCGATGGTGGGCGTCGTGGGCGCGTTGTCGGCTTTTTACCATGATTCTTTCGATATTTCCGACCCGCGTCACCGCGAGATATCGGCCTTCCGCATGCTGGCCAAGGTGCCGACGATTGCAGCGATGTCCTACAAGTACAATATCGGGCAGCCGTTCGTCTATCCGCAGAACCGTCTCAGCTACGTGGAAAATTTCATGCACATGATGTTCTCCACCCCGTGCGAGGAATATGTCCCAAACCCCGTGCTGGTGCGTGCGCTGGAGAGGATTTTTATCCTGCATGCCGATCACGAGCAGAATGCCTCGACTTCCACCGTACGTCTGGCGGGATCGTCCGGCGCCAACCCCTTTGCCTGCATCGCTGCCGGGATCGCTTCCCTGTGGGGGCCGGCGCATGGCGGCGCCAACGAGGCAGTGCTGAAAATGCTGGAAGAGATCGGCGACGTTTCCAATATTCCCGATGTGATCGCACGCGCCAAGGACAAGAGCAATCCGTTCCGCCTCATGGGCTTCGGGCATCGCGTCTACAAGAACTTCGATCCGCGCGCCAACCTGATGCGCAAGACCTGCCACGAGGTTCTGAACGAGCTCGGCATGCAGGACGACCGTCTGTTCAAGACAGCACTCGAACTCGAGCGTATCGCGCTGGAAGACCCCTATTTCATCGAGAAAAAACTTTACCCCAATGTGGACTTCTACTCCGGCATCGTACTGCGGGCCATTGGCATTCCGGTGAACATGTTCACTGCGATTTTTGCAATTTCCCGCACCATCGGATGGATTTCTCAGTGGTCCGAAATGATTTCTGACCCGGAGCAGAAAATTGGCCGTCCCCGCCAGCTTTATTGCGGTGCCGAACGGCGTGAATTTGTTTCGATCGGGAAGCGGTGAAATGTGAAATGTGAAATGTGGCCAGTGGATGATTATATTTTTCACCCTTCACAACGAAGGCGCAGCCAAGTGGCTTCACGTTTCACTTTGCAACCACGAAATCGAGTCAGGACATCATGAGCAAAATGCAGGCATTTCTCGAAAACTCCTACCTTTACGGGGGTAATGCCGAGTTCGTCGAGGGCCTTTATGAATCCTGGCTGGCCAATCCGGAAAGCGTCAGCACTGAGTGGCGGCGTTATTTTGATCACCTGCAGCTCAGTGAAGGCGGCAGTGAACGCGACGTCGCCCATCAGCCCATCCGGGAAGCCATGCTGTACCGCGTGCAGCAGCCGGGTGGAGTCCGCTCTGACCTGATTTGTACCTCTTTTATCGAGCAGGCGCACAAGCAGGTCAAGGTGTTGCAGCTCATCAATGCCTATCGTTTTCTTGGCATGCGCCATGCCAATGTGGATCCGCTCAGGCGGTTCGAACGCCCCCAGGTGCCGGAACTCGAGCTTGAGCACTACGGCCTGAGTGAAACCGATATGGCAACCGAGTTCGATGCCGGCTCCCTGGTCGGTCTGGATCGGGCTCCACTGGCGCAGATTCTGGCCATGCTGCAGGAGACTTATTGCGGCACGTTCTCAGCCGAATACATGTATATCAACGATCCTGCCCAGAAGCGCTGGCTGCAGGGGCAGATCGAAGGGCGCCGGGCCCGCCCAAGCTTTTCCGCAGCGCAGAAAAAACACATCCTGGGGCGTGTGACGGCAGCGGAAACGCTGGAAAAATACCTCCATACCCGCTTTGTCGGACAGAAGCGCTTTTCCCTTGAGGGCGGTGAAAGCCTGATACCCCTGCTCGATCATCTGGTCGAGTTGTCTGGAGCAGGCGGGGTGCAGGAGGTGGTACTCGGCATGGCGCATCGCGGCCGGCTCAATGTGCTGGTCAACATCATCGGCAAGGAACCCCGCGAGCTGTTCAAGGAGTTCGAAGGGGTGCATGTCCATGACGACCATATCACCACAGGCGATGTGAAATATCACCAGGGTTTTTCATCCGACGTTTCGACCTCGTCCGGCCCGGTGCATGTCACCCTGGCTTTCAATCCTTCGCATCTCGAAATCATCAACCCGGTGGTGGAAGGCTCGGTGCGCTCGCGTCAGCACCGCCGCAAGGACCACCTTGGCGAGCAGGTCATCCCCGTACTGATCCACGGTGATTCCGCGTTTGCCGGTCAGGGCGTGGTCATGGAAACGCTGAACATGTCCCAGACACGCGGTTTCAGTACCGGCGGTACGGTGCATGTCGTAGTCAACAACCAGATCGGCTTCACCACCTCGGATGCGCGCGATACCCGCTCCAGCCTGCATTGCACCGATGTGGCCAAGATGGTCGAAGCGCCGGTTTTCCACGTCAATGGCGATGACCCGGAAGCGGTGCTGCTCGCTGCACAGATTGCCTTCGATTTCCGCATGACGTTCAAGAAGGATGTGGTGATCGACATGGTGTGCCTGCGCCGTCTGGGGCATAACGAGCAGGATGAGCCCGCGGTAACCCAGCCGCTGATGTACAAGAAAATTGCAAAACATCCCGGTACGCGCCAGCTCTATGCCGCACGCCTGGCGGCGGAAGGCGTGGTGATGGAGGAAGAAGCCGCGAAAATGATCACGGATCACCGGGCCACCATCGATGCAGGCAATCAACTTCGCTGCAAGCCGGTGCTGAGCAATTTCAAGCGCGCTTTTGCCACAGACTGGAAAATTTTTACCAATGCCAACTGGAACCACCCTGCCGATACTTCGGTTTCACTGGAAAACCTGCAACGTCTGGCGGAAAAACTGACCACGGTGCCAGAATATTTCGCGCTTCATCCAAGGGTGGAGAAGATTCTTGCCGACCGTCGCCTGATGGGTGAGGGCAAGCTCCCCATCGACTGGGGCATGGCGGAGAATCTGGCCTACGCCAGTCTGCTGGAAAATGGCTACGGTATCAGGATCTCAGGTCAGGACAGTGGCCGCGGGACTTTTTTCCATCGCCATGCCGTGCTGCATGACCAGAATCGGGAGAAGTGGGATATCGGCGAATATATTCCGCTGCAGCACATTTCCGAGAACCAGCCGCATTTTCTGGTGATCGATTCGGTGCTCTCGGAGGAGGCCGTGCTGGGATTCGAATATGGCTATTCCACTGCAGAGCCCAATGAACTGGTGGTCTGGGAAGCCCAGTTTGGCGATTTTGCCAATGGGGCCCAGGTGGTGATCGACCAGTTCATCTGTGCAGGCGAGACCAAATGGGGACGCATGTGCGGGCTGGTAATGATGCTGCCGCACGGGTACGAGGGGCAGGGGCCGGAGCACTCTTCGGCGCGCCTGGAACGCTATCTGCAACTATGCGCCGAATACAACATTCAGGTATGCGTGCCTTCCACGCCGGCGCAGATGTTTCATCTGCTGCGTCGCCAGATGCTGCGACCCTATCGCAAGCCGCTCATCATCATGAGTCCGAAGAGCATGCTGCGCAACAGGGATTCCTTTTCGACCCTGGACGATCTGAGTCATCCATCCTTCCTGCCGCTGATGCCCGAGCAGGACGATATTCCTCCGCCCGGCGTCGGACGCGTCCTGGTCTGCTGCGGCAAGATTTACTATGATCTGCTGGCAGCACGCCGCGAGAAAGGAATTGCCGATATTTCCATCATCCGGGTTGCCCAGCTGTATCCTTTCCCGCATGACGAATTTGCCCAGGAAATGCAGCGCTACAGCGCCGCGCAGGAAGTCATGTGGGTGCAGGAAGAACCGAAAAATCAGGGGGCGTGGTATTCCATCGAACACTATTTGCGCAAGCATATGAAACCGGGTCAGGTGCTGACTTATTCGAGCCGAAAATCGTCCGCTTCACCTGCCGTCGGCCATTACGAAGAACATGTGGTGCAGCAGAAGGCGCTGGTGGATGCAGCGCTGGACCTGTCATGGAAAAATGGAGATTGAACATGATGATTGAAATCAAGGTGCCTGCGCTGTCCGAGTCCGTATCCGAGGGGACGCTCCTGAACTGGCACAGGCAGGAAGGCGATGTGGTGGCTCCGGGTGAAAACCTGATCGACCTCGAAACCGACAAGGTGGTGCTGGAGCTGCCTGCGCCGCAGGCAGGTGTGCTGAGCAGGATCGTGAAACAGAATGGTGAGGTGGTCTATCCTGGTGAAGTGATTGCCCTGCTCGATATCGATGTTACGGCAGCAGCCCCTGCCTTCGGCTTCGCTCAGGCAGCGGGAGAGGGGGGGGTGGCGTTGTCTGAGCGAAGCCGAAGACAGGGAGAGAGCGACGCGGGCTCGCTACTCGAGTCTCAAGTCAGAGCCGCTGCCTTTGAACCCGCTCTCAGCCCGTCTGTACGCAAGCTGGTGGCCGAGCATGATCTGGACCCGGCACAGATTGCAGGCAGCGGCCGCAGCGGCCGCATCACAAAAGAAGACGTGCTGGCGCAACTGGAGAAACCCTTGCCGCCAACATCCGCCAGTACGCCGGAACAAAGGCAGATGCCGGCGTTGGGCGATGAACGTTCCATGCAGCGCGTGCCCATGACCCGTTTGCGCGCTCGCGTCGCCGAGCGCCTGGTGCAGGCGCAGCAAACCGCAGCCATCCTTACGACCTTCAACGAAGTCAACATGCAGCCGGTGATGACGCTGCGCAACCGTTACAAGGAAAAATTCGAGAAGGAGCAGGGCGTGAAACTCGGTTTCATGTCCTTCTTCGTCAAGGCGGCGGTGGAGGCGCTGAAACGGTTCCCGGTGGTGAATGCCTCTGTGGATGGCAGCGATATCATTTACCACGGTTACTTCGATATCGGTATCGCAGTGGGTTCCCCGCGCGGCCTGGTGGTGCCCGTGGTGCGAGATGCTGACCGTCTTTCTTTCGCCGAGATCGAAAAGCAGATTGCCGAATATGGCAACCGTGCACGCGACGGCAAGCTGACCATCGAAGAGCTTACAGGTGGCACCTTCTCGATTTCCAACGGCGGCGTGTTTGGCTCTATGATGTCCACGCCTATCCTCAACCCGCCGCAAAGCGCCATTCTTGGCATGCACAAGACGTATGAACGGCCCATTGCGGAAAACGGCCAAGTGGTGATCCGTCCCATGATGTATCTGGCCCTGTCCTACGATCACCGTATCGTGGATGGCCGGGAAGCGGTGTTGTTCCTGGTGGCGATCAAGGAAGCGCTGGAAGACCCGGCACGCTTGCTGCTGGGGGTTTGAGCGCTTCCGTGAATGTAGACGGTGGCGAGTTCGTCGCCTGTCTGGAGCGACAGGCCCTTGGCCGTGGCATAGCTCTGGATGCCTCGCAGCTTGCGGTCTTCCCCGAACTGCAGCGGCTGCATGAAGTTCTGGTGCAGCCAGGCATGTTCTCCCATACCGGCTTGCTCCGCCGTCTGTTCAAACCCGGTTCCGTGCGCGGTATTTATCTGTGGGGCGCGGTGGGGCGTGGCAAGAGTTTCCTGATGGATGCCTTCTTTGCCTGTGTGCCGCTGGAACACAAGCAGCGTTTCCATTTTCACCATTTCATGCAGGACATTCATGCCCGCCTTGCTATTTTGAAAGGGCAGGCCGATCCGCTCGCACAGGTGGCACGGGATATTTCCCTTCATGCCCGTCTGCTGTGCCTGGACGAGTTTCATGTGACCGATATCGCCGATGCCATGCTGATGCGCGGTTTGCTGCAAAATCTGTTCGATCGGGGTGTGGCCGTGGTGGCGACCTCCAATAACGAGCCGGATGCCCTGTACCGCAACGGCCTGCAAAGAAGCCAGTTTTTGCCCACTATCGCCCTGATCAAGGAACGTATGGCGATGGTGCACCTTGATTGCGGGGAAGACTACCGTCTTCGTGCCATCGAACAGGCCGGCGTTTATCATGCGCCACTGGACGAAGTGGCTGAGCAGGCGCTTGAAGCGATTTTCCATGAGCTGTCTGGCGCAGGGGGGGAAGAAAATATCAGCTTGAAGATCGAAAACCGCTTCATTGTGGCCAGGTGTCTGGCTCAGGGCGTAGCATGGTTCGATTTCAGCGAATTATGCGCTGGGCCGCGCAGCAAGGACGATTACATCGAACTCGCCCGTCGCTTTCATACGCTGCTCCTGTCCGGTGTGCCGAAGTTCGATCAGCACTCGCTGGCGCAGGCACGACGTTTTCTGTGGCTGGTGGACGAGTTCTACGACCGCCGGGTCAGACTGATTCTCTCCGCCGCTGTCCCGCTAACGCAGTTAGGCCAGGCAGGGCTGTTTGATGACGAGTTTGCACGTGTATTGAGCAGGCTTACTGAAATGCAGTCGCATGCGTATCTTGTTCAGGCCCATCAGACAGGTTGAGTTTCAAGAAAATGTGCCATATCGGCATTCATCAATCGGGCGATAACTTCGGGTTTCTGGAACGGTAGTGCATGGTCGGCGCCTGAAATCAGGTGACAGGTCCAGTCGCGACGCTGCTCCGCGATTTGCTGGCAGAAATCGAAAATTTCTCCGCTCGAGCGCGCACCAACGAAGCTGCTGATGTGCTGCTGGGCAGCAATTAATTCGGTGCGGTCGAGCTTCTTTGCCGCATGGGTAACGGCCTCGAGAATCGCGGCCAGACCCTTTGGCCGGTGCGCCAGGCGGGCGCGCACGATTTCCTCGTTGCGCGAGTTGCGGCTGCGTTTCGGAGAAACGGCGTCGAGGAAGATTTGCAGGCCATATTCCAGTTCTTCGTCGATACGCAGTTTCCTGGCTGCCTGCAATAATACTTCGCGCCGGCTGAGCAATACTTGCTCGTCTGCGCCACTCAGCAGGCCGGGTTCGAACAGGTAAGTCTTTCCTGCTGCCGATGGACGCTCCGCCTTAAGCTGCATGGCAACCAGGCCCCCATAGGAATACCCCCCCAGGTCGAAAGTTTTCCAGTCATGCGAGTCGAGCAGCGCAGCCATGTCCGCCACCACATCAGCGGTTTCAAAAGGGTGTTCCTGATGGTCAGGGAAATGTGTTTTACCTGTTCCGCGCAGGTCCGGCACAAGAATTTCGGACCAGTGCAGCAGGTGGTTGATGATGGGTTCCCAGGTCACCTGGCCGTCTACACCTCCGCCATGCAACAACAGCAGTCGGCGGTCGGAAAGTGCACTGCAGCGGTAAAGGCGGTAATAAACCGCCTGTTCGGGGAGATTGAGATAGCCTTCATTATCGGGCTTGAGGCTGGCAGCCACGGTCAGTTAGCCGATTCCGAGTTGTTCCACCCAGGCGAGTGCTTCCAGATGGGCTTTGTTGACCTGTTCCGGGTTCATCGCCATGGAAGCGGCGATGGTTTCAATCTCGCCGGGGTCGGCGCTTTCGCAGGCGATGGTAAGGGCAAGGAAGGGGCCATACATGCCCTGGCGTGTCAGCAGTGCGTCACAAATCGTTTCGGGTAGATAGAGCTTTTCGAGAATGTCATCCATGGGCATTTCGAGCATGGCATCGAGGAGCGAGAAAATCCCCACAATGAACAGGTTGTCCCGTTCGCTTTTTTCCAGATAGTCCTGACCCAGGAGTTCGGTGAGGCGACCGCGGGTAATCGCTGTTTTCATCAGGGCCGGGGGGGTTGAGTCGTTACCGGCTGTCGCCAGCAGCAGGGTCAGCCAGCGATAAAGTTGCTGATAGCCGAGAATGGCGAGTGCATGGCGGATCGACTGGATTTCGCACGACAGGCCGAAACCGACCGAGTTGATGTAGCGCAGAAGTTTGAAGGAGAGCGCCACATCGGCCTTGAATCCGGTTTCGATGTCCTTGACATCTGCATTGTTGCGCACCTTGTTGAGCAGCGACAAAACAGTGGCATGAGCCGGATTGATGATCTTTGCGGCCAGTGTCTCCGGGTGAGCAAAATAGTAACCCTGGAAGTAATGGAAGCCCAGTTCCTTGCAGAATTTGAACTCTGCAAGCGTTTCCACTTTTTCTGCAACCAGCTTGGCTGTGCTGCTTTTCAGGCTGCGCACCAGGGTGGCGGTGCCGTCCAGGCCGAGTTCGCGTATATCCACCTTGATGAAATCGGCAAGTGGCAACAGGTCGGCATTGATCGGACGATGATCGAAATCGTCCAGCGCAAAGCGGAAACCCATGTGGCGCAGAGCCTGAATACGCGCCACCAGTTCCGGGGTTGCTTCCACCGATTCGATCAGTTCCAGCACCACGCGCTTGGCGGGAAGCAGTTCAAGGAAGTCGCTTTCGAGCATGGGCGCGGCGACGTTGATGAATGCCAGCTTGTCGCCGAGTAGCCAGTTGGCGTCCATGTTGCTGAAAGTGTTGAACAGCACATTGCTGCCGGCTTCGAGATCGCTGGTGATCTGAGCCGCGGATGCGTCAGCACTATGGCGGAACAATAACTCATAGCCAATGATCTTTTGCTGGAGGTCAACAATCGGTTGACGTCCGATAAACGCCTGATTCTGCATCGATGGACTCTTTAATGTACAGACTGGGTAAACAGGGCGGCACGTGTGGTGTCCGGATTCATGCGCAACAGTTCTTCCATGTCCAGCACCAGAACCACAGAACCGTCACCTGAAAGCGTGGCGCCGGCAATCCCCTTGGGTTTGATGTCGAGCAGGGGTTTGATCACCACATCATCACGCCCGATAAAACCATCGATCGCAAGTACGAAAGTGGTGTCGGCACTTTGCATGAGCACGCCAAAAGCCGGCACGCCATTTTCTGGCCAGCCGATCATGCTGGCCAGAGAGCGTACCGGCATGACTTCCTCGCGAACCACCATGGTGGCGCGGCCGGAAACCTGTTTGACATCCTTCGGATCGATCGGCGTGATTTCCCTGACCATGGAAAGCGGAACGGCGAAGGGCTGATCCCCAACGCGTACCAGCAATACCGGCAAAATTGCCAGTGTCAGCGGCAATGAGATCGTGATGGTCGTGCCTACACCAATCGTAGAGGTAATCTCGATCCGTCCATTAAGCTTGCCGATGTTGGTTTTCACCACATCCATGCCGACGCCACGTCCGGAGACGTCAGAAATCAGGTCCTTGGTGGAAAAACCGGGCAGGAAAATGAGTTGCAGGCTTTGTCTGTCATCCAGGCTGTTTGCCATATCGAGATCGATCAGGCCCTTTTCCACGGCCTTGTGCCGGATGGTGTCGGGGCGCATGCCGCGTCCATCATCTGCAATTTCAATAATGATATGGTCTCCCACCTGGGCCGCACTCAGGCGCACCACGCTTTTCAGCGGCTTTCCGGCAGCGGCGCGCTCTTCCGGACTATCCACACCGTGATCCACCGCGTTGCGGACCAGATGCACCAGCGGGTCATTGAGATCTTCGATCATGGTTTTGTCGATCTCGGTATCTTCTCCGGATAGCAGCAACTCCACGTCTTTACCCAGTTGCCGTGCCAGGTCGCGCGCAAGTCTGGGGTATTTCTGAAACAGGCGCCCGATGGGTTGCATGCGGGTTTTCATTACTGCGCTCTGCAGGTCCCCAACCAGCAGATCAAGCTGGCTGACGGCTTCATCCAGTGCTTTCAGTGTGTTGGCATCCTGTTTTCCGGCAAGTATGTCAGCGCGCAGGCTGGTCAGGCGGTTTTTGGTCAGGCCGATTTCGCCGGTATAGGTCAGGACCTGGTCGAGACGGGTCGTATCGACACGGATAGTGGTTTCTTTTACTGCCGCCACGCTGGCCTGTGGTGCTGCAGCTGCCGGTTTTTGAGAAGGTGCGGCGACAAGTTCGGGGTGAGGCGCGGGGTGGGCCTGTGTCAAGGGCAAAACAGATGGCATATGGGATTCTGTATCTGTTTTATTGCCGAGCAGGGTGTGGTACGCATCTTCCCAGTCGGGGCCGTCACCTGTGCTGTCGGGTGCAGACGGAGCCGCCTGCACCGCTTCAGGCTGAGCCTGAGCTTGATGCAGCGATACATGGCCGCCGGCGATGACTTCATCCAGTGCATCGAGTAGCTGTTTTTCTGCGGGAGGTGGCACCTGAACCTGGCCGAGATGGCCGAACATGTCACGCACCACGCCTGTGGCAGCCATGATCACGTCCATGATGTCCGGTGTCAGGGTCAGTTCGGCTGTGCGTAGTTTGTCGAACAGATTTTCAGTGCGGTGGCACAGTTCAACCAGTTCATTGACATTGAGGAAACCAGCGCCGCCCTTGATAGTGTGGAAGCCACGAAAAATATCGTTGAGCAGGGACTTGTCTCCCGGCCTTTTCTCCAGTTCGACCAGCTTGTTGTCCACATCGGACAGGAGTTCGCCTGCTTCCATGAGAAAATCCTGGAGCAATTCTTCCATTCCGGTGAAATGACTCATGATTTCTCCAGTAATTTGTTGTTAATGCCTTGATTCGAGCACAGGCTCAGAATCCCAGGCTTTCCAGCAGGTCATCCACCTGCTGCTGATCTGTGACGACATCGGAACGGCCTTCAGCATTGACAACCGGCCCATTCAATAAACCTGCATCAACTTCGCTGCGTTTCTTTGCCGGGGTGCTGTCGATCAGCAGTTGCAGCAACTGCGATTCCACCTGCTGCGCCAGTTCGATGACTTTCTTGATGACCTGACCTGTCAGGTCCTGGAAATCCTGCGCCATCATGATTTCCATCAACTGTGCGTTGGTGGCCTGGGTATGGGTAGGTACCTGATGCAGGAAGGAGCGGGTGTCTGCAACCAGAAGCTTGAATTCGTCCACGCTCAACTGGTTGTTGAACATCTTGTCCCATTTCGATGACAGAACAGAAGCGCCAGATTCCAGTTTTTCCTGCAGTGGCTGGGCGATTTCAGTAGCAGAAAGCGCACGTTCTGCGGCCTGTTCTGTCATGGCTGCAATATAGTTCAGACGATCACGAGCATCTGGAATCAGGCCTTCAGCGACCTTTTCAAGCGATTTGTCGTAGCCCAGTTCGCGCAGCGTGTCGTGCAGTTTTCGCGTCATATGACCAAGAGAGGAAAATACCTTGTCACTGCAGGCTTCGCCACTGTTATCGCTAGTTGTTGTCTGCACTTCTGTTACTGAAGCTTCCTGTGGCCTTTTTTCCGTGGCGGGTTCGGCACTTTGGCCTGCCATTACGATACTGTCAAACAGGGCTTCCAGATCGTCTGAATCACCGTTGTCCTGTGGCGTGTTACTCACTCGTCACCTCCCCTTGCTTTGCCTGTCTTTCAATTAATCTGTTCGATTCCCGCCGTGTTCATACACCGCTTCCGGTCTGTTCAATTCCGGGAATGCATCTGGAGTGACTTATTTCGCCACCATTTTTTCGAATACCTTGTTCAGTTTTTCTTCCAGTGTTGCGGCCGTGAACGGTTTTACGATATATCCGCTGGCACCCGCCTGTGCAGCTGCAATGATGTTTTCCTTCTTGGCCTCGGCGGTCACCATCATCACCGGGAGATGCTTGAGAGCGGCATCTGCTCGTATTGCCTGAAGCAGTTCGATGCCTGTCATGTTGGGCATGTTCCAGTCGCTCACGACAAACTCGAAATTGCCGCCCTTGAGCTTGCTGAGTGCGACCACGCCATCTTCTGCTTCGTCAACGTTGGTAAAACCCAGCTCTTTCAGTAGGTTGCGAACAATACGCCGCATTGTGGAGAAATCATCCACGACCAGGAATTTCAGGTTCTTGTCTACCATGCTTGCTCCAATTACTGCTTCCAGTGACTACTATCTTTTATCGCATCAACAATGGCCGTAGCGTTTCCGCCAGCACCGTCGGGTCAAATTTTGCTACATAAGCATCTACGCCCACCGTTTTTCCCATGCTGCGGTTGGCATCCGAAGAGAGGGAAGAATGCATGACGACCGGGATTCCTTCAAAACGGCGGTCACTCTTGATCTTCTTGGTGAGTACATAGCCATCCATTTCAGGCATTTCGGCATCGGTCAGAATCACGCTGATCAGATTGCTGACCGGCATGCCATCATGTTGCGCGCGTGCCGCCAGGTTTTGCAGTTTTTCCCATGCTTCGTGGCCATTGTTCGCTTGCTGGTAAGGAACGGCAAGCTTGTCCAGCGTCATCATGATTTCCTTGCGTGCGATGGCTGAATCGTCCACGAAAAACAGATATTGCTCCGGGGACATGTCCACAGGGGCCAATTCGGGAATCGCCTCCATGCCAAGCGCGTTCACCAGTATCTGCTCTACGTCGAGAATCGATACCAGACGACCGTCCGGCAGTTCAGTGATGGCTGTAATCAGACCTTCTGCACCAGCCAGCATGGATTGAGGCGGTTTGATCTTTTCCCAGTCGACCCGCACGATGCGGTCCACTTCATGCACCAGAAAGCCCTGTGTGTGCTTGCTGTATTCAGTGACAATCATCGTTTGCCCGGTCTCTTCAGGCACGTTGTCCAGCATCATGAAGTCCGCCAGCGACAGCACCGGAATGATGTTGCCGCGCAGGGAAATCACACCCAGCACGCCGTCCGGCATGTTGGGTGTTTTGGTGATAAAAGGGGTTTGCGAAACTTCACGAACCTTGAATACGTTGATGCCGAAATATTCCCCTGTTCCCAGCGTGAACAAGAGAATTTCCATTTTATTGGAACCCGCCAGCTTGGTACGGGCATCAACCGATTCTATAAGGGCGGCATTAGCCTGAGTCGTCATGATGTCTGTCCTGGATAAGTCAATTCATTAAGCGGCGGGAAAGAATTTCAGACAATTTGGCCGGGTCGAATTTCGAAACGTATTCATCCACGCCAACGGAGCGCCCCAGTTCCTGATTCGATGCTCCGCTCAGGGATGAGTGCATGATTACGGGGATACCGGCAAAACGGGGGTCGCTCTTGATATTTTTGGTCAAAATGTATCCATCCATTTCCGGCATTTCCACGTCGGTCAGGATCAGCTGGATGAAGTTCTTGACCGGCTGCCGGGCTGTATCGGCACGTGCGGCGATTTGTAGCAATTCTTCCCAGGCCTGTTTGCCATTGGTGGCGCTGCGAAAGCGGATGTTCAAGGCGTTCAGGGTGCGTTCGATCTGTTTGCGTGCGACGGGAGAGTCATCGGTAAAGAAGATGGTGCGCTCTTCTTCCAGAGGGATAAGGCTCGAAAAAATGATTTCATGCTCATCGTAATGCGTTGTTTCAGCAAGAATTTTCTCGACATCCATCAGCATGACCAAGCGTCCATCCTGAAGTTGCGTAACAGCAGTCACCAGACCGCCCATCTGTGCCACCAGCATTTCGGGCGGAACCTTGATTTCGGACCAGTCAAGCCGCAGGATGGTGTCCACGCTTTCCACCAGAAAGCCCTGGGTGCGCGCGTTGTATTCGGTGACGATCATGATTTCCGGCTTGGTGTTGGTCATAATGCCGGTGTATTTGATCAGGTCCACTACCGGGACCAGTGCCCCGCGCAAACTGACCATGCCTTCCACAGTGGGGGGCATATCGGGTGCACGGGTGATTTCCGGAACCCGCATGACTTCGCGAACCTTGAATACGTTGATTCCAAAGGTTTCCTTGCGCCCGCTGTTCTGATCCACGCCCAGGGTGAACAGCAGGATTTCCAGTTTGTTGGTACCTGCAAGCTTGGTACGTGCATCAATTCGTTTTAATAGTTCTGACATCTTTATATAGACTCCGGTGTGGGATCCGCCACTCGTGGAGGATAACCAATTTTCCCCGCTGCTGCATTATATCTTGAAGCGGTTGACGGTGTTTCTCAAATGATGCGCCATATTTTCCAGCTCACCCGAAGCGGTCAGGGTCTGGTTGATCGCTACACTGTTGTTTTCTGTGATGGAGGAAATTTTATCCACGTTACGGCTGATTTCGGCGCTGGCTTTGACTTCTTCGTCCGTTGCCGAAGCAATGGTTTTCACCCCTTCGCTGACGTTTCTCACGGTTTGAGAGGATTCCGCCAGGACCATGGCCAGATTTTCCATCGCATCCTGACTGTTCGTCAGATGCTCCATGCCCCTGCTGATGGATTCATCCACGCCGTCGGAGTGCTGCGCAATTTCGTGGGTCAGGTTATCGATTTCCTTTGCTGCGGCAGCGGACTTCTCGGCCAGCTTCCTGACTTCGTCAGCAACCACGGCAAAACCGCGCCCCTGTTCGCCGGCCCGGGCGGCTTCGATGGCCGCATTGAGTGCGAGCAGGTTGGTCTGGTCGGCGATGTCTCGAACATGTTTGGTCATCTGGCGGATGCTTTGTGTGCTGTTGACAAATTGCGCCACCTTGCCGGCAATTTCCTGCACCGCCTGTTCTACAATATCAATTTCTCCCAGCAAGCTTGACAGGCTTTCATTGCCATGATGCGAACTGGCAAGACTTTCCTGTGCAATTTTCAGTACGTTCTGGGTGGTTTCCGCGACTGACGTGAGGCTCGCGGTCATTTCTTCCAGCGCGGTAGAAACGGCGCTGACTTCATCCTGAGTCGATGCATTCTGGCTGGCCTGGTCGGAAAGACGACCTAACTGCGCCGAGGCGCCTGAAATTTTCTCGGCATTTACGATCACTTCTCCACTGATGCCACGGAAGCCCAGCGTCAGCGCATTTAGTGCTTTTGCAGTCTGGCCGATTTCATCGTCCTTAAAAACCGCAGCACGGAGCGATAAATCTTCGTTGCCCAGGATTGTAATAATGGCAGATTGCAAGTTATCCAGCGGCATGATGACAGCACGTACGATGAAAACGCCCAGGATTGCCGCCAGCCCAAGATTGAGAGCGCTCAGGACCAATCCGTTCAAGCCGAGCGCGGCGCCGATGCTTGAGAGAGTGGCGAATAGCACAATCATGCCGATCAGCCTGGTTTTGATGCTCATTGCGCCGAACCATTGGGCCAGACGCGCACTGTGAGCCTTTCCTTGGCGCATCCGTACATACAAGGCATCTGCTTCGCTGACCTGGGCGCGGTTCGGCTTGGTGCGCACCGAGAGATAGCCGGTAATTTTGCCGTGCTCGGTGATCGGCGTAACGTTGGCCTCCACCCAGTAATAATCGCCATTCTTGCAGCGGTTTTTTACGATGCCGTGCCACAGTTTGCCTGCCTGAATATGTTTCCACAGATCGGCAAAGGCTTCTGGTGGCATATCCGGATGGCGTACGATGTTGTGCGATTTCCCGATGAGTTCATTGGCGTCATACCCGCTGACTTCAGTGAAGTCAGCATTTGCATAGGTGATCACGCCGCGTGTGTCGGTCTTGGAAATCAATACCGCGCTATCGCGATAAACTGCTTCAGTGCTGGTGACCGGCAGATTTTTTTTCAAGTGATTTCCCCTTGTGCAGTATTGAAAGACCGAGTTTTTCTGAAACTTAAAATATTATCCGGCCAGTGGTCAAGCGTATTTATGGAAACCTTGTGGCAGAGAGGTCCTGAGTTGACTGAGTTGGTTTTGTAGTGACACCCATTCAAGCATGTGCCTTGACATCAAATATGTCAGGCCCACGTATCCAGGGTGTCTAGTGAATTGAGTGGCAAAGCTGGCTTGCGTGGTTCTCACCATGCTCGGCCATGCGTTCAAGGTTGTTGAGTACACCAATGCTGGCCCGTTCCATTTCCAAAATGGCCTGAATGCCCTGATCATACTCGTTACTGTAGAAGTGATTTACTGCAGCAATGCCCTGTTGATGGAAAATACGGTGGGGTGACTCCGTCTCCTTGTAGCCCGGCAGAGTGGAAAAGCAGTCGTGACCTTCACCCTGGTAATACCATTTGCCAAGGCGGCACTCGGTGTGGCCGGCGAAGTCTGCCGTCGTTTTTTGCGACAGGCCCATGAAAACCTCATAAATGCCGAATTTGTAGATGAGGTGATCAACTTTTGCGACCTCAACGAAGCTGCGAAGGGCGGATGCGGTGATCGCGGCTTCCATTTTGCTCGACAGTGTCAGCAACTCCTGCATGCTGATGGCGGCATTCTGGCCTTCCTTGCTGAATTCTGCCGCATGTTCAGCATCACTCTGAATCTGGTCACGCGCCTGATTGGTGCCCTCCTGAATGGTGGTGACGAGAGAGGATATTTCACTGGTGGCATTGCCGGTGCGTTCGGCTAGTTTACGTACCTCATCCGCTACAACGGCAAATCCGCGGCCCTGCTCACCGGCGCGGGCAGCCTCGATGGCTGCATTCAGCGCAAGCAGGTTGGTCTGGTCGGCGATTTCCTTGATCATCTGTACGATGCTGCCAATCCGGTTCGCTTGTGTGGACAACTGATCGACGCTGCTGGCGGTTTCCAGTGTGCGCAGGGACATCTGCTGCAGATTGCCGGAAATGCTCTGGATTGCGCCGCGGGTACTTTGGGAAACGCCAGAGGCTTGTAATGCGTGCCCTTTTTCACGCTTCATGTCGGCCGCCAGGCCAGCAAGAGAGGTTTGTATTTCCAGGAAAGAACTGCCAAAGAGCTTCATATTCTGGAATAGCTGCTGGTGCAAGGAGCGCTCGCTGGTGATATTTTCAAGTTCCATCTGGCTGGCAGCGCAGGAGGATTCGCTGGATTGCATGTTCTGACGCAGTTCGGCATTTTCTTTTTCAAGCTGTTTGCACTGGCTTTGCAGGTGCAGAATTTCTTGTTTTAATTGGCGATTAAAAAACATTTATGCGTTATCCCCATGAAATACAATTGTTGTTTGTGTTTTTGCCTGGATTGGGTAAAGCCCTGATCGCATTGTAGTGTATTCCCTTATGGCGTCAACAGGCCCGGCTTTAGGGGGGTTCAATTAAAATCAGGTCTGTAAATGAACGTGAAATCCAGTATGTATAATGAATGGGTCATGTAAACGGGGTTGTCCTTGTCCGAAGCTGCCAAACACGTTAGTCCGCAGGAACTGGAGCAGGCATTCAGCCTTTTTAACGAGGCTTCCGCACAGCTGACAGGGGCCTACCATGAGTTACAGGGCCAGGTCGAAAGGCTGACAGGTGAACTGGCCGTGGCCAATGGCGAATTGCGCCGCCAGTATCTGGAGAAAGAAGCCTTGTCTCAACGCCTGTCCATGCTTCTGGCAGCGCTGCCGGCGGGTGTGGTTGTGGTGGATGGCAGGGGCCGTGTCAGTGAGGTGAATGCCGCCGCGAAGCGCCTGCTGGGAGATGATCTGGCTGGCCGGGAGTGGAGCGAAGTGCTTGCACGCAACCTGCGTCAGACGGCCACGCCCCATGAGTGGGAAATGGCGGCAGCAGATGGGGGGATGCATCGGTTGAATGTGTCGATTAACCCCCTGGATGACCTGGGCGGGCGGATCGTGCTTTTGCACGACGTTACAGAAGCCCACCAGATGGAGCAGGAGTTGCAGCGTCATCAGCGGCTGTCGGCAATGGGCGAGATGGCCGCAGGTCTGGCGCATCAGTTGCGAACCCCGCTTGCCACGGCACTCCTGTATGCATCCAACCTGAGCAAGCCGGGTTTGCCCGAGATCGATCGCGTTCGCTTTGCCGACAAGGCGGTGGCGCGTTTGCGTCATCTGGAACATCTGATTCAGGATATGCTTTCTTTTGTCAAAGGCCAGGCGGGTGAGCGAGAGGTTCTGCCCCTGTCCGAATTGCTGGCGGAGCTGGTGCAGGTCATGGAGCCGCAAATGATGGCCTGCGGTGTTGTACTGGAAGTCGAGGATGACTGCCCTGCCTGCATGCTGCGAGCCGATCGCAAGGCCTTGTCAGGAGCATTGCTCAACCTGCTGGAAAATGCCATGCAGGCTTGTGACGCCGGTGGTGGGGTCATGCTGCGGGCGAAGTCGATGGATGCCGGTACTTTGCAGCTGAGCGTGAGTGATTCCGGACGTGGTTTTGATCTTGCCGTGAGCAGCCGCCTGTTCGAGCCGTTTTTTACTACCCGTACCGAGGGCACCGGTCTCGGACTGGCGATTGTGCGTAATGTGGTGGAGGCGCATGGAGGCGCGGTAGCGGCACGCTCTGCTCCGGGAGAAGGGAGCGAATTTGTGCTGCGCTTGCCGCTGGAAAAGACATAAATGAAAACATTACCGATCTTGGTTGTTGAGGATGACAGGGATTTGCGCGAGGCCTTGTGCGATACCCTTGCGCTTTCCGGATATGAGGCCATCGGCGCTGCGGATGGTGTGATGGCGCTGGAAATGCTGCGCCGTCGCAGCGTTGGCCTGGTGGTTACAGATGTGCAGATGCAGCCGATGGATGGCCATACGCTGCTGGGCGAAATCAAGCAGGTCTATCCGCATTTGCCGGTGTTGCTGATGACGGCTTACGGCGTGATCGACAAGGCGGTGGAGGCGATGAAGGCGGGGGCATGTCACTATCTGACCAAGCCCTTTGAACCGGATGCCCTGTTGGCCGAAGTGGTGCGCTATATGCTGCCGGCCCCCGCTGACGACGCATTTGAAATGATCGCGGAAGATGAGCGTTCGCGTGCGCTTTTTGCCCTCGCCCAGCGGGTAGCAGCGACCGTGGCGACCGTCATGATCACGGGAGAAAGCGGCACGGGCAAGGAGGTGGTGGCGCGTTTGATCCACCGGTCTTCCCCGCGCGCAGATGGCCCTTTTGTGGCCATCAATTGCGCTGCCATTCCGGAGAATCTGCTGGAGGCGACCCTGTTCGGCCATGAGAAAGGCGCATTCACTGGTGCCCAACAGTCTCAGGCTGGCAAGTTCGAGCAGGCTCAGGGCGGCACCCTGTTGCTGGACGAAGTGTCGGAGATGCCGCTGGCACTGCAGGCCAAGCTGTTGCGCGTATTGCAGGAGAGGGAGGTGGAGCGGGTCGGAGGGCGCAAGGTGATTGCGCTGGATGTGCGCGTGCTGGCCACATCCAATCGGGATCTGGCTGCAGAGGTGAAGCGTGGCGGGTTTCGCGAGGATCTTTATTATCGTCTGAATGTGTTTCCTCTGGAGATGCCCGCGTTGCGGGAGCGCCCTGCAGATATCGTGCCGCTCGCGCAGCAGTTTCTCGGCCGCTTTTCTGCCGGTTTCGGGCGTGCCGGGATTTCCCTGTCGGCAGGGGCGGCAAGGCAATTGACGCAATATGGCTGGCCGGGTAACATCAGGGAGCTTGAAAACGTCATACAGCGCGCGCTGATTCTGGCTACAGGCGAAGTGATCGAGACCGAGCATCTGCAGCTGCCGCTTATGGCGGGAACAAGGTCTTCGCCAGTGATTGATTCAACTGCAGAGCTGCCGCTGGACATGAAGTCACTGGAAAGAGTGCACATTATGGAGGCACTGGCCGCAGTGAAAGGGTCGCGCAAGCAGGCAGCTCAGCGCCTGGGGATGAGCGAGCGCACCTTGCGCTATAAATTGCAGCAATACCGGGAAGAAGGCGTCGCTTCCGGGCAGTCGCAGGATGATTAGGGTATGGTTCTTGCTTTGATTTGTGGCAAATAAATGGGTGCCGGAGAATGTTAACCATGAATATGCAGGGAATTGATCAGCTTCTCAGCCAGATGCAGGCAAGCGCTGCGGTGGCGGCAGGGGGGAGTGCGCAATCCGCCCAGCAAGGGGGGGGCGATTTTGCCTCCATGCTCAAGACTTCCATTGATCAGGTCAACGGCGCACAGCAGGAATCTGCCGAAATGGCAAAAAATTTCGAGCTGGGGTCGAACGAGGCCAGCTTGCAGGAAGTGATGATTTCGCTGCAAAAAGCGAATGTGTCTTTTCAGGCCATGGTCCAAGTGCGGAACAAACTGGTTTCCGCGTATCAAGATATTATGAATATGCCGGTATGATGCCTCTGGGTTTTTTGCAGAGGTTGTCCTTTTTCTTTTCGCCGGTGTATTTTGCAGGACTTAACAGACACAGAGTTTATCAATGGCAGTAGCGGTCCATGATACGGCCTTAGGAAGATTGCGCGGAGGCTTGGGCCATTTGGGCAATCAGCAGAAGCTGGGCTTGATGTTTGCCGTGGCTGCAATTGTCGCGCTCCTGTTCGGGAGCTGGATGTGGTCACAGACCCCCGATTACCGGGTGCTCTACAGTAATCTTTCCGACCGCGATGGCGGAACTGTTATCTCTTCCCTGCAGCAGATGAATATCCCCTACAAGATGGCTGAAGGCGGGGGCGCCATTCTGGTGCCATCCAATCAGGTTTATGAGGTGCGCCTGCGCCTCGCATCGCAGGGCTTGCCCAAGGGGAGCGTGGTTGGCTTCGAACTGATGGATGGCCAGAAGCTGGGCATGAGCGAATTCCAGGAGCGGGTCAACTATCAGCGCGCACTGGAGGGTGAAATCACCCGGTCCATTCAGTCACTTTCGGCTGTGCAGGGCGCACGTGTGCATCTTGCGATTCCACGGCCATCGGTGTTTATTCGCGAACAGCAAAAACCCAGCGCATCCGTGTTGTTGAGCCTTTATCCGGGCCGTAATCTCGATGCGGCCCAGGTGAGTGGTATCGCCCATCTGATTTCGAGCAGCGTCCCCGAGCTGCCCGTAAAGAATGTAACGGTCGTGGATCAGAACGGTAATCTGCTCACGGGGGCGGGAGATGGTGCGGCAGCGCACGCCGGCCTGGACCCTTCGCAGCTGGACTACCTGCACCAGGTTGAACAGAGCTATGTCAAACGCATTGAATCCATTCTGACGCCGATTGTGGGCCTGGATAATGTCAGGGCTCAGGTGGCGGCTGATCTCGATTTTTCCATGGTTGAACAGACGGCAGAAACCTACAAACCTAATCCGGCGCCGAATGAGGCCGCAATTCGCAGCCAGCAGATGAGTGAAACCAATGGTGATGCCGGCAAGCAGGCCAGCGGTGTGCCCGGTGCTTTGTCCAACCAGCCGCCGGGGGCCGCGAGTGCGCCTATAACCGCAGCTGCTGGGTCAGGCGGAGGGGCGTCTGGGGCGGCGGCGAGCAGTGCAAATATCCACAAGGAGTCAACCGTCAACTTCGAGGTGGACAAAACCATCCAGCACGTTCGTCAGCAGATCGGAGGAATCAAGCGGCTTTCGGTTGCGGTCGTGGTAAATCATCGCAAGGATGCCAAAGGTGCGAACAAGCCGCTTACGCCAGCTGAACTGAGCCAGGTTCAAAATCTGGTCAAGGAGGCGATGGGTTTCAATCAGGCTCGTGGCGATACCTTGAATGTGGTCAATGCAGCCTTTACCGAACGCGAGGTGGAAGAAATTCCCGCTGTTCCGCTGTGGAAGGAGCCGGGTAACATGGCTCTGGTGAAAGAAATCGGGAAAAATCTGTTGATTGCGGCCTTGCTTTTCTATCTGGTATTCGGCGTGATTCGGCCTGTTCTGCGTGATCTGGCTCGCCCGCATGCGCATGCGAGGGCAGATGCGACTGGGGAGGAGGGCGAGGAGGCTGCTGTAATTTCCCCGGAGGCGGCCGCGAAAGCAGCTCAGGCGGCTGGTTATGAGGAAAATCTCAAGGCGGCCAAGGAGCTTGCAAAACAGGATCCGCGCGTGGTGGCCAGTGTCGTGAAAGATTGGGTGGGAACAGAGTGAGCGAGGATGGTGTTCTTAAAAGCGCAATTCTGCTGATGTCTCTGGGCGAGGAAGAGGCGTCCGAGGTATTCAAGCATCTCGGCCCGAAAGAGGTGCAGAAGCTGGGCACTGCCATGGCAACCCTGAAGAATGTGAAGCGCGACCAGATCGAGAGCGTGCTGTATGACTTCCGCAGGGAAGCCGGTGAAAAGACCGGGGTTGGCATGGCCAACGACGAATATATCCGCTCGGTTCTGACCAAGGCGCTGGGAAACGAACGGGCCGGAAATCTGATCGATCGCATCCTGCAGGGGGGAGATACAGCCGGTATTGAAAGTCTGAAGTGGATGGATGCCGCTGCGGTGGCGGAACTGATCAAGAATGAACACCCTCAGATCATTGCAACCATTCTCGTGCATCTGGATCGCGACCAGGCCAGTGCGGTACTGAATTTTTTTGTCGAGCGCCTGCGTAATGACGTCATTCTCCGAATAGCGACACTGGATGGTATCCAGCCGACGGCACTGAGAGAGCTGAACGATGTGCTGACCAAGCTGCTTGCCGGCAACACAAATATCAAGAAAAGTGCCATGGGTGGCGTACGCGCGGCAGCGGAGATCCTCAACTTCATGGGCTCGGCCAATGAAACTTCGGTGATCAGCAGCGTCCGGGATTATGACCCTGAACTCGCGCAAGGTATTCAGGATGAAATGTTCGTGTTCGACAACCTTAATGATCTGGATGACCGTTCGATCCAGTTGTTGCTGCGCGAAGTCCAGTCCGAATCCCTGATTCTCGCCCTGAAAGGTGCAACACCCGAGTTGCGTGAGAAGATTTTCAAGAATATGTCTTCCCGTGCTGCGGAAATGCTGCGCGACGATCTTGAGGCCAAAGGGCCGGTTCGTCTGTCCGAGGTTGAGGCGGAACAGAAGGAAATCCTCAAGGTGGTGCGTCGCCTGGCGGATGAAGGCCAGATTGTGCTCGGAGGTAAGGGTGATGAGCAGATGGTCTGATGCATCTGCCGCCCGATAAGCCATGTCAAATATTATTCCAAAAGAGCAGTTGAGCGCATACCAGCGTTGGGAAATGGAAGCGTTCGAAAATACGCAGGGTGGCGGGGCAGGTCAGGTGCCCCTGCCTACGGCGGAAGCGATTGAGCTCATGCACCAGCAGGCGCATCAGGAAGGATACGGCGAAGGGCTGGCGCAGGGGAAAGAGCAGGGTTACCGCGAGGGGCGGGAGCAGGCCAGGCAGGAAGCGCAGCGTCTGGATGATTTGCTGGTTCAGGTGAACGAGGCCTTGTCGAAACTGGATCAGGAAATGTCGCAATCCTTGCTTGACCTGGCGCTCGGTATAGCCCGTCAGATGCTGCGCCAGGCACTGGTCGTGCAGCCGGAACTGGTGCTGGCTGTGGTGAAGGAGGCGATCAGCAGTTTTCCTCAGGCCAATCAGCACCCTCAGTTGATGTTGCACCCTCTGGATGCAGTGCTGGTGCGTGATTTTCTTGAGGCTGAACTCGCTCATGGCCACTGGCGAGTGATCGAGGATGCGCAGATCGAACGTGGCGGCTGCCGCCTCGAGACTGCACATGGCGAACTTGATGCCACGCTGGAGCACCGCTGGCAGAATGTGCTCGAATCGCTCGGGCAGAGCGGGGATTGGCTTTCGCCAAAATGAACCTGCGTGAAAACTGGCAAAGCCATCTGCAGGGCTGCGTGGATGTGGTGGAGGGCAACCCTCCGTGGTCCGTTACCGGGCGCCTGACACGTGTAACTGGAATGGTGATGGAAGCGGTGGGCCTCAAGCTGGCAGTAGGCAGCAGTTGTGTGGTTTCCATGCCGGATGGTCATGATGTGGAAGCTGAGGTAGTCGGCTTTTCCGGTGAACGTTTGCTGCTCATGCCATCCACTGATGTATATGGCCTGACGCCAGGCGCAAAAGTCACGCCAGTCCTCGGCAGCTCGTTGCCATTACCAGCGTCTGCCAGATTTTCTGGAAGGGCTGTCCGTCATCGTCGGGCCGAGGATCGCGCCAAGCATGTGGCGGTGGGTGATCATTTGCTGGGGCGCGTCATTGATGGCGCCGGTCGCCCCCTCGATGTTTTGGGGCCGCTTCAAACCGATTGCGTTGTTCCGCTGCAAAGCAGGCCTCTCAATCCTCTCGCAAGGGCCCCAATTCGTGACGTTCTCGATGTCGGGGTGCGCGCCATCAATGCCCTGCTTTCTGTGGGGCGAGGCCAGCGCATGGGGCTATTTGCCGGTAGCGGTATTGGCAAGAGTGTATTGCTGGGGATGATGGCACGTTACACGGGTGCCGACGTGATTGTGGTGGGTTTGATCGGTGAGCGTGGTCGCGAGGTCAAGGAGTTCATCGAGAATATTCTTGGCGCCGAAGGGCTTGCACGTTCAGTGGTTGTGGCTGCGCCTGCCGATACGCCTCCCTTGCTGCGGTTGCACGGCGCTTCCTATGCGACTGCGATCGCAGAGTATTTTCGTGATCAGGGCAAGCACGTATTGCTGATCATGGACTCCCTGACCCGTTTTGCCATGGCCCAACGCGAAATCGCCCTGGCAATTGGAGAGCCGCCAGCCACCAAAGGTTATCCTCCCTCGGTTTTTGCCAAGTTGTCGCAACTGGTGGAGCGCGCAGGAAATGCCCACGAAGGCGGCGGTTCGATTACGGCTTTTTATACTGTACTTGCTGAAGGGGATGACCAGCAGGACCCAATTGCAGACAGCGCGCGTGCCATCCTCGACGGGCATGTGGTGCTGTCGCGTTCCCTGGCCGATCAGGGGCATTATCCTGCGATCGATATCGAGGCTTCGATCAGTCGGGCCATGACCGAACTGATCAGCCCCCAGCATCTGGAGCAGGTGCGGCGCTTCAAGCTTTTGTATTCACGTTATCACCGCAGCCGGGATCTGATCAGTGTCGGCGCCTATGTCAAGGGGGGGGATCCTTTGCTGGATGAGGCAATCATGATGTATCCGCGTCTTGAGGCTTTTCTGCAGCAAGGCATGAGGCAGCAGGTCAACTCGCACGACAGCGCGGCCCAGCTGGCAGTGCTATTCGGCCAGTAAGCGGCTGAAACTGAATGGCGCGAAAGTTCCCGCTCCAACCGCTACTCGATCTCTCACAGAATCATGTGGATTCGGCAGCAAAAAATCTTCAGGTATTGAAGGTCCGCTGGAATGACGCCGAAGATAAACTCAAACAATTGCTTGCATACCGTGAAAGTTACCGGGATCGCTTGCGCGAATCCGGAAGTGCTGGGACATCCTCCATGGCGATGCAGGATTTTCGCCTGTTTCTGATCAAGCTCGATACGGCAATCAAGCTGCAACAGGAAGAGGTGGTGCGTTGTCAGGCCCGGTGGGATGCCGGGCGTCAGGAATGGGTGCGGCAACGCGGAAAACTTAAGGCATTCGATGTGTTGTCACAGCGCCATTTCCGCTCTGAAGAGAAACGCGAAAATCTTATTGAACAGAAGGAGCAGGATGAGATTTCAAGTAAAAAGCGCGACAGGACTGATGAAGGGTGAAACGGGCATGTAAGTTGCTTTAAGGGTATTGACTAATGTGCTGATGAGGTTGATACATGCAAACAACTCCGGTTATGGCGGCTTTGCCACAAAGCACTGGTAACGTAGCTCAGCGAGCAGATGCCGGAGGCGAGGTAGCTGAAGTTGTGGATTTTTCTGCTTTACTCATGGCGCAGATAAAGGGGGGGCGTGTGGCTGGAGTCGCAGAACTCGCCGAGGAAGATGTCCCTCTCGATTCAGGTGCGGCGAAATCGGGCAAGCCTCCTTTGCCAGAAGATGCGAGGCAGGAGATTGTCTCATTTTCTGCAGCCACAGACCCGGTGATCACGAATAGCCAGAACCTGCAGGCAGTGATTATTATGCCCGTGCCGATAGCTGTTGACCCACAATTGATGGCTTCTGCTCAGGGCGCAGTTTCTGGCAAGGTGACGGAAGCGCCCGGGCGAGTTTCTAAAGCCCCGGGGCAATTCGAAAAGGGCATTCCGGCCGCGCAAATTACGGAGGCACAAATTCCGGCAGCGCAAATCCCTTCCCCGAATACTGATCGGCAGGCAGGATTTGCCGCTGATGGCAAGTTTTTGCCACAAGCGGCAATGGGAAAGGCTGAGCAGAGCCTGGATCCGCTGGCGAAAACTGGAGAGGCTCTGGTCCGTTCGGTTTTGCCTCAAGAGACGCGGAGTTTTTCAGATGTACAGGCAAATACGCTACCTGTCGTCATGACGGCAAGCCATACGCCTGTTGTTGAGACAAGGCCCCCGGTGCTTCCGACATCGACGCTTCAGGCACCCGTTGGCAGCACAGGGTGGGGCGAGTCCCTGGGGCAGAAAGTGATATGGATGGCCGGTCAGCAAACTCAGGTTGCGGAGTTGCATCTTAACCCGCCGAATCTTGGTCCAATGGAAGTGCGCCTATCTATCAGCAACGATCAGATTTCCGCACTTTTTGTTTCGCATCAACCTGCCGTCCGTGAGGCTATAGAGGCGGCAATGCCACGTTTGCGGGAGATGCTGGCGGAAGGTGGGATGACTCTTGGGAATGCTTCAGTCAGTTCGGATTCCCTTCCTCAGCAGCAGTCATCAGGTCGGGAAGGGCAGTCCGGGGCTTCCCGGCAATCTGATTTTCCCGATATGGGAAACCTTCGCTCGACCCACGGGGCGGGTGGAATCATCTCGCTGCGGCATGATGGCAGTGGGGTGGTCGATCTGTTTGCCTGAGATGGTTTAAGCCCGATACTGTCTTGATATCCGCTATTTATGATTCACTGTTGTTTTGTCGCAACAGTTTTGAGCTGAAATGTCCGGTTACCTCTTCCTCCTGCCCTGTATTTTCTATAGGCGCTTCATGCTGAATTTCGCGTGATTGCCCCCATCTGATTGATTATTAAAATAAAATCATAAATATTCATGGGTTTATGTGCTCTGGCTGCCGGGCATTTGGCACATGCAGTTCTGTTGCAACTTCAGAAAGTGCGCGATGGTAGTTGTTAAAGCACATAAATTATCAATCAAAACTACTTGTTTTTTATATAATTTAAGTTTATAAGTTCCACCAAAGAAGGAAAAGTCGGCTCTGCCTGGGCGCGGCGAGAACGGAAAGCGAGGGGATGATGGCTAAAGACAAGGAAAAACCGGCGGCGGATGCAGCTGAAGGCGCGCCCAAGAAGGGGAAGGGCAAGCTGCTGATTATTATTATCGCGGCAGTCGTATTGTTGGGTGGAGGTGGCGGCGCGGCCTGGTTTTTCATGCATGGCAAGAAGGCTGCTCATGACGGCCATGAAGAAGCCAAGCACGAGTCCGAGCCTGCAAAACCACCAGTATTCGTCAAACTGGAAACCTTTACGGTCAACCTTGCCACCGAAGGCGAGGATCACATGCTGCAAACGGATGTCGAGCTCAAAGTCGCGGATGCCAAGGCAACCGACATGATCAAGGCGCATATGCCCGAGGTTCGCAATACGCTCCTTTTGTTGCTGTCGAGCAAGGCGGCCAGTAACCTGGCTACGACTGACGGAAAGCAGAAGTTGAGCGGAGAGATCAAGACAAAAATCAACAAGGAATTGCACGTCAAGGAGGACGAAGGCGTGTCCGGGGTGTTTTTTACGACTTTCGTGATTCAATAAGTGACCGGATTGTGATGCCGGGATATCCGAAAAATGGCTGACGACATACTTTCTCAAGACGAGGTTGACGCCCTATTAAAGGGGGTGACAGGCGAAGTCGAGGAAGAGGTCGGGGCGGAAGACGCCTCCGGCGTCAAGCCTTACAATATCGCCAAGCAGGAGCGGATCGTTCGTGGGCGCATGCCCGGCTTGGAAATGATCAACGAGCGCTTTGCCCGCCTGTTTCGCATTGGACTATTCAATTTCATAAGGCGTACAGCAGAGATTTCCGTCGGTCCGGTGCGCGTCATGAAGTACAGTGAATTTATCCGCAATCTGGTTGTGCCGACCAACCTGAATCTGGTTCACATGAAACCGTTGCGTGGAACGGCGTTGTTTATTTTTGACCCCAATCTGGTGTTCCTGGTTGTGGATAATTTGTTCGGTGGTGATGGCCGCTTTCATATGCGTGTCGAAGGCAGGGACTTTACTCCTACTGAACAGCGCATTATTCAGAATATGCTCAATGTGGTTTTCGAGGAAATGCAGAAGTGCTGGGCGCCGGTGCATCCGGTGGAATTCGAGTATGTTCGTTCGGAGATGAACACCCAGTTCGCCAACATTGCTACCCCCAGTGAAGTGGTTGTTGTGACGACTTTCAATATCGAACTGGGATCGGGCGGGGGCGACTTTCACGTCTGTATGCCCTATGCTATGATCGAGCCGATTCGGGACGTTCTCTACAGCAGCATGCAGGGTGAGCGCATGGATGTTGACGAGCGCTGGACTCGTATGCTGACCAAGCAACTTCAGGTAGCCGAAGTGAATCTGGTCGCGAATCTGGGTGAAGCGCCTGTGAATTTGGGACAGATACTCAATATGCAGGTAGGCGATGTGATTTCACTGGACATTCCTGAGGCCATCGTGGCAGAAGTGGATGGTGTGCCGGTACTGGAATGCAAATATGGCGTTCTCAATGGCCAGTACGCCCTGAAGGTAAACAAGATACTGACCATGCCAGAACCTGAATCTTCACCGGAGAGAAGCAATGGCTGAAGAAGGAGGCCAAGTAGGCGAGGATGACTGGGCTGCGGCCATGTCCGAGCAGGGCGAGGCAACAGGTGCGTCTGCAGAAGATGACTGGGCGGCTGCAATGGCCGAGCAGGGCGATGCCGAGCCTGCTGCCCAACCGCAGGTTGCTACCACACCTGTTTTCGAGCAATTTGCTGCGACAACAGGCCAGACCGGCGTGGTCAATAATCTGGACATGATTCTGGATATCCCGGTGAACCTGACGGTTGAACTGGGGCGTACAAAAATCGCCATCCGCAGTTTGCTCCAGCTTGCACAGGGTTCCGTGGTGGAGCTGGACGGTTTGGCTGGCGAGCCGATGAATGTACTGGTTAACGGTTGCCTGATCGCTCAGGGCGAGGTTGTGGTGGTGAACGATAAGTTTGGTATTCGCCTGACAGATATCATTTCCCCCGCTGAGCGAATCCGTAAACTCAACCGATGAATTCCTTGCGTCTTTCCTTTTCTGCTCTATTGAGCGTGCTTTTCCTTCTGTTAGCTGTTCCGGTTTTTGCCGAGCAACCCCCTTCTTCTGCTCTCCCTTCTTCAGCCGTTTCACTTGGCGGCGTGCTGCAAGTGTTGCTTGGACTGGTGATTGTTTTGGGGACGGTGGCCGCTGCAGCCTGGTTGCTTAAGCGGCTTGCACCGGGGCAGGTGTCTGCCGGAGGTGCCATCAGGCTGATCGGTGGGATTGCCGTTGGGCCGAAAGAGCGCGTGGTCGTGGTCGAGGTGGGAGAGACCTGGCTGGTGGTAGGTGTGGCGCCCGGCCAGGTAACAGCGCTGCACAATATGCCCAGAATCGTCAATCTCACAGAGACCGGTGCGTTGGCCGGTGGCGACCAGCAATTTTCGCGCTGGCTCAAGGATGTCATGAGGCGCCGCAACACGGCTGCCGACGGCAAGTAATGTGATGGGGTGGCGATTGTTGCGTAACCTGTGTGTCGTTGCGGGGTGGGTATTTGTGCTCATACTGCCCCAGATGGCATTCGCTGCCGATGCCGGTTTTCCTGCTGTGACCAGCACTCCCTCGCCCGGTGGCGGCCAGACATATACCCTCAGTATCCAGACGCTGCTGTTTCTCACGGCGCTGACCTTCCTGCCCGCAGCACTGCTCATGATGACCGCATTTACCCGCATCGTCATTGTGCTTGCCCTGCTGCGCCAGGCGCTGGGCACAATGCAATCACCGACCAATCAGGTGATCGTCGGAATGTCTCTTTTTCTGACTTTTTTTGTCATGGCACCGGTATTCGAGAAAATCTACAACGAGGCATATCTGCCTTATACAGAAAAGAAAATCGATCTTACGGCGGCTCTGGACAAGGGGGTTCAGCCGCTCAAGACTTTCATGCTGAGACAGACACGCCATGAGGACCTGGCCTTGTTCGTCAAACTTTCCAATAGCAAACCGCTGGCCGGTCCAGAGGAAGTGCCATTGAGGATTCTTGTTCCGGCCTATATGACCAGCGAACTTAAAACCGCATTCCAGATCGGATTTCTGGTATTCATCCCTTTTCTCATCATTGATATGGTCGTTGCCAGTGTATTGATGTCCATGGGCATGATGATGTTGTCGCCCGTCATGATTTCCCTTCCTTTCAAGCTGATGCTGTTCGTGCTGGTGGATGGCTGGGCACTTATCATGGGTTCGCTGGTGCAGAGTTTTTACACATGACGCCTGAGACCGTGATGACAGTGGGCCGCCATGCGCTCGAAGTGACCATGTTGCTTGCCGCACCCATGCTGCTGGCGGCCCTGGTGACCGGTCTGCTGGTCAGTATTTTTCAGGCGGCAACGCAAATCAATGAAATGACACTGTCTTTCATTCCCAAATTGCTGGTGATGTTTCTGGTGATGTTCCTTGTCGGGCCGACGATGCTTACCCTGATGGTGGATTATATGCGTCAGCTCTTTACCGGCATTCCGGGCATGATCGGCTAATCTCACTGCCGACAGCCATCGCATGCTGACCGTTACCTCTGCGCAACTCATCGGCTGGTTGACGGCATTCGTCTGGCCCATGTTCCGCATTGCTGCGCTGATTGCCAGTGCCCCGGTGCTGGGGAATCCCGGATTTCCCCGCAGCGCCAAGATGGCCCTGATCGTTGCAATTACGCTGGTTGTTGCGCCCGTGCTGGGCCCCATGCCGGAAATTGACCCGGGCTCGGCTGCCGGTTTGCTGATCCTGTCGCAGCAGATCGTGATCGGTCTTGCCATGGGACTGGCCATGCGAGTGGTATTTGTGGCTGTCGAGATGGCGGGTAGTCTGATCGGCTTGCAGATGGGGCTAGGATTTGCAACCTTTTTTGACCCGGTTAACTCAGCACAGGTACCCGTGATTGCCCAGTTTCTCGGTGTGCTTTTCTCGCTGGTTTTTCTTGCACTCAACGGGCACTTGTTCATGATCGACGCCCTTGCGGAGAGTTTCCGGGTTTTCCCTGTTTCGGCTCAACCAGTATCTTCGCTTGGCTGGAAAGTCGTGGTTGACTGGGGCGGCGAGATATTTCGTACCGGATTGCTGCTGGCTTTGCCAATGATAGCCGCACTGCTCATCGCCAATATTTCCATCGGTGTCATGACCCGCGCCGCGCCGCAACTGAATATTTTTGCTGTGGGTTTCCCCATCACGCTGGCAGCCGGGTTTATGGTGCTATTTGTCACCCTGCCTTACATGGCACCAATTTTTGAACACATGATGCGCGATGGGCTGGAGATGATGCTGCAGGTTGCGAGGGCAACGCAGCCATCCGGGCTGTGAGAAATATGATGCTTTTCTGCCGTGACTGATAATGTGAGCGAATCGATTTCCAGGCAAATCTGGGAAGAAAAATATCGTTACCTCGAACAGGGTGAAATTCGCGATGCCACAATCGAGGATACCTGGCGGCGTGTTGCCCTGGCCTTGGCCGCGGTCGAGAAGCCAGAGCATGTGGCAGCGTGGACGACCAGGTTTTATGATCTGCTGCGGGATTTCAAGTTCCTCCCGGGCGGGCGGATTCTGGCCGGGGCCGGTACCCGCCATCGCGTTACTCTGTTCAACTGTTTTGTGATGGGGCGCATTGACGATTCCATGACAGGCATTTTTGATGCCCTCAAGGAAAGTGCGTTGACCATGCAGCAGGGCGGCGGGATCGGCCTGGATTTTTCCACCTTGCGGCCACGTGGCATGGTGGCGCAGCAGGTGGGCGCAGTGGCCAGTGGCCCGCTTTCATTCATGCGCATCTGGGACAGCATGTGCAGCACCATTCTTTCCACCGGGGCGCGGCGCGGCGCCATGATGGCGACACTGAGTTGCGATCATCCCGATATCGAGGCGTTCATCGACGCCAAGCGCGATCCTCGCTCCCTGCGGCATTTTAATCTTTCCGTTCTGGTGAGTGATGCGTTCATGGCTGCGGTGCAGGGGGATGGGGATTGGCCCCTGTTATTTCCACTGGCGCCGGATGAGGAAGCTTCGGGCGAGATTGTTGAGCGCCTCTGGCCGGGCAGTGATGCGCCGCAAGCATGCCGTGTGTTCGGACGAGTGAGGGCGCGTGCGCTGTGGGAAAAGCTGATGCACGCTGCTTATGATTGCGCCGAACCGGGCGTGATTTTCATCGATCGCGCCAATCGGCAAAATAATCTCTGGTATTGCGAACATATCAGCGCGACCAATCCCTGTGGTGAAATTCCCCTGCCCGCTTATGGCGCATGCAACCTGGGTTCCATCAACCTGACCCGTTTCATACGTCAGCCATTCAGGCCCGAAGCATCGCTGGATATGGATGCCATCAGTGAGGCCGCCGCGCTTGCCACGCGCATGCTGGACAATGTCTATGAGGTCTCGCTCTTCCCGTTGCCGCAACAGGGCGAGGCGGCGCGTGCCACACGACGTCTTGGTCTGGGCATTACGGGTCTTGCCGATGCATTGATCATGCTTGGCCTGCATTATGGCAGCCCGGAATCGCTGCGCACCGCTGATGAAATCATGGCGCGTATCTGTCATGCGGCCTATCGGACTTCAGCCAGACTGGCGCAGAAAAAGGGTGCGTTCCCCAAACTGGAACTGGAGCGCTATCTGCACGGCGCCTTTGCCGGAAAGTTGCCGGCCGATATTCAAAGCGATATCCGCAAATACGGCATCCGTAACAGCCACCTCACTGCGATTGCGCCCGCCGGGACGATCAGCCTGCTGGCGGGCAATGTCTCCAGCGGGCTGGAGCCGGTTTATGACTGGCAATGCCAGCGTACCGTGAGGGCCGTGGATGGGAGTCTGGTCGTCCATGAAACACAGGATTATGCCTATCGATTGTTCCGTTCCCTGCATGGCGATGGTGCGTCCTTGCCACCGGCTTTCGTGAACGCGAGCGGACTGCTTCCGGCCGATCATCTGGCGATGCAGGCGGTATTGCAAAAACATGTGGACAGCGCCATTTCAAAAACCATCAATGTTCCGCGGGAGATCGGTTTTCCGGCTTTCAGCGAGTTGTATCTGCATGCTTACAGGCTGGGTCTCAAGGGCTGCACTGCATTCCGTCCGAACCCGGTGACGGGGCAGGTTCTGGCAGCATCTGGCCCTTATCGTCCGGAGCGGGGCTGCTGCACACTCGAACGCGAGGCGGACTGATCCGGGGGCTGTTTCATAAGCCCTGATAATCGGTTAAACTCCACATTTTTTGCGGGAAACGGCTTCATGCTTAAAGGCAGTCTGGTGGCGATTGTGACGCCCATGCACGAGGATGGCAGTCTGGATCTGGACCGCCTGCGCGCACTGGTGGATTTTCATCTTGCGGAAGGCACGGATGGCATCGTGATCGTCGGCACCACCGGCGAATCGCCGACCGTGAATTACGACGAGCATTGCCAGCTCATTCGCACGACAGTGGCACAGGTGGCTGGGCGAATCCCCGTGATTGCCGGCACCGGCGCCAATTCGACCAGCGAGGCCATCGAGCTGACCCGTTGTGCCAGGGAAGCTGGCGCCAGCGCCTGCCTGCTGGTGACACCTTACTACAACAAGCCCACCCAGGAAGGTCTTTACCGCCACTTCAGGGCAGTAGCCGAGGCCGTGGATATTCCACAGATTCTCTACAATGTTCCCGGCCGCACCGCCTGCGACCTCAGTAACGACACGGTACTGCGCCTGGCGCAGATTCCCAATATCATTGGCATCAAGGACGCGACCGGAAATCTGGAGCGCGGCACGGACCTGATCCTGCGGGCACCTGCCGGTTTCGCACTCTATTCCGGCGACGATGCCAGCGCGCTGGCATTCATGCTGCTCGGCGGCCATGGCGTGATTTCTGTAACCGCCAACGCAGCGCCGCGCAAGATGCATGAAATGTGCGCGGCGGCATTCCGCGGCGATCTGCCCACAGCGCTGGCCATTAATGCAAAACTGTTTGCCCTGCATCAAAAACTCTTTGTGGAAGCCAATCCTATACCAGTGAAGTGGGTAGTCGAACAAATGGGACTGATTGGTAATGGCATCCGGCTTCCCCTTACACCGCTTTCGACGGCTTTTCATGACACGCTCAAGTCCGCCATGAAACAAGCAGAACTGATCTGAAGGTTAAATATGAAATTACGCAAACAGGTTTTTTCGATTGCACTGCTGGCACTCCTGGCGGGTTGCAGCTCTTCCTTCATGGAAGGGAAGAAAATCGATTACAAGTCTGCAGGGAAGGTTCCATCGCTCGAGGTTCCCCCTGACCTGACCGCACCTTCTACCGACGGTAAGTACGTTGTGCCGGATGTGAGCTCGCAGGGCAGCGCAACTTTTTCGACCTACAAGCGTGAACGTGCTGAGCAGCCTCAGGCTGGCAGCCCGGATTTGCTGCCGCAGCAGCCAAAGGTTACCGTGGAGCGTACGGGCAGCGAGCGCTGGCTGGTCGTGCGCGCGACCCCTGAACAGGTATGGCCGGTGGTGAAGGAGTTCTGGCAGGAACTGGGCTTCATCATCAAAACCGAATCGCCTGAATCTGGTGTGATGGAAACGGACTGGGCGGAGGATCGCGCCAAGATTCCGCAGGATGTAATCCGCAATTCATTGGGAAAAGTACTCGACAGTCTGTATTCCACTGCCGAGCGCGACAAGTTCCGTACCCGTCTGGAGCGTGGAAAAGAAGCCGCGACCACCGAGATCTATATCAGCCATCGTGGCATGTATGAAGTGCTTGAAGGCGGTGATGGCGGCAACCGGACCATCTGGCAGCCTCGTCCGGCCGATCCGGAACTGGAAGCCGAAATGCTGCGCCGTCTCATGGTGCGTTTTGGAGTTGATGATGCGCGAGCCAAAACGCAGCTCGCCACCGCGCCAGCAGAAGAGCGTGCCCGAATCAACCGTGCCCCGGATGGCTCGCATATGCTGCTGGTTCTGGACCCCTTCGACCGCGCCTGGCGCCGCGTTGGACTGGCCCTGGATCGCATCGGCTTCACGGTGGTCGATCGTGACCGTTCCAAAGGGCTGTACTTCGTGCGCTATGTCGATCCGGAAATCGATGGCAGGAAAGAAGAAAAAGGCTGGCTGTCGAAACTTGCTTTCTGGAACAGTAGTGACAGCAAGGTCATGGGCAAGGAACAGTATCGAATCCAGGTCGCCGAAAGTGCCGATAGTTCGCAGGTGCAAGTCCTGAACAAGGATGGCAAGGCCGAAAATTCGGATACCGCAGCAAAAATTCTCAAGCTGCTGCACGCGCAACTCAAGTAATGAGGTTCGCTTCCCTAGGAAGCGGTAGCCGTGGCAATGCACTGGTTGTTGAGTCAGGTCGGACCAGAGTGATGCTGGACTGCGGTTTCGCGATACGCGAAACCGTGCGTCGGCTGGCACGGCTGGGACTGGTGGCCGAGGATATCAGCGCAATTGTTGTCACGCACGAGCATTCCGATCATATCGGCGGCGTCGCGGCTTTTTCACGCAAATACAATCTACCCGTCTGGCTTACTCACGGCACCTTCAGTAGCAGCGCATCGCAATTCAGGGATGCCCAAGTCGTACATCTGTTCGATTGTCATCACCGCTTTACGATTGGCGATGTCGAAATCGAGCCTTATCCCGTTCCCCATGATGCTCGTGAACCTTCTCAATTCGTATTTGGCGATGGCGCCCGGCGCCTTGGCGTGCTCACCGATGCCGGGTGCTCGACGCCTCATATCGAGGCTACGCTGGACCGTTGTGATGCCCTGGTGCTGGAATGCAATCATGATGTTGATATGCTGCGCAACGGCCCATATCCACCGGGTCTCAAACAGCGGGTTGCAGGCCGTTTTGGACATCTGGATAACGAAGCTTCAGCTGCTTTGCTGGCAAGGCTGGACACGAGCATGTTGCAGCACGTGATCGCCGCCCATCTGAGTGACAAGAACAATCTGCCTCATCTTGCGCGAAAGGCGTTGAGCAGGGTGCTGAATTGCAAAGAGGAATGGATCGGAATCGCTGAACAGGAAGCCGGTTTTGATTGGCGGCAGGTGCTTTAAGCGCCGATTTCAATAGGCGCCAAGTCGCTGCCATCGCAAATAAAAAAGCCAGCCCGAAGGCTGGCTTTTTCTATGCGCTAAACCTTGAATTACTTGGCAGCGGCAGGTGCGTCAGCAGCAGGTGCAGGAGCAGCAGCGTCAGCAGCAGGTGCAGGAGCAGCAGCGTCAGCAGCAGGTGCAGGAGCAGCAGCGTCAGCAGCAGGAGCAGCAGCAGGAGCCGGTGCTTCAACAGCAGGTGCAGGAGCAGGAGCGGCAGGAGCAGCTTCTTCTTTTTTGCCACATGCAGACAGGGACAGAGCCAACAGAGCGGCGAGCAGTACGGAATGTTTCATTGTTTCTTTCCTTTGAAAAATTACATGTAATTACGATAAATGTTGCCGGCTATTCCAATTATGAGTTGGGGCGCCAACCGACGCGGAGAATTCTATACACCTTCGTAATAAAATGCTATAGCGTACCCGGAAAAATTATTATGAATAAATAATTAATGGGCGTGACCACAGAAAATTTATTCGAAATCTTCAGGTTTCATCATAAGCCCAGTGTGGTCGGTGGCGCTGCGGGTTCTGACAGTTCCAGAATTTCGTTGAAGCGCCTCACAAGGTTCAGGGCGGATTCCTTGTCATTGAGACTCAATGCGGCACGCGGATGGTCGTAATGAAAGCGATGCAGGAAATGGGCGTCGTCCGCGATGATGAAAGGGTCTGTTGCGATACGCGCTTCGGCGGTCGTCTGGAAAATGCTGATGGCGTGACTGAATTGCCGGATCAGATTCATCATGCGCGGACATTCACCGGTCAGGTAGCGGGTGTCGTGGAGGACGATAAGCAGCGTGTTTGCGCGATTTCCCAGGAGAAAATTTTGCAGCAGTTCGAAGCGCTGCTGGCTGTTGTAGCCTTCATTGCGCAGGTCGTAATCAAAAATTCGCAACTGATGGCGGGCCTGCTGGATGAGCGTATTGATTGCCTGTTCATATTCCAGTGGTCCTTCCAGGCGTTGATATACGGGTTCGTCAGGCTTGGTCGGTTCGGACATGGGGCTTACTCCAGTACGATATAACCCGCACAGTACCACTGGTGCAGCAGGTTTTCCACTTCGCTGCCCAATTCAGTGCCGGGCGGCAATTCACGCCGGTCTGCCAGTCTGGTGAGCAGACTGTTGCAGGCCTGGCTGGCATCGATGCTTTCGCCGTTGAGATAGAACGTGTCGGAATGGAATAGCATCAGGCTTTTGAGGTCAAGTTGAATCCCGGTTTCTTTTGCACGTTGTGCAAATTTTGCCAAAGAAAGCGGCCGTGCAGGCGGGTCGAAAAAAACGCTGTTTTTGGGTTCGGTAAGATATTTGCCGAGAAAGCGTGCCACCTGATCCTGATCCCAGCGTATCTGGCTGAGTATTCTGCTTACCTGACGCACCATGGCAGTGCTGATCTGGGCCGGGTGAGCCTGGGTTTTCAGGCCCGGGTCATGGTAGATGCCATCGAGCCTGATTTCGTCCTGCAGGTGAACCAGGAACTGGGTGGCGAGTTCCTGCGCGTAAGGCGCCTGGAAGCCGACCGAATAGGTCATGCAATGGTCCTGCGCCAACCCGTAGTGGGCGCATTGCGGCGGCAGGTAGAGCAGATCTCCGGGGCCGGTGATCCATTCCTGCTCCGGCTGGAAATTCTGCAGGATGCGTAGCGGTGCGCCGGGCAGCAGGCTCTGGTCGCCCTGGGTGCTGATTTGCCAGCGGCGATGTCCCATGCCCTGAATCAGGAAGACGTCATAGGGGTCGAAATGCGGCCCGACGCTGCCTCCCCTGGGCGCGTAGCTGACCATCAGGTCATCCAGCCGGGCACGCGGAATGAAGTTGAACTGGTCAAGCAATTGCGCGCCTTCCCGCAGGAACAGGTTGACGCCTTGCACCAGCAGTGTCCAGCGGGTTTGCGGCAAACGCTGAAAATCTTCTTCGCTAAACGGGCCGCGCCGAAGCAGCCATTTATCTCCCTTGTTCTGCACCAGTCGGGCTTCTGCTTCTTCCAGACATGCCAGGCCGGCCAGTTCATCCGGGCTGAGCAGTCCATCGAAGCCCGGGAAGGCGTTGCGTACCAGAAGGGGTTTTTTCTGCCAGTAATCACGCAGGAATTGTTCCGCCGTGAGGCCGCCAAGGGAGGAGAGTCGCATGGTTGTAACCATTCGAAGTGGTAAGACCGAAAGTATAGCAGTTTGGCAAAATCAGTTAGAATGTGCGCGCCATATCCTTCAACGATTGAGACCCTGATGCTAGAAACCGGACAACCCGCCCCTTCTTTTTGCCTGCCTGATTCCGATATGGAAATGCTGGGCCTGGAGGATTTCAAGGGCAAGAATCTGATCCTTTATTTCTATCCCAAGGACGATACGCCCGGATGCACGATTCAGGCGACCGAGTTCAGCGAACTGGAAGAGGATCTTGCCCACCAGGATACGGTGGTGCTTGGGGTAAGCCGCGATGATTGCATTTCCCATGCCGCATTTCGTGATAAGCATGGTCTGTCGGTCAGGCTGCTCGCTGACACGGAGGGTGAAATGTGTGAAGCATACGGGGTGTGGCAGGAAAAAGAAAAGGACGGCGTGAAGAAAATGGGGATCGTGCGCTCCACTTTTATTATTGATAAGCAGGGTGTATTGCGTCACGCGCTTTACGGCGTGAGTCCCCGCGGCCATGCCGCCGAAGCGATGCGTCTTGTGCAAAACCTGGAGCAAGCATGAAAATTGAAAAAAATTCTGTTGTATCGATTCGTTACGAACTGCGTAATAGCGATGGCGAAGTGCTGGAAAACAGCGAAGAAGCGGTCAGCTACCTTCATGGCGGCTATGACGGCATTTTTCCGACCGTGGAAGAAGCGCTGCATGGCAAGGCGGTCGGCGAAGTTTGCGAAATTACATTGGAACCGGACCATGCTTTTGGCGAATACGATGCCGACCTGGTACGGATCGAGCCGCGCAGCCAGTTCCCCGATGACAAGCTGGAAGTGGGCATGCAGTTCGAAGGCGCTGCGGATGGCGAGGATGATGAGTGGATTCTCTACACCGTGACCGATGTGACCGATGACAAGGTGGTTGTGGATGGCAACCATCCGCTGGCCGGCCAGCGGCTCTTGTTCAAATGCGAAGTCACCGAAGTGCGTCCTGCCACTGAGGATGAAATCGCGCACGAGCACGCCCATGGCGAGCACGGGCATCATCACTAACCTCCTCAATCCCTTTGCAGGGAGGTAGACGGTTTGCGCCTCCCCGATCAGCCCCTCCCCTGATAAGGGGAAGATGGGTGGGGTTGGGAGGCCGGGAGGGGCTGGTTTTACCCCTCACCCCATTTTCTTCAGCCGGTAAACAAGCTCAAGGGCCGCCCTGGGGCTGAGTTCGTCCGGGTCAAGCTGTTTTAGTGCCTCAACTGCGGGGTGCTCAGCTTCCTCGATGGGCGCTGCAGCAAACAGGTCCTGCTGCGGGCTGGCTTCCAGTCCCTGTTGTTCCAGTTGCAGCAGCCTTTTTTTTGCCTGCTGGATCACGCTGGCCGGCACCCCCGCCAGTTGGGCTACCTGCAGGCCATAGCTCTGGCTGGCCGGGCCTTCTTCCACGCTATGCAGAAAGACAATGCGGTCGCGGTGTTCCACGGCATCGAGATGCACGTTGGCAACCTGCCTGAATTCCTGTGCGAGCTGGGTCAGCTCGAAGTAGTGAGTGGCGAACAGGGTATGGCAGCGGGTCTTGCCGATCAGTTGGCGGGCGATGGCCCAGGCCAGCGCCAGACCGTCGAAAGTCGAAGTGCCGCGCCCGATTTCGTCCAGCAGCACCAGGCTGTTTTCCGTGGCGTTGTGCAGGATATTGGCGGTTTCCGTCATTTCCACCATGAAAGTGGAGCGTCCGCCCGCCAGATCGTCTGATGCGCCAATGCGGGTGAAAATCTGGTCGATCGGGCCGATGCGCGCACCCTGCGCCGGGACGAAACTGCCGCAGTAGGCCAGTAGCACGATCAGCGCCGTCTGGCGCATATAAGTCGATTTTCCACCCATGTTGGGTCCGGTAATGAGCAGCATCTGGCGCGTGCGGGACAGCCGTGCATCGTTGGCAATGAAGTTGTCGGCCTGGTTTTCCACCACCAGGTGGCGGCCAGCCTGAATGTCGATGATTGCCTCGTCGCAGAATTCGGGCGCGCTCAGGTTCAGGGCGCCGGCGCGCTCGGCGAGGGCGGCCAGCACATCCAGCTCGGCTACCGTGGCGGCAATGGCCTGCAAAGTGGCCAGATGCGGCTGGAGCAGGTCCAGCAGGCCTTCATACAGCAGCTTCTCGCGCGCCAGCGCACGTTCCGAGGCGGACAGGGCCTTGTCCTCAAAGGTTTTCAGTTCGGGCGTGATGTAGCGCTCGGCATTTTTCAGCGTCTGACGGCGGCGGTAATCTTCCGGTACATTATCTGCGTTGGCGCGGCTGACCTCAATGTAGAAACCGTGCACACGGTTATATTCGACCTTGAGATTGGCAATGCCGCTGCGTTCGCGCTCGCGGCTTTCCAGGTCCAGCAGGAAATCGCCGCAATTGCTCTGGATGGCGCGCAGCTCGTCCAGCTCGGCATCAAAGCCGGTGGCGATGACGCCGCCTTCGCGCAGCACACTGCTGGGCTCGGGCATGATCGCCAGCCGCAAGGTATCGGTGATATGTTGTGGCGCTTCGGTGGCGAAATTGAGTTCCCTGAGGCGCGGGCTGTCGAGGCTGTTCAGGATGCCCTGCAACTGGGGCAGCAGCGCCAGGCTTTCACGTAATCCGGACAGGTCACGCGGTCGGGCGCTGCGCAAGGCGATACGGCCGGTGATGCGCTCGATATCTGCGCACTGCCGCAGGATTTTGTGGATGCCCTGGTAGGGTGCAGCGCCGCCATCGCCAAGCAACGTGGCAATGGCGTCCTGACGGCCGCGCAGGATGGCATAGTCACGTAACGGATGGTGCAGCCAGTGGCGCAGTGCCCGGCTGCCCATGCCGGTGGCACAGGTATCGAGCATGGAGAGCAGGGTGGGTGAAGCTTCGCCACGCAAGGTCTCGCTGATTTCCAGATTGCGCCGCGCCGCAGCGTCGAGTAGCACATAGTCGTTCTCGCGCTCCACGCGCAGGCCCTGGATATGGGGCAGCTTGCCGCATTGCGTGGTCTGGGCATACTCCAGCAGTGCGCCGGCGGCGCTGATCGCCGGGTTCAGCCCGCTGCAGCCGAAGCCATCCAGGTCGCGGGTGCCGAACTGGCCTGTCAGCTTGCGCATGGCAGCGTCCGGATCGAATTGCCATGGCGCCAGCGGTTTGGTGGCGCACTTGGCATTGCCAATGGCGTTATGGCTGAAACCATCCGGATGCAGGATTTCAGACGGACCGAGCCGTTCCAGTGTTGCCGCAAGCTGTTCCGGCGCCATTTCCATCAGGGTGAAGCGCCCGCTGGCCAGATTCAGCCAGGCAGCACCGAGCAGCGCCTTGTGAGCAGTGACTGCCAGCAGCAGGCTGTCGCGTTTGTCGTCGAGCAAGGCGGCATCGGTGAGCGTGCCAGGCGTGATGATGCGCGCTACCCTGCGCTCCACCGGGCCTTTTGAAGTGGCTGGATCGCCCACCTGCTCGCAGATGGCGACCGCTTCTCCAAGCCTGACCAGTTTGGCGAGATATTGCTCGGCAGCGTGATAGGGAACGCCGGCCATTTTGATCGGTTCGCCAGCGGAAGCGCCACGGGTAGTGAGGGTAATGCCCAGAAGATGTGCAGCCCGTTCCGCGTCTTTGAAAAACAGCTCGTAAAAATCCCCCATGCGATAAAACAGCAGCATGCCGGGATGTTCGGCCTTGATGCGCAGGTACTGCTGCATCATGGGCGTGTGTTTTTCAATTAGAGGCGAATTGGCTTGTATTGTTTTTTCTGGCAATTTGTTACGACTTTCATGGATTGATATCGCCTCTGAAAAACCGGACTGGTGATTCGAAAGACCCACTGGCCTAAATATTAAGGGATATTTTATCTGAACTGCAGCTTCAAAAGCAGAAATGAACATCCGTCACGATCTTGTGCACCAGGGCGGTGTACGCTTGCCTGTGGTGATTGGCTCGGTTATCGTAAACATCGTTTGCTACTTCGACTTGGGCTATACCCAGAGTGTATGAAAGCGTATTCCATGAAGGAGTTTGGATTATGCGCCCGTCAAATCGTCTGCGAAACGGGCCATATTTCATGCGCTCAAGGAATTGGCTTTTTTGTAGGGAGGCGGGGATGAAAATTGAACAGCGTTACTGGACCGAAGGCGAGGGCTGGCAGCTGGAAGGCAGCGGAAACCTGGAAGGGGCAGCAGACTGGGTGCTGGTGTTCGGCGGCAGTGATGCGGCACGCGAGGCAACCTGTCTGGAGGAACTCAGGCAATACTACCCTGATGCGCTGGTCATGGGATGTTCGACTGCTGGAGAGATCTGCGGCACACGCGTGCGGGACGATTCCATCGTGGCGACCGCAGTGCATTTCGAACACTCCCATATTCAGCCGGCCGGGATCGATATCACCGATGCGGGCGAAAGTCACGATGCTGGCAAACGCCTGGCATTGTCGTTGTCCCATGAGGGTCTGGTTCATGTGCTGGTGCTGTCGGACGGCCTTCGGGTAAACGGCAGCGAACTGGCGCGCGGCTTGCGCGAGAACCTGCCGCAAGGGGTGGCGGTGACAGGCGGGCTGGCCGGCGACGGCGGGCGTTTCGCGCACACCCTGGTATGCGCAGGAGGCAAAGCGGCGGAAGGCCGGATCGCGGCGCTGGGTTTTTACGGTGATCGCCTCAGGGTGGGTTACGGTTCCCTGGGCGGCTGGGATACGTTCGGTACGGAACGTCTGATCACAAAATCGAAAGGGAATGTCCTGTACGAACTGGACGGAGAGTCCGCGCTGACGCTGTACAAGAAATATCTGGGCGAACATGCGGCCGGGTTGCCTGCCACCGCCTTGCTATTCCCCCTGGCCTTGCGCGGTGAGCAGGGCGATCTGGTGCGCACGGTGCTGGGCGTCGACGAGGCTGAACAAAGCATGACTTTTGCAGGAGATATGCCAGAAGGCACCTATGCCCGCCTGATGAAAGCCAATTTTGACCGCCTGGTGGATGGTGCGAGTGGTGCAGCCGGCGTCAGCCATGAAATGCTGAACGGCTCGTCACCAGATCTGGCAATTCTGATCAGTTGCGTGGGGCGCAAGCTGGTGCTGAAGCAACGCATCGAGGAAGAGGTTGAAGGCGTACGTGAGGTGCTGGGCGAACATGCAGTCTTGACGGGATTCTATTCCTACGGCGAGATATGTCCTCACGATGCGATCACCCGTTGCGAACTGCACAACCAGACCATGACAATTACTACGTTTTCGGAAAATTAAGTCATGCATCGTTTGCTCGAACGCCAGATCAAACGTTTTTTCGGTGACAAATCTGCTTTGCCGCCAGACTGGGAACCGTTTCTGGCCGCAGTGGGCGATGCCTATGTGAGTGCAGATACTGACCGCATCATGATCGAGCGTTCGCTGGATCTGATGTCGCGGGAACTGACCGATCGTAATGCCGAATTGCGCGAGGAACTGACTGAGCGGCAACGTGCCGAGACCAGGCTGGAATACCTGCTGTCGCTGTTGGGCGCCACCCTGGAATCGACTGCCGACGGGATTCTTGCGCTAGATACGAATTCACGGATCATGCGCTTCAATCAGCGTTTCACGGATATGTGGTGCGTGCCGGATGCGATCATCGCTTTCTGGACCCATGATGCCCTGATTGAGCACATGTTGGGTCAGATTTGCGAGCCGGCGGCGTTTATGGAGAAGCTGGATTATCTCTGCCATCACCCCGAGGCGGAGTGCTACGACACTTTCGAGTGCACGGACGGCCGGGTGATCGAGCGCTATTCATTGCCACATCCCCTCGGGGCGGGCAGCGTCGGCAGGGTGCTGAGCTTCCGTGATATCACCGCGCGCCGGCTGGCAGATGAGGCGCTGCAGCGCGAAAAAGAAGAACAGAAGGCTCTGATCAAAAAACTGGAACAGGCGCACAATCAGTTGCTGCAATCCGAAAAAATGGCTTCCATCGGCCAGCTGGCGGCGGGCGTGGCGCATGAGATCAATAATCCCATCGGCTACGTTTATTCAAACATTGGCAGCCTGGAGCAATATATCCAGCAATTGTTTCAGGTGACCAATGCCTACGAGCGCGCGGAATCCGCCCTGACCGATCCGCAGTTGCTGAAGAGCATCCGTGCCGCGAAGCAGAGCTCGGACTGGGAATATCTCAAGAAGGATGTATTCGACCTTTTACACGAGTCATCCGAGGGCATCGTGCGTGTAAAGCGGATCGTGCAGGACCTCAAGGACTTCTCCCATGTGGATGGAGTGGAATGGCAGTGGGTCGATTTGCACAAGGGCATCAACAGCACGCTCAACGTGGTCAACAATGAAATCAAGTACAACGCAGTAGTGGTCAAGGAATACGGCGAAATTCCAGAAGTGGAATGCCTCGCCTCGCAACTCAACCAGGTATTCATGAACATGCTGGTCAATGCCTCCCATGCGATCGGCGAGAACGGGAACGGCAGGATCACAATTCGTACCGGGATAAAAGATGAAATGGTGCAGATCGAGTTTTCCGATACTGGCAAGGGCATCTCACCCGAGAACCTGACACGCATCTTCGATCCTTTTTTTACCACCAAGCCGGTAGGCAAGGGCACCGGCTTGGGCTTGTCACTCTCCTATGGCATCATCGAAAAACACCACGGCAGGATCGAGGTGGAAAGCGAAGTCGGCAAAGGGACGACTTTCAGGATTCTGATCCCGGTGCGGCAGGAGCCAGCATAACATTCCCTTCGTGTCCGCACCTTCCCTGCCGGATGGCAGCGAATTGACGCGCATGCAGGTAGAATGTCACCTTTTCACAAACGCATGAATTTCATGATGCTGATCAATGGCATTCCCGTGGATGCCGTTTCTGCCAATGACCGGGGCCTGCTGTATGGCGATGGCGTGTTCCGTACCCTGAAAAGGGAAGGGGGCCTCTCACGCTGCTGGCCGAGGCACTATGCAAAGCTGGCGCATGATTGTGCCGCGCTCGGTTTGCGCTGTCCGGATGCGGCAACGCTGGCGTTTGAGCTGGCGCAACTGCCGCCGGACTGCGTGGCCAAGATCATCGTCACCCGCGGGCCGGGCGCGCGGGGATATGCCATAGCGGCGGATGTTCTGCCGACGCGCATCGTGACCGCCAGTGCTTTGCCCGGTTATCCCGAGAGCCATTGTTCGAGCGGGGTGAAGGCGCATCTGTGCAAGCTGCGCCTGTCCTCGCAGCCCCGTCTGGCGGGGATCAAGCACCTCAACCGGCTGGAAAACGTGCTGGCGCGCATGGAATGGGACGATGCGTCGGTGGCCGAGGGCCTGCTGCTAGACGAGGCCGGCAGCGTCATCGAGGGTACCATGAGCAATGTGTTCGCGTGGCAGGGCGGCGTGCTGCATACCCCGGATCTGAGCCGATGTGGCGTGGCGGGCGTGCAGCGTGACCGCATTCTTTTCCTGGCCGCGGAACTGGGCCTGTCCGTAGCGGTTGCACCGCTTGAGCTGGATGAGCTGATGGCGGCGGATGAGGTGCTGCTGAGCAATAGTGTGATCGGGCTGTGGCAAGTACGGGAATTCAATGGCCGGGTGTGGCAGGGGGGCGAGATTGGCGCCCGCTTGAGACCGTTGCTGGAACGGCGGGATGATTAAGCGACTGCTTCGGCTTGCTGTGCTGCTGGGGGGGCTTTCCGCCGGGTGGTCGATCTATTTTGCCGTTACGCCGCTGCAATTGCCGGATACACCTTACGGCTTCACTCTCAAGCATGGCAGCTCCCTGCGCAGCGTGGCTCGCCAGCTGGTGGATGCCGGTATTCTGAAAGAACCGTGGAGTTTCACCGTGCTGGTGCGCGTGCTCGGCAAGGCTGGAGAGCTCAAGGCCGGCAATTATTATCTGGAAAACAACCCCACGCCGCTGCAGCTGTTCCACATGATCACACGGGGCGATGTCAGCCAGAGCGAGATCGCCCTGATCGAAGGCTGGAATTTCAGGCGCATGCGTCAGGCGCTCAATGAGCACGAGGCGATTCGCCACGACTCGGCGCAAATGAGCGAGGCAGATATCCTGGAAAAGATCGGCGCCAGTGAAACCGTGGCGGAAGGGTTGTTCTTTCCTGATACCTACTATTTCAGCAGCGGCATGAGCGACCTGGGCATTCTCCGACGGGCCTATCAGGCGATGCAAAAACGCCTTGCCGGTGCCTGGGAGGAACGGGACCCCCTCCTGCCCTACAATACGCCTTATGAAGCCCTGATCATGGCTTCCATCATCGAGAAGGAAACGGGGCAGGCGAGTGAACGGCCAATGATCGCCGGGGTGTTCATCAACCGCTTGCGCATCAATATGCGCCTGCAGACCGATCCCACTGTAATTTATGGCCTGGGCGACAGTTTCGACGGCAATCTGCGCCGCGCCGACCTGCTGGCGGACACGTCGTATAATACCTACACCCGCTCCGGCCTGCCGCCGGGGCCGATCGCCATGCCGGGCTGGGGGTCGATCCAGGCGGCGGTGCACCCCGCAACGACCAAGGCGCTGTATTTTGTCGGCAAGGGCAATGGCACGCACAAGTTTTCCAGCAGCCTGGAAGAGCACAATCTGGCGGTGGCGCGCTATCAGTTGAATCGCAAATCGGGAGCAAAAAATTAAAGGCAAATTCATTACGCTGGAAGGCATCGACGGGGCGGGCAAAAGCACTCATCTCGAGTGGCTGGCCGAGACCCTGATGCAGCGCGGGCGGGAAGTCGTGGTCACGCGGGAACCGGGCGGCACCCCGCTGGGTGAGACATTGCGCGGTCTGCTGCTCAATCACGCCATGCACCTCGAGACCGAGGCGCTGCTGATGTTCGCCTCGCGGCGCGAGCATCTGGCGCAGGTCATCCTGCCTGCGCTTGAAGCCGGGAAATGGGTTATTTCCGACCGCTTCACCGATGCCAGTTTTGCCTACCAGGGTGGCGGGCGCGGTATCGACGGGACGCGTCTGCGCATTCTGGAGGACTGGGTGCAGCAGGGTCTGCAGCCGGACCTGACCCTGCTCTTCGATGTGCCGCTGGAAGTGGCGCGGCAGCGGCTTGCCGCCAGTGTCACGCTGGATCGTTTCGAGCAGGAAAAACAGGATTTCTTCCAGCGTGTGCGCCAGGCTTACCTCGCTCGCGCGGCACAGTTCCCGGAGCGCATTCGCGTCATCGATTCGACCCGGACCGTAGCGCAAATTCGCACGGAACTGGAAACCCTGATTGACGGACTGTAAACCCATGGCGATTTATCCCTGGCAACTGGACCTCTGGCGCCAGATCCACGCGATGCGCCAGAATCTTTCTCACGCCCTGCTGCTTCAGGGGCGCAAGGGCGTGGGCAAGCTCGAATTTGCGCGCGCCCTTGCCCGGGGCATGCTATGTGAAACGCCCTTGCCTTCCGGTGAAGGATGCGGCAAATGTCTGGCCTGTGGCTGGTTCGAGCAGGGAAATCACCCCGATTTCCGCAGCGTCGAACCCGAGGCGCTGACAGAAGCCGAAGATGAAAAGCCAGCCAAGGGCAAGAAGCCCAGCCAGGAAATCAAGATCGAGCAGATTCGTGAACTGGCCGGTCTGGTCAGTCTCAGCACGCATCGCAACGGCATGCGCGTGATCCTGATCCATCCCGCTGAAGCGATGAACACCAATGCAGCCAATGCCCTGCTGAAAACTTTGGAAGAGCCGCCGCCGCACACCTTGATCATGCTCGTGTCGCATCAGGCGCAATCCCTGCTGCCCACGGTGCGCAGCCGCTGTCTCAAGCTGGCTTTCCCGGTGCCGCCACTGGAGCAGTCCATGGAATGGCTGCGCCAGCAAGGCGTAGCTGAACCGGCACCCTTTCTGGCGCAGGCCGGCTATGCGCCCCTGGCGGCACGGGATCTGACGCTGGACGAGCTGCAGGAACTGCGCCAGGGCTTTCTTTCCCAGTTGGCCCGCCCCCAGACACTTGATCCCATCGTGCTGGCGGAAAAAAGCGAGAAACTGGATTTGTCCAACATGGTGAAGTGGCTGCAGCAATGGCTTTATGATCTGATTGGCTGCCGACTGAGCGGAATTATCCGCTATCAGCCGGATTTTGCCGCCGAAATCCGAACCCTGGCCCCCCGTTTTCCCTTGCAGGCGGCCCTGACCTTTCAGAAAGAACTGCTGGAAGCGCAAAAAATTGTGCATCATCCATTGAACACGCAGTTGTTTCTCGAGCAATTATTGTTATCCTATAGGCAGTTAATGAACCCGACTGAGTCCGACTATGTCAGAACCCGGTAGCAAAGCAGCCGTCTCCCGTCCCGGTGTGCTGTCACTGAGCATCAAGGAAAAACCGGCGCTGTATGCGGCTTACATGCCTTTTCTCAAAGGGGGCGGGATTTTTATTCCGACCACCAAGGCATATCGCCTGGGCGATGAAGTCTTCATGTTGCTGACCCTGATGGATGATCCCAACAAGCTTCCGGTGGCCGGGAAGGTGGCCTGGATCACCCCGGCCGAGGCACAGGGCAACAAATCACAGGGCATCGGCGTACAGTTTTCCGACAACGAAAGCGGCGTCGCCGCGCGTAACAAGATCGAGGGCTTGCTGGGCGGCAACCTCAAATCCACCCGCCCCACCCATACCATGTAATTTTTTTGCCATGCCGGTATTCCGGCACGGCCGTCATCTGGGCTTATGTTCGTAGATTCCCACTGTCATATCAATTTTCCCGGTCTGGCCGAGCGCTTGCCGGATGTGCTGGATGCCATGGCGTGCAATCAGGTCACGCATGCCCTGTGCGTCAGCGTCGAGCTGTCCGCTTTCCCGCAGATACGCGAACTGGCGGAGCGATATCCCAATATCCTTGCTTCTGTCGGTGTGCATCCCGATCATGAAGATTGCGGGGAACCGGATGTCGAGCAGCTCGTCGCCCTGGCGAGCCATTCCAAGGTTGTTGCCGTGGGCGAGACCGGGCTCGATTATTTCCGTCTGACGGGTGATCTGGAATGGCAGCGCGAGCGTTTCCGCACCCATATCCGTGCCGCAGTGCAAAGCGGCAAGCCGCTGATCATCCACACCCGCGCAGCGGCGGAAGACACCCTGCGCATCATGCGCGAGGAGGGCGCGGAGCGAGTGGGCGGGGTGATGCACTGCTTCACCGAAAGCCGGGATGTGGCGGAACGGGCGATGGCGCTGAATTTTTATATTTCCTTTTCCGGCATCGTGACCTTCAAGAAGGCGCTGGAGCTGAAAGAAGTGGCGAAGCACGTGCCGCTGGAGCGCATGCTGATTGAAACCGACTCGCCTTATCTGGCGCCTGTGCCCTATCGCGGCAAGACCAACGAACCGGCCTACGTGCGCCACGTGGCCGAGGAAATCGCCCGGTTGCGCGGTGTCAGTCTTGAGGAAGTGGGCGCGGCCACGACGCGCAATTTTTTCGAGCTGTTCCGGGCCGCAGAGGCATGGAGGTAGTCTTTCTCGGCAGCGGCTCCAGCGCTGGCACGCCGGTGATCGGATGCACCTGCGGCACCTGTCTTTCTTCCGACCCGCGCAACCGGCGCACGCGCTGCTCGATCGCGGTGAAAATGGACGATGGCGCCGTGCTGCTGGTGGATACCGGGCCGGACCTGCGTCTGCAAGCCCTGCGCGAGAAACTGGTCCGTGTGGATGCCGTGCTCTATACCCATTACCATGCCGACCACCTCAACGGTCTCGATGATCTGCGCAGCTTTTGTCACCTGCAGCGCCAGCCGATCCCGGTGTATGGCAACGAGGTCACCATGCAGGGCATCGTGCAGCGTTTCGGCTATGCTTTTCCGCATCACGAGCAGCACCACTGGGACAAGCCGGTGCTCAGGGCGCATGTCGTCGACAGCCCTTTTGTCGCCGGCGGGGTGGAAGTCATTCCGGTGCCGGTAATGCATGGAAAGTACGAGATCCTGGCTTACCGTATCGGCAACATGGCCTATCTGACCGATGTGTCGGATATCTCCGCTGCCAGCATGGAAATGCTGCAGGGACTGGATGTGTTGCTGCTGGATTGCCTGCGCTACCGCCCCCATCCCACCCATTTCAGCATGGAAGAAGCCGTCGTGTGGGCGGGCAGGATCGGTGCGCGGGAAACCCGGCTGATCCACATGACCCACGAGCTGGAATATGCCGAATTGAGCGCAAGGCTTCCTGCCGGTGTGCAGCCTGCTTACGATGGATTGCGCTTGCAATGCTGAACCGGTTGTTTATGCGAGGTTTTGCCCTGTGGCTGGTTTTGCCCTGGCTTGCCTTTGCCGCGCCGGTCTTTGCCGATACTGCGGCGAATATCGGCGATATGTTTGTCGCGATCAGGAATGGCGATGCCGATACCGTGGCGCAATTGCTGCGCCTGGGCGTGGACCCCAATGTTCAGGATGAACAGGGTTACACGGCCCTGATGATGGCCGCACGGGAGGGGGCTCCCGGGGTCGCGCGTCAACTGCTGGCGCATGGCGCCAGGGTATACCAGCGAAACCGCTATGGAGAGACGGCAGTCATGCTTGCCGCATACAGCGGACATAACGCGGTGATCGAATTGCTGATGCTGCAGGGCGCCAACCTGAATGCCAACAGCAGGGGATGGAATCCTCTGATTTATGCGGCCTTTGCCGGTCATGCCGACACGGTCCGGCTGCTTCTGGCCTATGGCATGCCCGTGGATGGCCAGACCGATGGCGGGCTCAGCGCGTTGATGCTGGCCTCGCAAAAGGGCTGCATCGAATGCGTCCGCCTGCTGTTGCGCATGGGGGCGAATCCCGGCTTGCGCAACAGGCAAGGGCAGACCGCACTGGATATGGCCCAGGGTGCGGGCAATAGCGATGCCGGTGCGTTGCTTGAACAGGCGGCGAGAGTCAGAAAATGAGCCATGGCGAAAATAAGCCATGGTGATTGAATGAAAGGGGCGGAATGTGCTATTATCGCGGCCCAATTTGGCTGGCTTTGAATGCGGCCGGATTTTAACGCCGCCGCAAGGCGGTCAATACGCACATCTGTCCCGTTAAGGGTGCCCGAACGGTTTTCCGGCGGGTCGCAGGCGGACGGATGGAGGCTTAACCCTTAAAAGGAGTTTTACCATGTCAGTTACTATGCGCCAGATGCTTGAGGCAGGCGTCCACTTCGGTCACCAGACCCGCTACTGGAATCCCAAGATGGCTCCGTTCATCTTCGGCGACCGCAACAAAATTCATATCGTGAACCTGGAAAAATCCCTTCCGATGTACGAAGAGGCGGTCAAGTTCGTACGCAAGATGGCGACCAACAAGGGTAACATCCTGTTCGTCGGCACCAAGCGCCAGGCTCGCGAAATCATCAAGGAAGAAGCTGCACGCGCCGGCGCACCCTATGTGGACTACCGCTGGCTGGGTGGTATGCTGACCAACTTCAAGACGGTCAAGCAATCCATCAAGCGCCTGAAAGACATGGAAGCCATGATGGAAGATGGCAGCATGGAGCGCCTGTCCAAAAAGGAAGCGCTGGGTTTCAAGCGCGAAATGATCAAGCTGGAACGCAGCCTGGGCGGCATTAAGGATATGGGCGGCTTGCCGGATGCCATGTTCGTGATCGACGTGGGTTATGAAAGCGGCGCCATTACCGAAGCCAAAAAACTGGGCATCCCGGTGATCGGCATCGTGGACACCAACAATTCGCCTGCCGGGGTGGATTTCGTGATTCCCGGCAACGATGATTCGAGCAAGGCGATTCGCCTGTACGCTCAGGGCATGGCCGACGCAATCCTGGAAGGCCGCAGCCAGGTCGTTACGGATATCATCAAGGGCGACGAATTCGTCGAGGTGAGTGATACGGAACAGACAGCGGGTTGATTCTCCGCAGAAAAGGGGCGGAAGCCCCTTTTTTTAGCTTTGAATACTAGAAATCAGGAGTTTGAATATGGCGGACATTACCGCAGGTATGGTTAAGGAATTGCGCGAGCTGACCGGCTTGGGCATGATGGAATGCAAGAAGGCGCTGACTGAGACGGCTGGCGATATGAAGGCAGCCGAAGAACTGCTGCGCATCAAGAGCGGCGCCAAGGCCAACAAGGCTGCCAGTCGCGTGGCTGCAGAAGGTGTCGTGGGTAGTTTCATCAGCGCAGACGGCCACAAGGGCGCGCTCGTGGAAGTGAACTGCGAAACCGACTTTGTTTCCAAAAATGAAGATTTTGCCGCCTTTGCCAAGGCGCTGGCGCAAATGGTTGCCGAACAAGGGATTGAAGACCTCGGTGTGCTGGCCTCTGCCAAGCTGCCTTCCGGTCAGACCGTGGAAGAAACCCGTCAGGCACTGATCATGAAGCTGGGTGAGAATATCTCCCTGCGCCGTCTGACGCGCGCTGAAACTTCCGGCAAGCTGACCACCTATCTGCACGGCACACGCATCGGCGTGATGGTCGACAGTACTGGTGGCGACGAGCAACTGGGCAAGGATATTGCCATGCATATCGCAGCAAGCAAGCCGGTATGTGTTTCCAAGGATCAAGTGCCAGCTGACCTGCTGGAAAACGAGCGCAAGATTTTCTCGGCTCAGGCCGCCGAATCCGGCAAGCCAGCCGACATTATCGCCAAGATGGTGGATGGCCGTATCGCCAAGTACCTGGCCGAAGTGACCCTGATGGGCCAGCCTTTCGTCAAGGATCCGGACCAGACCGTGGAAAAACTGCTGGCTGGCAAAAAAGCCAGCGTCAGCGCTTTCACCATGTACATCGTGGGCGAAGGCATCGAGAAGAAAGTGGTGGACTACGCCGCCGAAGTCGCTGCTGCGGCGAAGGTATAAGCCATGACCGCTCCCGCTTACAAACGCATTCTGCTCAAGCTGTCTGGCGAGGCCCTGATGGGCGAGGACAGCTACGGTATCAACCGCCCCACCATCGAACGCATCGTCGGTGAAGTGGCCGAGGTGGTGCAGATGGGCGTGCAGGTGGGGGTGGTCATCGGCGGCGGCAATATATTTCGTGGCGTGGCCCCTGCTGCTGCAGGAATGGACCGCGCCACCGCAGATTACATGGGCATGCTGGCTACGGTCATGAATGCCCTTGCACTGCAGGACGCCATGCGCCGTATCGGCGTGGCGAGCCGGGTGCAAACCGCGCTGGCCATCGAAGCGGTGGCCGAGCCTTATATTCGCGGCAAGGCCATCCGCTATCTGGAAGAAGGCAAGGTGGTGATTTTCGGCGCCGGCACCGGCAACCCGTTTTTTACTACCGACACCGCCGCTGCGCTGCGCGCCATGGAAGTCGGGGCGGAAGTCGTGCTCAAGGCTACCAAGGTGGACGGCGTCTATACCGACGATCCGAAAACCAACCCTGAAGCCATGCGCTATCAGCAATTGAGTTTCGACGAGGCGATCAGCCGCAATCTCAAGGTGATGGATGCCACCGCACTGGCCCTGTGCCGCGACCAGAGCATGCCGCTGGGCGTATTCAGCATTTTCAAACCGGGTGCGCTCAAGCGCGTGGTGATGGGCGAGGACGAAGGCACGCGGGTTTATTGTTAACCCCCTCTATCCCCTTGTCAGGGAAAGGCCGGACCGTCTCCCCGATTTGCCCCTCCCCTGACAAGGGGAGGATGGGAGGGGTTAGATTAACAAGGAAGCCAGAACATGATTTCAGACCTTAAAAAAACTGCCGAACAGAAAATGCAGAAGTCCCTGGAGGCGCTCAAGGCCGATCTGGCCAAGGTGCGCACCGGGCGTGCCCACACCGGGATTCTTGACCATGTGATGGTCGACTATTACGGCAATCCGACGGCAGTCAACCAGGTTGCCAACGTGACCCTGATCGACTCGCGCACGATCGGCGTGGCGCCGTGGGAAAAGAAAATGGTGGGTGCTGTCGAACGCGCCATTCGGGATTCCGACCTCGGCCTCAATCCTGCTTCCCAGGGCGACCTGATTCGCGTGCCGATGCCTGCCCTGACCGAAGAGCGCCGCAAGGAGCTGATCAAGGTGGTCAAGCACGAAGGCGAGGGCGCCAAGGTGGCGATCCGCAATATCCGGCGCGACGCCAATGCCCACTTCAAGGATTTGCTCAAGGACAAGGAGATCAGCGAGGATGATGATCGCCGCGCCCAGGATGAGATTCAGAAGCTCACTGACCGCTACGTGGCGGAAGTGGACAAGATGTTGCAGGTCAAAGAAACCGAATTGATGGCCATCTGAGCCAGCGACTGGTGGCCCATCCAAAAAGCTCGACCCGTGAAATTCCGGCGGTGTCGCACATTCCCCGCCATATCGCCATTATCATGGATGGCAATGGCCGCTGGGCGAAGAAACGCCATTTTCCGCGCGTGATGGGCCATAAGCGCGGCGTGGAGACGGTGCGCGAAATGGTCAAGTCCTGCATCGAGCGTGGCGTCGGATACCTCACCCTGTTTGCCTTCAGCAGCGAGAACTGGCGTCGCCCGGAAGAGGAAGTTTCCTTTCTGATGCAGCTTTTCATCCTGGCGCTGGAGAAGGAGGTCAGCAAGCTGCACCAGAACGGCGTTCGCCTTCTGGTCATCGGGGATCTTTCCCGCTTCGAGCCCCGGCTGGTCGAACTGGTGCGGAACTCGGAAGCCCTCACCGCGAACAATTCCAAGCTGACGCTCACCATCGCCGCCAACTACGGCGGTCGCTGGGACATCATGCAGGCGGTGAAAGCCATGCTGAAAGATCGTCCCGACCTGGCGGGCAGTTTCGGTGAGGACGATTTGCAGCCTTACCTGGCCATGCCCTACGCGCCCGAACCCGATCTCTTTATCCGCACGGGCGGGGAACAGCGCATCAGCAATTTTCTGTTGTGGCAACTGGCCTACGCCGAGCTGTATTTCACGGATGTGCTGTGGCCCGATTTCAATTCGGTCGAACTGGACCGGGCGATTCACTCCTACCAGCAGCGCGAACGCCGCTTCGGGCGCACCAGCGAGCAATTGAAGACCCATGCTTAGAACCCGCGTGATCACGGCTTTTGCCCTGCTGTTCGGGGTGCTGTTCGGGCTGTTTTATCTCCCCGGACTGTACTGGGGCTGGCTGACTCTGGGATTGATTGCGATCGGTGCCTGGGAATGGGGTGGCCTTGCTGCCTACAATAATGCTGCGCGCTGGGCTTATCTGATATCAAGCATTGCGCTGGGGCTGGCTTTCCTGTTTCTCAAAATACCGGTCGAGCCTGCATATCCGGTCGCAGTCGCTTTCTGGCTGCTGCTGGTCCTGCCCTGGCTGCTGCTTGGCTGGAAGGTGCGCAATCCGCTTGTGCTGGCGCTGACGGGCTGGCTGGTCCTGTTTCCCACCTGGTTTGCCCTGATGGACTTTCACGCGATGCGTCCCGCCCTGCTGTTCGGCCTGATGGCAGTGGTGGCGGTGGCGGATATCGGCGCCTATTTTGCCGGGCGTGCGTTCGGCCGACACAAGCTGGCCCCCACTATCAGTCCGGGGAAAACCTGGGAAGGCGTGGCTGGCGGCTTGCTCGGCGTGGCGCTGTATGGTTCGCTCTGGATGGCGCTGGAAAGCGCCCTGAACGTGCCTTTTCCGGGTTTTATCCTGCTGCTGGCCATGGCTTCCCTGAGCGTGGTGGGCGACCTGTTCGAGTCCTGGCTCAAGCGTCAGGCAGGCGTCAAGGATAGCGGCCATATCCTGCCCGGCCACGGCGGCGTGCTGGACCGCATCGATGCACTCACGGCAGCCTTGCCTCTGGCGGCTGCCGCCTATTTTGTTTCTGGTTTTTCCCTAATCTGATCATGAGCGATAAACAAAGAATCACCGTACTTGGGTCGACCGGATCGATTGGCGTCAGCACGCTGGATGTCATTGCGCGCCACCTCGGGCGGTTCCGGGTGGTCGCGCTGACGGCTCATTCCCAGGCCGACAAGCTGTTCCAGCAATGCCAGCAGTTCGAGCCGGAATTCGCTGTGCTGCTGGATGCGGATGCAGCGCAGCGCCTGCAGTCGAAAATTACCGCGGCCGGCCTGATAACCGAAGTGCTGCACGGGGTCGAGGCGCTGGAACGGGTTTCATCCCTGCCTCAGGTGGACAGCGTGATGGCGGCGATCGTCGGCGCAGCCGGTTTGCGTCCATCCCTGGCTGCGGCCCGGGCTGGCAAGAAAATCCTGCTTGCCAACAAGGAGACACTGGTAATGTCCGGCCGCGTGTTCATGGACGCGGTGAGGGAAAGTGGCTCGGAACTGCTGCCGATCGACAGCGAACACAATGCCATTTTCCAGTCCCTGCCGCGCGATTTCGGTCGCGGGCTGGATGTCGTCGGGGTGACGCGCATTCTGCTCACCGCTTCCGGCGGGCCGTTCCGCAGCAAGGCTTTGTCCGAACTGGAGCATGTGACGCCAGCCCAGGCTTGTGCTCACCCCAACTGGTCGATGGGGCGCAAGATTTCGGTGGATTCCGCCAGTATGATGAACAAGGGGCTGGAGGTCATCGAGGCGCACTGGCTGTTCGACGCGCCCGCTGACCGGATTCAGGTGGTAGTTCATCCCCAGAGCGTGATTCATTCCATGGTGGAATATGCCGATGGCTCCGTGCTGGCCCAGTTGGGCAACCCGGACATGCGCACGCCGATCGCCTATGCGCTGGGCTTTCCCGAGCGTATCGATTCCGGTGTGGCGCCACTGGACCTGTTCAGGATTGCCCGTCTGGATTTCGAAGCGCCGGACCTGACGCGCTTCCGTTGTCTCGATCTGGCCTATCAGGCCTTGCGTCATGGCGGAACCGCCCCGGCGATTCTGAATGCGGCCAATGAAGTGGCCGTGGCGGCCTTTCTTGATGAAAAATTGTCTTTCCTTGGGATTCCTTCGGTGATCGAACATGCGCTGGAACAGATCAGTACAGTGCCGGTAAATTGCCTGGAAGACGTTCAGGAAGCGGACAGACAGGCACGAGAAATTGCCAGTGAACACATCCTGAACCGTTCTCTTTCGAACGCTTCGCCCTTCACGCTTCACCCTTCAACCAATACATGAGCCTGCTGTTTACCCTTGCCGCTTTTGCCCTTGCGCTGGGGATCCTCATAGTGGTGCACGAGCTGGGGCATTACTGGGTGGCGCGCTGGTGTGGCGTCAAGGTGCTACGCTTCTCGTTCGGCTTCGGCAAGCCCCTGACAGTCTGGAAATCGGGGCGCGACGGCACGGAATGGGCGTTGGCAGCTTTTCCCCTGGGTGGCTACGTCAAGATGCTGGACGAGCGCGAAGGGGAGGTCGCAGCTCACGAACTGCCACGCGCTTTCAATCGCCAGCCGGTGTGGCGCCGTATTTTCATCGTCGTGGCCGGTCCGGCAGCCAATTTTCTTCTGGCCGTCGTTTTGTACTGGGTTCTCTTCGTCAGCGGAGTGCCTGGCGTGAAACCCATGCTCGGGCAGCCGGCTTCAGGTACACCCGCAGCGGTGGCCGGATTCCTGCCAGGGGAAATCATCGCCTCTATCGATGGCGAGACCGTTGCGACCTGGCAGGACACGCGCTGGTTGCTGCTCAAGCGTGTCATGAACCGGCATGGCGTGAAAATCGAAACGCACAATGATCGCGGCGAGATCCAGTTGCGGATTCTGGAAACAGCCAGCCTGACGGCAGATGATCTTGACGGGGACTTTCTCGAAAAACTGGGATTGACGCAATTTAGACCCTTGCTGAAGCCAGTCATCGGCAAACTGGTGGCAGGCGGGGCGGGTGAGCGGGCCGGGATGAAGCTGGGCGATGAGATTACAGCCATCAATGGCAAACCTGTGTCGCGCTGGGAAGATCTGGTCGAATGGGTGAGGGATAATCCAGAGCACTTGCTGATGTTTGAAGTACAGCGCGACCGGCAGCGTTTGATACTGGAGGTAACACCCGTAGCCGCAACGGAAAAGAATGAGACCGTGGGGAAAATCGGTGCAGCACCCCAGTTCGATATGGCGCTGGGCAAGAAGCTTATGACCGAAGTGCGCTACCCGCCAGTGCGGGCGCTGGGCGCCGCGCTGCATAAAACCTGGGATACCTCGGTATTCAGCCTGAACATGCTGGGGCGTATGGTGGTGGGGCAAGTGTCGCTCAAGAATATCAGCGGCCCCATAACGATCGCCGATTATGCCGGCCAGTCGGCACAGATGGGCTGGCTGCCCTATCTGAGCTTCCTTGCATTGATCAGTATCAGTCTGGGCGTGCTCAATTTGTTGCCCATTCCCTTATTGGATGGTGGGCATTTGTTGTATTATATGGCCGAAATCCTGAAGGGAAGCCCGGTTTCGGAGCGCGTCATGGAAATCGGCCAGCAGGTCGGGATGGCGCTGTTGATGGTGCTCATGGCTTTCGCTTTTTACAACGATATTAACCGTTTGCTTTCCGGCCAATAATGAAAAAAATCATCCCGTTCCTGATTGCGTCCTTGTACGCTGTGTCTGCTGCAGCGATGGAGCCTGTTGTCGTCAAAGACATCCGGGTTGAGGGTATCCAGCGCACCGAAGCCGGCACGGTATTCAGCTATTTGCCGGTCAAGGTGGGCGACACGCTGGATGACGACAAGGCCGCTGCCGCCGTCAGGGCGCTTTACGCTACCGGTTTCTTCAAGGATGTGCGCCTGGAATCGGAGGACGGTGTACTGGTGGTGATGGTGCAGGAGCGCCCGGCGATTGCCCAGGTAGATATTACCGGCAGCAAGGAGTTCACCAAGGAGCAACTCAAGGATGGCCTGAAAATGGCGGGTCTGGCCGAGTCCAAGATTTTCGACAAGGCCTTGCTCGATCGCGCCGAACAGGAGCTGAAGCGGCAATATTTCAGCCGTGGCAAATATGGTGTGACAATCACCACCACGGTGACCCCGCTGGAGCGCAACCGCGTTGGGATCAATTTCGATATTTCTGAAGGCGAGATCGCCAAGATCAAGCAGATCAACATTGTCGGCAATGAGGTTTTCAAAGAAAAGGAATTGCTGGAGCAGTTCGTGCTGTCCACTTCGGGCTGGATGACCTGGTACAGCAAGAACGACCAGTATTCGAAGCAGAAGCTTTCTGCCGATCTGGAATCCCTGCGCTCCTTCTACCTGAATCGCGGTTATCTCGAGTTCAATGTGGAATCCACCCAGGTCTCGATTTCGCCTGACAAGAATGATATCTACATCACCATCAATGTGCATGAAGGCAACAAATACACTATTTCAGACGTCAAGCTGGCCGGCGAGTTGCTGCTGCCTGAAGAAGAGCTCAACAAACTGATCAAGGTGAAGACCGGTGAGGTGTTTTCGCGAGAGAAGCTGACCGAGTCCAGCAAGGCGATCAGCGATCGTCTGGGCAATGACGGCTACGCCTTTGCCAACGTCAATGCGGTGCCGGAAATCAACAAGGAAAAGAATACGGCGGCTTTCACTTTTTTCCTCGACCCAGGCCGCCGCGTCTATGTGCACCGCATCAATATCGCAGGAAACACCAAGACGCGGGACGAAGTGCTGCGGCGTGAAATGCGCCAGATCGAGGGCGGCTGGTATGCTGCCGACAAGATCAGCCGCTCGCGCGAGCGCCTGCAACGCCTGGGATATTTTTCCGATGTCAACGTGGAAACGCCCGCTGTTCCGGGAACCACGGACCAGGTCGATCTGAACTACAGCGTGACCGAAAAGCCGACTGGAAGCATCATGGCCGGTGCCGGTTTTTCCAGTTCGGAAGGTTTGGTGCTGAGTGGTTCGGTATCGCAGCAGAATGTATTCGGCAGCGGTAATTATGTTGCTGCGCAGATCAATAGCGGCAGTATCAACAAGATTTATTCCCTGTCCTATACCAACCCTTATTTTACCGATGATGGCGTGAGTCGCGGTTTCGATATTTATAAACGTAATGTCAACCCGTCCAGTCTGTCTGTCACCAATTATAAAACCACGACGCTGGGCGGCGGCATTCGTTTCGGCATTCCCTTGAACGAAAAAGATACGCTCAGCATGGGTCTTGCCCTGGAAAAGATAGATACCGAGGTGAATGAAAATAGCGCCCAACGCTATATTGATTTTGTGAACCTGTTTGGCAACAGTGTCAAAACGGCAAGGGCAGATCTGGGCTGGGCGCGCGATTCGCGTGACAGTCTGCTTTATCCCACAAGCGGCAGTCTGCAGCGCCTTTACGGCGAAGTCGGATTGCCGGGGCTGGATCTCGAATACTACAAGATTTCCTACCAGCACCAGTATCTGAAAACCTTCGCCAGCAAATATACGCTGCTGCTGAATGGCGAAGTGGGGTATGCCGATGGTTACGGCGACAAGCCCTTGCCGTTCTTCAAGAACTTCTATGCGGGCGGTATCGGTTCCGTACGTGGTTACCGTACCAGTTCCCTGGGGCCACGCGATGAGTTCGACAACGCGGTGGGTGGCACCCGGCGTATGGTGGGAACGGCTGAATTGATGTTCCCGTTCCCTGGTCTTTTGGCAGACAAGTCCGTTCGTCTGGGCGTGTTCGTGGATGGCGGTATGGTCTTTGGCAAAGATGAGAAGTTCGATGCAGGCGCCATGCGCTATGCAAGCGGCTTGTCGCTGAGCTGGTTCTCCCCGATAGGTCCGCTGAAATTCAGTCTGGCTCACCCGCTTAACAAGAAGAGCGGAGACAAAACTGAAGTATTCCAGTTCCAGATGGGTACCGTATTTTAAGAATTAGGAGAGTTGAATTGAATAAGATTGTCATGACGATGCTTGCGCTGTCCCTGATGCAGATCGGAAGTGCCGCTGCTGCCGAATTCAAGATCGGATTCGTGAATACCGAGCGCGTATTCCGTGAAGCCGCGCCGGCGCAGAAGGCGCAGAAAAAGCTGGAGAAAGAGTTTGCAACGCGTGATCAGGAACTGCAGAAAATGGCAAAACAGGCCAAGGATCTGCAAGCGTATCTGGAACGCGAAGGTGTAACTATCAGCGATACCGATCGCCGCAACAAGGAACGTGATCTAGCCAACCTGAACCGCGACTTCCAGCGCTCGCAGCGCGAATTCCGCGAAGATCTCAACCTGCGCCGCAACGAAGAGCTTTCGGCTGTCCAGGAACGGGCCAACAAAGCGATCATCGCCATTGCAGAGAGCGAGAAATTCGACCTCATCCTGCAGGAAGCCGTGTACGCCAGTCATCGTATCGACGTGACCGAAAAAGTGCTCAAGGCGCTGTCCGAGAAGTAAGTTCATGGCCGGGTTGCCGGCTGGTTTTTCATCAGGAACAGTCCGTGAGCGTCGGCATGGAGCATACATTTACGCTGGGTGAAATCGTGGCCCGTCTGGGCGGCGAGTTGCTGGGGGACGCCCATACCCGGATCGAGCAGGTAGCAGCGCTGGAGACAGCGCAAGCCAGAAACATCAGTTTCTTTGCCACGACACGTTTGAAAAAGCATCTCGATACTACCTTGGCAGGGGCGGTCATTCTCCATCAGAAAAACCGCGAGGCAACACAGAAACCGCGCATCATCAGCAGCAATCCCTCGGCTTATTTCGCCCGGGTGACGGCCTTGCTCAATCCGGTCGAAGCGGCTATCCCGGGGATTCATCCCTCGGCAGTGGTGGAGGAGGATGCAGTGATCGCGGACAGCGCTTCCATCGGACCTTTCGTGCATATCGGGCGCGGCGCGCATATCGGCGAGCGGGTGTTCGTCGGTGCCGGTTGTGATATCGGGGATAAGGTCGAGATCGGCGATGACACCCGTCTGTACCCCCGTGTGGTGGTGTATTTCCGATGCCTGCTGGGAAAGCGCGTGATCGTTCATTCCGGTGCCGTGATCGGTGCGGACGGTTTTGGCTTGGCTCATGAGGAAGGGCGTTGGCTGAAAATTCCGCAGATCGGCCGGGTGGTGATCGGTGATGATGTTGAAATCGGCGCCAATACCACCATCGATCGCGGCGCGCTGGAGGATACGGTGATCGAGGAAGGGGTGAAGCTGGATAACCTGATCCAGGTCGCGCACAATGTTCGCATCGGCGCGCACAGCGCCATGGCCGGCTGCGTCGGGATCGCCGGCAGTGCACGGATCGGGCGCAATTGCACCGTGGGCGGCGCGGGCATGATTCTTGGCCACCTGGAGATTGCAGACAATGTTTCGGTTTCGTCCGGCACACTGATCACCAAATCCATAAGCAAGCCCGGTGCTTACACCTCGGCGATGCCATTCTCGCCGCACGAACAGTGGCTCAGGAATGCGGCGCATTTGCGCCACCTCGACAGCATGGCGGACAGGATTCGCCAGCTTGAACAAAAGATTACAGAACTGGAAAGGAAGAAATCATGAGCAGCATGGATATTCATGAAGTCATGGCACATTTGCCGCACCGCTACCCTTTTCTGCTGGTAGACCGGGTGCTGGAATGCGAGCCGGGAAAAACCATCGTGGCGGTGAAGAACGTCACCATCAACGAGCCGTTTTTTCAGGGACATTTTCCGCATCATCCGGTAATGCCGGGCGTGCTGATCATGGAAGCGCTGGCTCAGGCAGCAGGCATTCTGTCTTTCAAGACCATGGGCTCCCTGCCCGACGAAAATTCCGTGTTCTATTTTGTCGGCATCGATAACGCGCGTTTCAAGAAACCGGTCACAGCCGGCGACCAGTTGCACCTGCATGTCGAGATCCTGCGCAATATGCGCGGCATCTGGAAATTCAAGGCCGAGGCCAGGGTGGACGGAGAGCTTGTGGCCGAGGCCGAGTTGATGTGCGCCAAGCGCGATATCGCCTGAGGTGGATTCATGATTCACCCTACCGCGATTATTCACCCCAACGCCCGCCTCGGCGAGGGTGTTGCTGTCGGTGCCTATTCGCTGATCGGCGAGAATGTGGAAATCGGTGAGCGTACCCAGGTCGGGCCGCATGTGGTGATTTCAGGCCACACCCGGATCGGCTGCGACAACAGGATTTTTCAGTTCTCCAGCCTGGGCGAGGTGCCGCAGGACAAGAAATACGCCGGCGAAGCGACTCGTCTGGAGATCGGCGACCGCAACACGATTCGCGAATTCTGCACCTTCAACCTGGGGACGGCGCAAGACGTCGGTGTGACGCGCCTCGGGAACGATAACTGGGTGATGGCCTACGTGCATGTCGCCCACGATTGCCAGATCGGCAACAGCACCATCTTCGCCAACAATGCTACGCTGGCGGGGCATGTGACGGTTGACGATTTTGCCATTCTCGGCGGATTCACCGGGGTGCATCAGTTCTGCCATGTCGGTGCCCACTGCATCACCGGCATCAGTTCGGTCATCACCATGGATGTGCCGCCCTATGTCACCGTTGGCGGCAATCCCACCGCGCCGCACGGCATCAACTCCGAAGGGCTGAAGCGGCGTGGTTTCTCGGCTGAAGCCATCATGGCCCTGCGGCGCGCCTACAAGACGCTGTACAAATCGGGCCTGAGCCTGAAAGACGCCAGACAGGCATTGGAAGAGCAGAGCCAGTCGTTCCCGGAAGTCGCCCTGTTGCTGGCGTTCCTTGCAAAATCCACACGCGGCATCATCCGCTAGATCAGGAGCATGTTTGTGGCGGGACGCAGGCTCAGGATCGGTATTGTCGCGGGTGAGGCTTCGGGGGATCTGCTCGGCAGCCATTTGATCACCGCACTCCGGGAAAAATTGCCGGATGCCGAGTTTATCGGCATTGCCGGGCCAAAAATGCAGGCTGTCGGGGCGCAGTCCCTGTTCCCCATGGAAAAGCTGGCAGTGCGCGGTTATCTTGAAGTGCTGCGGCACTTTGCCGAAATTCTTGGCATACGGCGCAAACTGAAACGCTATTTCCTGGCCAATCCGCCGGATATGTTCATCGGCGTGGATGCGCCGGATTTCAATCTCGGCCTTGAAAAGACGCTGAAAGTTCATGGCATCCCCACCATCCACTATGTCAGCCCGTCGGTCTGGGCATGGCGCCGCGAACGGGTCAAGACCATCGCACGTTCGGTGACCCACATCCTTGCCCTGTTTCCCTTCGAGCCCAGGATCTATGAAGACGCGGGTGTTTCAGTCAGCTATGTCGGCCACCCCATGGCGGATGTGCTGCCGCAACACCCGGACCGCGCCGCGAAGCGTGCGCAACTCAAGCTCGCCGCGCAGGGAAACATCATTGCCCTGTTGCCGGGCAGCCGGCAAAGCGAACTGCATTACATGGCGGAACTGTTTATCCGGACAGCGCAGAAAATCGCCAGCGCCGAGCCGGATATCCAGTTTCTGGTCCCCCTGGTCAGCCGCGAGACGCGCGATTACTTTCAGGATGCGCTGTATAAACTGGGCGCCGAGCATTTGCCGCTCAAAATCCTGTTTGGTCACGCGCATGCCGCCCTGGCGGCGGCTGATGTGGCGCTGGTGGCTTCCGGCACGGCCACCCTGGAAACGGCCCTGCTCAAGCGCCCCATGGTGATCACCTACAAGCTGTCCCGGCTTTCCGCGTTCCTGATGCGGCGCAAGGGCTACCTGCCCTATGTCGGGCTGCCCAATATACTGGCCGGTCGTTTTGTCGTGCCAGAACTGTTGCAGGAAGATGCCACGCCCGACAATCTGGCGCAGGCCCTGCTGAATCTGCTGCATGACAAGCAGGTGCAGGACGGACTGGAAGCCGAGTTCCAGTGCATGCACGAGCGCCTGCGCCAGAACACGGCAGAGCGTGCCTGTGAGGCGATCATGCGCTATTTGCCGCAGTGGAGCAAGGCATGACCACTCTGTGCGGTGTGGACGAAGCCGGGCGCGGTCCGCTGGTGGGGGCGGTATTTGCTGCAGCGGTGATTCTTGATCCCGTCCATCCCATCTCCGGACTGGCTGATTCCAAGAAACTGAGCGAAAAAAAACGCGAGTCCCTGGCCCTGGAAATCAGGGAATATGCACTGGCCTGGTCGATCGCCAGCGCTTCGGCTGAAGAGATCGACCGTATCAATATCCTGCAGGCCAGCCTGCTGGCAATGAAACGGGCGGTGGAGGGGCTGGCGTTGACGCCTCATGAGGTAGCGGTAGATGGCCTGCATTGCCCAACCCTTTCCATGCCTGCCCGTGCGGTGGTCAGGGGCGACAGCCTGGTGGCTGAAATCTCGGCTGCCTCCATCCTGGCCAAGACCGCCAGAGATGCCGAAATGCGCGAATTGCATCTGATCTACCCGCAATATGATTTTGCGCGTCATAAGGGTTATCCTACGGCTATGCATTTACAGGCCATACAGCTTCATGGCGTAACGCCGCTGCACCGCCGCAGCTTCGGACCAGTCAGGCGGGCGCTGGAAATTGAAATCAACAAATAAAGAGGAAATGGATATGAAATTCATGATCATGCTGCATGTTTTGGGAATCGTAATCTGGGTGGGAGGGATGTTTTTTGCCCACCAGCTGCTGCGTCCGGTGGCGGCTGATCTGCTTGAGCCGCCATTGCGTCTGCAATTGTGGGTCGGGGTGTTCAAACGCTTTTTCCCCTGGGTCTGGGTCTGTGTTGTTACGGTTCTGGCATCAGGTCTGTCCATGATCGGGTTGATGGGCGGGATGGGAGCAGTTCATCTTTATGTTCATGCCATGTATGGACTCGGGCTGGCGATGATGGTGATTTTTGTCTATGTGTTTTTTATGCCCTATGGCCGTCTCAGGAAAAGCGTGGCAAATCAGGACTGGAAAAACGGGGGCGCCGCACTGGCCGCGATCCGGCAACTGGTGGGTATCAACCTGAGCCTGGGCCTGATCACGATTGCTATCGCCACTGCAGGCGCCATGTTGGCGTAGCGTGAGGCGGCATAACTTGATAAAGTTGCTGAAATTATTCCGCCGGTTTGAAGCTCAGGCCTGCGACGAGGGAGTGTTGATATGCTGGTGATTGTTGGCTACGTCGTTATTCTGGCGGCGGTTTTCGGTGGTTTTGCCATGGCTGGCGGTCACCTCGGTTCCCTGGTCCAGCCAATCGAACTGCTCATGATCGGCGGCGGTGCTTTGGGCGCGATGCTGGTCAGCAGCGGGCCCAAGGTGATGAAGGCAACTTTCAAGGCCTTGCCATCCATTTTCAAGGGCTCCAAGTACACCAAGGCCCTGTATATGGAATTGCTGACCCTCCTGTTCGAGCTTCTGGCCAAGGTCCGCAAGGAAGGGCTGATGTCGATCGAATCCGACGTGGAAGATCCCCACGCCAGCCCGATTTTCAGCAAGTATCCGACGATTTCACACGATCATCATGTGGTTGAGTTCATCACCGATTATCTGCGTCTGATGGTGGGGGGTAACCTCAATGCCATGGAAATCGAGAACCTGATGGATAACGAAATCGAGACACACCACCAGGAAGGAAATATCCCGGTTTCCACCATGGCCAAACTGGGCGATGGCCTCCCGGCATTCGGTATCGTGGCTGCGGTGATGGGTGTGGTTCATACCATGGAATCGGTGGGAATTCCGCCTTCCGAACTCGGTAAACTGATTGCAGCCGCACTGGTCGGCACTTTTCTCGGTATTCTGTTTGCCTATGGCTTCGTGGGGCCGATTTCGACCTTGCTCGAAAACAAGCTGCAGGAGTCCAGCAAGGTATATGAGTGCATCAAGGTGACCCTGCTTGCCAGCCTGAATGGCTATGCACCCCAGGTGGCGGTTGAGTTTGGGCGCAAGGTGTTGTATTCCACCGAGCGCCCAAGCTTTCTCGAACTGGAAGAGCACGTCAAACAGTCCAAGGGAAAATAGCAGTTAGTTGCCTGCGCCTAGCGCTGGCCGGACCGCGAACTTAAAATATGAGCGACGATTCCCAACGCCCCATAGTCATCAAGAAAATCAAGAAAGGCGGCCACGGCCACCATGGCGGGGCGTGGAAGATCGCCTATGCGGATTTCGTGACGGCGATGATGGCGTTTTTCCTCCTGATGTGGTTGCTGGGCTCGACGGCCAAAGGGGATATGGAAGGCATTGCAGAGTATTTCAAGACACCGCTCAAGGTGGCTTTGCAGGGTGGCTCGGGCAGCGGCGATGCTTCCAGCGTGATCAAGGGAGGTGGCACAGATTTGAGCCGGAAAGATGGCCAGGTCAAAAAAGGAACGCCTGAACCCGCAAAGAAAAAAACCATCAATCTGGAAGCGGCAAAAGCCGAGCTCAAGCGTCAGGAGTCGATCAGACTGGAGGGACTGAAGGAGCGGCTGGAAAAAACCATCGACAGCAACCCCCTGCTTAAACAGTTCAAGAAACAGCTGATGCTGGACATCACCAAGGAAGGTCTGCGCATCCAGATCGTGGATGAGAAAAACCGGCCCATGTTCGATAGCGGTGGCGCGCATCTCAAACCCTATACCCAGGTGATCCTGCGCGAAATCGGCAAGGTGCTGAATGAGGTCGATAATCGTATTTCGCTTTCCGGTCATACCGATGCAACGCCCTATTCAGGGGGAGACAAGGGCTACAGCAACTGGGAGTTGTCAGCTGATCGTGCCAATGCATCGCGACGCGAACTGGTGGCTGGCGGCATGGAGGATGGAAAAATGCTGCGAGTGGTTGGCTTGTCTTCTGCCGTGCCTTTCGATCGGGTGAATCCGGAAAGCCCGGTCAACCGCCGCATCAGTATTATCGTCATGAACAAGGAAGCGGAAGAAGCCATTACCAAGGGTGACAAGACTGAACTCGAAGTTGCCAGCAAGGAGGATGTGGCTGGCTCGCTACAGAATCAGGGTAAAGAGGCGAAGGGTGCAGAGCCGGCCCAGCACTGAAATGACGGCCTGGATGCCCGATGCCATGCCTTCTGCCGGCGGGTTGCCCCCAGGCCTGAAGGCATTGCTGGTTCAGGCTGGTGCCTTGGTGCTGTGGCTGATGCTGGGCGCACCCTTGCTGGAGCAGGTGGGAGTTGCCTTACTGCCGCTGCAACATGCCTTGTGTGCCGGCATCCTGGCGGCTGTATTGGGCTGGGTGTGGCAGTTGCCGCGCTGGTGGCTGCCGATCAATTTTATGTTCATGCCCGCGCTGGTGACGATGCACAGCCTTGCTGTCACACCATACTGGTACCTGGGGGCTTTTACGGTGCTGCTTCTGGTTTACTGGAGCGTTGCCGGAACACGGGTGCCTTTGTATCTTTCCAGCCGCAAGGCGTGGCAGGCTGTGGCCGAAAGGCTTCCGCCGTCAGCCGCAGTGGCCGATCTGGGCTCTGGCCTTGGGGGCTTGCTGAGATTTCTTGCGCAACAGCGCCCGGATGGCCGCTATGTGGGGATGGAAATTGCACCACTTCCTTTTCTCGCGAGCTGGCTGCGCATGAGACTGGGCTCCGGCGGTTACGAATTACGCTGGGGGAGTCTGTGGCAGGCCGATTTGCGCCCCTTCGATGTGGTCTATGCCTACCTCTCCCCTATACCCATGGCTGATCTATGGCGCAAAGTCGAGCATGAGATGCGACCCGGCACGTTATTCATCAGCAATACTTTTTATGTTCCCGGAGTGGAACCGAGCGAGGTGGTGCAGCTGGACGACCTGCACCGCTCCCGGCTTTATTTTTATCGCATGGAAAGCGGCGGGAACAAACGATGAGCCAGCCGCTGCCGGGTACTTTACTGGAGTGGGTTGCGTTTCTGGGGAATCAGGACGTGCCGGTGCTGCGTCGAACCATCCGGGAGCTAGACAGGCTCCGCCCCAGTGCTGAACGGCTTACGGCATCGCAACTCGCTGTTGTTGTCCTGCGTGATCCGTTGATGACGCTGAAGTTGCTGCGGCTTGCCAATTCGGCCCGGCGAGGTCGCCTGAGTACCGAGATTACCAGTGTCGAGCATGCCATCATAATGCTGGGCGCGGTGCCGCTCTTCAAGAATTTTTCTTCGCTGGTCGCACTCGAGGATATGCTGGCAGAGCAACCGCTGGTACTTTCCAGCGTGCTTCAGGTCTATAGCCGCTCCCTTCATGCCGCTTATCAGGCCCGTCAGTGGGCTATCCAGCATCAGGACATCCGGGTGGAAGAGGTCTTCATCGCAGCGCTTTTGCACGACATGGGCAATATCATGCTGTGGATCTATGCGCCGCAGCGTGCGAGGGAGATTCGTGATGCTGTACAACGCGAGCATCTCTACTATGGGGTGGTCCATGAAAAAATCATGGGGTTTCCGGTGGCGGATTTTCGCCTGGCACTGGCGGCTGTCTGGCGTTTTCCGGAAATGCTGGTGGAACTGGTGGATTGCCGCAACGCGGGTGTTCCGCGGGCCCAGGGCGTACTGCTGGGCGTATCCATCGCACACCTGTCTGAACGCGGTTGGTATGGCCCGCAGATGGAAGCAACGCTGGAGGCGATGGCCGACAATCTGAATTTGCCGCTGGAAACGACGACCTGGCTGGTGCATCAGACGGCAGTCTCTGCGGCGAGACACTGGCAGTGGTACGGCGTCGCTCCCGCCGCAGCCTGGTTGCCCATGCTGCCGGGTTCCTGGGAGGAAGAGCCCCTGCCGGATGCCGCGCCAGATGAGAAAAAGACGCAGCCGGAGCATACAGAGATTGTTGGCGAGCGTGTCTGCATGATGCCCGATCCTGCCCGCTTGCAACAGGTGATGGATGAAATCGGAGCCCATCTGGATGGTTCGCTCGATCTGCATGACATGATGACGCTGGTGCTGCAGGGGATGCATGAGGGACTGGGTCTTGAGCATATCGTGTTCAGCCTGATCTCGCGCGATCGTACTTTCCTTAAAACCAAATATGTTCATGGAGCGCCTCCGGGGTCGCCGTTGCGTCAATTCGAGGTCGATTTGCGCAGCCCCAATCTGTTTGTGCGCCTGCTGGAGAAAATGCAGGGAGTGTGGTTCGGCCCCGCCAATGCAAAAAACCTGGGGCCGATGATCCCTCCGGAAGTGCGGAAAATAATCGGTGAAGGAGAGTTTTTTGCCATGTCCATCTTTGTGCATGGCAAGCCGGTAGGCCTGTTTTATGCCGACCGCAAGCGTGGCGACTGCAGACTGGATGAGCACACTTACATTGAATTCAAGAAGCTATGCGTGCGTGCCGCAGATGGGTTGGCCCATCTGGCAAGAAAATAAGCGGATAATTGCCTTAATTTAGTGTGCCCCGATCTCGCTCAGCAGGGATGCCAGGGCCTTTTTTTCGCGTTCCGGGTTGAACAAATGCTTTCGTGCCTGGCATTGCTCCTGCAGTCGGCGGTAGTAGCCTTCATCATTCATGGCCCGCTCAATGCGTTTGGCCAGCACTGACTCGTTTTCCAGTGGATAGTAGCCGCTATATTCGCTGCCTAGCATGCCAATGTTGCCCGGGATGTCGGAAGCGATCACCGGCACCCCGGCGGCGATGGCTTCGCAGATCACATTTGCCCCACCCTCCATGCGCGAACTGATGACCATGAGATGACTTCGTGCCAGTTTCTGCATGGTGCGCCCATGGGAAAGGTCTCCCAGCCAGTGATATCGGTTGTCCTCTCGCATCAGGGTTCGAGCTTCCGCTGCCATATCCGGTTCCAGCGCGCCACCCATTTGAATGACACGGATACGGCTGCGGGAGGCAAGAAGGGGAAGTGCGTAGGCGCAGCGGAAAGGGTCTTTCTCGGCACGTAAATGACCGATCACGCAAACCTGAAAGTGTTTTTTAAGTCTGGGCCCGAGTTTTAATGGCGCAACAGACTGGTAAATGACGCGTGTCTTGTCGCGCTGCTCCGCGTTTAGCTCATTCAGCCCCATATCCTGCAATACGATCAAGCGCGTGGCCAGGCTCATGGATTGCTGGGCTGAAGGGTCATGCCGGATATCGCGATACAGGTCGGTTCCGGTCAGAACAAGGATCAGCGGGTGTTGCGGGCAGCTTTTTGCAAAGCGATAGATCGAATCATGGCTGCGGCGGGCATGCAGGGCCAGCATCATGTCGGCAGGGCGACCATCCCAGTTCACCTGTATGCTGACCCTGTGGCCGAGCTGACGCAGGAAATAGGCGTAGCGATAGGCCGTATTGCGGTTGCCGGTGCGGGAGTTGCCTGCGTAGGGAGTAATCAGGGTTATTTTCATAACGTGCCATTCGGGCTAGACTGCATAAGTTTTTTGCCTACTATAGCGCATGAAGGATTCCGGTATTGAGTGATCGCCAACTTTGGTATGTGCGCCGCGCAGGAGTGGTGAACGGGCCCTTCCCGAACCAGGTTGTGGCCAACCACGTTTTGCTGGGAAGATTTGACCCTTCAGACGATGTCAGCATGGATCAGCTGGAGTGGCAGCCCCTGATGTCTGTTCGTACCCTGCTGCCGGCTGAGTTGCTGGAACTGCGGACCGAGTCCGACCCGGAAAGGAAGAAGTGGCTGGAAGAGCGTCTCAAGGCGGCTCACCGCTGGGCGGACGAACGCACTCACCAGGACCGGCGGGAACATGAAAATGCCGGCGGGCCGCGTGGCGAGGAGCGCCGCAAAACCACCATCAGTCCGGACGTGCTGGCATTGCCGCATATTCATCCCGAGCTGGAACAGTGGCCAACCCGCCGACGCTATCTTGGCGCGTTAGCCGTGATCTCGACGCTGGGTTTGATGGTGATGCTGGGGCTGACTTTTTACCAGCCAGTCAATCCGTTCAAGGTGGGGGTTGTGCCTGAACAATCTCAATGCCAGCACGCCGCCGCACCCCGGGTTAACTGGAGCGGATGTGACAAGCATGAAATCCTTTTGCGCGGCGCCGACCTGAGCAGCAGTAACCTGGCTTATGCCAATTTTTCGCGTGCCGACTTGTCCGGCTCCAGATTGCGCAAGGCCGTACTGGTCGGCGTGAATTTCAGTCAGGTCAATCTGAATGACGCGGATCTGGCTGGCGCGGATCTGAGCTACAGCGACCTGCGCGGCGCCTCTCTTGTTTCAGCTTTACTCAGGGGGGCAGTCCTGGATCGTGCTATATGGCAGGATGGGCGAGAGTGCGCGGTGGGTTCGCGAGGGCGCTGCCAGTGATTACTTCTCGCGAAAATACTCTGTTCAAGGCTCTCCGGAAGCTTGCCCAGAGTGGACGTGAAAGAAAAAAAACCGGTCAGGCACTGCTGGATGGCCCTCATCTAATCGAGGCTTATGTGGCGCAGATCGGCTTGCCGCAGATGCTGATCGTATCGGCCACAGGTCTGCAGCGGGCGGAAATCCGTAAGCTACAGGAGCAAATGCCGTCTGTCCCGCTGGTGCTGTTGAATGATGCCCTGTTTCAGGAGATTGCACCGGTCGATTCCCCCACCGGCATTCTTGCCCGAGTGGCGACAGCCCTGTTGCCGATGGAAGAAAAAATTCATTTTGCAGTATTTCTCGAGGCGCTTCAGGACCCGGGAAATCTCGGCTCAATTTTGCGCTCGGCAGCCGCAGCAGGAGCGCAGGCGGCTTACCTGTCAGCAGGTTGCGCCGATGCCTGGTCGCCACGGGTATTGCGGGGCGGGATGGGGGCGCATTTTTTCTTGCCGATTCGCGAGGGGGTGGATCTGGTTACTGTTGCTGGAGCCTTCACAGGCAAAGTGGTTGTTGCCAGTCTTCAGGCCGAAGCTGACATGTTTGATGTCGATCTTGCCGGACCGGTGGCGTTCGTGATCGGCAACGAGGGCGCGGGGGTCTCGCCCGGTTTGCAGCAGGCAGCCACGCATCGTGTTCGAATTCCGATGCCGGGCGCCATGGAATCGCTGAATGCCGCTGCGGCCGCCGCGATCTGTTTTTTCGAGCGAGTGCGGCAGACAGGCAGGGCCGGTGTGGCAAAAGAGTCTTAATTTGCTTGTGGATTTTCCATTAAAACAGGTAAAATGCACGATTTAAGTTTTTGGAGAGGAAGATGTCTGTTACCACCGAGCAAAAAGCACAAATCGTGCAGGATTATCAAACCGCAGCTGCCGATACCGGGTCCCCGGAAGTTCAGGTTGCCCTGATGACCGCTCGCATCAACGACCTGACTGGTCACTTCAAGGTTAACACCAAGGATCATCATTCCCGTCGTGGCCTGCTCAAACTGGTAAGCAAGCGCCGCAAGCTGCTGGACTACCTGAAGGGCAAGAGCGGCGATCGCTATCGCACCCTGATCGAGCGCCTTGGCCTGCGTAAGTAATTGTCTGCGTAGATAATTCTGGCTTTAAGCATCGAGCAACAAGAAAAAAGGATCTGGCATTGAAGCATATCAAGAAAAGTTTTTCCTACGGACGCCATGAAGTCACGCTGGAAACGGGCGAGATCGCCCGGCAGGCACATGGCGCTGTCATGGTGGACATGGATGGTACCGTGGTGCTGGTCACCGTGGTCGGCGCCAAGAACGTCAAGCCTGGGCAGGACTTCTTCCCGCTGACTGTCGATTATCAGGAACGCACCTATGCCGCGGGCAAAATCCCCGGCGGTTTCTTCAAGCGCGAGGGACGCCCCTCCGAGAAGGAAATCCTGACTTCGCGTCTGATTGATCGCCCCCTGCGTCCGCTGTTCCCGGAAGGCTTTTACAATGAAGTGCAGATCGTTGCCACGGTCATGTCTTCGAATGCCGAAATCGATGCCGATATTCCCGCCATCCTGGGCGCATCCGCTGCGCTCGCCATTTCCGGTATCCCCTTCGATGGCCCGATTGGCGCCGCGCGCGTAGGCTATATCGACGGTAACTACATACTCAATCCGACTGCAACGGAAATGAAAACCACCCAGCTGGATCTGGTGGTTGCCGGTACCGACACGGCTGTGTTGATGGTCGAGTCCGAAGCGCAGCAACTGCCGGAAGACGTGATGCTGGGTGCTGTGGTGTTCGGCCATGATCAGATGCTGGCTGCCATCAACGCCATCAACGAACTGGTTGAAGAAGTCGCTCCCGAAATGTGGGAATGGGCCGCTGCCGAGAAAGATGCAGAACTGGTCGCAAAAATCGCCGAACTGGCTGAAGCCGATGTCAGAAAGGCCTACCAGATCAAGCAAAAACAGACTCGCTATGCGCAGGTGGACGAAATCCGCAGCCGCGTAGTGGCAGCAGTGGCTGGCGAAGATGCCAACGCTGACCGCGTCAACCATATCAAGAACCTGTTCCAGGACCTGGAAGCCAAGGTTGTGCGTGGCCAGATCCTCGATGGCGAGCCGCGCATCGATGGTCGCGATACCCGCACCGTGCGTCCGATCACCATCCGTACCGGCGTATTGCCGCGTACCCATGGATCAGCCCTGTTCACCCGTGGTGAAACCCAGGCGCTGGTGGTCTCTACTTTGGGCACGGCACGCGACGAACAGAAAATCGATGCATTGCAGGGCGAGTATTCCGATCGCTTCATGCTGCATTACAACTTCCCTCCTTATTCTACCGGCGAAACCGGTCGTGTAGGCACGCCCAAGCGCCGCGAGATTGGCCACGGTCGTCTGGCCAAGCGCGCCCTGGTCGCCGTGCTGCCCGATGCGGCAGACTTCGGTTACTCCATGCGCGTGGTGTCCGAGATCACTGAGTCCAACGGTTCCAGTTCCATGGCATCGGTGTGTGGCGGCTGCCTCTCACTGATGGATGCCGGTGTGCCGCTCAAGGATCACGTGGCAGGTATCGCCATGGGCCTGATCAAGGAAGGCAACCGTTTTGCCGTTCTGACCGACATCCTGGGCGACGAAGATCACCTCGGCGACATGGACTTCAAGGTGGCCGGCACCGAGACGGGTGTGACAGCGCTGCAGATGGACATCAAGATCAACGGCATTACCAGGGACATCATGCAGGCCGCGCTGAGCCAGGCCAAGGAAGGTCGCATGCACATCCTCGGCATCATGAAGGAAGCGGTTGGCAAGCCGCGCGAAGAGCTGTCGGACTTCGCGCCGCGCATGATCACCATGAAGATCAACCCGGAGAAAATCCGTGACGTGATCGGCAAGGGCGGTGCAGTCATCCGCGCCCTGACGGAAGAAACCGGCACCAGCATCGACATCGGCGAAGACGGCACTGTGACCATCGCCTGCATGAGCTCTGAAGCGGGTGAACTGGCCAAGAAACGGATTGCCGATATCACTGCCGAAGTCGAAGTGGGCAAGACCTACGACGGCACCGTGCTCAAGTTGCTGGACTTCGGCGCTATCGTCAGCGTGCTGCCGGGCAAGGATGGTCTGCTGCACATCTCCCAGATCGCCCACGAGCGTGTCAATGCCGTGGCCGACCACCTCAAGGAAGGTCAGGCGGTCAAGGTCAAAGTGCTGGAAGCCGATGAAAAAGGTCGTCTGCGTCTGTCCATGAAGGCATTGCTGGAAGCGCCGGCACCTCAACACGCTCCTGCTCCGCAAGAAGCCAGCGAGTAAACCTTACCTGGCCGCTGGCCAGCAAAAAGCCCCGGGAGATACTCCGGGGCTTTTTTTGTGTCATGTCTGTAACAGTCAACCCGATTTCTGGGGTATTGAATTGCTGTCTCGGGATCTACGAAAAATTCATGCTTGCCGAATATGAGCCGATATATGTTTTAAGTAAGGGTGTAATGAAGGCAAGGAGGATGTCATGAAAAAGGAAGAAATGATTCGCAGAATTTTGCGGCACATTGAATCGGATCAGTTCAAGATCAAGCGTTTAGAAATGGAATCAAAGCTGAAGGCTGAATTGATGCGCCTCAACACCCAAACCTACAGCGAGGTCGAGGCGATATATTATTCGCTTGCCTGACACCTTCAAGGGCTCGGAGGGCCAACTTTAAGTCCGTTCCATAACCGCAGCAAAAAACCCGTCGGTGCCATGAAGGTGGGGTAATAGTTGCAGGTATTTTCCTGTGTTCAGCGGGACATGCTGAGCAGCGAGGATTTCTCCGGCATCCAGCAGTTTGAATTCCGGATGCTGTTCAAGAAAGGCTTCCACGATCTGCTGGTTTTCTTCCGGCAGAAAACTGCAGGTGGCATACACCAGGCGACCGCCGGTTTTCAGCAGACGAGAAGCTGCCAGCAGGATAGCGGCCTGCTTCTGGGTCAATTCAACGATACCTTCCGGCGTCTGGCGCCATTTCAGGTCGGGATTGCGGCGCAGGGTTCCCACGCCGCTGCACGGCGCATCCACCAGCACACGGTCAATTTTCCCCGCCAGACGCTTGATCTTGAGGTCGTTTTCGTTGGCGATAAGTTGTGGGTGCAGGTTGGAGAGGCCAGAACGTTTCAGTCGCGGTTTGAGATTGTTGAGGCGCTTTTCCGATACGTCAAAGGCGTAGACGCGCCCCTGATTCTGCATCAGCGCGCCCAGCAGCAGGGTCTTTCCGCCCGCGCCTGCGCAAAAGTCCACCACCATTTCGCGCCGCTGTGGTGCTACCAGCAGGCCGATCAACTGGCTGCCTTCATCCTGAACTTCGATCTTGCCCTTCATGAACAGCGAATTTTTGTTGAGCGAAGGTTTATTCTTGAGACGAAGGCCGAGCGGAGAGTGGGGCGTGATTTCCGCTGCGATGCCATCGCTGTTGATCAGGGTATGCAAGACTTCTTCGCGCTTGTCGAGCAACGTGTTGACACGCAAGTCCAGCGGTGCGGGTTGCTGCATGCCGCGCGCCAGCGCCAGGGTGTCTGCTTCGGGCATGAAAGTGGCCAGTTTTTCAATCAGCCAGTCCGGAAAGTCGGCCTGCACGGCAAGCGGCAAATCACTGGTGGGAATCGCCTTGAGCTGCTTCAGCCATTCTTCTTCGTTGTCCAGCAGCAGGGGCGCCAGTTCGCGCGCATTGATACCCTGCAGTTTCATCAGGGTGGCCAGTGCTAGCTGGCGGGGGTTGGCATCAGAACCGATCAGGTGTTCGAGAAAACGCTTGCGACGCAGGGCGGCGTAGACATTCTCGGCCACGAAAGCGCGGTCCTGGCTGCCGAGCTCGCGATGGATGCGGAAATAGTTGTGCAGATTAGCGTCGGCGGGTTCGTGCAGGCGCATGACGGATTGCAGGGCGTGAACGAGGTGACCGAAGCGGGAAACAGGTATGGACATGGTTATTTGATATCGATGGCGGCAGCGGTTTGTTCCATCACGCTGCCTTGTTTGTCGGTAAAACGGATTTTTAGCGGAAGATAATGATACTCCGTCGCCAGCCAGATTTCCGTGTTTTCTTCCCCATCCTGGCGCAGTTGTGCGATGTGCAGCGCCCTGATGGAACCCAGCGAGGTTTCTACGGTTTCTTCGCCCCGGGATTCGTAGCCATAGTTGCCTAGTTTTCGTCCGGTGGTGATATGAAGCCAGGTGCTACCTTCCAGTGGAGGCGCGAAGGAAAGTTGGTATAAAAAACTGAGCAGGTCCTGTGTGCCATTCGGCAAGCTTGCGGTGCGCGTGTCGCCCGCGGTGCCGAAAGTGAGTTGTCTGTCCTGCCAGTCGAATTTTGCGGCATCGGTCTTGTCTGCGCTCTGCCCGCGCTGCACCCAGTAGGAATCGGGCCGCAAGCCATTTGTTGTGATGACGCCCTCGCTGATCTGGACGTGACGACCGCTGTAGAATAGCGAGACGATGCCGCTGGCTTCGGCAATCTGGGTGATGGAGTAATGTCTGCCTTCGCGCTTCCAGATATGCTCTGCCCGGCCCACAGGGAAGCCGTCACGTCCCTTGTACAGGGTGTAGCGGATTTCTGCGCGCTCAGGAAGGGTGATGGGGGATTCTTCACTGACCTGACTTGCCGCTGGTTCGGGAGGGACGGGCATTTCCTGAGCTGTGGTTGGCGTCTGTTCAGGCTCTGCTGCAGGGAAAGGCGTTTGGGATGGAGTTTCGCTCGCCGTAGCTACGGGAGATTTGCGCGATGCCGGTCTGGGTTGCGGCTTCGGATTCCTGACGCTGGGGCGGGGCGGAGGCAGGGGCTTCAGCGTTGCCTGCATGACCGGGTCGGTCTGGTATTCAGGCAGGGTGATGGTTGGGCCAAATGTCGCGATCAGGTGAACCAGCAGCGACAGGGCGAGCGCCCAGAAAAAGCGTTTGGCTGAGGTTGGGGTCACCGTTTTGCTGGTTTGGGTTCTGTGCCTGCCGGAGGAGAAAGGCTTTCCAGTTGCTGTTCCAGCCTGCCGCCCTCTTTTTCGTCGAACACGATGCGGACAGGAAAGTAATGCCGTGACTTTGCCAGCCACAGGTCAATGCCATCTTCATCGGGTGTGCGTTGTTTTGAAATGTGAACGGTTTTGAAATTGCCGATGGGCGTCGCTGTGGTTTCATCGCCAACCACCCGGTAACTGTAGTGATTGAGTTTGCGCCCTGTGGTCAGATGGATGTCCAGGGCCTTCTGTCGTGGTGGCTGAAACATGAACTGGTAATGCTGGCTGATCCGGTCCTGGACGTCATCCTCGAGTGGAGCAGTCTCGATCCTGTTATCGTATCTGTGACTCACGATGCGTTTTTCCCAGTCAAAATCGGCCACGATCAGCCTGGCCGGGTCAGCGCCGCGATGGTGTTCGAAATGCGTCGGGCGCAGGCCTTTCCGTGTGACTTCGCCCTCGCTGACAAGACGTATGTTGCCTTTGGCGAAGAGCGCATAAATACCGGTCGCTGCCGTCGTGCTTTCGATGCGGTAGCTTTTGCCATCCTGCTCGAAATGCTCGGTAACTGTGCCCACCGGCTGGCCGCTTTTCAGTACGCGATAGGTCGCATCGATTTTTTGTGGTGGTGCTGCTTCCGCCCCGAAACAGATGAGCGCCAGCAATAAAACGATCAGGCGGGCCATGGCGTTCTCAGTGCGGGCGCGGAAGCATGGGCAATGTCCACATTGACCCGGTTGTTTTCCAGCCGGATACGGTCTTCGGCAAACCAGCGGATGGCCTCGGGGTAGATCAGGTGTTCCTGCTCCAGCACCCTAGTCGCCAGGGTGTCCGGCGTGTCGTCCTGGAAAACCGGCACGGCGGCCTGTGCGACGATAGGGCCGTGGTCGACGGCCGGCGTGACGAAGTGCACGGTGCAGCCGTGAACTTTGACACCTTCCTGCAGCGCCTTCTCGTGCGTGTCGAGGCCGGGGAAGGCGGGCAGCAGGGCAGGGTGAATATTGATCAGACGGCCCTGATAACGGTTGACGAAGCCTTCCGTGAGGATGCGCATGAAACCGGCCAGCACCACCAGATCCGGCTGGTAGCTGTCGATCTTCTCCGCCAGGGCAGTGTCAAACTGCTCACGGCTGGCATGCTGGCGGTGGTCCACCGCTGCGGTTGCAACGCCGTGCCGAGCCGCAATTTCCAGGCCTTTGGCTTCAGGCTTGTTGCTGATGACCGCGGCGATCTCTACCGGCAGATCTGCTTCCAGGATTGCCTGCATATTGCTGCCCCGCCCGGAGATGAGGATGACGATGCGTTTCACTCAACAACCGTCTGGGCTTGTCCGTCGGCGCGGGTTTCGATCCGGCCGATGCGCCAGACCTGTTCGCCGCTGGCTGCGAGCGAGTTAATCGCAGCATCGGCGTGTTCTGCGTCTATGACCACGATCATGCCGATGCCGCAGTTGAAGGTGCGGTGCATTTCCTTTTCGGCCACGTTGCCTTCCTGCTGCATCCATGAGAACAGGGGCGGCATGGGCCAGCTGGATTTCTGGATGATGGCGGTGAGGTTTTCCGGCAGCACGCGCGGAATGTTTTCCAGCAGGCCGCCGCCGGTGATGTGCGCCATGCCCTTGACCGGCAGTTCGCCCATCAGCTTGAGCAGGGGCTTGACGTAGATGCGCGTTGGCGCCAGCACCACGTCACGCAGCGGGCGGCCGTGGAAGTCGCTGTTCAGGTCGATGCCGGTGCGTTCGATGATCTTGCGTACCAGCGAGTAGCCGTTGGAGTGGGCGCCGCTGGAAGCCAGGCCCAGCACCACGTCGCCCGCGTTGATGGTCTGGCCGGTGATGATCCTGTCCTTTTCCACCGCGCCCACGGCGAATCCGGCCAGATCATATTCGCCTGCCGGGTACATGCCGGGCATTTCTGCCGTTTCGCCGCCGATCAGCGCGCAACCGGCCTGTTCGCAGCCCGTTGCAATGCCCTTGACGACATCGGTGGCGGTAGCCACGTCGAGCTTGCCGCAGGCGAAATAGTCGAGGAAGAACAGCGGTTCGGCGCCCTGCACCAGGATGTCGTTGACGCTCATGGCGACCAGGTCGATGCCGATGGTGTCGTGCTTGCCGGTCATGAAGGCAAGTTTCAGTTTGGTGCCGACGCCGTCGGTGCCCGATACCAGCACCGGGTTGTTATATTTCTTGCCGATTTCGAACATCGCGCCGAAACCGCCCAGACCGCCCAGGACTTCAGGACGCATGGTGCGCTTGGCGAAGGGCTTGATGTTTTCCACCAGCGCATCGCCGGCATCGATATCCACGCCGGCATCGCGGTAGGAAAGGGAGGTCTTGGAGGGTTCAGAGGGATTCATTTGTATTCCATGGCGGCAAAAATTTTGTGCCATTTTACCTCAAATGACCCCCATGCTGTTGCCCCGGAGCGATCTGACATTCGGGCAGATATGCTATTCTTTCGCGACTTATGACCGCAAAAATCCGCATTCTGCCCAGTGGGCGCGAGTTTCAGGTTGGCCTGCATGAAACCCTGCTGGACGGGGCGCTGCGTGCCGGGATCGCCATTCCCTACAGCTGCAACAGCGGTGCCTGCGGCGAGTGCAGGGCGCGTCTGGTTTCTGGCCATCTGACGCCTGATGGCATGCACGATTACCAGTTCAGCGCCGCTGAAAAGGCTGCCGGCTATTTTCTGACCTGCAAGGCCTGCACGCAGGAAGATCTGGAAATCGAGGTGCGGGAAGCGGGCGGTGTTGAAGATATGCCGCTGCAGCAGATCGAAACGAGGGTCTCCCGGCTGGAACATCCTCATCCGGACGTGATGGTGGTCCATCTGCGCACGCCGCGCAGCCAGTCCCTGCGTTTTCTTGCCGGGCAGCATGCCCTGCTGGAGATTCCCGGCGTGCCGCCGCGCAACAAATCCATCGCCAGTTGCCCCTGCAATGCAATGAACCTGCAGTTTCACATCCAGCGGGTGCCCGGTGACCCTTTTGCGGAATATTGTTTTTCCGAACTGAAGCCCAACCAGACGGTGATGCTGACCGGACCGTCCGGGCATTTCACTTTTGACGATGACGCGACCGAGGAAGTCATCTTTCTGGCTTACGACACCGGTTTCGCGCCCATCAAGAGCCTGATCGAGCATGCGATCTCGCTCGAATACGCCTACCCGCTGCATCTGTACTGGGTGGCATCCAGGGCGGGCGGCCATTATCTGGAAAACCTGTGTCGCTCCTGGCTGGATGCGCTGGATGATTTTTCCTTTACGCCGCTGCTGGATGAAGGCGCCGGCAGCACGCCGTTTTCGGATACGGAGACCGGGCAGTTGCTGGGCGCACAACGCATTGTCGCGGAGCATCCCGATCTGTCGCGATGCCGGGTCTACATGACCGGCCCCGAACATGCCGTGCCACGGACGCGGGCCCTGCTGCTCGAACACGGCCTGCCTGAAGCGCAGTTGCACATTGATTCGTTCCTGCGCTTCTGAGTTATGAAACAGTTGCTGCTGGAAATCTCGCCCGTTTTTGCGCCTGCGCTGGACAATTTCGTTGCCGGGCGCAATGGCGAGCTGATGCAGATTTTGCGCCAGCTGCTGGCGGGCAGCGGACACGAACGCGCCGTTTACCTCTGGGGCGAGGCCGGCAGCGGAAAAACGCATCTCCTGCACGGCCTGGTTGCGGCCGCTCAGGAAGCGGGGCGGCCTGCCCTGCTGGCGACAGCGGGCGAGGCCCTCCCCGTTCAGCCGGAAGCCGGGATGCTGGTGGCAGTGGATGACGTGGCCCTGCTGAATGCCGAAGGCCAGATCGCCCTGTTCAATCTCTACAACGATCTGCGCGAAAACGGAGGCGCTTTCGTTGCCAGCGGCCCGTGCCCTCCCGCGCAGCTTGAAGTACGCCCCGACGTGGCAACCCGTCTCGGCTGGGGGCTGGTGTACCAGGTGCAGGGGCTGAGCGATGCGGAAAAGGAAGAGGCCTTGCAGTCGCATGCCAGAGCGCGCGGCTTCTCCCTGCCGCAGGAAGTGCTCGATTACCTGCTGCGCCACTGGCGGCGCGATCTGCCTTCCCTGATGGCGGTGCTCGACGCGCTGGACCGCATCACCCTGGAGCAGCAGCGCCCGGTCACTGTGCCCTTGCTGCGCCAGTTACTGCAAATCGAAATGGATCTGTGAGATGAATCAGCCGCCTGTTGCGCCGGATGCCCAGCTATTGCTTGCCCCCGCTTGCCCCCATTGCCCCGCCGTGCTGGAAGGTCTGGCCGGGCTGGTGAAGGAGGGCGTGATCGGACGGCTGGAAGTCGTCAATATTGCGCTGCATCCTGAACAGGCGGCTGCCCTTGAGGTACGCACCGTGCCCTGGACGCGGATCGGCGAATTCGAGCTGGAGGGCGTGCAGACGCCGGGTGAGTTGCGTCGCTGGGCGGAGTTTTCCGGCACGCTGCGTGGCATGCCGGAATTTTTCCTGCATCTGCTCAGGAATGGCCGCCGCGACAAGGTGGAAGCCATGGCGCGCCAGCAGCCGCAGCGCCTGCTGGCGCTGGTGACGCTGCTGGCCGAAGCGGAATCCAGCATGGCGGTGCGCCTGGGTATCGGTGCGGTGCTGGAAGAGTTTCAGGGTGATTCCATTGCCGAAGTGATGATCCCCGGCCTGGGCGAGCTGACCCGCCATGCGGATGCCCTGACGCGGGCCGATGCCTGCCATTACCTGTCGCTCATCGGCGGCGAAGCTATTGTCCCTTACCTCAAGGACTGCCTGGCTGACGAGAGTGTGGAAGTGCGCGAGATTGCAGCAGAAACGCTGGCGGACATGGGTGCGCAGTAATTATTCACTGAGCGCCAGCCCGGCTTTTTCCATGCGCAGTTTTTCCAGCTCGTCGAGGCAGAAGTGGGTGAAGGCCAGCCCGATATACACCGGCGCCAGAAAATTGAGCAGCGGCACATATTGCAGCAGCCCCAGTATTCCACCCAGCAGGTAGAACTGCTTGCCGGAACGCTCCGTCAGGACGGCAAATTCCTGTTCGCTCGCATGTTCGGCCAGCGCGTCATAGCGGAACAGGCGCTGATTGAGATAGGCGTTGAGCAGCACCGGGAATGCCAGCGCCAGCGGGCCACTCAGGAGCCACAGAGGGAGGGTCAGAATCCACAGCAGGAGGTAAATGCACAGCGCGGCAAAGCTGTTCCAGGCCGAGCCAATGTTGCTGCCGCCATGTTCCAGATGCAAATTGGGGAAGCGGTTTTGTGCCACATGTCGCACCATCATCGGCATGGCGAAAACCGACACGATGAGCAGGGCGGTGACATAGGCCAGCGGAATCAGCATCAGCAGGATCAGAAAAGTGACCGCCGAGCCGGCCAGCCAGGAGATGTCTTCCATGTAGGGCCCGACAACACTGGTGGACAGCCAGAGGTTCAGGGTGCTGGTCCAGTCGCCCCAGAACCAGACGGCCAGCCCGCCCCATAGAAGCAGGGAAAATCCCATCGGCAGCAGGAGTAGCGCCAGCATGCGGGGATGAAGCAGGCTTAAAAAAGCGTATTTGAGTGAGCTGACCAGATTCATCAGGGTAGGTAAACGGTATGGGTTTGATAGAATAACGCGCATCGCCCTTTTCTGGAACTTGTCTTTCCATGACCACAAAAATCCATGCCGGGATCGAGCGCATGCTGCGCGACATCGGCTGGGAAACTTCTGAAACGCGCGCCTGGACTGAAAAATCCGAGCTTGACCCGCGCGTCCTTGAGGTGATGAGGCAAGTGCCGCGTCATGCTTTCGTGCCGCCAGAACGGGTGGATTGCGCCTACGACAATGGGCCGCTGTCGATTGGCCGTGGGCAGACTATTTCGCAGCCCTTCATCGTGGCGCTGATGAGCGATCTGCTGGCAACCCGGCCACAGCATGTGGTGCTCGAAGTTGGTTGTGGTTCGGGTTACCAGAGCGCGGTGCTGTCGCGATTGGTGAAGCAGGTTTATTCTCTGGAAATCGTGCCTGAACTGGCCCAGGAAGCACAGGAATGCCTGTCGCGCCTGGGTTATGGCAATGTGACGGTGCGGCAGGGCGATGGTTATCAGGGCTGGCCGGAACATGCGCCTTTCGATGGCATTATCGTGACTGCGGCCGCGCCTGAAATTCCGCCTCCCCTGGTCGAGCAGCTCAAACCCGGTGGCCGCATGGTGATTCCGGTGGGCTTGCCCTACAGGCGCCAGGACCTGCTGCTGGTGGAAAAAAACAGGGATGGTGTGGTGACGACCCGAAACCTGCTGCCGGTGGCCTTCGTGCCGCTGACCGGCGATCACGGAGTAGTGGATGAGTAAAGCGTTTACCAAGGAAAGCGAGGACGACGAAGACCTCGACGGCGCGCCCAAGCTGCCGCAGGGAGTGAAAAACTACATCACACCGGGCGGCTACCGGCGCCTGATGGACGAATTCGACCAGCTATGGAAAACGGAGCGCCCGGAACTGGTCAAGACCATCACCTGGGCTGCCTCCAACGGCGACCGTTCGGAAAACGGCGATTACATCTACGGCAAGAAACGCTTGCGCGAAATCGACCGCCGCATCCGTTTTCTTTCCAAACGGCTGGAACATTCTGAAGTGATCGATCCGGCGCAGCGCGGGGATTGCGACCAGGCGTTCTTCGGCGCCACCGTCACGGTCAGTAATCAGGCCGGCGAAGAAAAGACCTACAGCATCGTCGGCCTGGACGAAGTGGATGTGGGGCGTGGCCGCATCAGCTGGGTGTCGCCTTTGGCAACATCCCTGCTCAAGGCGCGCGAAGGTGATGTGGTGACGCTGCGCACCCCGGGCGGGGTGGAAGAGCTGGACGTGGTGGAGATTCGCTATGTTGCGCTGGATGGCTGAGAACGTCGAGGTTTGAGGTGGTTCTTGGTCTCAAACCCCTCCCGTCCTCCCCTTGTCAGGGGAGGGGCCAGAAGTGGAGAGTCTCTCCACCTTTACATTGTCAGGAGGGGCCTGGTCAGGAGGGGCC
>NSJJ01000011.1 GCA_002632355.1 Sulfuricella denitrificans
ACCCAGCCCCCCTCCCGTCCGTCATGAACCGGCAACCCACACGAGCTTAAAAACAGGCCCGGAACGGCGTGCCATCCGCGACGATATTGATGCTGACCTGCTACCCATCTTCCTTGAAGAAGCCGATGATCTATTCCCGCTGGTTGGCACCGAACTTCGTGCATGGCGTTCGAATTCATCTGATAGCCAGGCCTCAAATAATCTGCAGCGCGCGTTACACACCACAAGGGCAGCGCCCGCATGGCTGGTGCCATGCGCCTTGGCGAGCTAACCCACAACATGGAAGCCCAGGTTCTCGCTGCCGTCGATTCCGGGCACTTGCCACCGGATCTTTTCGATACCCTGGAAAATGAATTCGACCGCATGGGCGATGTGCTTGATCATTTGCGCCACGGTACACCACAGGAACCCTTTGTCGCTCCGGCCGCGCCTTCCTCAAAATTCACGCCCGCTACGCAAGCAGCCACGATAGCCGCTGCGTTGACGGCAGAACCGGAAGCCGCAGCTAAAGCCATGCTGCGTGTGCGAGCAGATATAGTTGACCGCCTGGTGAATGAAGCCGGCGAAGTCAGTATTGCGCGTTCCCGCATTGAGGGGGAAATGCAGGGCTTCAAACGTTCACTGTTCGATCTGACGGAAAGTATCAACCGTCTGCGCAGCCAATTGCGTGAAATCGAGATTCAGGCCGAAAGCCAGATGCAGTCACAACTTTCCCATGCCAAGGAAAGTAACGCCGACTTTGATCCGCTGGAATTCGACCGTTTTACCCGCCTGCAGGAAGTCACACGCATGATGGCGGAGAGCGTCAACGACGTTGCCAGTGTGCAGCACAACCTGCTCAAGAATCTGGATGAAACAGAGGCTGCCCTGCTGGCCCAGTCACGCATGACCAAGGAACTGCAACAGGAACTGCTGCGAACCCGCATGGTTCCTTTTGGCAGCATCTCGGAACGGCTCTACCGTATCGTACGGCAGACCTCCAAGGAACTTGGCAAACGAGCCAGCCTGGACATTATCGGTGAGCAGGTGGAACTGGACCGTAGCGTACTGGAAAAGATAACAGCACCATTTGAACATCTGCTGCGCAACGCCATCGACCATGGCCTGGAAAGCCAGGACATGCGTCTTGCTACGGGCAAGCAGGAAGCCGGCTCCATCGAACTTCAGGTACGGCAGGAGGGTAACGAGATCCTGATCACCCTGAGCGATGACGGACGCGGTATCGATCTGGACAGAATCCGGGCCAAAGCTGTGGAACAGGGCCTTCTGCCAGAAGATGTGCAAGCAACACCAGCGCAACTGGTGGAATTGATTTTTGCACAGGGCTTTTCCACTGCAACCGAGATCACCCAGGTTTCTGGTCGTGGCATCGGCATGGATGTCGTCCGCAATGAAATCGCCACACTGGGTGGCCGTGTAGAAGCAACTTCAGAAGCAGGCAAGGGCACAACCTTCAGTATTTACCTGCCGCTCACTCTGGCTGTTACCCAAGCCGTTCTGGTGCGTAGCGGAAGCACTGTCTACGCCCTTCCTTCCACCATGGTGGACCAGGTGCAGGAGCTCAAAGCCGACGCATTGGCGGATGTATATCAGAAACAGGATGTTCTATGGCAGGGGAATCATTACCCGCTGTATTATTTCCCGCGTCTGCTGGATGATTCGGAATCCGTTCCTACGGTACAACGCTATACCACCATCATGCTGCTGCACAGCGGCGCTCAGCGCGTTGCAGTGCATGTGGATGAACTGATCGGCAACCGCGAAATCGTGGTCAAGAACATCGGGCCGCAACTGGCCCGGGTACCTGGCATTGCCGGTGCCACCGTGCTCGGTAACGGCAAGGTAGTGCTGATTCTGAATCCGGTGCAACTGGCCCAGCGTCATGACATTCCAGGCCTCATAGCCCAGCAGACGTCGGAACCCGTTGCCGAGCAGCTCGCTGCTGCAGCGCCGGTTGTCATGATCGTGGATGACTCACTCACCGTGCGTAAGATCACCAGCAAGCTGCTAACCCGAGAAGGATATCAGGTCGTGACTGCAAAGGACGGCGTGGATGCGCTGCAGGCATTGGAGGATGTGACGCCTCAGGTGATGCTGGTGGATATCGAAATGCCGCGCATGGACGGTTTCGAACTAACCAAGAATGTGCGCAGCAATGCCAAGACCTCAAATATCCCGATCATCATGATCACCTCGCGCACAGCAGAAAAACACCGCAATTACGCTCAGGAACTGGGAGTCAACGTATACCTGGGCAAACCTTATCAGGAAGAGGAACTGCTGGGGTATATCTCCGGATTCGTCAAAGGCAGCCTGCACTGATACTAACGCCTTCTTCTCTTCAGTCCAGCGAAGAGAAGAAGGCGCATTCTACGCGGCAGACCAGCTGACCATCCCGGTATAGGCGGTTATCAGCACCACCACCCCGAACACAATGCGATACCAGGCAAATGCCGAGAAATCATGCCTGGAAATGAAGCGCAACAACCCCTTTACCGCCAGAAAAGCACTGATAAAGGAAGCCACGAATCCCACTGCGAACAAACCCAGGTCGCCAGACTGTAACAGATCGCGATGCTTGTAAAGGTCGTATAACGTGGCAGCAATCAGGGTGGGAATGGCAAGAAAAAATGAAAACTCAGTGGCTGCGCGACGCGACAGTCCGAAAAACAATCCTCCAATAATGGTTGCGCCCGAACGCGAGGTACCTGGAATCAGGGCCAGCGACTGCGCAAGTCCGACTTTCAGCGCATCGCGCCAGTCCATCTCCTCCACCTCATGAATCCGGATCACGTGCTGCCGGCGTTCTGCCCACAGGATCAGCACCCCGCCAACGATAAATGCCAGCGCGACTGGCACGGGGTGAAAAAGGTGTGCCTTGATCGCCTTGGCGAACAGCAGGCCCAGTACCGCAGCGGGCATGAACGCGACCAGCAGGTTAATCACGAAACGGCGCGCGCCGGCATCGTGCCCGAGGTTGCTCGCCACTGTCCACAGACGTGTACGATATTCCCAGCACACCGCCAGAATCGCTCCGGACTGGATGACGATCTCGAACAGCTTGCCCTTGTCATCATTGAAATCAAGCAGGTCGCCGACCAGAATCAGGTGCCCGGTGCTGGAAATTGGCAGAAATTCGGTCAACCCCTCGACCACGCCCAGAATCAGCGCCTTGCATAGCAGGATAATGTCCAAGACCGTTTCCCTGATCAGCTCTTGTGGTAAATCTGGCTGCCGGTAGCCACGAATTCCACCGACTTTTCGAGCATCCCCTTCTCTGCATATTCGCGCACATCCTGAGTGATCTTCATGGAACAGAAATGCGGTCCGCACATGGAGCAGAAATGCGCCACCTTGGAGGAATCCTTGGGTAGTGTTTCATCGTGGAACGAGCGAGCGCGGTCGGGGTCGAGGCCGAGATTGAACTGGTCTTCCCAGCGAAACTCGAAGCGCGCCTTGGAAAGCGCATTGTCGCGGATCTGCGCACCGGGATGCCCCTTGGCCAGGTCGGCGGCATGAGCGGCGATCTTGTAGGTGATGATACCCTCCTTGACGTCGTCTTTGTCGGGCAGGCCGAGATGCTCCTTGGGTGTGACATAGCACAGCATGGCACAGCCGTACCAGCCGATCATGGCGGCACCGATGCCGGAGGTAATATGATCGTAGCCGGGTGCGATGTCGGTGGTAAGTGGCCCGAGTGTATAAAACGGCGCCTCACCGCAGCATTCGAGCTGCTTGTCCATATTCACCTTGATCATGTGCATGGGCACGTGGCCGGGACCTTCAATCATGGTCTGGATATCGTGCCTCCAGGCAATCTGGGTCAGCTCGCCCAGGGTTTCCAGTTCACCGAACTGCGCCGCGTCATTGGCATCGTAGATCGAGCCGGGCCTGAGGCCGTCACCCAGACTGAAAGACACGTCATAGGCCTTCATGATCTCGCAGATGTCCTCGAAATGCGTGTAGAGGAAGTTTTCCTGATGGTGTGCCAGACACCACTTGGCCATGATGGAACCACCGCGCGACACGATGCCGGTCATGCGGCTGGCGGTCAGCGGCACGTAGCGCAGCAGCACGCCGGAGTGGATGGTGAAATAGTCCACGCCCTGCTCCGCCTGCTCGATCAGGGTATCGCGGAAGATTTCCCAGGTGAGGTCCTCGGCCTTGCCGTTGACCTTTTCCAGCGCCTGATAGATGGGCACCGTGCCTATGGGTACCGGGCTGTTGCGGATGATCCATTCGCGGGTCTCGTGGATGTTCTTGCCAGTTGAAAGATCCATGATGGTGTCCGCGCCCCAGCGGATACCCCAGGTCATCTTCGCCACTTCGTCGTGGATCGAGGAGGCGAGCGCGGAATTGCCGATATTGCCGTTGATCTTGACCAGGAAGTTGCGCCCGATGATCATCGGCTCCAGTTCCGGGTGATTGATGTTGGCCGGGATAATGGCACGGCCGCGCGCCACTTCGTCGCGCACGAATTCCGGGGTGATCACGGGTGGAATCGACGCGCCGAAGCTGTCGCCGGGATGCTGGGTGGTGAAGATTTCCGCCAGATTGTCACGACGCTGGTTTTCGCGAATCGCGATATATTCCATTTCCGGCGTAATGATGCCCTGCCGGGCATAATGCATCTGCGTCACGTTCCTGCCGACTTTGGCCCTGCGCGGCTGGCGCTCAAGATTGAAACGCATTTCTGCCAGTTGGGGGTCGCTGAGGCGCTGGCGACCGAATTCGGAAGTCAAGCCATCCAGCGGTTCAGTATCGCCGCGCCCCTCGATCCAGGCACCACGAACCGATTCCAGCCCGGTGCGAATGTCGATCTTTGCTCCCGGGTCGGAATAGGGACCCGAGGTATCGTAAACGAATATCGGAGGATTTTTTTCTGCGCCAAAACTGGCCGGCGTCTCGGACTGGCTGATTTCGCGCATCGGCACGCGGATGTCGGGACGCGAGCCCTGCACGTAGATCTTGCGTGAATTGGGCAAAGGCTTGACCGCCGCCTCATCGACATGGGCGGACTGGTTCAGGAATTCGGGATTGGCATTCATGGAAAACTCCTCAAATTGCACAAGGAGCATTGCGACCGACAACGCTTCCCTGCGGCGGCATTATCCGCGTCAGGTTCAAAGGGTTTTTCTCACCCGGATGCGATTGCCCCAGGACCCCCAGCTAAGGAGTGTGAAGCTACTGGAATTGTGGAATAATTGCAAGCTACGGCAGCTTTCATATTGGGAGTAGGACATGGATTTCACGCAGGCACGATTCAATATGGTGGAGCAGCAGATCCGCCCATGGAATGTTCTGGATCAGCATGTGCTGGACATGCTGCTGGAAATGCGGCGCGAGGATTTTGTTCCTGCCGCGTATCGCAATCTGGCTTTTGTCGACATGGAAATTCCGCTCGGCCATGGCGAGGTCATGCTGACGCCAAAACTGGAGGCGCGGATCATCCAGGAGCTGGCCATCAAGAAAACCGACCGGGTGCTGGAAGTCGGCACTGGCAGCGGTTACATGACCGCCATGCTGGCCCGCGAGGCGCAGCACGTTTACAGTGTCGAGATCGTAGCGGAACTCAAATCGCAGGCCGAAGAAAAACTTCGCGCGCACAGTATTCACAATGTCACGCTGGAACTGGGCGATGCTGCCCATGGCTGGGATCGCCACGGCGCCTACGACGTGATCGTGCTGACCGGCTCGGTTCCGGTCATACCCGGGAACTTCATCGCCAGCCTGAAACAGGGTGGCCGGCTGTTTGCGGTAGAAGGGGATGCTCCGGTGATGGAAGGAAAACTGATTACCCGCCTCGGTGAAGATGCCTGCCGCACCTCGGTCCTGTTTGAAACCTGCGTTCCACCCCTGCGCAATGCATTGCAGCCCCAGCGTTTTGTTTTCTAGCCATTGAACCAGCTCCCTCCTCTCGAACTCAAGACCTGGCTCGAACACCCGGCACGCAAACAGCCAGTATTGGTGGATGTACGTGAACCTTGGGAATACCAGTATTGTCACATCGAGGGTTCATTGCTGGTTCCGATGCGCCAGATTCCGGAACGACTGACAGAGCTGGATCCTGATGCGGAAGTAGTGATGATCTGTCATCACGGCGTCCGTAGCTACCGTTCCGGGTTATTTCTTGAGCAGGCCGGTTTCAGCCATGTATACAATTTACAGGGTGGCGTGGAAGCCTGGGCGAGAGATGCCGACCCGACAATGCGTAAATATTAGGAATATTTGTAATGAAACGTATCACCCTGGCATTACTGGTTACGACCATTTTCGCGCCTGGCGTCGAAGCAGCCGACCTGATGGATATTTATCGTGATGCGCTCGCCAACGATGCTGCACTTGCTTCTGCCCGTGCAGCCTATCTGGCCGGACAGGAAAAACTGCCGCAGGGGCGCGCGCTCCTGCTGCCCAGTTTGGATCTGGGCGCCAGCACCATCTGGAACAAGGAGGAAGTCCAGGCACGCGGGACAGGAATCACTACCGACTACAACTACAATGCCAGCGGCGCAAAACTTACCCTGATGCAACCCATTTACCGGCGGCAGAACTGGGCAATCTACGAACAGGGCAAACTGCAAAGTGCTGCGGCTGAAATCCAGTATGCAGCGGCGCAGCAGGGCTTGATACTCAATGTCGCCCAGGCTTATTTCGATGTCCTGCTGGCGCAAGACAATCTCTCGCTGGCCGGGGCACAGAAAAAAGCCATACAGGAACAACTGGACCAGGCAAAAATGAGTTTCGAAGTCGGCACCACAACCATCACCGACACGCATGAGGCACAGGCCCGATTTGACCTGGCCAATGCCAGTGAAATTGCAGCACTCAACGACCTCGAAATCCGCCAGAGAGTCCTTGAAAAAATTCTCGGCAAACTGCCCGGCCCTCTGGCCTCGCTTGCAGTTGAACTGTCGCTGCAGTCACCCGAGCCCAATGACATCGGCAAATGGGTGGAAGCGGCGGAGCAAGACAATTTACTGGTCCAGGCAAAGCGGGCCAGTGCTGAAATCGCCAATCAGGAAGTGGAGCGCACCCGCGCCGGCCATCACCCGACACTCGACCTGGTGGCCACGTATGGCGAAAATGGCTTTACCGGCGGACGTTTCGGCGCCTACGACGCCAAGGCCGCCACTATCGGCCTGCAACTCGGGCTTCCCCTGTATCAGGGTGGCGCAGCCAGTTCCAGGGTCCGTGAAGCCATCGCCAATCAGGAAAAAGCACGCCAGGATCTGTCGCTTGAAGTACGCCAGTCCGCACTTTCCACCCGGGAGGCCTATCTGGGGGTCACCAGCGGGGCTGCACAGATCAGGGCGCTGGAGCAGGCACTGGTATCGAGCCAGAGCTCGCTCGACTCCACGCGACTGGGACTGGAGGTTGGCGTGCGTACCAATGTCGACGTGCTCAACGCCCAGCAACAGCTTTTCAGCGCCAAACGCGACCTCTACAAGGCACGCTATGCGTACCTCATCAGCCGCCTGAAACTGAAATCGGCAGCCGGCACCCTGGCAGAGGACGACCTGCAAAAAGTGAATCAGTGGCTTAAATAGTCCTTCCCGGCCTCTTCTTAATCAGGGGAGGAATGAAGCTGCGGCAAGCCCACTTGCTCCAGCAAATCCATTACCCGTTTTGTCGCCCCCTGGTGATGACGGCTGAATTCAAGCCCGGCCTGCCCCATGTGACGGCACCGTTCCGCATCCTTCAGCAGGCTCCTCAGTTCTCGAACCAGCGCCGCCTCGCTTTCCACTCGCACTGCTGCTCCGGCTTCCAGTGCCAGATCAGCCGCCTCGGAAAAATTCCAGGTATGCGGGCCCAATATCACCGGCTTACCAACCGCACACGCCTCGATCAGGTTCTGCCCTCCGAAAGGCAACAGACTGCCACCGATGAAAGCCACATCGCAAGCAGCATAGTAGGCAAACATTTCGCCCATGCTGTCGCCCAGCACCACTACCGTTTCCATTGCGACAGGCGCATCCAGGCTGCGGCGCTGGTAGCGGATGCCGCGCTGCTCAAGCAGGTGGGCAACGGCTTCGAAACGTTGCGGATGACGCGGCACGATCACCGTGAGCAATCCCGGTATTGCCGCTTCCTCCACGGCAGCCAGAATTTTCTCCTCTTCGCCCTCGCGCGTACTGGCCGCAAGGAATATCCGGCGCCCCGTGTCAAAACGCCGCAACAACACCTGGCCAAGTTCAAGCAATTCGGCTGAGGGTGCAATATCAAATTTCAGGTTGCCCATCACACTGACACGGGTGGCACCCAGTTCCACCAGACGTCTCGCATCGTCTTCAGTCTGCGCCGCAATCAAGCTCATTCGCTGCAGGCTTTCTGCCGCCAGCCTTGAAAACCGGGCATAACGTCGTGCCGATTTCTCTGACAGGCGTGCATTTACGAGGCATAGCGGCACATGCGAAGCTTGGCAGGATTGAATCAGATTGGGCCAGATCTCCGTTTCCAGCAGCAGCCCCAGTTCAGGCCTGAAATAATCGAGAAAACGGCGTACTGCAAAAGGATAGTCGTAAGGCAGATAACAGCGCAGCACTTCCCTGCCAAACAGCTGCTCTCCGGTTTCGCGCCCGGTTGGCGTCATGTGGGTAAGAAGAATCTGGTGTTCCGGATAACGTACCTGCAGTGCTTTCACCAGCGTCGCGGCAGCACGCGTTTCACCCACCGAGACCGCATGCAGCCAGATCACCGGGCGCAGGGATCGGACCCCATGGTAGCGGCCAAAACGCTCACCCCAGTGACGCAGATATTCTGGCTGGCGCCGCCCACGCCAGAGAAGATGAAAGATCACATAGGGCAGAAGCAAAAACAGAACGGTGGTGTAGAGCCTGATCATCGAGGAATGATCTTTTCCAGTGCGGCACTGACTTCATCGACTGGCGGCGCCTGACCTGTCCGGCCAAGACTGATGGCCGGGCTGCTGGCATAAACGCCGGTCAGGCCGGGGTCAGAGGCACAATACAGTGCCACGACCGGCACGCCGAGAGCAGCAGCGAGGTGAGCGAGGCCGGTATCCACACCCACTACGCCCTGCGCCCCACCCAGCAATGCAGCCGCCTGCGCCAGGCCAAGACGGGGCGGGACCACGGCATTGGCCATTTGACTGGCAAGCCGTTCGCTCCGTACTCGTTCGTGGAGCGCGCCCCACGGCAGGACACAGCATAGCCCCTGGCGATTGAGGCGCGCAGCCAGCGTAATCCATTCAGTTTCGGGCCACTCCTTGTCGGTGCGGCTGGTGGCGTGCAGCAAAACCACATATTGCCCGCCGGGCAACCATGGCAGTTCCAGCTTGGGGGTAACAATACCATAATCGACTTTTCCGTCTGGCGCATATCCTAAAGCACGCCCAGTCAACAGGCGGTTGCGCTCCACGGCATGAAGGTCGCGTGAAACACCAATAGTCCGGTCATAAACCATCGCGGCCAGAGGCTCGCGCGCGCTGGCACGATCGTAACCGCAGCGCGGCCCTTTGCTCAGCAGGACCATCGCAGCGCTCTTGATCAGGCCCTGGCTATCAAGAACCAGATCATAGTCCGTTGCCTGAATCGCACGGCGGAATGCGGCCATTTCTCGCCAGCTTGCGGGGCTCAGCAGGCTCCGGCGCCAGCGCCGGACTGCCACTGGAACCACGTTTCTCACGCCTGGATGCAAGACGGGCAGTTCGGCAAAACACGCCTCCACCACCCAGTCGACTTTCGCATCGGGATAATGTTCGATGATATCGCTCACGGATGGAAGCGCATGAATAACGTCGCCCATGGAGGAAGTCTTGACCAGCAATATTTTCAGCATTCTGCTATTTTAGCCTAACTGTCATGTTGAAGCTTCGCTCCAAAATAATGAAACAGCGCTTCGTCATCACCGTGTCCTTCTCTCCCAGGGGAGGAAAGAGGCACAGGCTCGCTTCGCAAGTTTCAAGTTATCCGGCCAGCAGGCATAATAAGGTTCCATGCAAACCCAGCCATTTTCTGTCGTTCTTATCACCCTCAATGCCGCACATCAGCTCGAAGCCTGCCTGCAAAGCGTAGTTTTTGCAGATGAAATCGTGGTGGTGGACAGCGGCAGCAGCGATGACACACCGGCAATTGCGCTAAAATACGGCGCCCGGGTCGTTTCACACCCATGGTTGGGTTTCGGCCCGCAAAAGCAGTTCGCGGTAGAACAGGCAAGAAACGACTGGGTACTATGCCTCGATGCTGACGAACGGGTGAGTGAAGGCTTGCGTTCCAGCATTATCGCCGCACTGGGCCAGCCAGAGTTCCAGGCTTATCGCATGCCGCGCAGCAACCGCTTCATGGGGCGCTACCTGCGCCATGGCGAAGGCTACCCGGACTGGAGTCTGCGCCTGTTCGACCGCCGTCATGCGCGCTGGAGCGATGATGCAGTGCACGAGAAGGTGTTGACCGGCAGCAGAATTGGCGCATTGCGCGGCGATTTACTGCACGATTCGGCCGAGGATCTGGGCGCTTATCTGGAAAAGCAGAACCGCTACACCACCCTGCAGGCGGCAACGCTGCATCAGGCCGGGCATCGCGCACACCTGGCGCAGCTGATATTCAGCCCTGCGGTGCGCTTCGTGCGCTTCTATTTTTTTCGCCTCGGCATGCTGGACGGCATTGCCGGTCTGGTGCACATCGCCATTGGCTGCAGCAACAGTTTCATGAAATATGCAAAGCTGCTGGCTTTGCAAAAAGGAGAATGATTTGAAAGTTCTGGTCACCGGCGTTGCCGGTTTCATCGGCATGCACACTGCGCAGCGCCTGCTTTCCATGGACGTGGAAGTGGTCGGCATCGACAATCTGAATGATTATTACGATGTCCAGCTTAAACAGGACCGGCTCAAACAGCTTGCTTCTCTGTCCGGATTCAAATTTGTCCATATGGACATGGCTGATCGGCAGGCAACCGAAGCCCTGTTCGCGGCGGAAAAATTCCAGCGTGTCGTGAATCTCGCGGCCCAGCCCGGTGTGCGCTACTCGCTGCAGAACCCCCATGCCTACATCGAAGCCAACGTGGTCGGCTTTCTCAATCTGCTGGAAGGCTGCCGCCACAATCAGGTCGAACACCTGGTTTACGCCAGCAGCTCCAGCGTCTATGGTGCCAACACCCACATGCCGTTTTCAGTGCATGACAACGTGGATCACCCGGTAAGCCTGTATGCCGCCACCAAGAAATCCAACGAACTGATGGCACATACCTATAGCCACCTGTTTGCCCTGCCTACCACCGGTCTGCGTTTCTTTACTGTTTATGGCCCATGGGGCCGACCGGACATGTCGCCCTCGCTCTTTACCTCTGCGATCCGCGCCGGGCGCGCCATTGACGTATTCAATCAGGGCAGGATGCGGCGCGACTTCACTTATATCGATGACATCGTCGAAGGTGTGGTGCGCGTACTCGACAGAACCGCCACCCCCGATCCGACCTTCGACCGCAGCCAGCCGGATGCCGCGACCAGCTACGCCCCGTTCCGGGTGTACAACATCGGCAACCACGAACCGGTTGAACTGATGGCTTTCATCGGCGCCATTGAGGAAGCGGTTGGGCAGCAGGCAATCAAGAATATGCTGCCAATGCAGGATGGGGATGTGGAGGCAACTTATGCCGACATCGATGACTTGCGTCAGGCGGTGGGTTTTTCACCTGCAACGCAACTAAAAGCAGGGGTGGAGAAATTTGTGGCGTGGCATAAAGACTATTACAAAGACGCCTGAACAAACAAAGTTATTATCCTATCGAGAGCCTACCCCCTTCCGGAAACAATTAGCGCAACAGCACCTTATCTGCGGGTGCCGCAGCAGCGCGAAGCAAATGACCGGATGGCCGGGACACAGAACTGGATTTCAGCCAGGCCCAGTGATGACGGATATCTTCCAGATGGGATGCGGCCCACTCCAGATCATGACTGATCAGGTCCGGCTCATCCGTCGCACCGGCCACTGACAACCGCTCGCGAATCCTTTTCAAACCGGCCAGGGCCGAGTCTATTTGTGCCTGCATGGTTTCTTGTGCTTGCATTCGTTGCACCCATTCCATTTCATATTACAAAGTGGGGCATATCGTAAAACAAACATATGTCAGAAACATGACAACGTGCAACTTTGGGCGCCTGGAACGCACAGCAGGAGACCAGAAGACGGGCTGTTAGCAAATCACACCTCCGGAGAAAAGGCGCTATCTGCCGCCAGCCCAGGGATGCGGGGCGGCAGGCGGCGATTCGCTCTTAACCGCGCCACTGGCCGGCGCCTTCCTTAACAGCGTGCTCTTGGGATAACCTGCAGCATCCAGCGCCGCATCCCAGGCTGCTTTTTCATAGCCCTTGCTGATGGCACTGCCAACCACCAGCACCGGCACGTAGGCCGCCCCGACAAGTTTCGTGAGCGCCTCGGCATCCGCAGGTGTGGTCTGGGGATTTTTGCTGGAGAAAGGGATGCCGCGCTGCGTTAGATGATTGCGCGCCTGCGTGCATGGTTCACCGCAATCATTGGCATACAGCGTAACCGGCGATTTCCTGACGGCCTGCTGAGTCGCGTAAGGCAACTCCGACGTGTCAATAATGCTGCCGCTCAGTTTTTTCTCTTCCACTTTTTTTGCGGTCTCCTGTGGCGGCTGGTCGGTGTAATGCACCTTGCCGTCAGCATCGACCCAACGAAACAACTCTCCTGCCTGAGCCAGTGCGGCCATGGCAAGGCACAGCAAAATCACGACGACTTTCATTATCCCAATCTCCTCAAATCAAACACTTCGCCTCAACCTCCGAGCCATTCCACCAGATAATACAGCCGGACGCCTTCCGACGAACGCGATGGACCCACCACCCGTCCCGGATAGAGATTCTTCGCAGCATCTGCGCCGGCAATGGCTTCGGCTGCAGAAGACACCGTCTGGACACAGTTTTCAGGGAAACGCGCACGCTTGCGCTGCGGCGCATAAACCACCGCAAAGCGCTCGGTGACCAGCTTCGATTCTTCGTCGTTAAAAATGTTGCTGAACGGCATATTCAGAATGTCTTGTTTTTCGGCAGGCTCTTCAGCTTGGCCTCGATCTGGCTACACAGGGTTTTCAGCACCTTGATACGGGCAAAATACTTGTTGTTGGCCTCGACCAGCGTCCAGGGCGCGGCTTCGATGCTGGTGCGATCCACCATGTCGCAGATCGCATGTTCGTAAGCATCCCATTTTTCACGGTTGCGCCAGTCTTCATCGGTAATCTTGTAGCGCTTGAAACCGGTTTTCTCGCGTTCCTGGAAACGCTTGAGCTGCTCATCCTTGCTGATGGTCAGCCAGAATTTTGTCACCACCATATTGTGCCGCGACAACTGGGCCTCGAAATCATTGATTTCGCTATAGGCCCTCATCCAGTCGGCTTCCGAGCAATACCCCTCGACCCGCTCCACCAGCACGCGACCATACCAGGAGCGGTCGAAAATCGTCACCCTTCCGCGCCGCGGCAGATGGCGCCAGAAGCGCCACTGATAAGGCTGGGCGCGTTCTTCTTCGGTTGGCGCGGCAATCGGCACGACCTGATAAATGCGCGCATCCAGCGCACCGGTAATGCGGCGGATACTGCCTCCCTTGCCGGCTGCATCATTGCCTTCGAATACCGCGACTACCGTAATTTCCCTGAAGCGGGGGTGGCGCGTCAGCAAGGCGAGCTTGCCCTGGTATTTTTCCAGCTCTTCCTCATACTTTTTCTTTTCCAGTTTTTGCGCGAGATCCAGCGTTTTAAGTATATGCAGCTGGTCAATCGACGGGAGAAGAGGAGGCGCATTTACTCCGGAGGGTTTCTTCTCTTCTGAATCAAGGCGTTTCCGAATCGCTTCATGAATCATTTTGCCGATGGTCAGGCCGCGATAGCGCGGATCCTCGCCTTCGACAATAAACCAGGGGGCTTCTGCTGTGCTGGTATGACGAATCACGCTCTCGTGCACGGTGCGAAATTCATCATAAAGCTTGAAACGCTCCCAGTCGCGATCCGTCACGCGCCAGCGCGTCTTGGGATCTTTTTCCAGCACCTTGAGACGTTTTTCCTGTTTGTCCTTGGACAAATGCAGCCAGAACTTGATGATCAGCGCACCTTCATCGGTGAGCATTTTTTCCAGGCGCTTGGCACGCTCCAGGCTCTGGTCAAGATCGGCCGTCTTGGTGACACCCATCACGCGATTCAGAATCGGCCAGGTATACCAGGAACCGAGAAAAACACCGATTTTTCCCTTCGGGGGAAGGGCGCGCCAGAAACGCCACATCATGGGCCGATCAAGCTCTTCGTCGGAGGGCTCACCCATGCCGTGCGTCTGGACGTGACGCGGGTCCATCCATTCATTAAGCAGGTTGACGGTTTCGCCACGCCCGGCGCCATCCACACCGCCCAGCAGGACGATCACCGGGAACTTGCCGCTCTGGGCCAGGTCGAGCTGCGCATCCAGAAGTGCCTCGCGCAGCAGAGGGACTTCCTTGTCGTAGGTCGCCTTGTCGATCTTGTGACCCAGCTCTGCTGATTCAAACATGCTATTCCCCTAATGTCAGGCTTACAAAACGCTATAACACACCCCTTTGCTGCAAATTTCAATAGATTTGCTGCAAAACTCTTCCACACCCGCTGTCATGCTGCTGTCACGCAACCACGTTAGCATCCATCACCCTGCATTGCGAATGCCACTACCATTATGCAAACTTCTCCTACCGCTCTCTCTCAGTTTCCACCCTTTCCGGCCATTAACTGCGCCTGCCATGAGACTTGCGTCGGTGAACAAGAAGATCATTCGGCGCTGCTTGACAGCATCCTCACGCAGCGCAGCCTGATGGCCTTTTTTCAGCCCATCATCGAGTTTTCGGGCGGCCGTGTTTTCGGTTACGAGGGACTTATCCGCGGCCCCATCAATACCCCCCTACATGCGCCGATTCATCTCTTCAAGGCAGCAGAAGCCCTGGGACGCCTGGCAGAGCTGGAACGCCTGTGCCGGTATGTGGTGCTGGAAAGTTTTGTTGCGCAACGACTGCCCGGCAGACTGTTCCTCAATGTCAGCCCTGCGTGCCTGCTGGCTCCCGATTTCCGCGAAGGAGAAACGCTGCGCCTGCTTCGCAGACTGGAACTCAATCCTTCCCGCGTCATCATCGAGCTGACGGAAAACAAGCCGATCTTCGATTACAACCTGCTGCGCGAAGCTGCGCGGCACTATCGCGGCATGGGCTTCGAAATCGCCATCGACGATCTGGGAGAAGGTTTTTCCAGCCTGCGCCTGTGGTCCGAACTGCGCCCGGAGTTCGTCAAGATCGATATGCATTTCATCCAGGGCATCAATCACGACCCTGTCAAACTGCAATTCGTCCGCTCGATCCAGGTCATTGCCGAATGCATGGGTGCACGTGTGATTGCCGAAGGCATCGAAACGCCGGCTGAGCTCAATGTGCTCAAGACCATCGGGCTGGCCCTGGGTCAGGGCTTTCATATCGCCCGGCCCGATCCGGCTCCGCCGCTGCAGGCGCCGGAAGAAGTGGTGACAGCACTCAGGCAGAATGGTATCGCGGTATATCCTGTGGGCCAGACAAACAGCAATACCGTTACTGCCAGAAAACTGCTTAAATCCGTCCCTGTTGCCAGCCCGCTGATGACGGCCGATGAGGTTTTCAGTATTTTTTCGCAGGATAATGATCTGAATGTCCTGCCCGTGGTGAGCCATGGCGCCCCGCTGGGCCTAATCAACCGCTACCGCTTCGTCGATCATTACGCCCGCCCCTACCAGCGCGAACTGCATGGCAGCAAACCCTGTACCCGCTTCATGGACAATCAGCCCCTGATGGTCGATCAAGCCATAAGCCTGTCACAGCTCAGCCGCATGATCGCAGACGGATCGCAACGCCATGTCGCAGACGGATTCATCATCACCGGGCAGGGAAATTACCTGGGCATCGGCAACAGCCAGGACCTGATTCGCGAGATCACGGAACAGCAGATCCAGTCGGCACGCCACGCCAACCCGCTGACCCAGCTGCCGGGCAACGTACCGATCAACGAGCATATCGAACGGCTACTGCACAACCGCAGCCATTTTGTCATGTGCTACTTCGATCTCGATCATTTCAAGCCTTTCAACGACCGTTACGGATTCCGGCGCGGCGACGACATTATCCTGCTGTGCGCCAGAATCCTTTCCGAAGCCAGCGACCCGGAGCGGGATTTTCTCGGACACGTTGGCGGCGATGACTTCGTGCTGCTGTTCCAGAGCGAAGACTGGGAGCGGCGCTGCCGCCTTATTTTGGCGCGTTTCGACCAGGAGGTAGAGACGCTGTTCGATCCGCAAGACCTCAAGACGCGCGGATTTGAAGGAGAAGACCGGCAGGGCAACGCGCTGTTTTTCCCACTCACCAGCCTGTCCATTGGCGCCGTTTCGGTTGCTCCGGGGGGATATCGCTCCCATTACGAGGTTGCGGCTGCAGCCGGTGAGGCCAAGAAACAGGCGAAATCACTATCCGGAAGCAGCCTGTTCATTGAACGGCGAAGCCCGAACGCGGCTAAACCACGTTCCACGTCTTTTGCCATGGCAAACACGGGAGAATGTAATTGAAAATCCTGATGATTTCGGATGTCTATTTTCCGCGCATCAATGGCGTTTCCACGTCCATCGCCACATTCCGTGACGAGATGGAAAAACTGGGGCACGAAACCCGGCTCATTGCGCCTGATTACGATGGTGTCGGCACGAACAGGGAGGAGGGTATCCATCGCATTCCGTCGCGCCACCTGCCTTTCGACCCGGAAGACCGCCTGCTCAAAATGGGTGCAGCCATGGCGGCGCGGACTGAACTGCATGCCGCCGATTTCGACCTGATCCACATCCAGACCCCTTTTGCCGCCCATTATCTGGGCGTAAAACTGGCGAATGAACTGGGCATCCCGCGTGTGGAAACCTACCACACCTATTTCGAGGAATATCTCTACCACTACCTGCCATTCCTGCCCAAGGCCGGCACCCGCTTTCTCGCGCGCCACCTCTCGCGACGCCAGTGCAACGATCTGGATGCACTGGCAGTACCGTCCCATGGCATGCTGGAAGTCCTGCGCGGTTACGGCATCAGGACCCATGCGGAAGTTATCCCCACCGGCTTGCCCGCAGAAAACTTCACGCCGGGTGATGGCGTGGCTTTTCGTGCCCGTTATGGTATTCCAGCGCAGCGCCCGGTCATGCTCTACGTCGGAAGGGTAGCATTCGAAAAAAATATCGGCTTCCTGCTGCAGGTTACAGCGCGCATTCGCCAGGATATGCCCGATGTACTGCTGCTCGTTGCGGGCGAAGGCCCGGCCCTGGCGCCGCTCAAGTCGCAGGTGTTGCAACTGGGGCTCAGCGATCACGTGCTGTTTGTCGGATATCTCGATCGAAAAACTGAACTGCCTGACTGTTACTGCGCCGCCAATGTATTTGTATTCTCGTCCTGCACCGAAACCCAGGGGCTGGTGCTACTTGAAGCCATGGCACAGGCTACGCCGGTTGTCGCCCTGGCCGAGCTGGGCACGCGCGATGTACTGCAAGAAGGGCAGGGTGCGCTGATCGCTGCCCATGAAATAGAGCATTTTTCCGCCAGGACCCTGTCCCTGCTGCAAAGGGTCGAGTCTGCCCGGCAATTGGGTGCGCTGGGGCGCGAGTATGCCAGCCACTGGTCAGGCAGGGCACTGGCAGAAAGAATGCTGGATTTCTATCAGCGCACACTTGAACGTCAATTTGAGGTCTCTACCCGTTCGCAACTCTGCGCAGTCAACGCGGGTGATGACTGACCAACCGTCAACCGGAATCCATCTGGCAAACTGGATGCGATACCCCAGGCAATCAGCTCCATCCTGCCATCCAGATGCTCGATGATGGCCGTGCAGCTGTCGACCCAGTCGCCGCAGTTGAGGTAGACCAGATCTCCGACGTCCTTCTTCATTGGCCAGTGGATATGGCCGCAAATGACGCCATCCAGCCCGCGCTCGCGCACGTGATGAATCACCGAATCCTCGAAATCGAAAATGAAGTTGACCGCCGTTTTCACCTTGCGCTTGGCATAGCCCGCCAGCGACCAGTAACCGGGGCGGCGCAAGGTCCGGCGCAGCCAGGAAAGCCAGCCGTTGAGGCGGACCAGCATGCCGTAAGCCATGTCGCCGAGGATCGCCACCCATTTGTGATGGCGCGTCACCTGATCGTAGGCGTCGCCATGCGTAAGCAGGTAGCGCTTGCCGTCAGCCGCGGTGTGGACATATTCATCCTCGATCCGGATATCACCGAAGGAAGTGCCGATGTATTCCCGCAGCGCCTCGTCGTGATTACCTGGAATGAAAATCACCTTTTCGCCATGCCGCGCACGGCGTAGCAGCTTCTGCACGAGGGTGTTCTGGTCACGCGACCAGGAAATCCTTCCGCGGCTCATGGCCCAGAAATCAACGATATCGCCAATCATGAACAGATGTTCGGCCTGGTATTCACGCAGGAAATCGACCAGCCGGGCAGCCTGGCAGGCAGCGGTGCCGAGATGCACATCAGAAATAAAAAGGGAGCGAACCTGCGGCATTTCAGGGTTCTCCCGGCCTGGAACCCTGTTCTCCCGGCAATCGGACCAGTTCCCTCAGACGGTCCTTGGTTTTGGTATAGCGGTCGAGGCGCCAGTGCTTCAGGATGGCGATGGCCAGTTCGAAATCATCGTAGGGCAAATCGTACAACCCGGCCAGATCCAGTTTTTCCCTGCCACACAAGGCCTGGACCAGATTCACAAAAACGGCATTGTCGGGGTCGACCGGCTTGCCGGTCAGACGCTGTTCGAGCTGTTTCAATAGGTTCATACGCATCCCGAAGTAAGATATTTTCCATCTCCGGCAGAGTATGTCAGCTCAACATGATGGAAATATGACTTGATTTGGAAGGATTAATTTCGATCAGAAACGGGAGCCGAACCACGATTTGCCCGGTTCACAGATCCGGGGCAAACGACAGCCGGGATTTCCTGTCATTGCAGCGTTCCCATTGCTGCACGACGTCCGCCACGAGCCGCTCGAAACGGTCATGCACCCGGTTCCAGTCGATATTTTCGGCCGTCAGACGCGCGTTTCGCCCCATGCGCCGGGCATCGTCGATGTCGGCGACCAACCGCTGCGCCTGCGAAATAAAGGCATGGGCGTCATCGAATGCCGCGCGCAGGCCATTCTCGCCATGGCGGATATGTTCACGCGCGGCGGCGCAATCATAAGCCACCACCGGCAAACCGCTGGCCATGGCTTCGAGCACTACGTTGCCAAAGGTTTCGGTGATGCTGGAGAAAAGAAACAGGTCGGCGGAAGCATAATGCCCGGCGAGATCTTCCCCCGCGCGCATGCCGGCAAAGATGATGTCAGGATGCATGGCCTGCAGTTTTGCGCGTTCGGGGCCGTCTCCCACCATCACCAGCTTCATGCTCGGTCGGATGGCCTGCATGTGGCGAAAGGCATCGATCAACAGCGGCAGATTTTTCTCCGCCGCAATCCGGCCAACGTAGAGCGCCACCAGCCGGTTTGCGCCCACACCCCATGACTGGCGCAACAGGCTGCTCCAACGCGCAGGTTGGAACAGCTGCGTATCCACGCCACGCGACAGCACCTGAAGATTTCTGAATCCCATACTCGTCAATTCATGACGCATCCCTTCCGTCGGCACCAGCGTACAATGCGCCCGGTTGTGCAACCAGCGCAGATACATGCCGATGGCCTTGCCTGTCAAGGGGGCGCCGTAATACTTGCTGTAGATATGGAAGTTGGTGTGAAAGTCTGAAATCACCGGCAGGTGTAATGCTTTGGCCGCAGAAATGGCGGACCAGCCCAACGGCCCCTCCGTCACCACCTGCACCAGGTGCGGGCGGCGCTGCTTCCACAGCGCCAGCAACTGGGCTCTGGCCGGCAATCCCACCCTGAGGTCGGGATAACGCGGCACGGGCATGCCCGGCACCAGCACTTCATCATAATTCGCGGTACAAGCGGCTGGCTCATCGTCGCGCTGCCGCGGACGAATCAGCTGGATCTGGTGATAGCGGCTGATCAAGCCCTGCACCATGCGCTGCGCTGTCATCGCCACCCCGTTCACCTCGGGCGGATAGGTCTCGGTCACCACCGCAATGCGCAGCGCGGCGTCAGCACGGGGAAGGTGAAACAATAAATGAGGGATATCTTTCATGCCGTATTCCAGATGCACTGATTCGGCAGTGTGCTCCGGCAAGAAGAAAATCTGATGACCGGAGCATGATGTTTCGGTGACAAAAACTAACCCAGCAACACCAACCCCCAGACGATCACGACGTTGAGCAGACCCAGCAGCACGGCTGCACTGCCGATATCCTTGGCGCGCTTGGCGAGGTTGTGGTTTTCCAGCGAGATGCGGTCCACGGTGGCTTCAATGGCGGAATTCACCAGCTCGACGATCAGCACCAGCAGCACGCTGGCCACCATCAACGCCTTGCCCGTGCCAGTAACGGGAAGAAACAGCGCCAGCGGGATCAGCAGCAGGGAGAGCATCACCTCCTGGCGAAAGGCGTCTTCATGGCGAAAGGCCGCCTTCAGTCCGGCAAGCGAATAATGCATGGCGTTCCACACCCGGCGCAAACCGGTTTTCCCCTTGAAAGGGCTTTCTTCCGTCATCATCCTAGAAACCTCAGTTGGACAGGTCGAAGTGTGCGGGTTTGCGGGTGTGGGGCAAGGCGTAACGACGCGGAATGGTCGTTCCATTCCAAGGAGTTACACCCGCAAGGAGTGTCCCCGCCGGGAGCGGCAGCATAGCTGCTCGCTCCGGCGAGACAACGCTGCACCGTGTCCGCAAACCCATGCAATTCGGCCTGTAGCGGACTCACCCAACGGGTGGCTGCCAAAATTGTGAGAATGTAGTTAATAAACATTCAGGTAAATTCACTAATGAGCGATCAACTGAGGTTTCCAGGATCACTCATCCTTGAGTGCGGGCGGGCACCGGCGTCTTGATTTCCTGGTTCATTTCCAGAAAGGCCGGCAACGGTAAAATCTTTGCCACGCCGCATCCATGCTGGCCAGGTGCACGGTCACGCCGCGCGCGCACCAGCCGGAAACGATGCCGAGCGCGGCCTTGTCCGATGGCCCTGCCAGATGTTGCAGCAGGAGTTCGGTGGTGGCCGCATCGTTCAGCACGCCCAGTTCGTCCTGCAGCACTTCCAGCGCCTCGATATAACTGCGCGCAGCCTTACATGGAAACAGCGAGACAAAAAACTCCGTAGCGTAGCGGAGTTTCTTTACAGCAATGCGAACCTCATGCCGTTCTTTGGCCGGCATGGCCAGCAGCGCCGTTCCGTGCTGATGCACGGTTTTGTGACAGCCGCTCAGTACGTGCCGCGCCAGCTCAAGAACCGGGGCACCCAGCCGCTGCTGCTGTTCGTTGCTGACATGATCGTTCCAGCCATCCGCCATCAGCCAGGTGCCCAGACTGAGCAGCATGCGGTCGTAGCGGTGCGAACGCAATGCCATGTGCGCCTCGTCCCTGGCTGTCGCCTGGAACTTGCAAGCCTCCTGATACAGGGCTTTCAGTCCGGTGTCGGAGGAAAACTGTTTGAGAATGGGCGGCAGGGTCTGGGTGACGAATACATCCCAGTTGCGCGCAGGACCCAGGGCATTGGCCAGCCACTTCAATTCGTCTGCGATGGCGGCATAACTGGCCTGAGGGATGACGGATTTGAACTGGGGCAGCAGCGAGCGCAGGCGGCGCAGCGCGACGCGGATCTGGTGAATGTTTTCGGGATTGTCGCTGAGCAGTGCGCCTTCCTGGTTGGCAGTCCAGTGGCCGATGCAGTTCCAGGCAATGGTCTGGAATGCCTCTTTCACGCTCATTTCCCGCTGCAGTTCGAGCGCCGTGGCCTTGAGCACCGGGGAGGGCGCAGCCTGGCTCAGCCGGTAACCGCGATCCGCCTTGCTGACATTTTCCAGCCGCAGCGGAATGGCCTGCTGCAACTCCAGCGCCGCCTGAAACAGGCGCGCCGGATTGCCCTGTTTCAGTTCGAGCTCGATTTCACATACCGGTGCCGACTTGTCACCACTCTTTACCTCGCCCTGGTCGAGCGCCAGTTCCACTGCGTCGCCGTTGTCCCAGTGCAGTTGCCATGTAGTGCGTTTGAATTCCGTGGTAAAAACCGCCTGCAGCCGGTCCCGCACCGCAGCGGACGAGAACAGCTTGAGCAGGGAGGGATCGGTGATCTTGGTGAGGTCGGGACGATCATGCACCACTTCGTCCTCCCACTCGCCACGCTGGTGCAGGCCCGCCCGCACTCCACCACCGCCTTTCACCGTTTGCACCCAGCGCGCGCCGATGCGGCGCACGCGCAGGGCGACACGCTGCTGGCGCAGGTGCAAGTCAGGAGTGTCGAAGTAAATGCTGAGCAGCTTGCGCGAGCGCGCCTTGCCTGTGGCATGGGTTTTGAGCAGAGAGTGGCGACGCAGTGCGGGCATATCCGCCGGGTTGATGAGAAGCTTGAGTTCGATTTCGATCGCCATGAAGCCCTCTATGTCAGTGTGCGGAAATCCAGTCCAGAAGCGGCTGCCATTGTTCCACATCGCGAGCCGCGCGGGAGGGCGGCAAATCAAACAGACTGAGACCCTCGTGGGCGCACTGGACATACAACTGCGCATCGCGCAGGTAAGTGAGCACGGGGAATTCCGCCGCCAGCAGGAACTCGGCCAGCTCTGCGGTTGAGCGGGTGCGCGGATCCACCCGCATGCCGACCATCGCAACCTGGCTTCTTTCCTTGCGCACCGCCTTTTCCTTGCGCAGCACGCGCAAGAAATCGCCGGTGGCCAGCATATCGAATGCCGATGGCTGCACCGGCACGATCACCAGTTCCGCCAGCTTCACCGCTGCAGTCAGCTTGTCTCCATGCAGTCCGGCGGGAGAATCGATCACCATCCAGTCCGGCCTGAGCGCCTGCTTGTTTGCGTGATGACCATGAATGGTCGGCAACTGGGGCGGGCGGCGTTCGAGCCAGCCTGCGGCAGACTGCTGCCGGTCCAGGTCGGCCAGCACCACTTGCCGCCCCAGGCTGGCGAGATAGCCGGCCAGATGGGTTGCAAGAGTGGTTTTGCCGCTGCCGCCCTTGGGGTTGGCAACCAGGATAGATCTCATGTCAGCGGCGTAGCCATGACCGCAAGCAGGGTCTGCTGCGCCGATACCGGCCTGGCCCGGCGCGAGGCCTTGCGGGTATAGCTGCCATCCGAGTTCATTTCCCAGGTCTGAACATTGTCCTTGAGGTAAGGATCGAGACCTTCCCTGATCACGCGCTTTTTCAGGCGCGGATCAAGCACGGGGAATGCCACTTCGATGCGGCGGAACAGGTTGCGATTCATCCAGTCCGCGCTGGAGAGGTACACATCCTGCTCGCCGTTGTTGCGGAAGTAGAAAATCCGCGTGTGCTCCAGGAATCTCCCGATCACCGAACGCACGCGGATGTTTTCCGAAACGCCCGGCACGCCGGGCCGCAGGGCGCACACGCCACGGATGATAAGGTCGATCTTCACCCCGGCGCAGGAAGCTTCGTACAGCGCCTGGATGATTTCCGGTTCGAGCAGGGAATTCATCTTGGCGATGATCGCCGCCGGCTGACCCGCCTTGGCATGGCTGATCTCGGCGCGAATCGCCTTGAGCAGTTGTGGATGCATGGAGAAAGGCGACTGCCACAGATAGGTATGCTTGGTCGCCTTACCAAGGCCAGTGAGCTGGGCAAAAACGTCCGAGGCGTCGCTGCAGATGTCCGCATTGCAGGTAAACAGGCCGAAATCGGTATAGAGCTTGGCAGTGCGGGGATGGTAATTGCCCGTTCCGAGATGCACATAACGCCGCAGCCCGTTTTCTTCGCGTCGCACCACCAGCAGCATCTTGGCATGGGTCTTGTAGCCCACCACGCCATACACCACATGGGCGCCCGCCTCTTCCAGGCGCGCCGCCCAGTTGATATTGGCCTCTTCATCGAAACGCGCCATCAGCTCGACCACCACCGTCACTTCCTTGCCATTGGTCGCCGCCCTGATGAGCGCATCCATCAGCACCGACTCGGTACCGGTGCGATAAACCGTCTGCTTGATGGCCAGCACATTGGGGTCGTCTGCCGCCTGCCGCAGGAAATCAACCACCGGATTGAAAGACTGGAATGGCTGGTGCAACAGCACATCCCCATTGCGGATCGTCTGGAACATGTCTGGCTGCTTCTCGTCCATGCAGCCTGCAGGAAACCCCGGGATAAACAACGGGTACTTCAGGTCAGGCCGGTCCACCCGGTCCGGGATCTGGAACAGACGCACCAGATTGACCAGACCGTTGACCTGGTACAGATCATCCTGCTCCAGATTGAACTGCTTGAGGAGGAATTCCGCCATTTCCGGCGAACAGTTGTCCGCCACCTCGAGCCGTACTGCATTGCCATAATGACGGTGCGAAAGTTCGCCCTGCAGCGCCTGGCGCAGATTGGTGACCTCTTCCTCATCCACGAAAAGGTTGGAGTTGCGCGTGACGCGGAACTGGTAGCAGCCCTTGACGTGCATGCCGGTAAAAAGCTCGCCAACATGGGTGTGCAGGATGGAGGAGAGGAAAACAAACCCGTATTCGTGCCCGGCAATATCCTTGGGCAACTGGATCACGCGTGGCAATACGCGCGGCGCCTGAACGATAGCCGCGCCGGAATTGCGCCCGAAGGCATCCTTGCCTTCCAGTTCCACGGCAAAATTCAGACTCTTGTTCACCACCCGCGGGAAAGGGTGGGCCGGGTCCAGGCCGATCGGCGTCAGCACCGGCATCACTTCACGAAAAAAATAAGCCCGTATCCACTCGCTCTGCTCCGGGTTCCAGTGGGTACGGCGCAAAAAGCGAATATCCTGGCGCGCCATGGCGGGCAGGATCACTTCGTTCAGCAGCTTGTACTGCTCCTCGACCAGAACATGCGCTTCACGGCTCACCTGATCGAACACCTGGCGCGGTGACATTTTCTCCGGTCCGGTCACAACGCTCTTGTACTTGATCTGCTCCTTGAGACCGGCCACGCGGATCTCGAAAAACTCATCCATATTGCTGCTGACGATGCAAAGGAACTTCAGCCGCTCCAGCAGCGGGTTGGAGTCATCCGCCGCCTGCTCCAGCACGCGCCGGTTGAATGCGAGCTGGGACAGTTCGCGGTTGATGAAGTATTCCGGTGCGTTGAAGCTGGATGTCATGTGGCCTCGCGTGGATGGTAATAATTACTTGCCGGGGGGGACGTAACCCTGCGCCTTGTCGGCACCGGCGCCGAAAAAATGCGCCTCGGTCTGTTCGGCCAGATATTTGCGCGCCTTGGGATCGGCCAGATTGAGCCGATTTTCGTTCACCAGCATGGTCTGCTGCTTGACCCAGGAAGCCCAGGCTTCCTTGGAAACATTTTCAAACAGACGCTTGCCCAGATCACCGGGGTAGGGAGGAAAATCCAGGCCATCTGCCTCGCGGCCCAGCTTGATGCATTTAACCGTTCTAGCCATTCTTATGCTCCTTGTTTAATTCAACTCTTGATAATAGCGAAAAAGCCCAGTGCAAACTACCGCGCAAGGCCACAATCCCTAAAATTCAGGCCGGATATGCGATAATTCAAGCCATGCAATGGTTTTTCAGACAATTTGCGCGCCTGCCGCTGTCATGGCTGCATGCGCTTGGCATCGCCACTGGCTGGCTGGTGTACTGGACATCCCCTGGCTACGCCGCGCGCATGCGCGAAAACATCTTTCGCAGCGGCCTGTGCGCCTCGCCAGACGCCTGCCGGCCGTTACTCCATCAGGCCATCGCAGAAGCAGGCAAAAGCGTACTTGAACTGCCCGCAGTATGGCTTCGCCCCTATGAAGATGTCTTGAAACTGGTGCGCAAGGTCGAAGGCTGGGACACGGTGGAAGAGTTGGCACGCGATGGCCGCGGTATCCTCTTCCTCACGCCGCACCTCGGCTGCTTCGAGATTTCCAGCCTGTTTATCGCCCGCCACATGCCGATCACCATTCTCTACCGCCCGCCCAAATTGCGCTGGACCGAGCCGCCCATGCTGGCCGGGCGCGGACGCGGCCAGGTGAGCATGGCACCCACCGATCTAAAAGGCGTCAAGGCGCTGCTCAAAGCGCTCAAGCATGGGCAATCCGCCGGCATCCTGCCTGACCAGGTACCGGGAAAGGGTGAGGGCATATGGGCGGATTTTTTCGGCCGCCCAGCCTATACCATGACCCTGGTGCAGCGCCTGCAGCACGCCACCGGTGCCGCAATCGTGCTGGTTTTCGCAGAGCGCCTGCCTGGAGGCCAGGGCTACGACCTGTGGTTCGAGACGCAGTCCGAAGCATTGCCCCAGGATGCCACCGAGGCCGCGCGCGGTCTCAACGCAGCAGTCGAAAACCTGGCGCGGCGCAACCCGGCGCAGTACCTGTGGAGCTACAACCGCTACAAGGCGCCCAGGGGATCCAGAGAAGAAGCGGAGAAACAGTGATCCGCGTCGCCATTTTCATCTTCTGGCTGCTGCACTTCCTGCCCCTGCCTCTGCTGGCTGCAATCGGCAAGGGGATGGGCATGCTGCTCTACTGGCTGGGACGCGAACGCCGCAGAATCGCGCGTATCAACCTGCGCCTGTGTTTTCCCGGAATGCCGGATAAGCAACGTGAAGCGCTGGTGCGTTTCCACTTCCGCGCCTTCGGCCAGAGCCTGCTCGACCGCGGCATCCTGTGGTGGTCATCGGAGCAGCGCTTGCGGCGTCTGGTCAGAATCGAAGGGCTGGAGCACTGGCAGGCCGTACAGGACAAACCGGTGATCTGGCTTGCCCCCCATTTCGTCGGTCTCGACATGGGCGGTGTTCGCCTGACCGCCGATCACCCTCTGGTTTCCATGTATAGCCGGCAAAAAAGCCCGGCGATTGACAGGCTTTTGCTGCATGCGCGGACCCGTTTCAATCCCTGCATCATGGTGTCGCGTCAGGAAGGTCTGAAGCCGGTCATCAAATCAATGAAACAAGGCCTGCCCTTCTACTACCTGCCGGACATGGACTTCGGCGCGCGCGATGCGGAATTCGTCCCTTTTTTCGGCGTTCCCGCCGCCACTGTCAGCGCCTTGCCGCGCCTTGCCAGACTCACCGGCGCATCCGTCCTGCCAGTGGTGACGCAGCAGCTACCCGGCGGCAAGGGCTATGTCGCGCGCTTCTATCCTGCCTGGGAAAATTACCCGAGCGGCGACAGTTTCGCCGACACACGTCGCATGAATCAGTTCATCGAAGAACGGGTCCGGGAAATGCCCGAGCAGTACTTCTGGCTGCACAAGCGCTTCAAGACCCGGCCACCAGGGGAAAAGAAAGTCTACGGCGGCTAAGGTTTGGCGTCTGGCGAGGCCGCCATGAACGGCGGCCTAAGCCTGTAATGAAGTTGAGGGGGATGCATCGGGCATGCTACGCAAATCGCACTGTCGTCCATTTTGTCAGATGCACATTGTCCGAGCATACCTTCATATTCAGCGCCGAACTCTTCAACAAACCGTGCTGAGTGCTTATACAAATACACTTTGATTTTGGATTGAAGGCATTGAGTGGAAGATGCATCATTGTCACGAACATACCAATCCCAAATAAATTCATCGGGCAGTACTGAACTGGTTTTCCTCATGCTTTCCGTATAGCCCAGAACGCGGTAAAACTCGTCAAAATCAGCTACACGATGATAGATGAAACCATCTGCCACAATGCACCCAAAATTCTTTTTCGATGAGCTCGAAAGATTATAGGAAAAATGTGGCCCAGCTTTTGAAGTGTTCATATTCATGAAGTTAACTTCGTCGAGAATCCTTAATATGACTTTACACCCATTCAAAACTTCTGACATCGGGGATTCCCTGAGCTTCAAATCAGGGGCTTCCTTTTATTAATCGCTACCGCGAAATCCGGACCGTCATTCAGGACGCAAAATAAAGCACCCGCTCTTTCACATCTGGTTTTTCCCTGATGCCCATAAATTAGGCGCCTTCCTCCGCACTCTGTTATGATGCTGGCCTGCGGCAATTGTCTCCAGTCCTCGCGCCGCGGCCCTTCCGGCTCATCAAACCCCCTATTCGTCCCAAGACTGGCGCCTACCTTGGCGACTGGCCGAAATAACTTTCAGGAATCCCATGTCTTTTTCTTCTCTCGGCCTGTCCGATGAAATCGTCCGTGCCGTGACCGAGCACGGTTACACTGTCCCCACCCCGATCCAGTTGCAGGCGATTCCCGCCGTGCTCTCGGGCGGCGACCTGCTGGCCGGAGCACAGACCGGCACCGGCAAAACCGCCGGCTTTACCCTGCCGATCCTGCAACGCCTTTCGCAGGCGGCTACAAAGAACCCTTCCGGTGGCCACGCCCCCGGTCATTATCCGATCCGGGCGCTGATGCTCACTCCGACGCGCGAACTTGCCGCGCAGGTTGAGGAAAGCGTGCGCACCTATGGCAAGTACACCAAGCTCAAGTCCATGGTGATGTTCGGCGGTGTCAACATCAACCCGCAAATCCAGCGCCTGAGAAGCCGCGTCGACATTCTGGTCGCCACGCCGGGCCGCCTGCTCGACCACGTGCAACAAAAGACCGTGGATCTGTCACACGTCGAGATCCTGGTGCTGGACGAGGCCGACCGCATGCTGGACATGGGCTTCATCCGCGACATCAAGCGTGTGCTCGCCCTGTTGCCCAGGCACCGCCAGAACCTGCTGTTCTCCGCCACTTTCTCCGACGAAATCAAGACGCTGGCCGATGGCCTGCTCGACAAACCCGCACTGATCGAAGTCGCGCGCCGCAATGCCACGGCCGAAACCGTGGCGCAGAAAGTCTACAAGGTGGACCGCGAAAGAAAACGCGAACTGCTCGCCCACCTGATCAAGGAACACAACTGGCATCAGGTGCTGGTCTTCACCCGCACCAAGCACGGCGCCAACAAGCTCTCTGAGCAACTAACCAAGGAAGGCATCCCGGCGCTCGCCATTCACGGCAACAAGAGCCAGGCAGCGCGCACCCGTGCCCTGTCAGAATTCAAGACCGGCAAGCTGCAGGTGCTGGTGGCGACCGACATCGCCGCGCGCGGCATTGACATTAGCGAACTGCCGCACGTAGTCAACTTCGAGCTGCCCAACGTGGCGGAAGACTATGTTCACCGTATCGGTCGAACCGGCCGGGCGGGGTCGGAAGGCGAGGCGGTTTCGCTGGTGTGCATCGACGAAAAGAAACTGCTGGAAGGCATCGAGCGCCTGATCAAGCGCGAGATCCCCGAAGTCATGTTGCCGGGCTTCGAGCCTGATCCGTCGATCAAGGCCGAGCCGATCCCTAATGGTCAGAACAGAGGCGGACAACAACGCTCCGGCGGACGCGGCCAGCCATCCGGCAATCGCTCGGGCACCCCCTCAGCACCCAGGCCCAGAGGTCCGGCTGGAAGCGGTGCGGGCAAGCCGCCTCTGCATCGCTCCGGCGGTCGCGGCCGCTGATCGCACAGTCCAAAAAGGACTGACTGCTAGACGGACACGCCCAGCTCCGCGCACAGCCTGGCCACCAGTGACCTCAACTCGCTGACTTCTCCTTCGAGCCTGGCCACATTGGCTTTGAGTGCGGCAATTTCGCCCAGCGAAATATCGCCGGAAGATGTGGGCGCAACGGCATGCGAGGGCTCGTCAATGACGGGCTTGCCACTTAGCAGATGCGCCCAGCGGTTTTCGCGCGCGCCGGGTTGACGCGGCAATTCGGCCACCAGTGCGCCGGTTGAGCGTTCTGCCAGCTCATGCAGAAACGCCTCGACTGCCGAGATATCGGAGAATTTATGCAGCCGTTCGCTATTGAGGCGCAGCTCGCCCGCCGTCTGCGGACCGCGCAGCATCAGCGTAACCAGCAGGGCCACCGATTGCGACGGCACGAGCAACACCCGTTCGAGATTGTGAGCGTAACGCTGCACCCGCCCTCCGCTCGACTCCACCACCAGTGTCAGCGCCCTGAGACTATCGATCGCCGTCAGCACATCCGCCTCGCTCGCCTCGATCACCGGGTCGCGGCTGGTTTTCTGGTTGCAACCGGCGGCCAGGGAATTGAGCGTCAGGGGGTAGGTATCGGGAACGGTGTGCTGCTTCTCGGCAAGCACGCCAAGCACACGGGTTTCGAGCAGGGAAAGGACAGGCAGGGGAGAACCGGACATAATTTTGGCCTTGCAAAAATACCATTATAGCGCCCGGATTCCGGGCCTCATGATCTGTTCGGCGCTGCTCTCGTCTCGACGATGTCGCCGTGCTGTGGCAGACTGTGCAACACGCTGCGAAATCCAATCATGGCTCAGTGCTGGTTGGGGGAACCTGCTCCAGGAAAATGAATGTTTGCCAATCCCGCTTCCGATGAAATACATGCCCTGCTGAAAAAAACCCGTACTATCGCGGTGGTGGGCCTGTCGCCCCAGCCGGCACGGCCCAGCTATTTCGTGGCGCGAGCGATGCAGGGCTTTGGCTACCGCATCATTCCGGTGCGCCCGGCAGTGCGCGAGGTGCTGGGAGAAAAAGCCTACACCACCCTCGCCGATGTACCCGAAAAAATCGACCTGGTTGACGTGTTCCGGGCGACAGAGCATGTGGACGCCATCGTGGATGAATGCCTGCGCCTGAATATCTCCGCCATCTGGATACAGGAAGGCATCGTCAATGAGGCTGCCGCTCAGAAAGCCCGCAGTGCCGGCATGAGCGTGGTGATGGATCGCTGCATTTACAAAGATTACGTGGCGCTGTTCGCATGAAACTGAAATTTACCAAAATGCACGGCCTGGGCAACGATTTCGTGGTGCTGGACGGCATCTCGCAGTCCGTTCACCTGAGTGAGGCACAGTTCCGCTTTCTCGCCGACCGCCATTTCGGCGTCGGCTGCGACCAGATCCTGCTGGTGGAAAAACCCACGAAAGATGCTGCCGATTTCCGCTACCGTATATTCAATGCCGATGGAGGCGAAGTCGAGCAGTGCGGCAATGGCGCCCGCTGCTTTGTGCGCTTCGTGCACGACAAGGGCCTGACGCAAAAAACAGAAATCAGCGTCGAAACTGCTTCCGGCACCATCTACCCACGGCTGGAAGCAGATGGACAGGTGACGGTCAACATGGGCGCGCCACGCTTCGAGCCTGAGCAAATTCCTTTTGTTGCGCCACGACGTGCCCTGACTTACCCCCTTCCGGTAGACGATCAGATCATCGACATCAGCGCACTCTCCATGGGCAACCCGCACGCGGTGCTGGTGGTGCATGATGCGGATTCAGCACGCGTCGGAGAACACGGGCCGCTGATCGAAAACCATCTGGCTTTCCCGGCGCGGGTCAACGTAGGTTTCATGCAGATCGTGGATCGCGGCCACATCCGGCTGCGGGTATTCGAGCGCGGCTCAGGCGAAACACTGGCCTGCGGTACCGGGGCCTGCGCCGCAGCCGTCGCAGGCATCACGCGCGGCTTGCTGGATGCCAAAGTGGAAGTCAGTACACGAGGCGGAATCCTGACCATTCGCTGGGATGGCGAAGGTCAGGCGGTTTGGATGACCGGTCCGGCAGAAACCGTATTTGAAGGCGAAATCAATCTTTAACCTAGGATCAGAATCATGAATTTGAGCGCAGAAGCCATTGTCGAATTCCTTCAGGAACACCCGGATTTCTTTGAGGACAAGCCCGGCCTGCTGGAGCAGATCGCCATTCCCCACCCGCATGGAGGAAGAGCCATCTCCCTCGCTGAACGGCAGCAACTGCAACTGCGCGAGAAGAACAAGCTGCTGGAATCCAAATTGCGCGAACTGCTGCAATTCGGGGAGGAAAATGACGCCATCGGCGAGAAAGTCCATCGTTTCAGTCTCTCCCTGCTGACGGCACGCACCCTCGAATCCCTGCTGCCAACCATCACGCTCAGCCTGCGAGACGACTTTGCCGTGCCGCACATCGCGCTGCGCATCTGGGCTTCTCCGGCACAGCCCGGGGAGCAGGCCGAATTCGCCGATGTCAGCGCCGATCTCCGCGCCTTCGCCGATACCCTGGTGCGCCCGTATTGCGACACTCAGCCCCCCCATGAAGTCGCTTCATGGTTCGGAGATGCGGCCCTCTTGCTGAAATCTTTCGCCGTAGTTTCCCTGCGCAGCGAACATGCGTTTGGCCTGCTGGTCCTGGCCAGCGAGGATGCCCAGCGCTTCTACCCGGAAATGGGCACGCTCTATCTGAAACGCATCGGGGAACTGGTCACGGTCGCCCTGATGCCTTACATCAGCGAGGACCAGGACGCCGCCTGATGAATGCGGGGGAGGGTGGATACGAACCCCTACAGCACTACCTCTCCCATCTCCAGCATGAGCGGCGCCTGTCGCCGCTGACTTGCACGAACTATGCACGCGACATCAGGGCGCTGCTTGATCTGGCTGGCGAAACGCCGCTGGAACGACTGCAAATCCATCACATCCGCCGTTTTATTTCCCAGCTCCATGCCTCGGGGCTGGGCAGCCGCTCCCTGGCACGCATACTCTCGGCGTGGCGCGGATTTTATCAGTACCTTGGCCGCCAGCATGCTTTTCCGCTCAACCCGTGTGCGGGCCTCCACGCCCCGAAAGCAGCCAGAATGCTGCCCCAGGCACTGTCGCCCGAGCAGGCCGCACGTTTGATGAACATCGAGGAAGAGGGGCCGCTGGCTTCACGCGACCGGGCCATGCTGGAGCTGCTTTACTCTTCCGGCCTGCGTCTGGCCGAACTGGTCGGGGCCAATCTGGAGGATATGGATTTTGCTTCGGGCGAGATTCGCGTGACCGGCAAGGGCAGCAAGACGCGCATCGTACCGCTGGGACGCCTCGCCATCGAGGCCATCCAGAACTGGTTTGGCTACCGGGAACAGTTTGTTCCGGCAGGTGAACGGGCCGTATTCGTCGGCAAAGGCGGCAACCGTCTCACGCCGCGCGCCGTGCAACTGCGGCTCAGGCAATGGGGCATCAAGCTCGGCATCAACACCAGTGTCCACCCCCACATGCTGCGCCACTCCTTCGCCACCCATGTGCTGCAATCCAGCGGCGATTTACGGGCGGTGCAGGAAATGCTGGGCCACGCCAATATCTCCACCACCCAGGTTTATACCCATCTCGATTTCCAGCATCTGGCCCAGGTCTATGATGCGGCGCACCCCAGGGCGAAGAAAAAAAGTTAAAACACTGGCGTTTATTCTGCAAAATGTTAATTTATGCCCCTGGCACTCACCGCATCAGGAGTCGAAATGCATCTTGCGTTAAGCCGATTCACCATCGCCAACGACATGGCCGAACCGATGCGGCAGGCCTTCATGAAACGCCCCCACCACGTCGATCAGGCACCCGGGTTCATCCGCATGGAAGTTGCCAGCCCGGTTGACCAGCCGCGTGAATTCTGGCTGCTCACCTACTGGGAAAGCGCGGAGCATTTCGAATCCTGGCACCGCAGCCATGCTTTCCATGATTCCCACCAGGGTATCCCGAAAGGCTTGAAGCTGGTTCCCAAAAGCACCGAAATCCGGATATTCGAAATCATTACCGAATAATCCCGATAGAGGATTGAAATGGGACAGATCAATTTTCCTGCCACTTCTCAAATGATCGAACAGCTTGACTCCCTGTCGTCACAAGCTGCGGACGAAGTCACCCGCCGCATCTACGAAAACCACCCAGGCCTGTATCAGCGTTTTGGCGAAAAGGGGAAATCGACTTGCCGCGAGGATCTTCTTCATCATCTCGATTACCTTTCCTCTGCGCTTTATGCCGGTGACAGCACACCCTTTCGCGAGTATGTGCTCTGGCTTTCCGGCGTGCTGGAAAGCAGGGGTGTTCCCAGCGCCCACCTGAAGGAATCGCTGCTGCTGCTGAACGAATTCTTTGGCTCGCATCTGCCCGCCGACAGACTTGGCCCGCTGACAGCCGTTCTCCAGAATGGCGTTGACGCTTTGGTAACGCCCCTTCCAGTCTCCCCACGCTTCCATCGCCTGCTTCCAGAACCCATGATGGAAAGCAGAGATTATCTTCAGGCGCTTCTCTCGGGCAACAGGCCAGCTGCCCTGAATACCGTCCTGAAGGCCCTTTGTCCTCCAATCACCCTGGTGGATGCCGGGGTTTCTATTATTCAGCCAGCGATGTATGAGATTGGAACATTATGGGAATACAACCATATTACGACCGCCGAGGAGCACATGGCGACAGCCATCACACAAAACGTCATGGCACAAACATTCGCTACGGCCGAATTCGCCGAGCCGCTGGATCGCAAGGCACTTTTCGCCTGCATTCCCGGCAACCATCACAGTCTGGGACTACGCATGGTTTCGGATGCTTTTGAAGTCTCCGGGTGGACGGTCCAGTTTCTGGGCGCCGATGTGCCGGCTTCGGACCTCATCACCCAGATCAGCCACTGGCAGCCTGAACTGGTTGGCTTGTCATTGTCGCTCCCGGGGCACATCAAGGTTACGAGAACAATTATCGAGCAATTGCGGGCCGAACTCGGTACCAGTTGCCCCACCATCCTGGTGGGCGGCCTAGCTACCAATCAGGCAGATAAATTGTGGAAGGCCGTTAATGCTGACATCTGGGCGGCCGATGCCAGGGATGCCATGAAAGAAGTGAAGTGAGCACTCCTGTTCTCGATTTACATGGCATTCCTGAGTATCTCAGAAACCTGTCCACACTGGTCTTTGCCTGGATTGCACCGGACGGAACAATCATTGACGCAAACCGCGGCTTTCTCCTGCAGGCCGGGCTGGACACGCCTCCCCCGGAAGCATGGAATGCGCGTGATCTGTTCGTGAATCCTGCCTTTTCGCACCTGACCGGAACAATCTCCTCCGCGCATGGCTCAATTATCTATCAGGGAATTCTAAACATCGGCGACCACAATGCAGTTGCCGTACACTCGGTCCACGGCACTGTCTATCGCTTGCCGGACAGGCTGCTGATTGTGGGCGAGCCGGATATTCTAGCACTGGAACACCTCAATGCCATGGTGCTCAGCCTTAACGACGAAATGGCTGAAATGCACCGTAACCTGGTACGCAACAACAACGAACTGAAACGCAATGAAGCCAGAATCCGGGAACTGATGCTGACCGATCCGTTGACCGGCCTGGCCAATCGCCGCCGCCTGAATGAATCACTGGCACAGGGAATCGGGCGCTGCCAGCGTCACGACAGGCCAATGTCGGTATTGATGGCGGATATCGACCACTTCAAAAAGGTCAATGATACCTACGGTCACGATGTCGGTGACGAAGTGATCAGGATGATGGCGAACTGTTTGCGCGACGGCATCCGCGCCAATGATCTGGCAGCACGCTTTGGGGGGAGGAATTTATCGTGCTATTGGAGGAATGCCCACTGGATGACGCTTTACATCTGGCAGAGCGCATGCGCAAGAACATTTCGGATCAGGTTCTGCCTGCCATGAAACAGCCCATCACGGCCAGTTTCGGTGTGGCGGAACTGGGTGCGGAAGAAACGGCGCCCTCTCTGCTGAAACGGGTTGATCAGGCACTGTACTATTCCAAAGAGCATGGCCGTAACCGCGTCTCCAGCGCCGATCCCTGGAAAAAAACGTAAACTCAGCGCTTACGTGCCACCAGATCCACCAGCGCCGACATGCCGCTGTGTCCGGGGCCTTCACTGATTTCCATGTCGTGCTCGCGCAGCTGCAAAATTTCCATGGCACCAAAGTCACGCCGCAGGTCTTCCGCCGTGTACAGATTGTCGATATTGGAAGGGCCGCCGGTCCTGTATTCGAGCTGTTTCGGCGTATAGCCCTGCAACAGCAGCAAGCCACCGGGTTTCAGCGCCTGCTGGATGGCGCGATGCAGGGCGGGGCGCTCCTGCGAGGAGGCAAACTGGATAAAAATCGCCACGATGACATCGAAACGATTCTCGCCCCAGTCCCAGGTGTGCACGTCCACCAGCTCGGTCTGTAGCGCCACGCCGCGCGATTCCGCCAGCTTGCGCGATTTTTGCAGCGCCTTCTCGGAAAAGTCGATGGCCAGTACATCCAGCCCCTGTTCCGCCAGCCACACGCCGTTGCGCCCCTCGCCATCCGCCACGGACAAGACCGATTGCCCGGCCTTCAGCAGGTTCGCCTGCGATGCCAGGAAGGCGTTCGGCTCGGTGCCGTAGAAATACTCAGCACCGCCGAAGCGTTCGTTCCAGAGGTCTTTCATGGATTACTTCTTGTTGGCTGCAGCCGCAGGCTTCCCGGCCAGAAGCTGCTCCAGCTTGGCTGCCGGAATCATGCCGGGAACACGGCGACCATCGGCAAAGATAATGGTGGGCGTGCCCTGTACACCCAGCTTCTGTCCCAGCTGGACGGTTTTGGCCACCGGGTTTTCGCAGCTGCCGTCATTCTTGGCCAGCGTGCCTTTCGTCATCCAGTCATCCCATGCCTTGGCACGGTCAGGCGCGCACCAGATCTGTTTGGATTTCTTGCCCGATTCGGGGTGCAACTGATCGAGCGGGTAAAGAAATGTGTACACCGTGATGTCGGTCACATTGGCCAGTTCCTGCTCGAACTTCTTGCAATAGGGGCAGTCAGCATCGGCAAACACCGCGATCTTGCGGCTGCCGTTGCCTTTCACCACCTTGATCGCATCACCCAGCGGCAGGGTATCAAACTTGACTGCCGTCAGTTTTTGCATGCGCTCTTCGGTCAGGTTTTTTTGTGAATTGAGATCGAGCACTGCGCCCATGAAGAGATAATTCGCCTTGTCGTCTGAATAAATCAGTTGCGGGCCGTCCACCACCACTTCATACAAGCCGGCGTAAGGCGTCTTGGCGACGCTTTGCACCTTGGCGCCGGGAAATTTGGCTTCGATGTTTTTCTTGATGGCGGCATCGTCGGCGTGTGCAGTGGCAGCAGCAAGGCCGAACAGCAAGGGGAGGGCAAAACGATGGAGAGAAAACATGAGAATTCCTGAAATAAAGATTTAAATAATAGGGACTACCGGAGTTTACCCGAGTTCCCCGATAGCATGGCGTATGAGCCGATTTTTCAGCCCGCCGAGGTGATGGGTCAAACTCAGGCCGGTGTTGCGCAGGGTTCGCAGCAAGGGGTCCGGATTGTTGAACAGCTTTTGCAGGCCATCGGTGACCAGTTGCATGGACAGGATATCCTCCTTGCGTGCACGCTCGTAGCGGCGCAACAGGAGATAGTCGCCACAGTCGCGCTGCGACTCCTTCTGCATCAGCACGCGGGCCAGTTGCTGCGCGTCCTGAAAGCCCAGGTTGACGCCCTGACCGGCGAGCGGATGGACATTGTGCGCGGCATCGCCGATCAGCGCCACGCGCGGTCTGACCAGTTGCTCCAGATTGAGCAGGCGCAGGGAAAAGGCCGCCGGCGGAGTGATCAGGCGCAACGCGCCGAGCGTATTCCTGCCCGCCGCCTGCACCCGGCGGCAGAATTCGTCCGGCGGCAGCGCCATCAACTCCTGCGACAGGGCATCGAAAGCCGACCAGACGATGGAGATGCGCTTACCCGGCAGCGGCAGCCAGGCAAGAATGCCGTCCTCACGGAACCACTGGTACGCCGCATTACGGTGGGGCTTCTCGATTTCGAAATTGGCCACCACGCCGTCCTGCCCATAGGCACGTGGACTGGCTTCGATGCCGGCCTGGGCACGCACCCAGGATTCGCGCCCGTCGGCGCCGACGATCAGTTTGGCGCGCAAGCTGCGGCCGTCCTGCAAGCTCAGGTAGGCGGCCTCATTATCCACTTCCAGCGCAGCGCAAGCCGCCGGGCAGAACAGCTCGACATTGGACTGTTCCTGCAATACCCGCCAAAGCCCATCCTGCATCAGGCGGCTTTCGGCGATGAAGGCCAGCTCTTCCACCCCGGCCTCGTAAGCGCTGAAATCCAGTCGTGCGACAGCATCATCGCCCCAGATGTGCATTTCATGCACCGGCGCAATGCGGCTCTGATCCAGACGGCTCCACGCCCCGCCCTGTTCCAGAAAACGCGCATTGGCGGGATTGATGGCATAAATGCGGTTGTCCCAGCTTTCATCCTGGCTCAGGGCTGCCGGGGCGCGGCCCTCGATCAAGGCAATATGCAACCCGCTGTCTTTCAGGGCAGTCGCCAGTGAAGCGCCCACCAGCCCCGCGCCGACGATAATGACATCGAAATCCATCAGCCTTTTGCTCCGAAAATCATCTTGCGCGCGACCAGGCGCTTTGCCGCAGGCAGCAGGTCCAGCGCCGCCAGGCCCAGCCCGCGCGCCAGCCCGAGGCCCGCATAATCGTTAGAAAACAGCCTCACCAGGGCATCGGTAAACAGGATGCTGCCGCCGGTGTCGGGGCTGCGCCCCTCGCGGTAATGCGCGAGCATGGCGGCATTGCCGATTTCCGCCCGCGGCACTTGCATGATGGCTTCTCCCAGTTCCCAGGCGTCGCGCAGGCCCAGATTAAACCCCTGCCCCGCCACCGGGTGCATGGTCTGCGCCGCATTGCCGATCAGGGCCATGCGCTGCGCCGTGACCGGGCGGGCATACTTCAGACTCAAGGGAAAACTGGCACGCGGCCCGGCGCTGGTGAACGCCCCGAGGCGGTCGCCGAAGCGTTCATGAAGTTTTTCCAGAAAATCCTGATCGTTCAGCTGGAGCAGGGTTTCAGCTTCCTCCGGCACTGCCGTCCACACCAGGTCAAAGCCCGCGCCCGAAGGCAGCAAGGCCAGAGGTCCGTAAGGGGTGAAGCGCTCGTAGGCGGTATTGTGATGAGGCAATGCTGTGGTGACATGGCAGATTACCGCAGTCTGGCCGTAATCCACCACATGCCGCTCCACGCCGCGCACCTGGGCCAGGCTGCGTCCGCCGTCGGCCAGCACCAGCAGGCTGGCGGTGACCTCGTGCTGCTGGCCGGCATGGCTGAATTCCGCCACTCCGAACCCCGGCGTGCCATGCACCGCATGTACCGTGGCTCCGGTCAGGTAATGCGCGCTGTTTGCGGCCAAAGCCTGATGCAGCGCCATGCTCAGGGCTGAATAATTGACCACATGGCCGAGTGCGGGCAAGCCGCACTCAGAAGCCTGCAGGACGGCACGCCCGAAGCCGCCGCGCTGCGAAATATGAATGGTTTCGATCGGCGCGGGCGCTGCAATGGCATCCCACACCCCGAGCCGCTGCAACAGGATTCTCGAACCCTGCGACAAGGCCAGGGCGCGCGGATCGGCGGGGCGGGCAAAGTCGCTGGCGGCTTCCAGCACCATCACCGTCAGGCCGCTGTCTTTCAACGCCAGCGCCAGCGTGGCACCGGCCGGGCCGCCGCCGACAATGAGCACATCAACGTGGCTGGGGATGATCATTGCGCCATCAACTCCTCGATCTCCGCCACGGTCCTGGGTGCGCCATGGGTCAACACCTCGCAGCCGCTTTCCGTCACCACCACGTCGTCCTCGATGCGGATGCCGATGTTCCAGAAGCGCTCCGGCACGTCGTCGGCGGGGCGAATGTAGCAGCCCGGCTCCACGGTCAGCACCATGCCCGGCTCAAGCAGCCGCCATTCGCCGCCCAGCTTGTATTCGCCCACGTCATGCACGTCCATGCCCAGCCAATGGCCGGTGCGGTGCATGTAATAGCGCTTGTAGCTTTCCTGCTCCAGCACTTCGGCCAAAGTTCCCTGGCACAGGCCCAGGTCGATAAAACCCTGCGCCAGCACTTTCACTGCGGCATCGTGCGGTGCATTCCAGTGGCTGCCGGGGCGGACCTGTTCGATGGCTGCGGCCTGCGACGCCAGCACCAGCTGGTATAAATCCTTTTGCGCCGGACTGAATCTGCCATTGACCGGGAAAGTACGGGTGATGTCGGCGGCGTAGCCGTCCAACTCGCAGCCGGCGTCGATCAGCAGCAGGTCGCCGTCCCTGAGCGGCGCATCGTTGCTCACATAATGCAGCACGCAGGCATTCCCCCCGCCCGCCACGATCGAGGTATAGGCCGGCGCCTGCGCACCCTGGCGGCGGAATTCGTGCAGCAGTTCGGCCTCGATCTCGAATTCGCGGCGCTCCGGCCGGGTCTGGCGCATGGCCCGCACATGGGCGGCCGCCGAAATTTCTGCGGCACGGCGCATGGTGGCAATCTCTTCATCACCCTTGATCAGACGCATTTCATCCAGCACGGCACGCACATCCTGAATCGCCCCCGGCGCGGCAATACCGCTCCGCACCTGCTCGCGGACGCTGTTCAGCCAGCCCACGGCGCGCGCATCCCAGGCGCTGTCGGCACCGAGGTGAAAATGCAGGCTGGGCTGGTCGGCCAGCAGTTTGGGCAGCATCTCGTCAAGCTGCCCGATGGGATGCGCCTCGTCGAAGCCAAAGGTTTCTTTCGCCCCATCAGGTCCATGACGGAAGCCGTCCCAGATCTCGCGCTCCAGATTCTTTTCGCGGCAGAACAGGATGCTTCTGGGCGCATCGCCCGCCACCAGCACCAGTACCGCTTCCGGCTCGACGAAGCCGGTCAGGTAATGAAAATAGCTGTCAAAGCGGTAGGGATAATGGCTGTCGCGGTTGCGCGGCCGTTCCGGTGCAGTGGGAATCACGGCAACACCGCCGCCCATGGCCGAGGCAAGACGAAGACGACGTTGCTGGTATACTTGGAAAGTGTGCATTGAGAAGAGTTAGACAGAGTTCCCATGATTATTCAGGATTTAACCTGCAAAAGCAAAATGGCAGCAGCAGCCAGATCCGGCTTTCTCTTTTTCGCCGCGACGACGCTTCTGCTTTCCGGTTGTTCTTCAGTCGCGCCCCGCACCGAACGCACAGCAACCGCACCCGTTGCCAGTAAACCCGCCAGGGGCGGCGGCTATTATCTGGATGATGGCCCCGGCGACAACCCACCCGCCAATCTCGACGCCATTCCCGATGCCGTGCCGAGAGTCGAACCGCTACACAAATTTGCCAATCGCCCCTATACCGTGCTGGGCCAGAGTTTTACTCCCGCCACCCAGCTGGGGTCCTACAAGGCGCAAGGAATCGCCTCGTGGTATGGCCGGCGCTATCACGGCCAGAAAACGGCCATAGGCGAAACCTACGACATGTATGGCATGACCGCTGCGCATCCCACGCTGCCGATCCCAAGTTTCGCCCGTGTAACCAACACCGACAACGGCAAATCTGTCATCGTGCGCGTCAATGATCGCGGACCTTTCCACAGCAGCAGACTGATCGACCTTTCCTACACTGCCGCCTACAAGCTGGGCGTACTCAATGGCGGCACCAACCGGGTAGAAGTGGAAAGCATCGACCCGGCAAATGATCAGGTGGCGATCATGAAGCCCCAACCCCTGCAGGTAACGCCCCTTGCAGCACCGACACCTGTTGCACCAGTCGTGGAAAAAGTTGCCGCCACCCCGGAAACCACCCCTCCCGTCAGCGGCAGCGATGGCCACGTATTCCTGCAACTGGGCGCATTCAGTTCACGCGACAATGCCGAGAATTTCAGCGCCAAGATGAAGCTGACACTCGGCGCCATGGTGGAAAAATTGCATATCACTGATGGCGGAGGACTGTTCCGCGTCCGCCTCGGGCCTTACGCCAGCCGTAACGAGGCAGGCCAGATCGCCACGCAGATCAGCCAGGCTGCAAACATCTCTCCCGTCATCGCGCGCTGAAAAGTGCAGGCCCGGGGAACCGGGCCGGGTGGAGACGGTCTGCTATAATTCAGCATCCCCGATTCAGGAAACCTCATGAAACATCTGTTGTTGATATTCGCTATTCTTTTCTCGTCCATTTCCGCTGCCGACCAGATTCTGCCTCTGCCACCCGCGCCACCCATTGCTGCCCGCGCCTACCTGCTCGCCGATTTTTCCAGCGGACGCCTGCTGGTGCAGCAGAACGTCAGCGACCGGATCGAGCCAGCATCCCTGACCAAGCTGATGACCGCCTACCTGACCTTCGCCGCCATCAAGCAGGGCCGACTCAAAATGGATCAGGTAATGCCGGTTTCGGAAAAGGCCTGGCGCACCGAGGGCTCGCGCATGTTCATCGAGATGAACCGGCCCGTCACAGTGGCGGAACTGATCCAGGGCATGATCATCCAGTCCGGCAATGATGCCTGTATCGCGCTGGCGGAGGGCATTGCGGGAAGCGAGGAAGTATTCGCCCAGATGATGAACCAGCAGGCAGCTCGTCTGGGAATGAAAAACACCCACTTCATGAATTCAACCGGCCTGCCGCACCCGCAGCACTACACCACGGCCTATGACCTCTCATTGCTGGCGGCCGCCATCATTCGCGACTTTCCCGAGGACTTCAAGTACTACTCGATGAAGGAATATCGCTATAACAACATCACCCAGCCCAACCGCAACCGCCTGCTGTGGCTGGACCCAAGCGTGGACGGCATGAAGACCGGGCATACGGAATCGGCGGGATACTGCCTCATCGCCACGGCAAAGCGCAACCCGATGCGCCTGATTTCTGTAGTGCTGGGCACCACCTCCGATCACGTGCGCGCCACCGAAAGCCAGAAACTGCTGAACTACGGATTCCAGTTCTTTGACAGTCACCGCGTTTACGCCAAAGGCCAGACCATTTCGAATATTCCGGTGTGGAAGGGCAAGGAAAAAACCCTCAAGACGGGCGTCAGCCAGGATCTGTTGCTGACCCTGCCAAAAGGCCATTACAGCCGGGTCAAGGCCACTGTAACCAGCAAGCAGCCACTGCTCGCCCCGATTTCGGCTGGCCAGACTGTCGGCACACTGAAGCTCACCCTGGACGACAAGCCTCTGGCGGAATATCCGCTGGTGGCGCAGGAAGAAATGCCGGCTGCCAATATCTTCGGCCGTGCCTGGGACACCGTCAAACTATGGTTCAAATAGTCTACCTCAACGGACAGTTTCTGCCGCTGGAAGAAGCCCGCATTCCCGTGCTGGACCGCGGCTTCATTTTCGGCGACGGCGTGTACGAAGTCATCCCGGTCTACTCGCACCACCCCTTTCGTCTGCAGGATCACCTGAAAAGGTTACAGCACAGCCTGGATGGGATTCGTCTCGCCAACCCTTACAAAGATGCCGAATGGGACGCGCTGGTAAAAGAGCTGATCGCCTGTAACGAGGGTGAAGACCAGTACCTCTATCTGCACATCACGCGCGGCGTAGCCAGGCGCGACCATGCTTTCCCCAAAAACACGCCGCCTACGGTATTCATGATGAGCAGCCCGCTGCTGCCGCCCGATCCGACCTTGCGGCAAAACGGCGTGGCCGCCATTACTGCCACGGACAACCGCTGGCTGCGCTGCGACATCAAGGCCATTTCCCTTTTGCCCAACGTGCTGCTGCGCCAGCAGGCCGTGGATGCCGGCACTGCGGAAACCCTGATGTTGCGCGACGGCTTCCTCAGCGAAGGCTCGGCCAGCAATATCTTCGTGGTCAAAGACAGCATCCTGCTGGCGCCGCCGAAAGGCCCGCTCATGCTGCCCGGCATCACCTACGATGTGGTATTGGAGCTGGCTGCGGCAAATGGCGTCATGTTCCACGTGGAACCCGTCCCGGAATGCACCCTGCGCAGCGCTGACGAAATCTGGCTCACTTCGTCCACCAGGGAAATCCTGCCCATTACCCATCTCGATGGCCAGGCGGTCGGCAGCGGCGCGCCGGGTCCTCTGTACCGTAAGCTGGACCGGCTTTATCAGGATTATAAAGCCACCATCATGAGACAGCCTGCATCATGAGCGATCAGGAAACCCTGCTGATATTTCCCTGCGCCTTTCCCGTCAAGATCATGGGGCGGACCGAGGACGGCTTCGCCAACGCCATGCTGGAAGTGGTGCTGCGCCACGCCCCCGACTTCGACTCCGCATCCATGGCCATGAAGGCCAGCAGCAGCAACAAATACCTCTCCCTCACCTGCACCATTAATGCGACCTCGAAACAGCAGCTTGACGACCTGTACCGGGAAATCACCTCGCATCCGATGGTGGTGATGGCGCTATAGATGGTGAAACGTGAAGGGTGAAATGTGAAAAGCACGACAGGCTGCGAGAAATCGTCCGCTTCACTTTTCACTTTTCACGCTTCACTCAAGGCGCGGCCCCTGGGTCTGGTTGAATATCAGCCCACCTTCGAGGCCATGAAAGTTTTCACTGCACAGCGCGGGCCGGAGACGCCGGACGAAATCTGGCTGTTGCAGCACCCTCCGGTCTACACGCTGGGCCTTGCCGGAAAACCCGAGCATCTGCTGCACAGCAGCGACATTCCGGTGGTGAACATCGATCGAGGCGGCCAGATCACCTACCACGGACCGGGCCAGATCGTGATCTACCTGCTGCTGGATCTGAAACGGCGGGGCATCGGCGTCAAGGATCTGGTGCGACGCATGGAACAGGCGATCATCGACCTGCTGGCAGCATATGATGTCCATGCCGAGCGGCGCGACAAGGCACCGGGCGTGTACGTCGGGGAAGCCAAAATCGCTGCGCTGGGCCTCCGGATCAAAAACAATTGCAGCTACCACGGCCTTTGTCTCAACGTGGATATGGACCTCTCACCCTACGCCAATATCAATCCCTGCGGCTATGCGGGGCTTCAGGTCACACAGACATGCGATCACGGCATCGATGCAGGGTTGGACATGCTGGCGGTGGAACTGGCGCGGCAGTTGCAACATCAGTTGGGATATACTCAACCTCATCCAAAGCACGGGGGAAATCCCGAAATCCCCGCGCACTCCGTGGCTTAACTCTAGGTTTTTCATGGCAGACCCAAAACTTCACAAAGGCGCCGCCAAGACGTCGCGCATCCCGATCAAGATCGTGCCCCAGGAACCGCTGCGCAAGCCGGCCTGGATCCGCACCAGAATCTCCTCCGGTGGAAAGTTCGGCGAGATCAAGCAAATCCTGCGCGACAACAACCTGCATACGGTGTGCGAGGAAGCCGCCTGTCCCAACATCGGCGAATGTTTCAGCCACGGCACCGCCACTTTCATGATCCTGGGCGACCTGTGCACGCGACGTTGCCCGTTCTGTGACGTGGGCCACGGCAAACCGCTGCCCCCTGACGCAAACGAACCGGCACAACTGGCGCGCACTATCGCCGCCATGAAGCTGAAATATGTCGTCATCACCAGCGTCGACCGCGATGATCTGCGCGATGGAGGAGCAGGGCATTTTGCTGCCTGCATCAAGGCTGTGCGCGAGGCTTCGCCCAACACCCGCATCGAGACACTGGTGCCGGATTTCCGCGGCCGCCTGGAAACTGCGCTGGAAATCCTGTGCAACGAATCGCCGGATGTGCTCAATCACAACCTCGAAACCGTGCCGCGCCTCTACAAACAGGCCCGCCCCGGCGCAGACTACGCCCACTCGCTGCAACTGCTGCGCGACTTCAAGAAAAAGCACCCAGGCATCCCCACCAAATCCGGTCTGATGGTCGGTCTGGGAGAAACGGACGAGGAAATCCTCGAAGTCATGCGCGACCTGCGCGCTCACGAGGTGGACATGCTGACCATTGGCCAGTATCTGCAACCCTCGCGCCATCATCTGCCGGTCACGCGCTTTGTCACGCCTGAGCAGTTCGAGGTTTTTTCCCGGGCAGCCAGCGAAATGGGCTTCAAGAATGCCGCCTGCGGGCCAATGGTGAGATCGAGCTACCACGCCGACCTGCAGGCGCACGATGTTGTCTGACAGCTCCACCCATGCACAAAACCGGAGTAAACAGTGATTAACAATGACGTATTACGCAGCATTCGCTATGCACTGGACCTCAGCGATGCAAAAGTGGTGGAGATCATCCGCCTGGCTGAACGCGACATCCCACAGGCCGAAGTGGTGAATTACCTCAGGAAAGAGGATGAAGCGGATTTTTCCGAATGTGGCGCAGACATCCTGGTGTCGTTTCTGGACGGCCTGATTATCCACAGAAGAGGCAAGATGGAACCCCGACCGGAGCAGAACAAAAAGCCGGAACGGCGCCTGACCAATAACGCCATCCTGAAAAAACTGCGGGTTGCCTTCGAGCTGAAGGAAGAGGATATGCATCAGGTTCTGGAACTCGCCGGATTCAGCGTTTCCAAGCCTGAACTGAGCGCCCTGTTCAGGCAAAAGGGCCACAAGAACTACCGCACCTGCGGCGACCAGCTGCTGCGCAACTTTTTAAAAGGCCTGGTGATCCGGCTCAGAGGGCCTCAGCAAGCATGAAAATCCCCAAAAGGCTTCAGCCGCTGGTCGAGGACGGCCTGGTTGACGATGTCGTCCGCCAGCTCATGAGCGGCAAGGAGGCGATGGTCTTCGTGGTGCGCTGCGGGGAAGACGTTCGCTGCGCCAAAGTTTACAAGGAAGCCAACAAACGCAGCTTCCGCCAGAGCGTAGACTATACCGAGGGCCGCAAGGTCAGGAACAGCCGTCAGGCGCGCGCCATGGAGAAGGGTTCACGCTATGGCCGCCAGGCGCAGGAAGAAGCCTGGCAGAGCGCCGAGGTGGACGCCCTGTACCGCCTCGCCGCCGCCGGCGTGCGCGTGCCGAAGCCCTACAATTTCCACGAGGGCGTGCTGCTCATGGAGCTGGTGACAGACATCGACGGCAATGCTGCCCCGCGGCTCAACGACGTAGTGCTGAGCGAGGAACTCGCCCGTGCCTACCATCACGAGCTGATTATGCAGGTGGTGCGCATGCTTTGCGCCGGCGTGGTCCATGGAGACCTGTCGGAGTTCAACATCCTGGTCGGCGCTGACGGTCCGGTCATCATCGACCTGCCACAGGCCGTCGATGCTGCGGGCAACAAGAACGCCAGCAGCATGCTGGAACGGGATGTCGAAAACCTGACCCACTACTTCGGACGCTTCGCTCCCGCCCTGCGCAAGACGGACTATGGCAAGGAAATCTGGTCGCTTTACGAAAAGGGCGAACTGCACACCGGGGTCATGCTGACCGGCCGTTTCGAACGCAGCGAGAAGCCGGCCGACCTTGGCGGCGTGATGCGGGAAATCAATGCCGCACTCGCCGCCGAAGCAGCGCGACAGCGGCCACAGGAAACGGAATTGTAAAGGTCATGGCCAAAGCCGGACACACACCCATCTCCTGCGCTTCGTGCGAGGCCTGCTGTTGCAGGCTGGAAGTGTTGCTGATGGCCGGCGATGACATCCCCTTCCGCCTGACAGCAGAGAATCCATGGGGCGGACAGGTGATGGCGCGCATGGAAGATGGCTGGTGCGCGGCCCTGGACAGAAACACCATGCTGTGCCGGATTTATGCGCTCAGGCCATCCATCTGCCGTGATTATCAGGAAGGGGACAGCGATTGTATCGGACAGCGCGCCCGGCTGATGCCGCATCGCATTGTTGCAGCCGGAAAAGTGGTGTAGGGTAGGCTCCGATGAAAGACCGCTCGCGACTGCTCCTGTTTCTGGCCCTTGCCTTCTCCCTGCTGTTTGCCCAGCAGGGAGCAGCGATGCACGCCCTGTCGCACCTGGGCGAGACGCTGCCAAGCCACTCACAGCAGGACAAGCAGCTCCCTCATTCACCCGCCTGCGACAAATGCGTGGTGTATGCCGGCATCGGCAGCGCGCTGACCGCCAGCGCACTGACCCTGCCCGCCGCCGTCGTCCACGACAGGCATCTTGAGCTTATTCCCGCGTCGCTGCTTTCCTGGCCCGCCGGTTCCTACCTCGCCCGGGCACCTCCCACTCTCGTCTGAACCACATCTCAAGCGGCCAGCAAGGCCATTCCGACCTTTTGTTCCGACGAGGCAACCCATGTTTAGACGCAAACTCATTGCGTCCGGCATCACGCTGATGCTGGGCGCGCCCCTGTCCGCTTTCGCTGCGGACAATGCGGAAATGCAGCAAATCCGCAATGAAATTAAAGCCATGAAGCAGAGCTATGAAGCCCGCATCGAAGCCCTGGAACAACGCCTGCAACGCGCCGAAGCCCTGGCCGGCAAGGCAGAAAACAGCGCCGCTGCGGCTGAATCGCTGGCACCACAAACGCCTAGCAGCACTTCGCCCGGTGCCGCCAATGCTTTCAACCCGGCCATATCGATGATCCTGTCCGGCACTTACGCCAGCCTCAAACAGGACCCGGCGAGCTACCGCATCACCGGCTTCATTCCCGGCGGGGAGACCGGACCCGGAACACGCGGCTTCAGCCTGGCAGAGTCAGAACTGATAGTGAGCGCAAACATCGACCCCGACTTTCACGGCCATCTTACCCTGGCCGTATCTCCGGAAAACACGCTGGGTGTGGAAGAGGCAGCAATCCAGACCACGACGCTGGGGCATGGCCTCGCCGCCAAAGCCGGGCGTTTTTATTCCGGCATCGGCTACCTCAACGGTCAGCATGCCCACGCCTGGGATTTCGTTGATGCCCCGCTTGCCTACAGGGCATTTCTTGGCCGCCAGTACGGCAACGACGGGGTGCAACTGAAATGGATCGCTCCGACGGACACCTTTCTCGAATTCGGCGCCGAGGTTGGGCGCGGCAGCAATTTCCCCGGCTCGGAGCGCAACAAGAACGGCGTCGGCTCGTATGCCCTGTTCGCCCATGCGGGCGATGATGTCGGCACAGAGCATAGCTGGCGTACCGGCATCTCCTGGCTGCAAAACACCGCCAAGGCGCGTGCCTATGACGATCCCGTCAGCGGGGTCAGCAATGCGCTGGATGGCAGCAGCAGCTTGTGGCTGGCCGATTTCGTGTGGAAATGGGCGCCCAATGGCAATCCTGCCTACCGCAACTTCAAGTTGCAGGGGGAATACTTCCGCCGCCTTGAAAATGGCGACCTGACCTTCGACACCACCGGCATCGCGAGCACGGACCGCTACAGCGCCACCCAGTCGGGCTGGTATCTGCAGGGCATTTACCAGTTCATGCCGCACTGGCGCGCCGGCCTGCGTACCGACCGGCTCGACAGCGGCACGGCGGACTATGGCGCAGGCAACAGCGCCTATCTGAGCCCGTCTACCTACCGGCCTGCGCGCAACAGCCTGATGGTCGATTATTCCCCCAGCGAATTCAGCCGCCTGCGCTTGCAACTTTCCCGGGACAAATCACGCGAAGGCAGCACCGACAACCAGTTTTTCCTGCAATACATCATGAGCCTGGGGGCTCATGGCGCGCACACGTTCTAGGAGGCCGCAATGCTGAAACGAATTCTGAAAATCTCGCTAATGGCCGCACTGGCCATCTTCTCGCTGCCTTCTTTGGGCGCACTCAACATCCTTGCCTGCGAACCGGAATGGGGTGCGCTTGCCAGCGAACTGGGAGGCGACAAAGTGACGGTCTACAACGCCACCAACGCGCTGCAGGACCCCCACACCATCCAGGCCAGACCCAGCCTGCTGGCCCGCGCCCGCAACGCGAACCTGCTCGCCTGCACCGGGGCGGAGCTGGAAACCGGCTGGCTGCCGATCCTGCTGCGCCAGTCCGGCAATGCTGCAATCCAGCCCGGCAGGCCGGGCAACTTCGAGGCCGCGGCCTATGTGCAGAAACTGGAAATCCCGGCCCGTCTCGACCGGGCCGATGGCGATGTCCACGCCTCGGGCAATCCGCACATCCAGACCGACCCGCGCAACATCGCGCTGGTGGCGGATGCGCTGGCAAAACGCCTGAGCCAGCTCGACCCGGCCAATGCCGCTTACTACCAGACACTTCACAAAGCCTTTGCGGAGAAATGGCAAACTGCCATCCAGCGCTGGGAAAAACAGGCCACTCCCCTCAGGGGCATGCCGGTTGTGGTGCAGCACAAGGCCTTCCCCTACCTCAGCCGCTGGCTGGGGCTGAGGGAAATTGCAGCGCTCGAGCCCAAGCCCGGCGTTGAACCGAGTAGCAGCCACCTCGGCGAGGTCCTGGCACAGATATCGTCACAGCCGGTAAAAATGGTCCTGCGTGCCGCCTATCAGGATGGCAGGTCATCCGAATGGCTAGCCGAGCGAGCCAGTATTCACGCCGTGGCGCTGCCGTTTACCGTTGGCGGCTCCGAGCAGGCGCGTGACCTGTTCGGCCTGTTCGACGACACCCTGCAGAAACTTCTGGCCGCCGCCAAATGAATATTGACCTGAACCTGCTGCTCCCCGCTTTGCTTGCCGGCCTGCTGGTGCTCGCCACCCACGTCCCCATGGGGATTCAGGTGCTGTCGCGCGGGATCGTTTTCATCGATCTTGCTGTCGCGCAGATCGCCGGACTGGGCGTCATCGCCGCCGATCGTCTTGGCTTCGAACCGCAAGGCTGGGCAGTGCAGCTTTCTGCCGTAAGCGCGGCGCTCGCCGGAGCCGCGATCCTGACCTTCACCGAGAAGCACTGGCCGGAAGTGCAGGAGGCACTGATCGGCACCCTGTTTGTGCTTGCTGCCAGCGGCGGGGCCTTGCTGCTGGCCAACAACCCGCATGGCGGCGAACATCTAAAGGATTTACTGGTAGGCCAGATCTTGTGGGTCAACCCTTCCCAGCTGTGGCCAGTAGCGATTCTGACCGCTCTTTTGCTGCTTGCATGGGGGCGCTGGCGCGACCGCCTGGGCAGCTTCGGGTTTTACGCGCTTTTTGCTTTTGCAGTGACGGCCTCGGTACAGCTCGTCGGCGTCTATCTGGTATTTGCCAGCCTGATCATTCCGGCGCTTGCCACGCGTCACTACGCCCCACGCCAGCGCCTGCCAGCAGCTTACCTGCTGGGCGCCGCCAGCTATGCGGCGGGCCTTCTGTTTTCGGCCTGGACAGACTTGCCGCCAGGCGCCGTCATCGTCTGGGCCATCGCCTTGCTGGGAACTCTTTTCTATTGGATCAGGCCGGAATCAGGTAATCCCCTATTGAGTGAACCCCCTGATCGGGCCTAAAATGCTCTGCTAATTTGCTGGACATCACCGTGCTTTCATTTTTTCGCAAATCCAAACAGGAAGAGCCTGCAGTCATCAAGCCTGTAGCAGCTGCTGCTCCTGCCAAATCCAAAACACCAGAACCCGCCCCGCAGCTTGCAACACCTCCGGTTGCAGCAGCAACTCAGGTCAAGGACGGCGACGAACTTGTCATATATGAAAACATCAGCGCCGAGACCGGTTCGATCGTGGAAGAAGCCGCCGTCTATTACGCCAACAACATGGCAGCGCAAGCCGTTTCCACCCTGAGTCAATATATTCACGATCACCCGGACAAAAAAGAAATGCAGCCGTGGCTGATGCTGTTCGATCTTTATCAGCTCACACAAAACAGCCCGGCTTTCAATGAGCTGTCGTTGCAGTTCGTCGTCAAATTCGAACGTTCCGCACCGATCTGGAAGGCGCCGGTCGCTCCTGCGCCCGTAAAAAAGACTGAAGCCTCGCAAAAGGATCTGATTTCCCTTGGCGACAAACTTTCCGCCACGCCCCAGATGGAAAAACTGTGTCAGCTGGCGCAAGGCACCAGCACTGCCCGGGTTAATGTGGGAGACATCACCGCCGTGGAACTGGGTGGCTGCAAACTGATGCAGGAAGGTCTGCTGGGCTGTCGCAGGAAAGGCAAAAGTATTCAGATCGAAGGCGAGGAGCGACTGATTCAAACACTCAAAAAGCGGATTGCGGCTGAAAACCAGAGTGATGAAGACAGGCAGGCCTGGCTACTGTTGTTCGAACTTTATCAATGGCTGGGACTGGAAGCGGAATATGAAGACCTGGCGATTGAATATGCCGTCACTTTTGAAATTTCCCCCCCCGCATGGGAAGCCATCAAGGCGCCATTAAGTTCCCGCACGGGGAAAACCCTCCCTGCTGCTTCGTCCAGCAAGGAAGTCATGGCCGAAGACGCTTTCATGCTGAATGGCGTAATTTCGGAATCCAGCCAGTCACTGCTGAACGAGCTGATCAACTACGCCGCAGAGAAACAGGAAGTTCGCATCAACATGGCCGAAGTCACGCGCGTGGATTTCGTGGCAGTCGGCAATTTCATGGGCACACTGATCAGTCTTACCCAGGCCGGCAAGAAAGTGCTCATCCAGGAAGCCAACGAAATGGTGCAGGCACTATTTCACATGATGGGCATTCAGGAATTTGCCACGCTGATCCGCAAAAAATCGCGATGATCGCGCTTCGGCCAGGCCGGGTATAATTCTCCTACCCAAAGACAAACGCAGGACACTTCAATGGAACAGTATCACGGCACCACCATACTCTCCGTGCGCCGCGGCAACAGCGTCGCCATGGGCGGCGACGGGCAGGTGACACTGGGTAACATCGTCGTCAAGGCCACGGCTCGCAAGGTGCGGCGCCTCTACCATGACAAGATTCTCGCGGGATTTGCCGGCGGCACGGCTGACGCATTCACCCTGTTCGAGCGCTTCGAAGCCAAGCTGGAAAAACACCAGGGCCACCTGCTGCGCTCCGCCGTCGAACTGGCCAAGGACTGGCGTACCGACCGCATGCTGCGCCGCCTCGAAGCCATGCTGACCGTGGCCGACCTCGATGCATCCCTGATCATCACCGGAAACGGTGACGTACTGGAACCGGAGGATGGCTTGCTGGCCATCGGCAGCGGCGGCGCTTATGCCCAGTCCGCTGCGCGCGCACTGCTCGACCATACCGAGTTTTCTGCCGCAGACGTCGTCAAGAAATCTCTCACTATCGCAGCGAATCTGTGTATCTATACCAATCAGAATCACATTATTGAAACACTGGAATAATGGATGATGGGTAATGGTCCGACGGATCAACCCATTCCACAACATCCATCACTTTTCACCGTGAGCTAGGCGAACCATGTCAGAAATGTCCCCGCAGGAAATCGTCCACGAACTCGACAAGCACATCATCGGTCAGGATGCTGCCAAACGTGCCGTTGCCATTGCGCTGCGCAATCGCTGGCGCCGCAGTCAGGTGGCTGAACCGCTGCGTACCGAGATCACTCCCAAGAACATCCTGATGATCGGCCCGACCGGCGTTGGCAAGACAGAAATTGCGCGGCGTCTGGCCAAACTGGCCAATGCGCCTTTCATCAAGATCGAGGCGACCAAATTCACCGAGGTGGGCTATGTCGGACGCGATGTGGATTCCATCATTCGCGACCTGGCGGAAATTTCCATCAAGCAGACACGCGACACGGAAACCCGCAAGGTACAGTTTCGCGCCGAAGAGCATGCGGAGGAACGCATTCTCGATGTGCTGATTCCACCTGCCCGCGATGCCTTATCCGGCAACGACAGCGAAAAGGAAAGCACCACACGCCAGAAATTCCGCAAGATGCTGCGCGAGGGTCAACTCGACGACAAGGAAATCGAGATCGAGCTCTCGACACCGCAGGCCCACATGGAAATTTTTGCACCGCCCGGAATGGAAGATCTCACTTCACAGATTCAGGGCATGTTCCAGAACATCGGCAATACCCGCAGCAAAACACGCAAGCTGACGATCCGCGATGCGATGAAGCAGGCCACCGAAGAAGAAGCCCTCAAGATGGTCAATGAAGAGGAACTGAAAATCACCGCGATTCGCAATGTAGAGCAAAATGGCATTGTTTTTCTCGATGAAATCGACAAGATCACCAGCCGATCCGAATCCAGTGGCTCCGAGGTTTCGCGCCAGGGCGTGCAGCGCGACCTGCTGCCGCTGGTTGAAGGCACCACGGTTACCACCAAGTACGGCATGATCAAGACCGACCATATCCTGTTCATCTGTAGCGGCGCATTTCACCTCGCCAAACCCTCAGATCTCGTTCCCGAACTGCAGGGCCGCCTGCCCATTCGCGTCGAGCTTACCAGCCTGTCCGTCAGCGATTTCGAGCAGATTCTCACCAATACCGATGCCTGCCTGACCCGCCAGTACGAGGCCTTGCTTGAAACCGAAGGCGTCAAGCTGGCATTCAGCCCGGACGCTGTGCGCCGCCTCGCCGAAATTGCTTTCGAAGTTAACGACAGCACCGAAAACATTGGCGCCCGCCGCTTGCATACCGTGATGGAAAAGCTGCTGGAAGAAATTTCATTCGACGCCGTGCGCCACAGCGGAGAGACATTCTCCATCGATGCGGCTTACGTCGACAGCAGGCTCAAGGTTCTGGCGCATAGCGAAGACCTTGCTCGCTACGTATTGTAATACCGGCACGAGTGCGGACATAAAAGCATGAAATTCATGGATCTGGCCCTGGGTCAAAAATTCGAGCTGGAAGGCGAGATTTATGTGCGCACCGGCCCACTGGTGGCTTCGCATGCCGAAAACAGCAAACAGCGCTTTATGGCACGCTATGTTTCGGTTACACCGCTGGGGGAGTCGACGAGTGCTTCGCCGCAACCGGCCAACACGCTTTCATCCGGCAAGGTAAACATAGCCTTTGAAAATTATCATGCTCAATGCCTGGGTGCACTGGAGCAGCTTGATGCCGAATTGCCTCCTGATCGCCTTGGTGCCCTTCGCAAGCAGATTGAACAGGCCCGCCAGACTTTTCTGGATACCCTGAACAGGGAATAAACAGCCACACTTGTCGCGGCAGTTGCATTTCCCATCCAGTTAATTGATAATGGTTCTCATTCGTTAACAATTAACTGAAAGCCATCAAATGAAACTTGCTCGTTATGCCTGCAGCGCCTTGGCCACTGCTTTGTTTTCTCTTGCCACGACCTGCGCACTTGCTGCGCCAGACGAAATCCAGGTTTACACCGAGGAAATGAACGATCCGGGCGAATTCGGCCTGGAACTGCATGTCAACTACGCCATTAAAGGCGCGAAAGAGGCTAGCTACGCGGGCGAGAAGCCGGGACATCACATGCTGCAGATGACGCCGGAATTTTCCTACGGCGTGACAAAAACCTGGGAAGCGGGTTTGTATCTGCCGCTGGCGCTCGACCCGGATGGCAATCTTTACAACAACGGCCTGCGGCTACGCATGAAGTACATCGCACCGCGCGAAGAAGGCGCCCGCTTCTTCTGGGGGCTGAATACCGAACTCGGCTATTCTTCGAAACGCACATCGGAAAGTTACTGGGGCATGGAGTTGCGGCCTATCATTGGCTACCGCGACGACAACTGGCTGCTGAGCTTCAACCCGATCCTGAATCTGGATCTTTCAAATAACGTCAGTCGCGCCCCGCAGTTCGAACCCGGACTGAAAGTGACCCACAAAGTCTCCGAGGGTGTCCATGCCGGTTTCGAATACTATGGCGAATACGGCCCGCTGCATCAGGTATTACCCGCAGACCAGCGCATTCACGCCCTCTACGCGGTGATGGATGTGGAAAAAAAGGACTTCGACATCAATTTCGGCATCGGCCATGGCTCAAGCGAGAACCCGGACAAATGGGTGGCCAAGGCCATCATTGCCTTTCCCTTCAAATAGCCTCTTCCAGCGCCATTTCCAGTTCCAGCCAGCTTTCTTCCAGTTGTGCCACCCTGGCTTCCAGCGCTTCCCGCCTCAGGTTCAACTCCTGAACCAGGGCAGGATCGGGATTCTGATACAAGCCTGGGTCAGCTAGCTGCTCATTCACGCCGATCAGATCAGCCTGCGCCTGATGCAGTTCGGCCTCGAGCCTGGCCTGCCTGGAGAGCAGCGCCTTTTTGCGCGGGGCATTCTCGCGACGCGGCTTTTCTGCCGCAGCAACCGGCGGAGTTGACAAACTGACCTCCTGGCGGCGCGTCTCCACCCACGAACGGTAATCTTCCAGGTCGCCATCAAACAGCTTTGCCGTGCCATCCGCCACCAGCCATAACTCGTCCGCCGTGGCGCGGATCAGGCTGCGGTCGTGGGACACCAGCACCATCGCGCCGCCATATTCTTCCAGCGCCAGGGTCAGCGCATCGCGCATGTCGAGATCCAGATGGTTGGTCGGCTCATCCAGCAATAGCAGATGCGGTTTCTGCCATGCCAGCAGCCCCAGTGCGAGACGGCTTTTCTCGCCACCGGAGAAGGTCGCCACCGGGCGGTCCTCGCGCTCTCCGGCCAGACCGAAGCGCCCGAGAAAATTGCGCAAATCCTGTGTCGTGGCCTGCGGCGCAATCCTGACCAGATGTTCCAGTGGCGTAGCTGCGCTATCGAGGTGCTCGAGCTGATGCTGGGCAAAATAGCCAATGCGCAGCTCGGGCGCCGCCTCCCGATTGCCGGCTGAGGGCAGCAATTCGCCCACCAGCAGTTTGATCAGGGTGGACTTGCCCGCACCGTTCGGCCCCAGCAAAGCAATGCGCGCACCGGAACGCAGCACCAGATTGATGTTTTCCAGCAGCGTCATGTCGCCGTAACCACAACTGGCTTTCTCCAGCTTGAGCAGCGTATCCGGACTGCGTTCCGGCGCTTCGATTTCCAGCTCGAAATGGCCATGATCCACATGCGCCGGGGCGATGCGCTCCAGCCGCTCCAGTGCCTTGACGCGACTTTGTGCCTGCTTGGCCTTGGTCGCCTTGGCGCGGAAGCGGCGGATAAAATCTTCCAGATGCGCGATTTTCTCCTGTTGCTGGGCGAATGCCTGGTTCTGTTGCACGGCTCGTTCGGCGCGGGTGCGCTCGAAATCGTCGTAGCTGCCGGTATAGAGGTCGATGATCTGGTCATGCACATGGGCAATGCGGTTAACGCAGGCATTGAGAAATTCGCGGTCGTGCGACACCAGCAGCACGCTGCCGGGATAGCGCGCGAGATACTGCTCCAGCCACAGGATAGCTTCAAGGTCGAGGTGGTTGGTGGGCTCGTCCAGCAGCAGCAGGTCGGCACGGCGCATCAGGGCGCGGGCCAGGTTGAGGCGCATGCGCCAGCCGCCGGAAAAACTGCTCACCTGGCGCGTCAACTGTTCATTGGCAAAGCCCAGCCCATTCAGCAATTGCGCGGCGCGGGACGGTGCCGCATAGCCCTCGATGGCTTCGAAACGATGCTGGGCCTCGAACCATTCTGCATCATGCACCTCGCGTTGCAGCACACGTTCCAGTGCGCGCAATTCGCTATCGCCATCGAGCACGAACTCCAGCGCGGCACGCTCGGAGTTGTCGATTTCCTGCTCCACAAAAGCCAGCGTTTTGCCCTGCTGGAAAGCGATCTCGCCGCCATCGGGCCGGATCTCGCCGCGGATCAGGCGGAACAGGGTGGACTTGCCGCAACCGTTCTTGCCCACCAGGCCGACGCGCTGGCTGGCGAAGATTTGCAGGTTGGCATTCTGCAGCAAGGGGACGCCGCTCTGGTAATAAATCAGGTTCTGGATCGATAACATGGCGCGATCATACCAGAATGCGCTACGATGCCGCCCCATACGCATTTAATGGAGAAATCGACATGAACAAGACATATGTCTGGGACCTGCCGACCCGGCTGTTTCACTGGAGCCTGGCCGCACTGGTGGCCTTTCAGTGGCTGAGCGGCGAATTCAAGGATCAACTTCTCGAATTTCACCTGCTGGGCGGCTATGCCATTCTTGCCCTGGTGGCTTTTCGCCTGCTGTGGGGGTTTGTCGGTAGCCGTTATGCCCGTTTCAGCGATTTCCTGCACGGCATCGGGCCTACGCTGGCATACGCCCGTGCCCTGCGCGCCAACGCCGCACCGCGATATCTGGGCCACAACCCGCTGGGGGGCTGGATGATCGTCGCGCTGCTCGCCATGCTTGCACTGCAGGGGATGACCGGCCTATTCGCCCGTGACGAGGTGGTGGGCGGCGGCCCGCTGAGGCACATGGTGTCTGAACATATGGGTGAAATCCTGACCGGCTTGCACGAAGCCAGCTTCAATTTGCTGCTGCTTCTGGTCGTGGCGCATGTCGCTTCGATCGTGGCACACCGGCGCTTCAAGGGCGAGGATCTGGTGCGCCCGATGCTGACCGGTTACAAGGATTCTGACGAAGCATCGAAGAAACAGTAATTATTGCGCCCCTGCTGCTTGGCCCGATACATCGCCAAGTCTGCACACTTCACCAGTTTGTCGCAATCCTCGGTATCCAGCGGATATAAAGCGATGCCGATACTGGTACTGGCGATCAATTCGTGGCCCTCAAGCAGGAAAGGCTCGGCAAAGGCCACAGCAATCTTGCGGGCGACGACAGCAGCGCCTTCCCTGGTCTCCACCTGGGGCAACAGCACGGTAAATTCGTCCCCGCCCAGGCGTGCCACGGTATCGCTCTCCCGCACACAAGCCCGGATACGGCTCGCGACGGCCTGCAACAGCAGGTCGCCAACATGGTGGCCAAACGTATCATTCACCGCCTTGAAACGATCCAGATCAAGATACATCAGAACGGCTGGGTAATGCTCGCGCTTTGCCCGCACCAGCATCTGCTGCAGCCGGTCATAGAACAGGGTGCGGTTGGGCAGGTCGGTAAGGGCGTCGTAATGCGCCATATGCTGGATGTGAGCTTCGGTAACCTTCTGCTCGGTAATGTCCTCGAGGATGGAAATGAAATGCGACACCTCCCCATCCGTATCGCGGATCGGCGTGATGGTCTGCTGCACGGTGAACTCTGAGCCATCCCTGTGCTTTTCAACCGTTTCGCTGCTCCACATTTCGCCAGCGGTTATGGTTTCCCACAACTTGCGGTAATAGTCCGGCCCCTGTTTGCCCGACTTGATGATACGCGGCGTCTCGCCCATCGCCTCTTGCGCCGTATAGCCGGTGAGACGGGTAAAGGACTGGTTCAGCCACTGGATCCGTCCGCGCCGGTCGGTGATGAACACGCCATTGCCGGCGGAAGCCAGTGCGGTGCCGAGCAACCGCAATTGCTGCTGATCCATGGCTTTTTCCAGCGCGACGCAGATACGCCCCGCAATCATGCCCAGGCGCTGGACCGTGACCGCATCATTAAAACCATGCTCATGGTTTGAATACAGGCAGAACGCACCATACACCTCGCCGCGGATGATAAGCGGGATACCGATGATAGCCTTCAGACTGAAACGCTCAGCAGCCTCGCGCCATGGCTGGAAACTGGGGTCTGTGCAGCGAAATACCTGCGTCTGCCCAAGGCGGATGGTCAATCCGGCGGGACCTTGCCCCTGGGGGGTATCGTCCCAGCGCACGCCGATTTTTTCCAGTTCGAGACGGTAGTTTTCCTCCGGCCCGGCACATGCGGCGACAGATATCTCTCCACTGTCTTCCCTGCGGCCGATCCACACGAATGCGTAACCCAGCAAGCGCACCACCTCGACGCAGATGAATTCCAGCAGGCTTGGCAAAGGCAGGCCGCGCAACACCTGCTGATCGATTTCGTTGAACAGGGTATCCAGCGCCTGCAGTTGCACGCGTTCGGTCACATCGGCGGCATAGACCGCAGCTGCCACGACCTTGCTTTCGGTATTGAGTACAGGATAGACATTGCTTTCGAAAGAGATGCCATTCCGTTCATCCTTGAGGTAAAACGGCTGTCCGGAATGGAAAAGCTGTTGCATCATCAATTGGCGAGAACTGGCAATATCTGCAGGAATCATGGAAAAAAAGTTCTTGCCAACAACTTCCTCCACAGAATGATGCAAACGCCTGGCGCCGATTTCGTTAATTGCAAGCACCTCTCCGTTTTCATCCAGCAACATGGCGGTTTCCATGGTCGCATCGAGCAGGGCGCGAGAACGTGCCTCGCTAACCTGTAGCGCTGCTTCCGCACGCTTGCGTTCGGTCACATCGGCCAGGGTCAGCAGCAGACCCTCGACCCTGCCGCCCTCACTCTTGACCGGCGCGAGATTCCAGTCCCAGTAAGTCATGCCCCGTTCTGGCTGATCCGGAAACCCGAACGACTTGGCGTGTGCGACATATGGCTCGCCGCTTTCGAGAACACGGCGAAATATCGCCTCGTTTTCCGCATCGGGGTAGAGCTGGAAATGATTTTTTCCGACAAAAGAATCCACTGTGCGCTGCTGGTCGGCTGCAGCATAGTTTTCGTTGACGCGAATAAAATTGAACTCATTATCGAGGTAGGCGACCGATATATGGATATTGGAAAATATCCGCTCCATAAGCTGATTGGCCAGTTTCAGCGCTTCGTTCTTGTGGTTCAGGTAAATTCCCAGGGCAAAGAACATGGCCAGCACCAAAGTTACCCAGGCCAGTGCCAGCAAGCTGATCATGAACCCGCTACCATAGTGATCAAAGCCCAATCCCGACATCGCCAGCAGAATCAGCCCATTGGGCACCATCACCACCACCGGTACGATAAAGCGCAATAATGCGCCCCCGGGCCCCTTGCTGAGCAGAATGGCAGACAAGCCCTGGGTGGATCGCAACAATAACGTACCCACACCAAGCAACAAAAAACATAATGCAGCCGGCAAGGCCATGCCCGGTGGTGCCGCGCCGGTCGGCAAAATACCACGGAAAATGACGCTGATCATTGCCTGAAAAGCCAGAACCACTACTGCCAGCGCAAGCGACTGGGCAACATAAGCCCGCAAATCGCCATCACCTGACTGGATCAGCAACGCCGCGCCCAGCAGAAAAAATGCCAGGGCTGTGTGATGCAGGATGCGCGCTGCGCCCTCACCGGGCGCATGAATAAACAGACGGGCACACCATTCCTGTATACCCGAACTGAATTGAAGCCAGGTTTCCACCAGGCCCAGCGCCCCCAACAACAGCACTCCGCCTGCCAACAGCGCCGCCAGCGGCACCATCCGCTGCCGGTGCAACAGCCACATGGAAGCACTGGCCACCAGCACGAGCAAGGCCGCGAGAACGGGCATAGAGGGCCCGCTCCCGGTGAAAGAAGTCAGAACGGGAACATTTATGAGCCAGCCCGTCAATACCAGGCCGCCCAGCAACGCAGCCACAACGCATACCACTGGCGTCAAGTGGAGAAATAATTTCTTGGTTTCTGCAGCAACCATGCGGAACCCCGCTTCTAGAATGGCGAAAATTGGTTAGTTCAAGGCATAAACGACCATCATCCGGCACAATTATGCCTTGGCTTATCTCTATTCGCGAACAGGGTGCTTCGACAATTTCCGCTGTAATGTACGGCGATGCATCTTGAGTGCGCGCGCGGTAGCCGAAATATTTCCCTGATGTTCTGCCAGCACGCGCTGAATGTGCTCCCATTCCAGCCTGTCCACTGACAGCGGCTGCGGTGTAACAGGCGTTTCCTCGTCGCCCCCCTCGCGCTCGAATGCAGCAATGATCTGGTCCGCATCGGCGGGCTTGGCGAGATAGTGGGTCGCACCCAGCTTGATCGCTTCCACTGCCGTGGCAATGCTGGCGAAGCCTGTCAGCATGACGATGCGCGTTTCCTCGTCCAGCTCCTTCAGGCGCTTGACCAGTACCAGTCCCGACGAGCCGGGCATTTTCAGATCCACCACGGCAAATTCCGGCGCATTCTTCTCAACCATTATCAGCGCCGCATCCACATCGTGGGCCACGCTCACCTCGAAACCGCGTCGCGTCAGCGCCTTCTTCAGAACACGGCAGAAGGTTTCGTCATCATCCACCAGCAACAGGCTGGGCTGGTCATCCTGGGAGTGGGTTTCATTGGTCATGAGTTGATCAGCAGTTTTGTCAGGGGTAAAAATATTTGGGTAAGCACGCCGCCGCCTTCGCGGTTGATCAGCAGCACCCTGCCGCCAAAGCGTTCGATGGTGGCATTGGCCAGAAACAAACCGATACCGAAGCCATGACCCTTGGTGGTAAAAAACGGCTGTCCCGCTCGCTGCTGCACGTCCGGAGAAAGGCCTGGCCCCCGGTCGCGGATTTCAAGTTGCAGTTCATCATGCTGCCAGCTGCCAAAAATTTCCACGTTATCTGGTGACGCATCGGCAGCATTGTTGAGCAGGTTGATCAATGCCTGTGTCAGGGTCTGGTCGGCAACAATCCGAGGAGCGGGCAAGGCGCCTTGCCAGCTGGATTCCACGGCCACACCAGGCCTGAGCAACTGCCACTTTTCGAGCAGATCAGCAAAATAATGATCCAGTGACTGCGCCGTCGCATCTTCGGCCCGCCCCTGTCCTGCCACAACGAGCATGTTGGAAAGAATCTCCTTGCAGTTGTCCACCTGCTGCCGCAGCAGGTGAAGATCTTCGACCAGTGCCGTGTCGCTGGCATATTCCTGCTGCAGCTCGGTGGTCACCACTGCCATGGTCGCCAGAGGCGTCCCCAGTTCATGAGCCGCACCGGCCGCCATCGTTCCCAGCGCCACGATACGCTCATTGCGCAGAGTATCCTCGCGTGCGGCCGCCAGCGCCCGGTCACGCTCCTTGACGGCATTGGCCATGCGCACCACGAAAAAAGCGATGAGAAAGGCGCTCAATACAAAAGTCATCCACATCCCGGTGAGATGCAGATAGACCGCTGTACTGAAATTGCCGTCCCTGGGCATGAGCGGATAGTAATTGAACATCAGCAGGGTGTAACACGCCGCCGTGAATACTGCCATGGACCAAGTGTACATACCGGGAAGCGTGATCGCGGCGATCACCAGGGGCACCAGATAATAGGAAACCAGCGGATTGGTCGAGCCGCCTGCGTAAAACAGCAGTACCGTGATGGCAAAAACATCCGCTAGCAGCTGGGCGAAAAGCTCCCCATCCGTGACCGGCCAGGGCTTCTGCAGGCGCCACCAGGTCAGCAAACTGACCAGTACCAGCAGTCCAACAACCGAAAGCAGGGGGGGAAGCGGCAATGGCAAGCCCAGCAGCCGTACAGCCACAAACCCGGCCAGCAGCAGGGCGCCGATCAACAAACCTCGCAACAAGAGAATGCGCCGCAGGTTGCCGCCTGAAGATACCGCCAAGGGCGCATCGTATCCGAACATGCAGTGAATCATCCGCTAATAACTGCTTAATTGTACTCACAACATGAGTTGTTGCGTCCTGTGGCATTTTGCCACAGGACGCAACAACCTCGGTTTTTCCCTCCGCAAGCCTTGCATCAGGCGCGTCAGTTTGACGCGCGGCATCATGTCGCATTTTTTCAGGGAACTTTTGCCTTTAACATTCGGCCACTGAATTCAAGACACGCACATCCTTTTGTCATCACTCAAATTCCGGGGAGAAAATATGTCACTCAATCTAAAACCGATTTGCCGGGCCATTGCCATTCTTTGTGCCGGTGCCATGGGAAGCACCCACGCGGGTGCCGTTCCGGGGGCAGCGCAAAAAATGGACGAGGTAGTTGTTACCTCGACCACCATCGATGACCGTTTCGAGGCCAAACGCGACGAGCCTTCCAGCATCAGCGTGATCAGCGGCAAGGAGGTCGACGATGCCCACATCGAGAACATGATCCAGGTGCTGCGCTCCATTCCTGGCGTGACTGCCGACCTTTCCAGCGGTGACGAGATCAAGATCAAGCTGCGCGGCGTCGAGAACCAGCGCTACATGGGCGAAAAACCAGGTGTGGCGATCGTGATCGACGGCGTGCCGGTGTTCGAGCGCACCGGCAAGGTCAACATCGACATCGACAACATCGAATCGATCAAGGTCATCAAGGGTGGCGCATCCTACCTGTTCGGTGAAGACGCCCTGTCGGGTGCGGTGATCATCACCACCAAGCGTGGCGCCAAATACGCTGGTGCGACGGTCAGTGCGGAAGCCGGCTCATGGGGCTACGAAAAACAGATGGCGCGCGTGGGCTTTTCAGGCGAAAAGGGCAATGGCCATATTCAGGCCTCCCACCGCTACGGCGATGACTATTACTTCCAGTCGTCCTATAAAACCGACTATATCAACGGCAACTTCAATCTCTATCTTTCTGACGCCAGCGACCTGACTTTAGGCTTCGAAAAATCGGATCGCGCCAAGGACAAGCACGGCTCGGTGAAAGGCGTGGTGCAGGCCGAACTGGACCCTCGGGGCGTGCTGGGCCGCGACTATACCCGCAAGTACGACGTCGAATTGCAAAAACTCAACCTGACCTATTCCAACAGCTACGATCCGAAAAGCAACATCCTCCTGATGGGCTACGAATACCGCGACCATACGAATTTCTGGTCAGCCCCCCAGTCGCTCTATCCCAGCGGCGCCAGTGTGCTGCCTGGCGATCCCGGCTACTACGAAGCCTACACCACGCTCAACGACTGGAAGCAGGTACAGCGCGGCGCCAAGGGCGAATGGCGCTCCTCGACCGGCAACGTCGGCTGGCTGGCCGGGGTGGACCTGCGCCGCAACGAATACCAGCAACTGAACAAGGCAGGGGTCGATTATTGCAGCCGCAAGCAAGGCGCAGCATGTGCACCCGGCGCCTCTGTGACTGCCGGAACCCTCATGACCGACGACAGCACGGACGAATCGGTCAACGGCGCCTATGGAGAGCTCAAGTTCAAGCCAGCTACTGACTGGACGCTGACGTTCAACGGTCGTTACGATGATCTGGGCCTCGATTATGCTGCCAAACCGGGGAAAGACAATGGCAATGTCTCGATTGACCGCTCAAAGTCGTTCCAGAACACGTCCTGGCGCACTGGGGCGAATTATGCGCTTCGCCAGAACATGGATATTTACGCCAACCTGTCGACGGGATTTCGCACGCCGACTGTGGATCAACTGTACCGGGGCACCCTCTCGCCATCCAGCGGCAAAACTGCGAATAACGAAAACCTGAAACCGGAAGAATCACTCAACCTGGAACTGGGGCTGCGCAACAAGGCTGAATGGTTCGGCGTGGAAATGGATATGGACGCATCGGTCTTCCAGATCGACCGCAAGGATTACATCATGGCCACCACTGGCCAGTATGCCGGCTCGAGCCCGACCATTCAGGAGATGTACGGCAACATCGGCGGGGTACGCAACCGGGGCTTCGAGCTGGCACTGAAAAGCGACCGGCGCAAAGCGTACGCCTTTGAGCTTGCCTACAGCTATATCCAGGCCTATTTCACCAAATACGACAATTTCTACCAGGTGCTCGGCAGCACCTACGCCACGAATCCGACCATGGCGCACTACAACAATACCGGCAATCAGGTGCCTCGCGTACCCCGGCACCAGATCAACCTGACCGGACACTGGCAGCCCACCAGCCAGTTTCACCTGAGCCTGGAAATGGACGCCAAATCATGGTCCTACGCGGACGAAATCGAACAGGAAAAACTGCCGGGCCGCACCCTGTTCAATTTGCTGGCCAACTACGACATCAAGGAAAAAGGCTTCCTGGGCAGCAAATGGTCTTTATTTGCCCGGGTGGACAATATTTTCGACCGCAAGTACTGGGTAACGGCCCGCGGCACCAACGATCAGCCCAACTACATCACCGGGGCATACGACAACAGATATAACGCCAACGATCTATCCATCGTGGTTGGACGCCCGCGCACCGGGTATGCCGGCCTGTCGGCGACTTTCTGATCTGAAGGGGCAAATCATGCAAATCTACGCAAGTGTATTCCTGGCTGCCGCCCTGATGCCCATACAGGGCATTGCAGCAGCTGAGGCCACCCCAAGGAGCGGATCGTCTTCTGGCATGGCACAAGAGCACCAGCACCATGAGTACGGGGCTGCACAGCAACCGGACAAACCGGGCAAAGGCAAATGGCAGGCGCGCGACTGGACCCAGTACCCGCTGATCGCCCCGGTCATGCGCCGCGGAGAACGCGACCGCATGAGCACGGGGCTTATGGAAAAAAACATCGAAACTGACTTTTTCGAGGTCTTTTCACCCGATTCCAGCGTTGCCGACGCGCGACGCAAGGTCCCTGTCGAAGCGGAAGGCACCGTCATCAAGGCGCTGCCCAAGGTTGGCAATTACTACTGGGTAAGCGCCCGGCAGGAAGGGAATGGACAGGTAACAGTCGCCTCCACGCCTTACTATTTTGGCGAGCCCGGCCCGGCGCCGACCCGGCTGCTACTGGAACAGAAGTATGAGCTGGAAATCATCCCCCAGCCCTTGCCGCGCGAGCATGGCGCCTGGCGCGAAAGCGAGAAATGGCGCTTCATGCTGCGCTTCAACGGCCAGCCGCTGGCGAACAAGGCATTGCGAATGGAAACCGAGTTCGGCAGCAAGACCAGCTTCACCAGCGATGAAAAAGGCATGGTGACCGTGCTGTTCCCGCGTGACTTCAAGCCAGTCGATAAAAAGGCGGAGCAGGGCGGCCACAGTCACGGTCCGCGCCGGGCCAAATTCGTGCTCGCTGCCGAGCATGACGACGGAGGGAAGCACTACCTGACCGCCTTCAACCACACCTATTCCGCTGATGCCGAACGGGGCAAAAACCTGCTGGCTGGCGTGGGCTTTGGCGTGTTCGGCATGCTGCTGGCCAGCCCGCTGCTGCGTCGCAGAAAAACCGATAACGCGAATGGCGCCAGGGAGGCATGATGATCAAGACGATATTCCCCACACTTGGCCGCTTCCGGCTGTTTGTCCAGATCGCCATGCTGCTACTGACGGTGTACGGCTCCAACGTGGTCGGTTTCTACATGGCCGAAAAGGTCTCCAGTGCGCTGCCGGCGCTGTCCTGCGCCTACGACCAGCAGAACGGCGCCTACTGCATTCTGATCCCCACCCAGCACCAGCTTCACCACCGCATCGGCGAGGCACTGGTCAAGGCACAGCAGATCACCTTCCAGATGGTGCTGCCGCTGCTGTTCACGCTACTCACCTTCTTCACCTTCTTCTTCGTGCTGGGCAAGGCCTTCTGTGGCTGGGTCTGCCCGCTGGGAACGATCCAGGAGCTGATCAACAAACTCGGACGCAAACTCAGGCTGCCACTGCGCCGCTTCGAGAACGGCAGCGTCAGCAAAATCCGGCCCGTGAAATGGCTGATGCTGATCGTGCTGGTGCTGGCGCTGCCGCTGCTGACCGGACTCGGCATTACGCCGCACAGTCTGGGCAATCCCTACTGCGATATCTGCCCGTCACGCATCGCCACCACTTTGCTCACCGGCAACACAGAGCAGATGGCGCTGAATAGCGGCGACGGCATCGCCTTCGCCCTGGGCGCCGTCGCCAACACCCTGACCGGCTTTATCCTGGTAGCGGCGTTCGCGGTACGCCAGCCGTTTTGCCGCATCTGTCCGCTGCTGTCGTTCAACGCCGTGTTCCAGAGCATGTCGCCAATGCGGCTGGTGAAAAAGCAGCACGACAAGTGTGACAAGTGCGGCATCTGCGCCAAGGCCTGCCCCATGGACATCCACGAAATCGCACGCGAGCACGGCGGCAAGGCTTACCACGAAGACTGCACCCTGTGCGGACGTTGCGCCGAATTCTGTCCGGATGATGGGGTGATCCAGATGAAATGGGGCCCGATTCCGCTGTTCAAGTCCAGCCGCGAGTACTACAAACAACGCATGAAAGGCGAGATGCCGGACGGTGCCATCAAGATCGTAGTCGCACCACGCAAATCATCCGCAGGAGCCGAATAACATGCTTGATACCATCATGCCCGGCAGTGCCGCAGTCGTAACAGAAACCATCGGCATGTTCTCGGTCTGGCTGCTGGGCGTTTCCATGGGCCTGACCGCCTGCACCGTCACCTGCCTGCCTTTCATGGGCACCTGGGTACTGGGTCGCGGTGGCAGTAACCGCGAAACCCTGACGGATACCGGCGTGTTCCTGCTCGGCCGGGTAACGGCCTACAGCCTGCTCGGCGGGCTGGCCGGCGCGCTCGGGATGTGGCTGACCCAGGCGCTCTCCAGCGGCATCGGCAATGCCTTCATCGGCACCGCCAGCATCGGCGCAGGGATTTGGCTACTGCTGCCAGCGCGTCGCAAGGCGCTTTGCGGCGCGGCAAAACGGGGCGCCGGTACGCCGCCATTTCTGCTCGGTTTATCCCTGAGCCTCACCCCCTGTGCACCGCTGGCCTCGTTGCTGGCCGTATGCGCGCTATCCGGCGGCACCTTGTCAGGCGCGGGCTACGGCCTGATGTTTGGCCTCGGCGCCGCCCTCACGCCTTTACTGCTGCTGCTTCCACTGCTGAACCTGTTCGGCGCACGCATGCGAGAAAGCCAGCCCTGGCTGACGAAATGGATCCGCATGGGCGCGGCGCTGGTTCTGATGCTGATCGGGATTCGTCGTCTGTGGCTGATCTAGACCGCCCCCTGCGACATCTTGTCGCATTCACTGAACAGGCAAAGACCTTTACCATCCCACCTACAATTTATTGACTTAGCTCAACAAACCAATAGGGGAATCCAGTGAATAACCGCATGCGTATCAAAGTTCTACCCTTACTTGTCGCCAGCGTTTGCGCCGGTCTGGCGCTTCCCTCCCTGGCCACTGACATCACCGGAGGCAGCGCAACCCTGGGCGAAGTCACCGTGACAGGCACCCGCGAAGGGCGTGCTCTTGCTGAAACGCCAGCGACGGTGGATATCGTGAAAGGCGACGAAATCAGGGCTGTGTCCCCAAGACATCCATCCGAGATCATGGGCCAGATCCCCGGCGTGTGGGTCAACGTGACCGGAGGGGAAGGGCATCAGACGGCTATTCGCCAGCCACTCACCACCAGCCCGGTTTATCTTTATCTGGAAGATGGCATCCCGACACGCTCCACCGGCTTCTTCAACCATAACGCTCTGTACGAAATCAACCTGCCCATGGCAGCCGGCATTGAAGTCAGCAAGGGGCCCGGCACCGCCCTCTATGGCTCCGATGCAATCGGTGGCGTGGTCAACGTGCTGACCCGGCCAGCCCCCCTCAAGCCAGAAGCTCAACTCACTGTCGAGGGGGGCGAGAACGGCTGGGGACGAGTTATGGTGACGGGCGGAAACACGACTGGCGACAATGGCTTTCGTGCCGACCTGAACCTGACCCATACAGATGGCTGGCGTGACTCCACCGGCTATGACCGGCAGGCAGGCACACTGCGCTGGGACCGCAGCCTGGGCGGCGATGCCCTGTTGAAAACCGTTGCCACCTTCTCCAACATCGACCAGCAGACCGCCGGCACCTCCACCATCTCGGAAGATGACTACAACAACAACCCCAAAGCCAACTACACGCCGATCTCCCTGCGCAAGGTGAAGGCTTTCCGCCTTTCCTCCGCCTACGAGAAGGAATCGGGCAATTCCCTGCTCTCCATCACCCCCTATTTCCGCTACGACGACATGGATCTGCTGGCCAACTGGTCACTCACCTACGACCCGACCATCTACAACACCAATAACAAATCCCTGGGCCTGCTGGCAAAATACCGCCAGGATTTCCCCGACCACCGTGCCCGTGTCATCGTCGGCATGGATCTGGACTACAGCCCCGGCAGCCGCCTGGAGCAAAGCATCAATACCACCCGCAACGGCAAGATTTATACCGATTACACCATCGGCCAGACCCTTTACGATTACGACGCAACCTTCAAGGGCGTCTCCCCCTACGTGCATGGCGAAATCTCCGCCACCGACAAGCTGCGCCTTACCGCCGGCCTGCGCTACGACCACCTCGGCTACGATTACACCAACAATCTGTCAGATGCCAACATTGTGATCCGTCCGGCCAATATTGCCTATAACCTGACCTACCGCCATCCTTCCAGCACCAACCTCAGCTACGACCACCTGAGTCCGAAACTGGGTGCCACATATGCCTTCAGCCAGGATTTGAGCGGGTTCGCAGCCTATAATCACGCTTTCCGCGCCCCCTCCGAGGGGCAGTTGTTCCGTCAGGGCTCCGCGCTCAACACCGTGGACCTCAAACCAGTCAAGGCCGACAGCTACGAAGTGGGCCTGCGCGGCAAAGCGGGCGCAAAGCTGCGCTACGAAGCCTCGGTCTACTACATGACCAAGGAAGATGACATTCTCAGCTACAAGGACCCGGTTACCGGCGCCACCCAGGCCGTCAATGCCGGAAAGACCCTGCACCGTGGCGTGGAACTGGGCCTCAGCGCCGAACTAAGCAGGGAAGTGGAGTTGAATGTGAGCGCTTCCTACGCCAAACACACCTATGAAGACTGGGTGATATCCAACACTGCGGACAACAGTGGCAAGGAGATGGAAACAGCCCCCCGAGTCATCGCCAACACCCGGCTCAACTACAAGCCAGCCGTGCTCAATGGCGGTCGCCTGTCGCTGGAATGGGTGAGGCTGGGGAGCTACTGGATGGATGCGGCAAATACCCAGAAATACGATGGCCACGACATCGTCAACCTGAGGGTGAACTACCCGGTTAACCGCCAGATCGAACTGCTCGGCAGCGTGACCAACCTGACCGACGAGCGCTATGCAGATGCTTCTTCCTACACCACATCGCGCGGTCGTGAGCTCGCACCGGGCCTGCCGCGTACGTTCTACGCCGGCCTGCGCTACAACTGGATGTAAGAATGAAACCGTATTCATGGGGATTACTGTTAACGGCGCTGGCGTGCATGCCTGCAGCAGCGACAGCGGAAGCGCCTCGCCAAACCCTGGAGATGGGCGCCAAACCCATGGACATGGGCAAGATGTGGCAGGCATCCCTGGCACGACCGGCCCTTTCATCCACCACCACGTTCGATGCCAGTGGTCGTTTGTGGCAGGCCACGGTACAGGGCGGCTATCTTTATGTGCGTCATTCCGACGATCTGGGCAAGACCTTCAGTGCGCTGACAGCGGTCAACCCGACGCCTGAACGCATTGCAGCCGACGGAGAGAACCGTCCAAAAATTCTGCTGGGCAGCAGGAGCAATATCTATATTTCCTATACCCAGAGCCTGGACAAGCCCTTCAGCGGCCATATCCGTTTCAGCCGTTCACTCGATGGCGGCAAAAGCTTCTCCCCGCCCGTCACCGTCAACGATAACCGGGAAGTCATCAGCCACCGCTTCGAAGCCATGGGCATCTCCCCGGAAGGCCGCCTCTACCTGGCCTGGCTGGACAAGCGGGATTTGAGCGTCGCAACCAGCAAGGGCGAGGCTTTCATTGGCGCCTCGGTTTACTATGCCACCTCGGACGACGCTGGCGCCAGTTTCTCGCCCAACCAGAAAGTCGCGGATCATTCATGCGAATGCTGCCGGATATCCATGGCCATGGACAAGGATGGCGTGCCGGTTGCCTTCTGGCGCCACGTCTATGGCCAGAATACCCGTGACTTCGCCCTGGCCAGGCTGGACGGGCATTCACCATCGGTACGGGCCACGCACGACAACTGGCAGATCGATGCATGCCCCCATCACGGCGGCTCGATTTCCATCGGCCCGGATGGGGTCTATCACCTGGTGTGGTTCAACAACGGGCCGGAACGCCACGGCCTTTTTTATGGCTCAAGCCCGGATGGCGGCAAGACGTTTTCTGTTCCCACACCCTTCGGCAACGAAGATGCTCAGGCCGGGCACCCGGATGTGCTGAGCCTGGGGCAGCAGGTTTTCGTGGTATGGAAGGAGTTTGATGGCAAGGAAGCCTCGGTGCAGGAAATGCATTCTTCCGACGGTGGCCGCTCCTGGTTCGGGCCGGGTCGCCTTGCCGCTACAGCAGGCGCTTCGGATCATCCGATGCTGATTGCCAATCAGGACAAGGCCTATCTGTCCTGGCAAACGGAAAAGGAAGGGCTGCGACTGATAGCAGTCATTCAGCCATGAACATGCGCTGGTTCTTTTACCTTGTTCTGCTCTGCTTGCCTGCAATCCCGGCTCATGCCGTTTCGCCCGATCCCAAGCCATTTGGCCCGGGCAGCATGAAAGAAGTGGCTGTTGCCCATGCAGGCAAACCCTTCATTCTGGCGTTCTGGTCACTGAGCTGCGCTCACTGCAAGGCCAACCTGGAACAGTTCGGTCAACTGCTCCGGCAACATCCGGGGCTGTCTCTCGAACTGGTTTCCACCGATACGCCAGAAGAGGGCGCGGCGATCATGGCTACGCTGGAAAAATATGGCCTGGAAAAACTTCAAACCAGGGTGTTTGCCGACCGTTTCGTGGAACGGCTGCAGTTTGAAATCGATCGGCGGTGGCGCGGCGAACTGCCCCGCACCTATTTTTACGATGCCTCGCATCAGGCGCGCACCATTACCGGCAGGCTGGATGCGACGGAAACAGAGCGTTGGATAAGCGCAAATTACCCGCAGACAAGCGAATAGGGTTTTCAGGTTAACGATGGGAGGAGAAAAAGCCAGACGATGGCTGACAGCCGTATTGTTGGTGGCACTTGCCCATGCCGGCGCATGGTATGGCCTGAGCCATTTGCAACAGGATATCGTTCCACCCAGGCCGCTGACGGTCATCGAAGTGGCATTGCTGGCACCGCCACCCCAGCCCAATGTCACGCCGAAACAGCCCGAACCGCCCAAGTTCGAACCCAAACCGAAAATACAACCCAGACACAAGCCCGAACCGCGCCAGCTATTGCAGCCCCAGCCGGTGGCGGAAAGGGTCATGGAACAGGCACCGGAGCCTGCACCGGTCGTCGTTGCGCCAGCACCACCGGCACATGCCGCCGAAACACCAGTCAGGGCCGAGCCCGAGCCGGCGGTGGAAGCACCGCGTTTCAACGCCGCCTATCTCAACAACCCGCCGCCGGCCTACCCCCTTTCGGCTCGCCGCAGAGGCATCGAAGGGCGGGTTCTGGTGAAAGCCGAGGTGCTGGCAGACGGCAGCTGCAACCGGGTGGAACTGAAAAAAACCAGCGGCTTCGATCCGCTCGACCAGGCCGCGCTGGAAGCGGTCAGGAAATGGCGCTTCGTCCCCGCCCGAAAAGGCAGCCAATCCATCTCCGCCTGGGTGGAAGTACCGATAACCTTCAAATTGGATAACTGAACATGTTTGGACATACCACCTCTCCCATCGTCGCCGCCACCCTGTGGCTACTGATTTCTTTCTCGGTGATTTCCTGGACCCTGATCGTAATGAAAGGCTGGCTGCAGTGGCGGCTATCGCGGCAAAACAGCGCCTTCGTCAAGACATTCTGGACTGCCCGCAACCTGACAGAAGCGGAAGCCGCCGCGCAACAGGCACAAGGTCCACTTGCGCAACTGTGCCGCTCAGGCTTCGCGGTGCTGCGGGAGATCGAGCGGGATGGCGCGCATAGCCTGCAAAATAGCGGCGACAGACAGGACGTGCTGGAACGCCGCCTGCGTGCCGAGGTGCAGAAGGAAGTGCACAGCCTTGAAAGCGGCCTGATGGTGCTGGCCAGCATCGGCTCAACCGCGCCTTTCGTGGGGCTGTTCGGCACGGTATGGGGCATCATGCACGCCCTGCAGGATATTTCCCGCACCGGCTCGGCCGGGCTGGACGTAGTCGCGGGACCGATCGGCGAAGCCCTGATCGCCACCGCCGTCGGCATCGCCACCGCCATTCCCGCCGTGCTGGCCTACAACTACGGTCTGCGCCGGGTGCGGCTCTACAGCGCTGAGCTGGAAGCCTTCGCCAACGATTTCCTGCACCTCGCTCTCAAATCCGGCTTCAGCGTGAAATAAGGAGCGAATCATGGCCCTGCATACCTCTTCCGAACAAACCGCCATGTCGGATATCAATGTCACGCCGCTGGTGGACGTGATGCTGGTGCTGCTGATTGTCTTCATCGTCACCGCGCCGCTGCTGATGCAGGCCGTCAAGGTCGACCTGCCCAAGACTGCGCCAGTCGCCCCGCTCAAGCAGACCCACACCCTCCAGCTTTCCATCAATGCCCAGGGCACGGTGTATATCGACCAGCGCCCCATCCATTTCGACATTCTGGAAGGCGAGCTGAAAAACCTGCGCGCCACCACGCCCGATATCAACGTGCAGCTCCACGCCGACGAAAACGTCAAATACGGCCGTGTGGCGCAGGTCATGGCTGCGATCAACCGCGCCGGCATCGCCAAACTCGGATTCATCACCCTACCGCAATAATTGTTAACCTAAAGGAAGCCCCATGAAACACCAGCTACGCATCATTCCTCTTGCCGTCGCGCTGGCCTTGCCGCAACTGGCCCTGGCGGCCGAGGATAAAGCCACCACGCTGCCGGAAGTCACCGTTAGCGCTTCCAAAGTCGAAAACCAGCCTGTGGGCGCCACCCTGGTCGATCAGGCCAGCATCGCCCGCATGCGAGCGGCCACCAGCGACAGCGCCAGCCTGCTCAGGGATGTGCCGGGCGTCACGCTTTATGGCGCAGGCGGCGTTTCCAGCCTGCCGGTGATTCAGGGCCAGGCAGATGACCGCCTGCGCATCAAGGTCGACGGCATGGACCTGATTTCCGCATGCGGCAATCACATGAATCCGCCGCTTTCCTATATTGCCCCGGCCAGTGTCGGCAGCATCGAGGTATTTGGTGGCATCGCCCCGGTGAGTGTCGGCGGCGACAGCATCGGCGGCGCCATTCAGGTGAATTCACCAGCGCCCGAGTTCGCCGCAGCAGGGCAGGGCACTTTGCTCAAGGGCGAGGCGGGTGCGTTCTACCGCAGCAATGGCAACGCCACGGGCGGCAATCTTGCTGCAACTATTGCGAATGAAAAACTGAGCATGACCTATAGCGGCTCCACCGTGGAATCCGGCAACTACAAGGCAGGCGGTAGTTTCAAACCGGCAGGACCGGCTTTCAGGGCCGACGGCAAGTCGCTTTATACTTCGGACAAATGGCTGGCGGGAGACGAGGTCGGAGCGTCCATGTACAAATCGACCAACCAGTCCCTCGGTTTTGCGCTACGCAATGACAACCACCTGGTCGAACTGAAACTGGGTGTGCAGGATATCCCTTACCAGGGCTTTCCAAACCAGCGCATGGACATGACCGCCAACGACAGCACTCAGGTCAACCTGCGCTATACCGGCCAGTACGACTGGGGCACCCTGCAGGCGCGCGCATATAACGAGCACACGCGTCACAAGATGAACTTCCTCGAGGACAAGGCATTCTGGTACAAGAGTGCAACCCAGACCATAGCCGCTCCCGGCATGCCGATGGATACGGAGGGTAGAAACACCGGTGCGCTGGTCAAGGCGGATATTGCACTTTCAGCCCGTGACCTTCTCAGGGTTGGTGGCGAATATCAGCGCTACCGTTTCAACGACTGGTGGGACGCATCGGGTAACGGCGGCATGTCGCCGAATACATTCTGGGACATCAACGATGGACAGCGCGACCGCCTGGGCGTCTTTGCCGAATGGGAAGCGCGCTGGAACCCGCAATGGCTGAGCCAGCTCGGCGTGCGCAGTGAAACGGTCAAGATGGATACGGGAACCGTACAGGGCTATAACGCTACCTACAATACGGATGCGAACGCATTCAATTCCCGTGACCGCAGCCGCACCGACAACAACTGGGACATGACTACGCTGGCGCGCTATACGGAAGATAGCAGCAAAACGTATGAATTCGGCTACGCCAGGAAAACCCGCTCACCCAACCTCTATGAGCGCTATGCCTGGTCCACGGGCGGCATGGCCATGAACATGATCAACATGGTCGGCGATGGCAATGGTTACGTGGGCAACCTGGACCTGAAGCCTGAAATTGCAAACACCATCAGCGCAACGGCCGACTGGCATGATGCCGGCCAGCAGAACTGGGGACTGAAGGTCACACCCTACTACACCTATGTTCAGGACTACATCAATGCACAGCGTCTGCCAGGCTCGGCCACGTCGACCGGCTTCGTGTTCCTCAGGTACGCCAACCAGGACGCCCGTCTCTACGGCGTGGATATTTCCGGCCATTTCCCGCTGGCAAAAAATACCGCTTACGGCAGCTTCACGGCAACCGGCATGCTGAATTATGTCAGAGGAAAAACCACCAGCGGTACGGATGACAACCTCTACAACATGATGCCCATGAATGCGAAACTGGCTGTCGTGCAACGCACGGGCAGCTGGACCAACACTGCGGAAGTTCTGCTGGTGGATGCCAAGGACGATGTCTCGCAGATTCGCAACGAGCTTAAAACTGCGGGCTATGGCTTGCTGAACTTGCGCAGCAGTTATGCGTGGAAACAGGCACGCTTCGATGTCGGCATTGAAAACGTCTTCGACAGGCTCTATGCCTATCCACTGGGCGGCGCCTATGTGGGGCAAGGCACGACCATGCCTCCAACAGGCGGTGCGCCCTATGGCATCGCCGTTCCCGGCATGGGCCGTTCCATCTATGCCGGTGTAAACGTGAAGTTCTGATCCAGCATCAATCTCTCCATACTGAAATGGGCGCTGCGGCGCCCATTTTTTTGCCCGGCGAAACCGCCCGGTAACACACTGTTACATCCCGACCACGAAGGGAAATGTTTTGGAAACTCCTGAGGCCCATGATGATGTCCATACAGTTATTTTTACTCACCAGCCAGGCGTCATTCAACACCACTTTCGGCTTCCATTTTCCTCCTCTCTACCATCCTTAATGGTAGTTTCAGCGGGCGCTTCGGCGCCCGTTTTTTTATTTGAAAAAAAATTAATCTCCAGCGGGAATAATTCTTCTCCCCCTGTGTTTATCCAGATGTAACAGCAGCATTTTTATACACCAGAAAACCCGAGAGGAGACCATCATGTTTATTTCCAGATCAATCAGGACGCTCGCCCTGCTATCCCTGTCCGGGGTAGCCTTCGCCGGCCCGGCAGAAGATGCGACCAGCCATTTCATGGCCATCGGGGCAGGCAACATTGAGCAGATCATGAGCCAGTATGCCGACAACGCCACATTCCAGTGGCTTGGCGGCCCGCTGGATGGCACTTATAGCGGTGCAGACAGGATCAGGGAAGTGTGGGGGAAATTCACAAAGAACGGTCCATTTGAAGTGGCCGTGGCCAAATCCGAGGAAAGCGCCAACGACAAGGGTGCAACTGTCACCGCCAATGTCGAATTCAAGGGAAAAAACACCATCAAGGTTCGCTATGTTCTGGCCTATCGTGGCGGCAAGCTGGTGAACGAAATCTGGCAGATAGATCCGAAACTGGCCATGAGCGCATCCTACTGACATCGGTTGCCATAGGGTACTATCGGCAAATGAGCAAGACTGAAGCCCGGATCGAGGAGCACATTCCCAGCCTGCGCCGTTATGCACGGGCCTTGCTGGGAAGTCGTGCGCCTGCGGACGATCTGGTGCAGGATACGCTGGAACGTGCCTGGGGGCGCTTTCATTTATGGCGCAGTGGCAGTGATCTGCGTGCCTGGCTATTCACCATCATGCACAACCTGTATGTCAATCAGCTGCGGCAGGGGAATTACATGCCGGCCACGGTGCCGCTGGATGAGGAAGCATGGAAGGTATCCGTGCGCGCAGCACAGGAAGATGGCCTGGAAATGCGCGATCTTATGGCCGCACTGAACCGATTGCCCGAAGAGTTTCGTGAAGTGGTGCTGCTGGTGGGGCTGGAACAGCTACGCTATGAAGAAGTTGCACAGGTGCTGGATATCCCCCTGGGCACAGTGATGTCGCGCCTGGCACGCGGCCGGGAACGGCTGCGTGCGCTGATGTCAGCCACAGCGCCACCCACCCTGCGGAGAATTAAATGAATCGGGAGAGCCGCAACTTGCGCGAGGAAGACCTGCACGCCTATGTGGATGGGCAACTGGATGCCGCACGCCAGGCCGAATTCGAGGACTGGCTGGCGGCTAACCCGGCTGAACGGATGCGCGTGGAAAATTTGCAGAAACAGAATGCCATGCTTCACGCCCTGTTCGATCCGGTACTGAACGAACCTGTGCCAATCGCCATGCAACAAAAAACACCGTCCAGATGGAAGCCCTTCCGGACGGTGTCTCAGCTTCGTTTTGCCGCCGCCGCAGGCTGGATGGTGCTGGGTGGAGCGATAGGCTGGGCCATGCACGGCAAGGATGCCACAAAATCGGTCGCACCTCTCGCGCTGGCCCAGCAGGCGGCCATTGCCCATGTCGTCTACACTCCGGAAGTACTGCATCCGGTCGAAGTCGGCGCAGCGCAGGAAGCACATCTGGTAAAGTGGCTTTCAAAACGCCTCGGTGCCGACATCAAGGCGCCGCAACTGGGCACCATCGGTTATGAGCTCGTTGGGGGGCGGCTGCTGCCCTCGAACAGCGGCCCCGCAGCCCAGTTCATGTATCAGGATGCGCGTGGCCAGCGCCTCACCTTGTATATCCGCACCGATGCCAGGGAACAGCACGAAACAGCTTTCCGTTATGCGCAGGAAGGAAAAGTGGGTGTGTTTTACTGGCTGGACGGGTCTCTCGGCTATGCCCTCTCTGGAGAAATGGAACGGCAGCAACTGTTGCTCATAGCCGAAACCGTCTATCACGGCCTTAATCCGTAAATTTTCAGCTTCTTGAATGAACCTGCCCTTGTGTCATGCAAGAGACTCCAAAACTGATGGCGACTCGCGTGCCCGTCAAACACCCAGGAACATTACGATCCGAAACCGCATACCCATAGCTTCTCCTCTTAAGGAAAAATTACGCTCACTTTGAGCCCCGTACCGTGTTCTCCGGCCGCCAGCGAAAGTGAAGCCGAGTGATAATCCGTGATGCGTTTGACAATGGACAAGCCCAGCCCGCTTCCCTCGGCTTCGTTACCGAGAATGCGGTAAAAGCGGTCAAAAACCCTTTGCCTTTCCTGTTCAGGGATGCCCGGCCCATTATCCGCCACTTCCAGCCGCACCCGGCCATCTTCTTCCATCAGGGTCACGCTTACCCTCCCATGCCGGGGGGTATAACGGATGGCGTTATCCACCAGATTACGCAGCAGGATGCCGAGCATGTCGGCATTCCCTGTGACCAGGGCCGGATCGGGGCCATCCAGCCCAAGCTCGATTTCCTTGTTTTGCGCCGCTGCTGCCAGGTCAGCCAGCGTCTGGCGGGCGATTTCCGTCAGATTGCAGGCTGCCAGCAAAGCGGAACTGCCACCTGTCGGCTCCAGCCGCGCCAGGGTCAGCAATTGTCCGGTCAGGCGGGTCGCCCGGTCGGCGCCCAGAACCAGCTTGTCCAGAGCAGAGGCGCGCTGCGCCTCGTTTTCGGCGCGCCGGGCCACCTGCGCCTGGATTTTCAGTGCAGCAAGCGGGGTACGCAGTTCGTGCGCGGCATCGGCGGTAAAGCGCCGTTCGCTTTCCAGTGCTGTCTTTAGCCGTCCAAGCAGGCCATTGAGGGCATGCAGCAAAGGAGCGATTTCTGCGGGAGCGGCGCGCTCTTCCAGAGGCGCAAGATTTGCCGGATCGCGTTGCGCGACTTCACTGCCGATGCGCCGCAAGGGGTTGAGGCCCCTGCCGACCGCAAACCAGAGCAGCAGGGCCAGCACCGGCAAAGCAACGCCCAGCGGCAGCAGCAGGCGCTGAGCCACCGCAGCCGCCAGTTCGTTGCGCACCGAGTGGCGCTCGCCAACCTGCACCCGGATTTCGCCTTCTTCGTCCCGCTGGGAATAAACCCGCCAGGGCTTGCCGTCAATGACGGCATCTGCAAAGCCATTTTCCTGCCCTGCCAGCGCCTCAGCCGGGGCGCTGGCAGAACGCAGCAGCAGCCGTCCGCGCGCATCCCGGATCTGGAAGGCGATCTTGCGTTCATATTTGTGGCCGAATCCGGCAATTTCCGTGGCGATGCCGTCATCGTCTTCGTCGCGTGCATTCTTGAGGTCATGGCGCGCCTGTGTCAGCAGCACCTGGGCTGACTGGGCAAGCTGGGCATCGAACAGTTCATCGATCTCATGATGGGCGTCGACATAAATGAATGCTGCTGTCGTCAGCCATGCCAGCGAAGTCACGGCAAGCAGCAGGACAAGGATTTTGGCGCGCAGGGAAGTCATGGTTTATCCACCAGATAGCCCACACCGCGTATGGTTCGGATCAACCCGGCACCGAGCTTCCTGCGCAGGTGATGGATGTGCACCTCGACCGCGTTGCTTTCCACCTCGTCGCCCCAGCCATACAGGCTCTGCTCCAGCTGCTCGCGGGACAGGGGCCGGCCGGCGCTTTCCAGCAGCACCAGCAGAATGGCGTATTCACGGGGAGAAAGCTCGACCTGGCTGCCCGCCAGCATCACCCGGCGGGCAGCCGGATCGACTTCCAGCAGGCCATGTACGATCAGCGGCGCGGACCGCCCTCCGCTGCGCCGCAGCAGGGCGCGGATCCGGGCCGTCAGCTCATCCAGATCGAAAGGCTTGGTGAGGTAGTCATCTGCGCCCGTATCCAGGCCGCTTACCCGGTCCGCCACCGTATCCCTGGCGGTGAGAATAAGCACCGGGGTATCGTTCCCCGAGTCACGCAGCCATTTCAGTAATTCCATTCCGGACAGACGCGGCAGGCCGAGGTCCAGCACAACCAGGGCATATTCTTCCGCCTGCAGGGCCAGTTTCGCCGCCTGGCCGTCCTTCACCCAGTCCGCCACGAAGCCTGACTGTTGCAGCCCGGCCCGGATGCCGTCACCTAGCAAGGCATCGTCTTCAACCAGCAACAACCGCATGTTATTGAACCTTCATTTCCATGGAGGCCAGTCTAACCGAACCGGCAGGGCTATGCACGGGGCAGCCTGGCGGGTACGAACACGCCCTGTTCTGCATCCTGGTGACAGGCCACGCAATTGGCGCGGGACCCCACCTGCGGACGCTTCCATACCGCCGCCGAGATATCGTGGTGTTTACCCTGCCAGTATGGCGTTGCAGTGATGCGCAAGGGTGTTTCACGTGGATCAATCGAACGGCTGATCTTGTGGCTTGCATCATGCTCGCCCCCGCTGACGGGTGTGCCGGAAAAATACCACACCGCACCTGCACCGATGGCAAGCAGCAACAGCAATGCACTGAACAGGCGGCGCGAAGGCGTGGCGGCTTCGGGCGCGCCTTCCTTGTACCCGGTGACCATCGCGCGCGGCAGGTTCTCGCGGTGCCGCCAGCTTTCCAGCGCCACGCCGGCAAGGTGCAGACCGACAACACCGAGCATTACGCTCGCCAGCGCTTCATGCGCTTCCTTGAATGCCTCGCCGGCCCAGTAAGGCACCCACGCTGCCAGAGGGCCCTGGCCTTCCTGCCCGCCCAGCGTGATCAAGCCACTGACACCGGACAGCAAGCCCAGCGTCAGCAACAGGTAAACCGCCCAGCTGCCGGCCGGATTGTGACCGACATGGCGCCTGGCCGTGCCCGTCAGCACCTGAAAGAGGTAGGAGATACCTTCCTTCCAGTTGTAAATAAAAGAAGAAAAGCGCGCATACCGCCCACCGGCAAAACCCCAGATCAGGCGGAAGGCCAGCAGGCCGAGCATCAGGTAGCCGGCAAAGACGTGCACGTTGAGCCAGTTATCCGAATCAGAAGTCAGCCAGGCCAGCACGAATGTCCCGGCAAACAGCCAGTGGAAAAGGCGAGTAGGGATGTCCCAGACAAGGATTTTCATATCGCCTCCTCAGCGTGGAATGCGGATCTGATGTTCGGAGTAGTTGCCCTGTTCGGCGCCCTGATGGCAGGCGTTGCAATTTGCCGGGCTGCCAATTTTGGGGCGCTTCCATACCTGCGGTGAAACTTCTTCGTGTTCGCGCACGAACCAGGCCGTTTCACTGATGCGCAACGGGGCCTCATCAGGGCCGAGGGCGCCCAGCACTTTTTTTGCCCGTTTATTTCCTGCCCGCTCTGCGCTGTTATTTACCAGAAACGCGGTGATTTCCTTCGCTGTCAGCGCATCCAGACTGGCATCCTGGCCGAAGTGACTTTCCAGCCCGGCCATCATCTTGCGCCATGAGCGCTCCGGCAGCAGGGCAGGAGGGTAGGCCATGTGACAGGCGCTGCATTCGTTCTTCCATTTCAGGTTGCTGGTGGCAGGCGCCAGGCTTGTGTTCCCATCTGCCCACGCTGCGCCGCTCAGCAGCAGGGTAAGAATTATCAGTGACTGTTTCATCGCCATCTCCTATTTGATTGAAAGCAGGTAGGACAGGAAATCGCCCTTTTCCTGGGCAGTACACGCGCGCTCCAGCACATCCTGGCAATTGCGCTTGAACCATTTTTCCGCCTTGGCCGAGTCGGCAAAGCGTTCATGGTTGGCTGCGGGCGCCAGCGGCAGGATTTCCTTGCCGGTCTTCGCATGACGTCCCAACGCTTTTGGGCTGTCGGTATGGCAACTGGCGCAGCTCAGTGTTTTACCACTGCTGTGCAGCTGTTTGGCGTGATAAAGCTGCTCGCCGCGAGAGGCGGAAAAAGACTGGAACCGGGTGTTTTCCTGCCGAGCCTGAACGGCAAGGCTTTGCAGAAGATCCTGTGGCGCAGCCCAGGCTGCGCCACAAGCCAGCAGGCCGGCTACAAGAAAGGTGAATCGGGTCATGACAGCACTCCTTATGAACAACGTAAGGCGTACTGTATGCCCCGAATCTTAAGGGAAGCTGAAGAGAAGAAAATACGCGGGAGAATCTGCGTGCCCCAAGACTACTTTTTCTCCTTGAGCAGGTCGCGGATCTCCGTGAGCAGGACTTCCTCGGCCGAAGGCGCGGCAGGAGCCGGGGGCGCGGTTTCTTCTGCTTTCTTGAGAGTATTGATGGCCTTGATCCCCATGAATACCGCGAGTGCGATGATGGTGAAATCGATGATGGTCTGAATAAACTTGCCATAGCTGACCACCACCGCTGGCGCGGCTCCTGACGCCTCCTTGACGGTGAAGGCGAGATTGGAAAAATCCACCCCGCCCAGCAGCACGCCAATCGGCGGCATGATCACGTCGCCGACGAAGGATGAAACGATTTTCCCGAACGCCGCACCGATGATGATACCCACGGCCATGTCCACCACGTTGCCCTTGACCGCAAATTCCTTGAACTCCTTGATCATGCTCATTTTTCTTGCTCCATAGTTAGTTACGGGATAATAACGTCAATTGCATAAACCATCGAAACACTTCAAACGCAGGGTTTGGATGAAACACCCGGAACAACTTGTGAGATTCAGGATTTACAGCAAACCACGTCCACCTTTCCTGTCCGTCCCGACAGGAGGTGCAAAAACGCCGGCGCATGCATGAGCCCGGCTCTCAAAATCACCTAACAAATACACTCAACCGTATCGACAAAAAGTCTCTCTGCATCTGAGCGCCCCGGCCAACCCGCTGAGTGAACACAGAAACAGGAGCATCAAACCGAGCTGATAATCTGCCCCTGCATAAGCACGAATACCATCGGACATCCTGCCATCCCATCCCAGATCCATCGTCCAGCCAACCAGCGGTTGCAGCACCCCCGCACCGAGGAAACTGCCGGTATTCACTACACTGGTCGCCATGCCGGAGAGCGCAGGCGGATTCACTTCCTTGGTCACCGCCCACGCCAGGGTGAAGCCGGAGGCTCCGGTTCCCATCAGGAAAAACAGTCCAAGGCTGGCCGCCAGCGGCATTTTCAGCAGGGCCAGCCAGGGTAGCCAGCACAACAGGTACAGTACGAGCCCCGCCAGCATGACCGGGCGGCGGCGGCCAATACGATCCGAAATCACCCCTGTGAGCATCGCGCCGATGGCAAAACCGGCCAGCAACAGGGAAGTGTGTCCGACCGCAAGTGCGCGTGGCATGTCATACACATCATGCAGAAAAGGCACGGCCCATAAGCCGGCAAAAGTAAACAAGGTACCGCCAATGCCGAAATTGGGCCAGAAGCCCGGCCATGTAGCCCTGTTTCTGATGACCTTTAACAGCCCGTCGATCCAGGGCCCGGTATGAGGTGCATGCGGCGGTTCGCCATCCAGTTCACGCATGGAAGGGAAGCCCGCCTCGCCGGGATGGTTGCGCACCAGAAACCAGGTCAACATTCCCAGAGCGATGGAAAACACGCCCAAAGCGGCAAAAATACTGCGCCAGGAGGTAAAATTGAGCGCCCATACCAGCGGCGCAGCGGCCAGAACGGAACCGAGATTTCCCAATAGTATGGTCAGGCCGCCTACCGTTCCGAAGTGCCGGTCATGAAACCATACTGCGTTGAGCTTCATGATGGAAATAAACATCACGGAAACGCCCAGCCCCACCAGCAGTCTCCCGGCTGATGCCACGCCGAGCGTTTCTGCATAGGCAAAAAGAAGAGATCCCGCACCGGCAACCAGCCCGCCAAGAGTGGCGATTTTTCGGACACCCAGGGTATCGACAAGCACCCCGGTGGGAATCTGCATCAGGGTGTAGATATAGAAATACATCGCTGCCAGGGATCCCAGGGCGACGCCACTGGCACTAAAGGCAAGCTGGAGTTCACCCGCAATCGCGGCCGGCGCCATACGATGGAAAAATGCCAGCATATACGCCAGAATCAGCAGGGAATAAGCCAGCCAGCGAAAGCGGCGCATTGCGCGCCGCTGTGACAGACTCAACACAAAACAGGTATACCGGCCCTTGCCTTAACCGAGGCGGGCAATAACCGGACGGCTGGATTCCAGCCATTTCTTGATACGGTTGGCATCGGCCGTGCGCGTGTACTTCCCCCAGGAATCCAGCAGCACGATGATCACCGGACGGCTGGCAATCTGCGCCTGCATGACGAGGCAACGCCCAGCTTCGTTGATGAAGCCGGTTTTGGACAAGCCGATATCCCATGACGGGCTCTTTACCAGCGCATTGGTATTCTTGTAGGGCGTCCGATGGCCATTATCGTTCACCACATCGTAAGTCTCGGTGGTGGTCATCTGGCGAATCAGCTCATAGTGATAGCCCGCCTTGACCATTTTCACCAGGTCTTCCGCCGTTGATACGTTCTCGCTATGCAGACCGGTGGAATCCACGAAGTGGCTGTGATGCATTCCCAACTCCGCCGCCTTGCGGTTCATGGCAGCGACAAACTGTGGCGAGCCGCCAGGATAAGTCCTGGCAAGCGCAGCAGCAGCGCGATTTTCCGACGACATCAGCGCCAGTTGCAGGGTTTCCTGCCGCGACAGGGTGGTTCCCACCCGCAGACGGGAACTGGAATTGCGTAACGAATCCACATCAGCGTCACTGATGGTAATCGGCTCGTCCATGCCGAGTCCGGCATCCAGCACGACCATCGCCGTCATGAGCTTGGTAATGGAAGCGATGGGCGCCTGATTGCCGGCATTGCGAGAAAACAGGGTCTCGCCACTTTTTTGGTCGACAATCATCGCAACCGAGGAGGCCAGCTGTAAACGGCCTTCTTCAGAAGACGCATGCATTTTCACGGGCTTGACGGCTTTACTTACTTTTACGGCTTTTGCCTTGCCGGTCTTGTGATGAACAGATTTCTTGTGCGCTGGCGCTGCCACTGCTATCGATGAAGAAAGCAGCACACAGGCTATAAACCACTTCGCTTTCATGGCATATCCTCCATGTTTTTCTTAACTTTATTCTGTAACGTCAGGATTTCTCATTACTTTAATCCTATATGACAGGTCTGTAAACCGCCGCGTTAAGCGATACAATTCATGAATGCCTGTTCCAGGCTGGCGGCAGCGTATTGCTGGCAGCACTCGGACGGCGTTCCGACAAAGCGCAAACTTCCTTGATGCAGGATCGCCATCCGGTCACAGATTTCTTCCACATCCGACAGGGCGTGCGAACTGAAGAACAGCGTTCGACCCTGTGTCTTCATGCTTCGCAACTGGCTTTTGAGCAAAGCGCGGGCCTTGGGATCAAGCCCGCTCATCGGTTCGTCCAGGACATACAGCGCCCGCTCACTGAGAAAACTCGCCGCCAGTCCGATTTTCTGGGTCATCCCCTTGGAGTAAGCGCGAACTGGCTTTGTGAGCACAGCCAGGTCGAGATCCAGCCGCTGCAGCATGGTCTCGATAAGCACCGGCTGGTAAGTCTGGCCACGCAGCCTGAACATGTACCGAAAAAAATCCCTGCCCGTCAGGTAATAAGGGGGGGAGAAATGCTCCGGAACAAAAGCAAGCTGTGCGCGCGCCCGATGCTCCCGGTTGCTGATGCCGAAAATTTCGATACGGCCCTTGTCGGATTCCGAAAAATCCATCAGGCACTTGATAAGCGTCGTTTTTCCCGCGCCGTTGACCCCAACCAGGCCAAAAAATTCTCCCGGATGAACATCAAGATTCAGCCCGTTCAATACCATGCTTTTGCCATAAGCTTTGCTGAGCTGTTCGAAATGAAGTGCGGGCGTCGACATAAGACCAGTGAATTTACCACAGGCTGAAATCTTTCGCCCTGCGGAAAGCGCAAAACCGGCGGCAGCTCAATGGAAGGTTTTCATCATAATCCCGGATGGCCTTATAATTCATTTATCAACAAAGCACTGGAATAGAGCAACCATGAACATCAGCTTCATTGGCGGGGGAAATATGGCTTCCGCACTGATAGGCGGCCTTGTCGCACAAGGCTTCGATGCTTCGCACATCCGCGTTGCCGAGGTTTCAGATCAAAACCGCGAAGCTCTGGCCGCACGTTATGGTGTGCAGACCTTTGCCCTCGTGAATACAGAGGCCATAGCCAGCGACGTCATCGTTCTGGCTGTAAAACCGCAGCAACTGCGAGAAGTCGCCGTCGGGATGGCGCCCCTGCTCAACCAGCAACTGGTCATCTCGATCGCCGCAGGTGTGCGTGCCACAGACCTCAGCCGCTGGCTGGGCGGCTATCGCCAGCTGGTGCGCAGCATGCCCAACACACCCGCCATGGTTTCCGCCGGCATGAGCGGTCTGTATGCCTTGCCGGAAGTCGCACAGTTCCAGCGACAGCAGGCAGAAACCATATTGCAGGCCGTGGGGTCTACGCTATGGCTGAACGCGGAAGAACAGATGGATAGCATCACCGCGGTTTCCGGCAGTGGTCCGGCCTATGTTTTCTATTTCATGGAAGCCATGCAGGCCGCAGCCGCCGAATTGGGATTTTCGCCGGAACAGGCGCGCACCCTGACACTGCAGACTTTTCTTGGTGCATCCCGGCTTGCAAGCCAGAGCGAAGAGGATGCCGCCACCTTGCGCGCGCGCGTCACTTCCAAGGGCGGCACAACCGAGCGCGCCCTGGGGTCCATGGAAGAGGCGAAAGTAAAAACGGCCATAATTCAGGCGATACACGCAGCAGCAGGGCGTTCGCGCGAACTGGGTGACGCCCTGGGGCAAGAATAATCATGGCGAGCCAGGCTCTGCTGTTTTTACTCGACGCCTTGCTGTCGCTGGTAGCGGGTGCTTTTCTGCTGCGCTTCCAGATGCAACTTATGCGCGCGCCCTTCCGCAACCCGGCCGGGCAATTTCTGCTTGCGGTCACAGACTTCGCGGTCAAACCATTGCGCCGCATCATTCCCGGCCTGATGGGATGGGACTGGGCATCGCTGGCAGCAGCCTGGACATGTCAACTGGCCCTGGTCATCGCAACTTTCCTGCTGCTTGGACATACGGCGAACGTGCCCGCAGCACTTGGCGGGCTGGCCTTTCTGGCCATGGTCAAGCTGCTGGCCTTATGGATCAACCTGCTGATCTGGATCGTCATCATCAGCGCCGTTCTCAGCTGGGTACAGCCCTACCATTGGCTGAACGGACTTGCGGGCAGCCTGGTACAACCCTTGTTGCGCCCCGTGCAGAAATTCATCCCGCCGATTGGCGGCGTCGATCTCTCGCCCCTGGCGCTGATTCTGTTTGGCCAACTGCTTCTGATGCTGCCCGTTGCCTGGCTTGAGCAACTCGCCCTGCGCCTGACCTGACGATGCCCGCCTCCTGGTTTCGTATCGATGGCGACTGCCTTGTTCTGAGCCTGCATATACAACCCGGCGCGAAACGTACCGAATTTGCCGGCATTCATGGCAACGCACTGAAAATCAGGATTGCTGCCCCTCCTGTCGAGGGGCAGGCGAACGCCAAGTTACTGGATTTCCTCAAAAAAGAATTTGACGTCCCTTCGAGTCAGGTGATATTAAAGCAGGGCAGCGGGGGGCGTCGCAAAGTCGTGGAGATTCATGGCTCCCGACGCACGCCGGACGATCTGGTCAATTCCACGGAAAAAACAACGCACCCATGAGCGCACCGCTCGAACAACAGGTCGAACATTATCGCCAGTGGCGTGATGACATCGTAGCCGCCATCAATGCTTACCAGTTCTGGCTGGATAGCACGGGGGGGGCAGATGTCCAGCTTTCCCTGCGCCTTTTCGACCTGGTGGAAAACCTGAAAAAAGATCGCCTGGTGCTGGCTTTTGTCGCCGAATTTTCGCGCGGCAAGACCGAACTTATCAACGCACTGTTTTTTTCCGACTTCAAGCAGCGCCTGCTGCCATCGGATGTTGGACGCACCACCATGTGTCCCACCGAAATTTATTACGATCCGGAAGACCCGCCCTGCATCCGGCTTTTGCCCATCGAAACCCGCTACCGTGAGGAAAGTGTTGCTACACTGAAAAGGCTACCCATCGAGTGGAGCAAGATCAAGCTCAATCTGGAGTCGCCCGAGGAAATGCTTGATGCAATGCGCACCGTGGCACAGAAAAAAACCGTTCCGATGCGTGAGGCCCGCTCCATGGGGCTGTGGGACGATACCGACCCAGACCTCAAGGATATGGTCAACGCGGATGGCACAGTGGAAATTCCGGCGTGGCGCCATGCCCTGATCAACTACCCGCACCCGCTGCTGAAAAGCGGCCTGGTCATTCTTGACACACCGGGCCTGAATGCTCTTGGCACCGAACCGGAATTAACGCTTTCCATGATTCCCAACGCCCATGCCGTGTTTTTTTTGCTCGCCATGGATACTGGCGTGACCAAATCAGACCTCGACGTCTGGCATAAATATATCCAGAAGTATGTACCACACCGGCTGGCGGTGCTCAACAAGGTCGACATCCTGTGGGACGACCTGAAACCATGGGATCAGATCCAGCTCGCAGTCCAGCACCAGGTCTATGACACCGCACGCCTGCTGGAATTGCCGCTTGGCAATGTGCTCGCCGTTTCTGCTCAGAAAGCCCTGCTGGCGCGCGTACGCGGAGATGAGTTACTGTTGAAAAAAAGCGGCATTCAATCCGTCGAGGCCATGCTGGCCGATCATATCATTCCGGCCAAGCAGGATATTTTGCGCATTTCGGTGCTGAAGGAAATCGGCGCCATGGTAGAGGCTTCCGCAAAATCCGTTCAAAGCCAGCTTGCCTCGGTTCGCCATGAACTGAAGGAACTGATGACGCTCACCGGGAAAAATCGCTCTGTAATCAAAAAACTGCTCGACAAGGTTCAGGCGGACAAAATGCTTTATGAGCAGACGGTGAAGAGTTTCAACATCACCCGCAGCGTAATTTCACAGCAGGGCAGGGCGCTCATGGCCAGCCTGGACAGCGACAGGGTGGACGAAATGCTGGCCAGAAATCGCAACGCCATCGAAGGCAGCTGGACAACCAGTGGCCTGCTGCGCAGCATGCAATCCCTGTTCGGCCAGGCCACACAGCAGTTCGCGCGCATCCACCATCACGCCGACCAGATCAAGGGGCTGGTGGATGCGGCATACAGGCGCTTTCACGAACAGCATGGTTTCGAACTGGCATTTCCTCCGCCATTGAGCCTGGAACGCGCAAAACAGGGACTTATGAGCCTGGCTCAGCAGACAGAAGAATTCTGCGATGATCCGCTGAATGTCATGACCGAAAAACATTTTCTCATCCGAAAGTTTTACACCGGGCTGGTAGCCTCCGCGCAGCAGGTCTTCGAACAGGCGCGCTCCGAAAGTGAGGCATGGCTGCGCGCCTCTCTTGGCCCGCTGACCCGGCAGATACAGGACTACAAGGCACAGATCGGTCAACGCGTGGACACCGTGAAACAGATCCACGACAACACCGATACGCTGGAGGAACGGATCAATGAACTGCTCAAGGCGCAAGCACGTCTGCTTGCTCAAAGAGAGGTGATTGAGGGGATTCGCGCAAAAATCAACGTGCCGCTGGCGACCTCTGTCAAGGCCGCCTGAATCCCTTTACATCAGGATCACGTCGTATTGCTCCTGTGAGTACTGGCTCTCCACCAGCAGTGAAATCGGCTTGCCGATAAAATCTCCGAGCTGCGCCAAACTTTGCGACTCTTCATCGAGGAACATGTCGATCACCTGCTGAGACGCCAGAATCCGGTATTCCCGTGCATCGAACTGACGCGCTTCGCGCAGCAGTTCGCGCAGAATCTCGTAACACACGGTCTGGGCCGTCTTTAGCTCGCCCCGGCCCTGGCAAATAGGGCAGGGCTGGCACAGGATGTGCGCCAGACTTTCACGGTTGCGCTTGCGCGTCATCTCTACCAGGCCCAGGGCAGAAAACCCGTTGATCGTGATGCGGGCACGGTCTTTCGAAAGCGCTTTCTTGAACTCGGCCAGTACCGCTGCCTGGTGCTCCTCATTGTCCATATCAATGAAGTCAACAATGATGATGCCGCCCAGATTACGCAACCGGAGCTGGCGAGCGATGGTCTGCGCAGCCTCGAGGTTAGTCTTGAAGATGGTATCATCGAAATTGCGCCCGCCGACAAAACCGCCTGTATTCACGTCCGCCGTTGTCAGCGCTTCGGTCTGGTCTAGAATCAGGTAGCCGCCTGACTTCAAATCCACGCGCCGCGCCAGCGCCTTTTCAATTTCATCTTCCACGCCACGCAAATCGAACAGCGGACGCTCTCCCTGGTAATGCGAAAGCTTTTCCCCCACGCCGGAGGTGTAGTCCTGCGCAAATCCCTGCAGACGGCTATATGTTTCACGTGAATCCACCACGATACGATCGGTTTCGTCCGTGACGAAATCGCGCAGAACCCGCAGCGGCAGGTCCAGATCATGGTACAGCATGGTTTTTAGCGGAGCGCCCTTGGCACTGGCCTGGATGTCATTCCACACCTTGCGCAAGTACTCGACATCATCGAGCAGCTCCTTGTCCGTTGCGGTCTCGGCCATGGTGCGAATGATAAAGCCGCCATGATCCTCCTCCGGCAGAAGAAGCTGCAGTTTCTCGCGAAGATGCTCGCGCTCCGCCTCGTCTTCGATACGCTGTGAAATGCCGATATGCGTTTCCTGCGGCAAATAAACCAGAAAGCGTCCGGCCAGTCCGATCTGGGTTGAAAGACGAGCGCCCTTGGTGCCGATCGGGTCCTTGAATACCTGCACCATGATGCTCTGCCCCTCGTAGAGCAGTCGTTCGATCGGTCGCGGCTCTTCGCCCTGAGGCGCCCAGATATCCGCAACATGGAGAAAAGCGGCGCGATCCAGGCCGATTTCCACAAAAGCAGACTGCATTCCCGGCAAAACACGGCACACTCGCCCCAGGTAAATATTCCCCACCAGCCCGCGGGCGCTGGCGCGCTCGATGTGCAACTCCTGCACCACCGCCTGCTGCAGCACTGCCACCCGTGTTTCCTGGGGCGTCACGTTAATCAGGATTTCTTCGCTCATAGCACTTCGATACCAAATGTCTGTAATAGTTGGGTTGTTTCACACAGCGGCAAACCCATCACGCCGGAATAACTGCCCTCAAGCCGGATAATAAAAGCCGCTGCCCGCCCCTGAATGGCATAAGCCCCGGCCTTGTCATGGGTTTCGCCGCTGGCTACGTAGCGTTTGATAGTATTGGCATCGAGAGGCGCAAACTCGACGCTGGAGACGCTCAGCTTCACTTCGAGCCGTTCATCAAAAGCCATGGCCACGGCTGTCAGCACCTCATGACGGCGGCCCGCCAGTCGTGCTAGTGTCGCCTCTGCTTCGGTACGATTGGCCGGCTTGCCGATAATATCGCCATCCATGGTCACGGTGGTATCCGCCGCCAGTACCGGATAGGCGGGGAGGTGACGGGAAAGACAGGCAAGAGCGCCGGCTTCCGCCTTGGCCCGGGCCAGACGCAACACATACTCACGCGGGTCTTCACCAGGATTCGGCGTTTCATCCACCTCGGAACGGGTCGGCTGTGCGCGTAGCAGCAGCACCTCGAAGCGCACACCGATCTGCTTCAGCAATTCGCGCCGGCGCGGGCTCGCTGAAGCAAGATAAATCGTACGGTAAGGAAAAGACATGTATGCACTATTCCCGGTGGTAAGGATGGCCCTGAATTACGGACATGGCGCGATATAACTGTTCCGCCAGCAGTGCTCTCACCATACCATGAGGCAGGGTGAGTCGCGACAACGACCACAACTTGCCAGCGCGCTGGCGCAATTCCGGGTGCAAGCCATCCGCCCCGCCGATGACGAAGGCCACATCCCGGCCCTCCTGCAACCAGGATTTCATGCTGCCGGCCAGTTCCAGCGTACTCATTTCCACACCGCGCTCATCCAGCATCACATGCATTGCAGCAGCGGGAAGCGCGGCCTGGATACGCGCCATCTCGGCTTCCTGCATCTGTTCCACGGTCTTTCCGCCAGCACGCTTCTCCGGCTTGATTTCCACCAGCTCAATACGCGCCTCCCGTGGCATGCGTTTCGCATACTCCGCAAAGGCTTCGCTTACCCAGCCGGGCATTTTGTTACCAACGGCAAGGATCCACAGTTTCAAGTGTTCGCCTGTTCCGCCAATGGCTGGCCATGGCGCCGCCCCGCACCCCACAACTGTTCAAGATTGTAGTGCTCGCGCGTGTTGGGCTGCATGATGTGAACGACCACCGGGCCGAGATCCACCAGAACCCACTCTCCGCTTTCCTCTCCCTCCACACCCAGGACATCCGCGCCCAGCTCCTTCAGTTTTACCAGAACATTGTTGGCCAGCGCACGGGTCTGGCGGTTGGAATCCCCCGTAGCGATGATCATGTAATCGGTCATGCTGGTCAGATGCGACACTTTCAATACGGCGATGTCTTTTGCCTTGATATCTTCCAGCGCAGAAATGACGGCCTGCTTCATTGCTTCCAGTTCCATGGGTTTCCTTAAATATAGAGTTCTTGTGCCCGAATATAATCGAGAACGCTTTGTGGGAGCAAATAACGCGGGCTTCGCCCAACTTTGATTCCGGCGCGGATCGCGGTGGCCGAAATCGCCAGCGGCGTAATCGGAGAAGTCATGATCCGGCCGCCTGGCGAAGACTGCAGACTGGGCGGGTTTGTGCTGATGCGTTGCTCAAGCTCCTCGCGCAGCAGATCGTCCATCTGTTCCTGAAGCAACGAAAAACCGGGGCGATGTGCCACGACGACATGAGCCAGTTCGAACAGTTCACGCCAGCGATGCCAGGAGGGCAGACCGAGGAAGGCATCTGCGCCCAGAAGCAGGCACACAGGCTGCCTGCTTCCTCTTTCCTGACGCAATTCCTGAAGGGTTTCCACCGTGTAGCCGGGTGAATTTTTCCGGATTTCGCGCTCATCAAGCACAAAACGCGCATTGCCCGCAATGGCCAGACGAATCATCTCCATCCGCTGCATGGCCGTTGCTGCAGGCTTTTTGCGATGCCATGGATTTGCCGCAGGAATGAAGCGCACCTCTGAAAGCGCAAGTTGCTGCACCAGTTCCTCGGCAAGCCGCAGATGACCGAAGTGAACCGGATCGAAAGTGCCGCCGAGTATCCCTATCGGCGCCACGGCTTCACCCCCTGACGTGACCGTCGCCCAGCACGATGAATTTCTGCGAAGTCAGTCCTTCCAGCCCCACCGGGCCGCGCGCGTGGATCTTGTCGGTGGAAATGCCGATCTCCGCGCCGAGGCCATATTCGAAGCCATCTGCGAAGCGGGTAGAGGCATTCACCATCACCGAACTGGAATCCACCTCGCGCAGGAAGCGACGCGCCCGGCTGTAGTCTTCCGTTACGATGGATTCGGTGTGCTGCGAACTGTAGGTGTTGATATGCTCGATCGCCGCATCCATGTCTGCCACTACCCGCACGGAGAGAATCGGCGCCAGATATTCGGTGTGCCAGTCTTCCTCGGTGGCTTCCTTCATTGCCGGAACGATGGCGCGGGACGCCGCACAGCCGCGCAGTTCCACGCCCTTGTCCTGGTAAATCTTGCACAGCGGCGGCAACACCTCTTTGGCCACACCTTCTGCCACCAGCAGGGTTTCCATCGTATTGCAGGTGCCGTAGCGACTGGTCTTGGCATTGTCGGCAATCTTTACCGCCTTGGTCAGGTCTGCCTTGTCGTCGATGTAGACGTGGCATACGCCGTGCAGATGCTTGATCACCGGGATGCGCGCCTCGGCGATGAGGCGCTCGATCAGGCCCTTGCCTCCGCGCGGCACGATCACATCAACGAATTCGCGCATGGTGATGAGCTCGCCCACCGCGGCACGATCGGTGGTTTCGATCACCTGCACCGCAGTTTCCGGCAAGCCGGCTGCGGCCAGCCCTTCGCGCACGCAGGCGGCGATGGCCTGGTTGGAGTGAATCGCTTCCGAGCCGCCGCGCAGGATTGAGGCGTTGCCTGATTTGAGGCACAGCCCGGCAGCATCGGCCGTCACGTTGGGGCGCGCCTCGTAGATGATGCCGATTACCCCCAGCGGGACGCGCATCTTGCCGACCTGAATGCCGGAAGGGCGGTAATTCAGATCCGTAATCTCGCCCACAGGATCGGGCAGGGCAGCTATCTGCAGCAGGCCCTCGGCCATGCCGGCCACGCCTTTTTCCGTCAGGGTCAGGCGGTCCAGCATCGCGGCGTCCAGCCCGGCGGCTTTGGCGGCAGCAAGGTCCCGGGCATTGGCCTCCACCAGTCTGGCGCTGTCGCGCTGGATGGCCTGAGCCATTACGGTGAGCGCCTTGTTCTTGGCATTGGTATCGGCGCGGGCCATGGCACGGGAAGCCGTGCGCGCCTGCTGGCCGAGATTGTGCATGTATGCTTTTACGTCCATACGGTTTCTCCAACTCAATATTTACAGACAGGATTTACCGGATGTTAAAGCAAACGAACCCATCCTGAAAATCCCGGTGACTCCCAATTACGCCCTGGCCATCGTCAATCCGAGTTGCTGCAACTCATCCCACACATCGCCCCTGGCCAAGCCCTTGATCATGCGGTCAATTCCCGCCGCCTTCTTTAGCCCCTGCAACAGGCGTGCCTCAGGGGTGCGTTTTACGGCCTGTTCCACCAGACGCTGGCGCGACTCCCAGATCCATGCCTCACGCATCAGTTGCGAGAGGCTGCCGCCTTGCCGCAGACCACCGCTTAGCCGGGCCAGCGTGCGTATCTCGCGCGCCAGCGCCCAAAGGATTAGCACAGGGTCTTCCCCCTCACCGCGCAACACGTCCAGGATGCGACAGACGCGCGCGCTATCGCCCGCCAGCAGAGCGTCGCCAAGCTTGAACACATCGAAACGTGCCACATCTGCCACCGCGCCCCGCACCTGTTCCAGCATCAGCATGCCCGCGGGAAAGAGCAGGGCCAGCTTTTGTACTTCCTGAAAGGCCGCGAGCAGGTTGCCCTCCACCTGGTCCGCGAGGAACTGCAATACCACCGGTTCGGCACGCTGGTCCTGCCGCGCCAGTCGCGACCCGATCCATGCCGGCAACTGGGCACGCTCGACAGGAAAGAACGGCACCGCCACGCCGACCTGTTCCATGGCCTTGAACCATTTCCCCGCCTGGGCGGCTTTGTCGAGCTTGGGGCAGATCACCAGCGTCACGGTATCCGCAGGCAGGCGTGAACAATAGGCCTGTAGCGCCTGGCTGCCGTCATTGCCCGGCTTGCCTGAAGGGATGCGCACTTCCACCAGGCGGCGCGACGAAAACAGTGACAGGCTGTTGCCGCTGGCCAGTAGGTTTTGCCAGTTGAAACCGCGCTCCACGGTGAAGACTTCGCGCTCGGCGCAGCCTTCCTGACGCGCGCGGTTGCGGATGGCATCCGCCGCTTCCTGAACCAGCAAGGCTTCGTCGCCAAAGAGCAGATAAAGCGGCTGCAAGCCTTTGGCAAAATGCTGATCCAGCTGCTCCGGCTTCATCCGCACAGGCTTAACCCCTTATTTTTTCAAGGCGCTCAGACGCCTGACCACCTGCTGCACTGCGTCACTCTGCATGTCGCGGTACAACAGCGCTTCTTCCTGCTCCTTGGCCAGCACCTGAACATCGCTGAATGACAGGGCACGTTTCAGTTCGAGCTGCTGGGTTGGCATCAACTCGGAGCCCTTGCCGTCATGCAGGCGGAAGGAAAGACGATAAAACAGCTCGAATTCACCGACCCGGCCGCCCCCCGTCAGTGACAGAATGCGCTTTTCACGACTTTCATCCAGAATTTGCAGTACAGCCTGGGCTTCGCCCGGCGTTTGTACCACTTTCACATTCGAACCAGAACGCAGGTAACGCTGCAGATCCGGCCCGAGCTGAGTGCCTCCACCTTGAACATAAATCGTCTCGAAAGGGAGCTGGGCGGGTCCGCGTAAATGAAAGCCACACGCACCCAGAGTCAGCAGCAGGACCAGAAGCAGAAGTTTTTTCATCGTTTATATCACCACGTTAACCAGTCTGCCCGGAACAACCACAACTTTCTTGATCGCCTGGCCTTCAGTAAACTTGAGCACATTGGGGTTAGCAAGCGCCAACTTCTCGATTTCATCCTTCGCAACCGATTTCGCCACGGTCATGCTGCCGCGCAACTTGCCGTTGACCTGAAGCATCAGCTCGATTTCATCCTGAACCAGCGCGCTTTCATCGACGCGGGGCCACGGAGCATCCAGGATATCGTTCCCCGGCCTGAGTCCGGCCCACAGGGCATGGCTGATATGCGGCACGATAGGGGAGAGCAGCAGCACCACGGCCTCCAGCGCCTCCTGCATCAGGGCTCGGCCCGCTGGGCCATGATCCTGATTCCTGCCGAGTGCGTTCATCAGCTCCATCACCGCTGCAATGGCCGTGTTGAACTGCTGCCTCCGGCCATAGTCATCGCTCACTTTCTGAATCGTGCTGTGGAGCTGAAAACGCAGCGCCTTGAGGTCGGCGCTCAGGTCGGCGCCGCCGGCCGCCACCACACCCTGCTGAACATGATCCTCGACCGCTTTCCAAACCCGCTTGAGGAAACGGAATGCGCCCTCCACACCGGCATCCGACCATTCCAGCTGCTGGTCCGGCGGCGCGGCGAACATCATGAACAGGCGCGCGGTATCGGCGCCGTACTGGTCGATGATGGCCTGCGGGTCGACGCCGTTATTCTTGGATTTGGACATCTTCTCGGTGCCGCCGATGACGACCGGCTGTCCGTCCGACTTCAGTTTCGCGCCGATGGGTCGGGCCTTGGCATCGATCTCCACATCCACATCGGCAGGGTTGATCCACTGTTTCTTGCCATCTGCGCCGTCGCGGTAGAAAGTCGGCGCCACCACCATGCCCTGAGTCAGCAGCCGGGTGAATGGCTCGTTGCACTCCACCAGGCCGGTATCGCGCATCAGCTTGTTGAAGAAACGCGCATACAGGAGATGCAGGATGGCGTGTTCGATACCGCCGATGTACTGATCCACCGGCAGCCAGTATTTGGCGCGCTCATCGACCATGGCGCTGGCGTTGTCCGGATTGGCATAGCGCGCGTAGTACCAGGACGATTCTACGAAAGTATCCATGGTGTCGGTTTCGCGTTCGGCCTTGCCGCCGCACTTCGGGCAGGTGGTTTCGTAAAACGAGGGCATTTTCTTGATCGGTGAACCGATATCGATTTTTACGTCCTCCGGCAGCACCACAGGCAAATCTGTTTCCGGCACCGGCACGTCGCCGCAGCATGCGCAATGGATGATCGGGATTGGACAGCCCCAGTAGCGCTGGCGCGAAATGCCCCAGTCGCGCAGGCGGAACTGGGTACGCTTGCCCCCCAGAACCTTGGTCTGGAGGTCGTCGGCAATCGCATCGAAGGCAGCCTGAAATCCAAGACCATTGTATTTTCCCGAACAAATCAACTCGCCATGCTCGACATAGGGCGACTCGCGCTCCATCTGGGCGGCAAATTCATTGACCGCATCGGAGATTTCCTCGGTACTTGTTGTCAGCTCCGAAAGAACCTCGCTCAAATAATTCAGCATCCCCATGTGGTCGATGGCTTGCTGATTGATTTCGACCCCCAGCGCTTCGAGCAGATGGAGCAAATGTGTCCATCTGGCCAGCAATTCATCGCTTGCAATCACATGCTTGACCGGCAAGTCGTACTTCATGGCAAAGGCAAAATCCCGTTCGTCGTGGGCCGGGACGGCCATGACAGCACCTTCGCCATACCCCATCAGTACGTAGTTGGCCACCCACACTGGCAGCATCTCGCCGTTCAGCGGATGTACGACGAAGCGGCCGGTTGGCATGCCTTTCTTTTCCATCGTCGCAAGATCAGCCTCCGCAATGCCGCCCTGTTTGCATTCATCGATGAAATTAGTGAGATCGAGGTTCCCGATAGCGGCTTCCGCCGCCAAGGGATGCTCAGCCGCCACGGCCACGTAGGTTGCCCCCATGAGCGTATCCGGGCGGGTAGTGTAAACGCGGAGAACATCCTCGCCTTCTGCATAGGGAAAATGCACCTCGGCGCCATAACTCTTGCCGATCCAGTTCTTCTGCATGGTGCGAACCTGCTCGGGCCAGCCCGGCAGATTATCCAGCTCACTCAGGAGTTCGTCGGCGTAGGCAGTAATTTTCATGAAATACATCGGGATTTCACGTTTTTCCACCAGAGCGCCGGAACGCCAACCACGACCATCGATCACCTGCTCGTTGGCAAGCACGGTATGGTCCACCGGGTCCCAGTTCACACTCGCCAGCTTCTTGTAGATCAGGCCTTTCTGGAACAACCTGGTAAACAGCCATTGCTCCCAGCGGTAATAATCCGGCTTGCAGGTCGCCAGTTCGCGCGACCAGTCGATGGCCAGGCCGAGTGACTGAAGCTGGCCACGCATGTAATCGATGTTGGAGTAGGTCCAGGCTGCAGGCGCCACGTTGTTGGCAATCGCCGCATTTTCCGCGGGCAGGCCGAAGGCATCCCAGCCCATGGGCTGCATGACATTGAAGCCACAGGCACGATGGTAGCGGGAAAGCACATCGCCGATGGTGTAGTTGCGCACATGCCCCATGTGCAGCTTGCCCGAGGGGTAGGGAAACATGGACAGGCAGTAATACTTGGGCTTGCCCGGGATTTCTTCTGCCCGGAAAGCCTGAATGGCATTCCAGTGTTGCTGCGCCTGTTTTTCCACCGCGCCGGGAATATAGGGATTTTCCATGGTTCTTAATAAAAAATTGTATAGAAAAGCCGATGATTATACGCTGAAACAGGGTGCCCCATGCCCCCGCCGCCTAGTGACAAAACAGCCCTGTGGCGATTATACTGAAACATTCGTGTCATTTATTTTCGGGGATATCAACCATGTCTATGAAACACCCAGTCGTCGCGGTTACAGGCTCGTCCGGCGCCGGCACCACCACCGTCAAAGTCGCGTTCCAGCACATTTTCGAACGCGAAAAGATTACCGCCGCAGTGATCGAAGGCGACAGCATGCACTCTCTTGGTCGCGTGGAATTCAAGGAAGCCTCGAAAAAAGCGGAAGAAGCCGGAAATAACTTTTTCAGTCACTTCGGCCCGGAAGCCAACCATTTTGCAAAGATTGAAGAAACTTTCAAAACCTATGGCGAAACCGGCACCGGCCAGAAGCGTTACTATATTCACTCCGATGCGGAAGCTGCCGAATTGAATGCACGCCTCGGCACCCACCTGAAGGCTGGCGAATTTACACCCTGGGAAGGCATCCCGACCGGCAGCGACCTGCTGTTCTACGAAGGCCTGCATGGCCTGGTCAAGGATGGCGATGTCGATGCTTCCCGCTATGTCGACCTGGGTGTGGGTGTAGTGCCTATCGTCAACCTGGAGTGGATCCAGAAAATTCACCGCGACGGCAAGGAACGCGGCTATTCTGCCGAAGCGACCGTCCACACCATTCTGCGCCGTATGCCGGATTATGTGAACTACATCACACCACAGTTTTCCCAGACCCACGTCAACTTCCAGCGTGTGCCGACGGTGGACACCTCGAACCCGTTTATCGCGCGCGACATCCCGACTCCGGACGAAAGCTTCGTGGTGATTCGTTTCAGCGACCCCAAGGGCATTGATTTCCCCTATTACCTCAACATGATTCACGACTCATTCATGTCACGCCGCAACACCATCGTGGTGCCCGGCGGCAAGATGGGTTTTGCCATGGAAGTCATTCTGGCGCCGATGATTCACAACCTGATCGAGAACAAGAAAAAATCCTGATCCGGCTGTTCAGACATCAAAAAGGCCGGTTCATGCCGGCCTTTTTTCTTTGGATTGGTTCAACATGCCCCCTTCTCTGCTCCACGGTCTGAATCCGGAACAGCTCGCCGCCGTCACCCTGCCGCATGAATCCGCGCTGATTCTGGCTGGCGCGGGCAGTGGCAAGACGCGGGTGCTGACCACCCGTATCGCCTATCTGATCCAGTCTGGACAATCTGGGCCCAGCAATATTTTTGCCGTCACCTTCACCAACAAGGCGGCAAAGGAAATGCTCACCCGCATTGCAGCGATGCTGCCGATCAACACCCGGGGCATGTGGGTCGGCACTTTCCACGGCCTGGCCAATCGCATGTTGCGCGCCCACCACCGTGAGGCCGGATTGCAGGCCCTGTTTCAGATTCTCGATTCGGCAGATCAGCTGGGTGCAGTAAAAAGATTGCTTAAGGCGCTCAACATCGACGCCGAGAAATACCCGCCCAAGCAACTGCAGCACTTTATCAATGGCGCCAAGGAACAGGGCCTGCGCGCGCACATGATCGAAGCTTTTGACCCCTATACGCGCAGACAGCAGGAACTCTATGCCGCCTACGACGAACAATGCCAGCGCGAAGGGGTGGTGGATTTTGCCGAGCTGCTGCTGCGCTGTTATGAGCTGCTGCAACGCGATGCGCATTTGCGTCATCACTACCAGGAGCGCTTCAGCCATGTGCTGGTGGACGAATTCCAGGATACCAACCAGTTGCAATACCTGTGGCTCAAGCTGCTTGCAGGGGAGCGGGCCGCCGTGTTTGCTGTCGGCGACGACGACCAGTCGATTTACGCTTTCCGCGGCGCCCGGGTCGGCAACATGGCGGATTTCGAGCGCGACTTCCAGGTGCGGCAGATCATCCGTCTGGAACAGAATTACCGTTCTCACGGCAATATTCTGGATGCCGCCAATGCGCTCATCCATCACAACCAGAGCCGTCTGGGCAAGAACCTGTGGACAGCCGAAGGCTCGGGCGAACCGATACGCCTATTCGAAGCCAGCAGCGATTTCGAGGAAGCCGCCTTTATCGTCGATGAGGCCAAAGCACTGCAACGCGAAGGCGTCCTGCTCTCGAACATGGCCCTGCTGTACCGCTCCAATGCCCAGTCGCGGATATTGGAGCACGCGCTGTTCAATGCAGGCATTCCCTATCGCGTCTACGGTGGATTGCGCTTCTTCGAGCGCCAGGAAATCAAGCATGCGCTGGCCTATCTGCGGCTTGTCGCCAATCCGGATGATGATGGCGCAATGCTCCGGGTCATTAATTTTCCGACACGGGGCATCGGTGTGCGTAGCCTGGAACAGTTGCAGGAAATCGCACGACAGGAAAATCTCAGCCTGTGGCGGGCGGCGCAACTCGGGCGAATGGGGGGCAAAGCGGGCACAAGCATTTCCGCTTTCATCGCGCTGATCGACGCCCTGCGTGAAACCTGCAGCAGTTTGCCCCTGCCTGAACAGATCGATCACATGCTGGAACATAGCGGACTGGTTGCGCACTACAAGGCGGAAAAAGAAGGCGCGGAACGGCTGGAGAACCTGAATGAACTGATCAACGCCGCCGCCGGCTTTGTCCTGGAACACAGCGCGGACCAGGCTGATGCTTCACCGGACATGCTCGCGGCCTTCTTGACCCATGCCTCGCTGGAGGCCGGCGAACATCAGGCCGCGGCAGGGCAGGAAGCGCTTCAGTTGATGACTGTTCATGCTGCCAAGGGACTGGAATTCCACGCCGTGTTCATCAGCGGACTGGAAGAGGGCCTGTTTCCGCATGAAAACGCGGCGCAGGAACGGGATGGCCTCGAAGAAGAAAGACGGCTGATGTATGTGGCAATCACCCGCGCAAGGCGTCGCCTGTATCTAAGCTTTGCCGACAGCCGCATGCTGCACGGCCAGTTACGCTACGGTATCGCATCGCGCTTTCTCGATGAGCTGCCAACGGCTTTACTGAAACGCCTGAATCGCGCCGCGCCATCAAGAGTAGCCGAAGAACCCGTGATGCCGTTCAGCCCTGGCAAGCGCGCAGCCACGGAGCCAGGATCAGCCTGGCATATTGGACAGGCCGTCACGCATCCAAAATTCGGCCCGGGCATCATTATCAACAGCGAGGGGCGCGGTACGGATGCAAGGGTTCAGGTGAGCTTCAGCCATTCGGGCGTGAAGTGGCTGGCGCTGGAATACGCCAGACTGGAGGCAGCCTAGAGGCGGCTCAGGCTTCGTCTACGACCTTTACTCCGGCGACAAAAATATCACGGTAGGCGGTATAAATGGAGGTGCCGAACAGTACCGGAATGACAGCCAGCAAACCCAGGCCAAAGGGCAGCGCCCCCAGCAGGAAGAGCAAGCCGCCAGCCAGGCCATAAACCGTAAAGGGCCAGATATTGCGCAGACAGGCCGTAAAACTCAGCCTCATGGCCTGTTTGGCCGTCATGTGGTCAAACAGGATCAGGGCAGGGGCAAACCAGAAGGCCATCAACAAGGGAATCAGCAGGCTCAGCAACGCCGCGCCCATGATCATGAAATGACGGGCAAGCAGTTGCAACTGGGCAGGGTCCATACTTTCCAGAGCGGTAAAATCCACTTCCGGCATCGGCCCGATAGTGATCCCTGCCACGCCCATGGCAGCTACGATCAGCAGCATCTTTCCCGCCAGGTAGAATCCGCCCACAGCGGCCAGCTGCCCGGCATTGGCGCGAAAACCCGCCATCAGATGGCCGAGTTCCAGTTCCTCATCCAACTCCAGCGCACGGCACCCCGCCATGAATCCGGCAATCAGGATAGGGTCCAGCAGCGCAGATGCGACTGCACCGATTACCGGTATGGCAAAGGCCAGCACCAGTGAAAACACCATGTATATCAGAAAAAAAACGATCCAGATCAGCGGGTTCTTGCCATAAAGCTGGAAGCCCGCGGTGATCCAGCGCCATCCCTGGGCTGCGGCGACCCTGCGCGGTTCGGGCACGCCCGCCGAAAACTCTGTTGTCGTCATCATTATCCAACCCAGGCCGTCTGCAACAGATCATGGTGAGTCACATGATGCTGCAGAATTCGACGAAAGTGTGCAGGGTCCTTGGCCTGGGTCAATTCACCAGGTCGGGGAAAGTGGAAGTCGTACAGGCGCGAAAGCCAGAAGCGCAATGCACCGCCTCGCAACATTGCCGGCCAGGCACCGCGCTCGACCAGTGTCAGCGGGCGGGTGGAATGATAAGCCTGCAACATGGCCATCATGCGCGCCTCATCCAGTTCACCATTTGCATCCACGCACCAGTCGTTGACCGTAATAGCCAGGTCATAAAGCCAGACATCGTTGCAGGCAAAGTAAAAATCGATCAGGCCGCCAACGGCATCGCCCTTGAACAGCACATTGTCGCGGAACAGGTCGGCATGGATCACGCCACGCGGCAAGTCCTCGAAGCGGTATAGCGACTGAAAATGCAACTCCTCCGCCAGCAAGCTGGCATCTTCGGGCGTCAGAAAGGGCATGACCTGCGGGGCCGTTGCATTCCACCAGCGAGGGCCGCGTGGATTAGCCATCTGCACGGGATAGGACTTGCCCGCCAGGTGCATCGCGGCTAGCATTTCACCGACTTCTGCACAGTGGTGCGCGGTGGGATCGAGCAACGATTTTCCCTCCAGGCAACTGACAATGCATGCCGGCTTGCCGTTGAGCTGCCCAAGGTAGCCATTATCGAGATTGGCCACAGGAGCCGGACAGGGGATGCCATGTGCAGCCAGATGCGCCATCAGGTTGATAAAATAGGGCAACTCACCGGCCGTGAGCTTCTCGAATAAAGTCAGCACATAGCGTCCGTGGCTGGTAGTCACGAAATAATTGGTATTTTCGATTCCGGCAGAAATCCCCTGCAGGTCATGCAGGGTGCCGAGCGCATATCGATTCAACCAGTGTTTGAGCTGATCTGGGGTAACGGTGGTAAAAACGGACATAGGAAAACAGCCCCGGGGCTTCGTTCAGGCTAAAACGATTTAAGTAGCCACATGGGCACAAGAATGCTGGGGCTCACTTCGCCCTGACGCACAAAATTTCCCGTTCCCTTTTCATCAATCAGGTAATAGGGCACACCATGCAGAGGCGTCACTTTCATCATGTAAAGCTTGCCGTGCATGCGATATTCCTCGATCTTGTCCTCGCCTCGCTTGGTAATGGTCACTTGTGGTTCAAGTGCTGAATCAGGCTCATAGCCAGGCGGTGGTGCTGGCGGCACGGGCAGAGGCTGCAAACCGGCAGGCGTATCTGCGAGCGCAGGAAGAGCGCACAGCAGCAACAAGGGAAGAAAGCGACGCATAGCAATTCCTAGAGGAAAGGATGAAACCGGATTATAGCGCTTGCTGCCTTGGCCGATAAGCATCCAATCGCCAGAAACCAAAAATTGTCACAGGCGAAGCTGAATCTCCTGTTCCGCTGCAGTAGGCTCAAAACCACTGCTCTCGTAGTGCTTGAAAATCGCCGCAACAATGGCATCAGGATCATCGATCACCTTGATCAGGTCAAGGTCCTCCGGGTTAATCATTTTTTCCTTAACCAGGGTGTTGCCGAACCAGCTGACCAGATCCCGCCAGTAAGCTTCGCACACCAGTATGATCGGCATGCGGCGGGTTTTTCCTGTCTGTACCAGAGTCAGGGCCTCCATGAGTTCATCCAGGGTGCCAAATCCACCGGGCATCACTACATAAGCCGTGGCAAATTTGACGAACATCACCTTGCGCGCAAAAAAGTGCCTAAAGGTCTGGCTGATGTCCTGATAAGGATTGGTATGCTGTTCGTGAGGAAGCTGTATGTTGAGACCCACACTGGGCGAAGACCCAAAAAACGCGCCCTTGTTGGCTGCCTCCATGATGCCGGGCCCACCACCCGAGATTACGGAAAATCCGGCATCTGACAGCTTTCTGGCAATTTTTTCGGTGAGCTGGTAATAAGGATGGTCCGGTGCGGTGCGCGCGCTGCCGAATATGCTGACAGCCGGCCTGATCGAACTCAGGCGTTCGGTAGATTCGACAAACTCTGCCATAATCTCGAACACCCGCCATGACTCGCGTGCCGAATATGCCTGCGACAAAACTTCCGGATCCAGGGGCTTGGGTAGCTTTTCTTCTGCATTCATGTTGATGGTCTTTCTCGCCTATGAAAACACTGCTGCTGGTTGATGCATCATCCTACCTTTACCGCGCATTCCATGCTCTGCCTGATCTGCGCAACCGCCATAACGAGCCGACCGGGGCGATCTACGGCGTACTCAATATGCTGCGCCGTCTGCATCAGGATTACCAGGCTGATTATAGCGCCTGCGTGTTCGATGCAAAAGGCAAGACCTTCCGCGACGACCTGTATCCCGACTATAAAGCCAACCGGCCGCCCATGCCATCCGATCTGGCGGCCCAGATCGAACCATTGCACGACAGCATCCGGGCCATGGGCTGGCCTCTGCTGGCGGTAGAGGGCGTCGAAGCCGACGACGTCATCGGCACACTGGCACAGATTGGCGCCAGGGCCGGGATGCGGGTAGTGATCTCTACCGGCGACAAGGATATCGCGCAACTGGTGAATAGCCACATCAGCCTGATCAATACCATGTCCAACGAAGCGCTGGACGAGGCGGGTGTAACAACAAAATTTGGTGTTCCCCCAGAACGCATCGTGGACTACCTGACCCTGATCGGCGACAGCGCGGACAACGTACCGGGCGTAGACAAGGTCGGCCCCAAAACGGCAGTCAAGTGGCTGACGCAGTACCAGACCCTGGACAATCTGGTGAAGCACGCCAGTCAGATCAGTGGCGTTGTAGGTGAAAATCTGCGCAATGCACTGGAGTGGCTGCCCAAGGCGAGGGAACTGCTCACCATCCGCTGCGATGTCCCCTTGCCGCTCAAACTGGAAGAGCTGACCGCCGGACCACAGGATACAGCCAGGCTTGCCGGGCTGTATGAGCGACTCGAATTCAAGACATGGCTGAGGGAACTGCAAAATTCCGGCAGCAATGAAGCCCCCCCCGCCAGCAGCAAGCCTCCGGCTGAAGTGCAATATGAATGCATCTTGAGCGAAGCGCAACTGGAGCAATGGCTGTGCCGACTGGAACAGGCAGATCTGGTCAGCCTGGACACCGAGACCACCAGCCTCGACCCGATGCAAGCACGGCTTGTCGGCATCTCATTTGCCATTACGCCACATGAGGCGGCCTATCTGCCCTTGGCGCACCACTATGCAGGAGCACCACAACAGCTTGATTTTGAAAAAACTCTGCTGCGCCTCAAGCCATGGCTTGAAAGCCCGGACAACGCCAAGGTGGGACAGAATCTCAAGTACGACAGCCATATTTTTGCCAACCATGGCATTTTCCTGCGGGGCATCGTCCACGACACCCTGTTGCAATCCTATATCGTGGAAAGCCACAAGCCGCATGATATGGATTCCATGGCATCGCGCCACCTTGGCATAAAAACACTGCCCTACGCTGAAGTCGCGGGCAAGGGCGCAAAACAAATCGGCTTTGAAGAAGTCGATCTCGATACCGCAACCCGCTATGCCGCGGAAGATGCGGACATCACTCTACAACTGCATCAGCACCTGTATCCCCAGATACAACCCGATTCCGGACTGGAATATGTGTACCGGAATATCGAAATACCCGTTTCGAAAATTTTGTTTCACGTGGAACGCAATGGCGTTCTGATCGACAGTAGCCTGCTGGCAAAACAAAGTCGTGCGCTGGGTGAAAAGCTGCTGACGCTGGAGAGCGGTGCCCATGCGCTTGCTGGCCAGCCTTTCAATCTGAACTCGCCCAAACAGATTCAGGAAATCCTGTTTGGCCTGCTTGGATTGCCGGTCAAGAAAAAAACGCCGGGGGGCACGCCCTCTACAGACGAAGATGTATTACAGCAACTGGCTGAAGACTATCCGCTGCCGAAACTACTGCTGGAATACCGCGGACTCGCCAAACTCAAATCGACCTACACAGACAAACTGCCTCGCATGGTAAACCCGGCAACGGGAAGGGTGCACACCAGCTACAATCAGGCAGTTGCGGTAACCGGACGCCTGTCTTCAACCGAGCCCAACCTGCAAAACATCCCCGTGCGCAGCGAAGAAGGGCGGCGCATTCGTGAAGCCTTTATCGCGCCGCCGGGAAGCCGCATCATCTCCGCCGACTACTCCCAGATCGAACTGCGCATCATGGCGCATCTTTCGGGCGACAAAAACCTGCTGCGCGCGTTCGCAGCGGGTGAGGATATTCACCGCGCCACTGCATCCGAGATTTTTGCCTGCACCCTGCTGGAAGTTACTCCGGAACAGAGACGCTACGCCAAGGTCATCAATTTCGGCCTGATCTACGGCATGTCAGCATTTGGCCTGGCAAGCCAGCTCGGCATCGAGCGCGGTGCCGCACAGGCTTACATGGACCGCTATTTCACCCGCTACCCTGGGGTTGCAGACTACATGGCCGGTACCCGCGACATGGCGAAGCAGCAGGGTTATGTGGAAACCGTGTTCGGCCGGCGTCTGTGGTTACCGGACATCAAGGGTGGAAACGGCCCCCGGCGCCAGGCAGCCGAACGTGCCGCCATCAACGCCCCGATGCAGGGCACTGCCGCCGACCTGATAAAACTGGCCATGATCGCTGTTCACCAGTGGCTGCAGGAAAACCGCATGAAAACCTTGCTGGTGATGCAGGTTCATGACGAACTGGTACTGGAAGTGCCACAGGAAGAACTGGCAGCAGTCCGGCGAGAGTTGCCCGGCCTGATGTGCAATGTCGCCGCGCTTGCCGTCCCCCTGGTGGCGGAAGTGGGCGAGGGCGCCAACTGGGAACAGGCGCACTGAAAACCTAATCTGCACCCAGCGCTTTCTCTATCCGTCGGGCAAAGACCGTCATTTCCTTGGCCGCCTGTTTGTCGCCCCGGCCTTCGGCGACTACGATCCCCTGCCGATATGCAGCAAGTGCTTCCGGCTTTTGCCCCGCACCCAGCAGCGCCTTGCCCAGCAGCTTCCAGGCCGCGGAATAAGCCGGATCGAGTTCCACGGCCCGCTGCAAATGCACCGCCGCTACATCGGGCACGGCCTCCTTGAGATATTCGTTACCCAAGCTGAAACGCAGCAATGCGCTTTCCTTGCCTGATGCCAGCATTTTTTCCAGGTTCTGAATCACCGATGTGCTCATACAGCCTCTATTTACGCCAGAAGGCCGGGGTAAAAAGAATCAGCAAGGTAAATAACTCCAACCGACCCAGCAGCATGGTAAAAGTACAGACCCAGGTCTGGAAATCCGACAATACTGCATAGTTAGTCGCAGGCCCTACCTGATTCAGGCCGGGGCCGGTGTTGTTGATCGTGGCGACAATAGCCGAGAAAGCAGTGATGATATCAAGCCCGGAAGCCGTCATGATCAACGTCAGGGAAACAATGCTTGCGACATAAATAAACAGAAAAGCCAGCACCGCATAAATAATTTTGTTCGGCACGACCTGGCCGCCCAGCTTGGTGGGCATGACGCCATTGGGATGCAACAATTTTTTCATTTCCCGATACACCTGCTTGTAAAGAATCTGGGCACGAATCATTTTAATCCCCCCCCCCGTAGATCCCGAGCTGGAGGCAAAACTGCACAGAAACAGCATCCACAAGGGTGCAAAGGCAGGCCACAAACTGTAGTCCGTGTTGGCAAATCCGGTCGTGGTTGCGATTGATACCGTATTGAAAACGGCAAAACGCAAGGCGGTAATGAAATCCGGATAGACATCCATCAGCCGCAAGTAAATGGCAAGTCCAAGCGCACTGATCAAGGTCACTCCGAGGAATAGACGGGCCTCCGGATCATGGCGGTAAGGAGAAAAACTCCGGCCCCGCCAGGCCGTGAAATGAGAGGCGAAATTGATCCCGGCAATGAGCATGAATACGCTAGTAGTCGCCTCGATCAATGGCGAATCGAAATAGGCGAAACTGTCGTCATGGGAAGAAAAGCCCCCCAGACCCATGGTAGAAAAGGCGTGGATAACGGCATCGAACCAGCTCATCCCGGCCCAACGAAAAGAAAGCATACAGGCCACAGTGATGCCGGCATAAACCAGCCACAACCCCTTGGCAGTTTCTGTAATACGCGGCGTAAGCTGACTGTCCTTCATTGGGCCGGGCGTCTCTGCCTTGTAGAGCTGGCGCCCACCGATTCCGAGGAGAGGGAGAACGGCCACAGCCAGAACGATCAAGCCCATGCCCCCAAGCCAGACCAGCTCGGTACGCCACAGATTGATCGATGGCGGCAAGCTGTCCAGGCCCGACAAGACCGTTGCGCCACTTGTGGTAAGACCGGAAATCGTCTCGAAATAAGCATCTGTAAAACTCAGTTCGGGCAGATATACCATCAAGGGGATGGTGGCAAAGGCAGCCAGAGATGACCAGATCAACACCACCAGAAGAAACCCGTCACGGATTTTAAGCTCACGTTTGGCGCGGCGGGTTGTCCACCACGATAAAAGGCCCGTAAGAAACGTTGCGCCCATGGCATCATCATAGGCATTCATGGCGCCATCCTGAAGCCACCAGGAAAGCGCCAGTGGGGCCAGCATGGTCAGGCTGAAAAGCATGGTGACCATGCCCAGCACGTGCATGATTGGGAAAAACCGGTTCATCAGAAGAATCCGATATCGACCTGGAACAATTTTTCGACTTTGGAAATCATCTGTTTGTTGATCACGAACAGAATGACATGATCCTCGCTCTCGATGATCGTGTCGTGATGTGCGATGATGACCTGGTCGCCGCGCACGATGGCGCCGATGGTGGCGCCTCGCGGCAAGTCTACCTGCTCCACGCTCTTGCCCACCACTCTGGAGGTCTTGGCATCGCCATGAGCAATCGCTTCCAACGCCTCTGCGGCCCCGCGCCGTAAGGAATGAACGACAGCCATGTCGCCACGCCGTACATGCGCCAGCAGGCTGCCAATGGTGGCCTGGGCGGGGGAAATGGCAATGTCGATACGGCCGCTTTCCACCAGGTCAACATAGGCACTGCGGTTGATCAGCGCAATCACCTTGCGGGCACCCATGCGCTTGGCGAGCAGGGCTGCCATGATATTGGTTTCGTCATCATTGGTGAGCGCACAAAAAACGTCCATGTCCTCGACATTTTCGGCTTGCAGCAGATCCGGGTCGGTAGCACTGCCAAAAAGCACCAGAGAACTGTGCAGATCGGCGGCAAGGCGCTCGCTGTTCTTCTTGTTGTGATCGATCAGTTTGACCTGGTAACGTTCCTCCAGGCTTTGGGCAAGACGCCGGCCAATATTGCCCCCACCCGCAATCATTACCCGCTTTGCGGCTTTGTCCAACTGGCGCATTTCCCGCATGACCACGCGAATATTTTCAGCCGCCGCCACGAAAAACACCTCGTCCTCAGCCTCGATAACCGTGGTGCCTTCCGGGATAATAGGGCGGTCCTTGCGGAAAATCGCTGCCACACGCGTATCGATGTTCGGCATGTGCTTGCGCAGATACTGCAATTCATGGCCGACCAGCGGCCCGCCGTGAAAAGCCTTGACCGCCCCGAGCTTAACCTTGCCTTCGGCAAAATCGAGTACCTGTAAGGCTTCGGGATATTCGATCAGTTTATAAATATAGTCCGTCAGCACTTCTTCAGGACTGATGATGTAATCCACGGCAAAGTTTTCCGTGGAACAAATACTGTCTTTTTGCTGAAGATAATCGGCGCAACGAATACGCGCGATTTTGGTAGGCGTGTTGAACAACGTCGCCGCCAGCTTGCATGCAACCAGGTTGGTTTCGTCGCTTTGCGTCACCGCCAGCAACATATCGGCATCTTCGATGCCGGCCTGACGCAGTACCGAAGGATGAGACCCGAACCCATGTACGGTGCGCAGATCGAAGCGATCCTGCAGATTCTGCAGCTTGGTCGCATCGATATCCACGACGGTAATATCGTTTGACTCCCTTACCAGGTTTTCAGCTACAGAAGCGCCCACCTGGCCGGCGCCAAGAATCACGATTTTCACTTGTGAAATACCTGGGAGAAAGGAATAGCGAAGTTTAAGCTTTTAGCAACAGCACGGCCAGCAGCATTACTCCTTGCGGGAGAATTTCACGCCCAGCTGCTTCAGCTTGCGGTAGAGATGGGTGCGCTCGAGGCCGACATTTTCTGCCACCCGGCTCATGTTTCCGCCGGCCTTGGCAATATGGTGCTCGAAGTAGGCGCGCTCGAAGATATCGCGCACTTCACGCAAGGGCATGTCCAGCGGCAAGCCCAGAGAAGCCTCAGCAACCTCGGGGGGGCCGAACTGGGCCAGCACCCGGCTCACATCCTGATGCGAAATTTCCTCATTCAGGCTGGTCAATGCCAACGTTTTCACCACATTATTGAGCTGCGCCAGATTCCCTGGCCAGTTGTCATTGCGCAGGACATTCAGTGCGGCAACGCTAAAATGCCGCGGGGGCGCCTCTTTAGACTCGACATAATTTGCCAGCGTACGGTTGGCCAAGTCGGGAATATCCTCGCGATGCTCGCGCAAGGGCGGCATGCTCAGGGTTAAACCACTCAACCCCTGGTACAGTCCTGGGTCAAAAATCCCCTGCTCCACCAAGCGAGGCAATACCTCGCTTGCCGCACAAATCAGGCGAATATTGCTTTTTTCCAGCTTGCTCAGCACAAACAGCAAACTTTTCTGCTCCTGTTTATTGAGCGTGGCGATTTCTGCCATAAAAAGCAAACCATCACGCGCCTGGCTCAATACCTCAAGCGGATCTCCCGTCAGCCAGGCGGTTGTTTCGGGTGCCACGAATGGTGTATTGGGCCGATGCAGCAAACGTGCGCACAGCTCCGCTCCACCCCCTCTTTCTGTCAGGAGCAACAGCGGGACACCAAGATTCGCCACCTGCTCCAGCCGCTGCTCCAGCTCCCGTACCACAGCACTCTTGCCAAGGCTGGACAAGCCAAGACCACTCTGGATCTCGGCTTCGCCACGCTTAAGGGCGCGCTTGACGGTCGCCAGTAACTTCTGTAAAGCAATTGGCTTCTCCAGGAAATCGAACGCGCCAATTCGCGTCGCCTCGACAGCGGTATCGATCGTTCCATGCCCCGACATCATCACCACCGGCATGGTAAGAAGTCCGGAACTGGCCCACTCCTTAAGCAAGGTAATACCATCACTGTCGGGCATCCAGATATCCAGCAACACCAGTTCGGGGCGCCCCTGTGCGCGAATCTCGCGAGCCGCAGTGGCATTCTCCGCCAGCCTGACCTGATAACCCTCGTCTTCCAGAATCTCTCGCAACAGTTCCCGGATTCCTGCTTCATCATCGACCACCAGAATCTGATTGGTGTTCATTAAGCATTGACTCCCTGACTCATTTCTCCAGTACACGGCAACTGGATACATACTCGTGCCCCGTGCGGCTCTATATTCTGCGCCATAATCCGGCCTCTATGTTCATCCACGATTTTCTTCACGATTGCCAGACCCAGCCCTGTTCCTTTGGGTTTGGTGGTCATATAGGGCTCAAACAGGCGCCCCATGAGCGCCTCCGGAAAGCCCTTGCCATTATCCTCGATCCACCAGCGCACGGTGGCACTATCCATCCGCTCGGTTCGCACCCGGATCTCGGCACGGGGCTGATCGGCCAGGGCATCCTCTGCATTGCGCATCAGGTTGTGCATCACCTGACGCAGCAGGGCCGCATCGCCCTCTATCGGCGGCAAATCGGGTGCCAGTGCGACATCGATGCGAACGCCTGAAGACTCATAAAGTGTAAGCACCTCTCGCACCAGCAGATTCAAATCCAGGCGAGCCAGATTGAGCTGAGGCGAACGCGCATATTCGGCAAACGCATCCACCATGCTTTTCAATGCGGCCACCTGATTCACAATGGTATGCGTGGAACGGGACAATACTTCGGCGTCGCTTTGGCTCAATTTGTCAGACAGCTTCCGCTCCAGGCGCTCCGCGGAGAGCTGGATTGGCGTCAACGGGTTCTTGATCTCATGAGCCAGTCGCCTGGCCACCTCACCCCATGCCGCATCCCGCTGGGCCTGCAGGAGATGCGTAATATCATCGAAAACCACGACATGCCCATTATCCACAGCACCGGGCAGACGGGTACCCCGCACCAGCAACACCTGATTCCCTGTGCTGCCTGCAAATTCGATCTGCTGCTGCCACTCCTTGTTGTCGGACGCATCGAAATACTGGTCGATTGCGTGTGCCAGGGGTTGCAAAACGATGTCACGGCTCCCCCACGAGAGCAAAGGCAGACCGCGCATTCCACTCAAATCAGAACCAAGAATCTCGCCTGCGCGCGGGTTGGCAGCGCGCAAGTGCAATTTTTCATCAAAGGTCAGCACCCCTGATGAAAGATGGGCCAGGATACTTTCAAGATATACCTTGGCGGCTTCGAGCTGCTGCTGTTTTCTCTCCACTGTTGCGCTTGCATCTGCCAGCTGGCGCGTCATGCGGTTGAAAGAAAGCGTCAAGGCCCCCAGTTCATCACGACTTTGTACCGGATTGATCTGGGTAAAATCCCCCTTGGCAATGGCCCGAGTGCTTTCCGCCAGCAAACCTAGCGGCGCCGACAGCTTCTGCGACAGCACAAACGCCAGCGCAATAGCCGAGAGCAATGTCAGCAACAAGGTCAAGGTCAGCGTCATGCCATAAATACGTTTCAACCCGAGACGGGAATAGGAGAGTTCCTGATAGTCGCGATAAACCGCCTGGACAGTTTCTGCATCGCTGGCCAGTCGCTTGGGTACCGGCTGCAATAATTGCAGGATGCGCATATCCTCGCTCAGGGTAAGAACATTTACGGGTAGCACCACCCGTAAGTACAGGCCCTTGCCGGTAATCGGCTCAATGACGCTGAAAGGTTGCTGCTGGCGTACCTGACGCAGAATGGAAGGACTTGGCATATCGGGCAGAAAACTGGCATTTTCTCCGCCTGAAACCGCAAGGACCTTGCCGCGCGAACTGAATAGCGTTGCCTCTTGCACCCCGATCTGCTCGCGCAAACGATTAAGCTGAGTAAGGTGTTCGCTTACCGGATCATCCGATAGCGACAGCGCCATGACCTCACCTTTCTTCACTAGATCCTGAAGCAGGTTTTCCAGTGCACTCTGTCCCAGGCTCAGGCCACCCTCAAGGGCATTATCCACCCGTACATCGAACCAGGACTCGATGCTCTTGTTAAGAAACTGCACCGAAACGCCATATACCAAAGCACCTGGTAAAAGTGCCATAAGCGCGAACATCCACAGTAGACGCAGGGTCAGCTTGGTGCCGAACACGCGCTGCTTGAGTTTTTTCCACAAAACCCACAGTTGATAACCGACCAGCGCCATCAGCGCCACAGCGACGCCGAGGTTCAGGACCAGCAGCAACGTATAATTCTGGGAAAATGCGGCGGTGTTGCTACTGGCGCGAGAAAGCAGAAACAGCAGTGCCGTGCCCAGAGCAACCGCCAGAAATACTACATATTTCATCGATCATTCAAGGCGTTAATGTCCACGTAAACCATTCCGACTCCAGGCTCCAGTCCTTGGATGCCAGGGCATTTACTTGCAGCGGCTTGGGCAATTGTGAGGCATCCAGTTTCATGCGCAGTCGCGCTTCATAACTGTAGCGTTTTCTGAGCTGGGGCCGCTCCACTACGCGCCACTCCTGAATATGGCCCAGTTCACTCTTGAGCTCGGCCAAAGACGCAAAACTTTTTTGCTGCTCCTGATGCTGCAACCGGTACTGTTTGGTCAGGGCATGATAACTGATGCGAAACTGTCGCTGGGCACTGGAAATATTTTCATCCAGCCAGTACCAGCGCGGGCGATTCAGCTCGAATTCAACTACAAAATTGAGAGGAACGCCTTTGTTGAGGGCTTCCTCGACCGCCTGGCTGAAATTCAGCTCGAAATCCGCCTTGAGCTGGTAAACTTCATCCACCATGTCCAGCTCTGCAGCCTTGACCTGAATACCTGTTTCCGCCCAAACGCTTGTCGCCATACATAACAACAGCATGGCCAGTAAACGCTGAAAACTAGATTTTGGTGAGAAGGGCGTAATAAAAGCCATCATGGTCACGGTTAGGTAAAAGTTGCATATCCAGCGCAGCGGACTCCGGTAAAGGCAGTAGCAGGGCGTCGTCATGATGCGCGAGAAACGTCTCGATCTGCTGATGATTTTCTTCGGCGAACACGGAGCAGGTAGCGTACAGCAATTTACCACCTTGCTCCAGGCATTGCCACAAAGCATCCATTATCTGAGCCTGCTGCAGGGCAAACTGTGCAATATCACTATCGCGACGCAGCCACTTGATATCGGGGTGACGCCGCACCACGCCGGAAGCGCTGCACGGCACATCTGCAAGAATGCGCTGGAATTTTTCACCGTCTTGCCAAAGAGACGGCTGGGCAGCATCACCCACCAAGCATTTGGCCTGTAATCCCAGGCGTCCCAGATTCTGCTCCACTTTCTGCAGGCGCCTGGGATCGCAATCCAGCGCGGTCAGCGAAACATCTGCCATTTCCAGCAAATGGGCGGTCTTGCCGCCAGGCGCTGCGCAGGCATCCAGCACTCGCATGCCATCGCGGACATCTAGCAGGCCTGCAGCAAGCTGTGCGCCCCCGTCCTGCACCGAGACCAGGCCCTGGCTGAAGCCAGGCAACTTGTCGACCGCAAGCGGCCGCTCCAGAAGAATGCCAGAAATACCAACTGCACGAGCGGCTATCCCGGTCTCGGCAAGCTGCACCAGATATGCCGCGACGCTCACCTTGCGGCGGTTTACCCGCAAAGTCATGGGAGGGTGCAGGTTGCCGGCCATCAGGATTTGTTCCCATGAATCCGGATACTGGCTACGCAGCTTGTCTACCCACCACTGGGGATGAGAAAAACGGCCTTCATCGCTGGATGTATCTGCATCAAAAAGTAAGCGCTCACGTTGCCGCAGAAAATTACGTAATACAGCATTCACCAGACCCTTGGCGGAAGTCTTGCGCAGCGCCTGGGTGGTCTTGACCGCATGATCCACGATGGCATAGGGCTGTGCTTGAGTATAGGCCAGCTGATAAAGTGCGGTCAGCAGCAGAAATCGAACACTCTCATCATGCAACGGCTTCTGCAACAGCCTGGAAAGAACAGCCTGCAACGGGCCAAAATGGCGTAACGTGCCATAGCTCAAGTCCTGCAGCTGGGCGCGCTGCTGCGGTGTCAGCCTGGGGTTTCGTTCAAGCGTGGATTGAAGCACCTGGTTCAGATTGCGCCCGGCAAAAACCTGGGCAACCGCTGCGCTTGCCAGTGGCTGAACCTCAAGCAAAACCGTGCACCATGGCCATCAAGCGTGCAACCCGCTCTTCGGTTGCAGGGTGCGTACTGAATAGACTCTTGATGCCATCTGCCGATAACGGGTTGATAATCATCATTTGTGCTGTTTCCGGATGTTGTTCGGCAGTGGGCAGAGGCAACCCCTGAGCATAACGGTGGATCTTGTCTAGCGCAGCCGCAAGTGCCTGAGGGTCTCGCGAAATTTCTGCTCCACCCCGATCCGCCTCAAATTCGCGCGAGCGGGAAATCGCCATCTGTATCAAAGCTGCGGCGATCGGCGCCATGATCATGATCAGGATCGCAACCACCGGGTGCACGTTGCGCTCCCCGTCATGGCTGCCGCCGAACAACATGCCGAATTGAGCAATGGATGAAATGGCGCCGGCAATGGTTGCTGAAATTGTGGAAATCAGCGTATCGCGATGTTTGACGTGTGCAAGTTCATGGGCCATCACGCCACGCAACTCCCTTTCCGACAGCACCCGCATAATGCCGGTGGTGGCCGCCACCGCCGCATGCTCTGGATTACGTCCGGTGGCAAAGGCATTGGGCTGATCTTCGTCGATGACATACACGCGCGGCATCGGCAAGCCTGCATTGTGAGACAGCTCGCGCACCAGGCGGAAAAACTGTGGCGCGCTGCTTTCATCCACTTCGCGTGCATTGTACATCCTGAGCACGGCCTGGTCGGAGAACCAGTAAGCCCAGATATTCATGCCACCAGCGAACAGCAGCGCCAGCATCATTCCTGACCGACCGCCCAGGGTTGCGCCAATCATGCCGAACAGGGCAACGATAGCCGCCATCAGAATCGTAGTTTTAAACCAGTTCCCCAGCATTGCCTGTTCCTCAAAGTCCAAAAATATTCCCTTAAATAAAGTGGGGAAATACCATGACAAATTCAAGCCAGATCGAAATGATCGCCTTTTATAACCGGATTGCCCTGTAAAAACTGTAGCGCAGACAAACGCTTCCCGCCCGCCTTCTGAATCTCTTGCAGCAGCAGGGCCCCATTGCCACAGGCGACCAAAACACCATCGCGGCCTGCGCTCAAAATTTCACCCGGTTGCCCGGACGCATCATCTCGCCTTTCAGCTTGCCAGATGCGCCAGACATCCCCTTTGAATACACACTGAGCTACAGGAAACGGATTGTATGCACGCACGGCGCGCTCAAGTATAGAAGCCGGCAGATGCCAGTCCATCCGGGCCTCAGCCTTGCTGAGTTTGGCGGCATAACTGGCCAGGCTTTCATCCTGAATCTGGATGGGCAAAGCGCCCTTTGTCATTTGATGCAGGACCGATACAACTGCCTCTGCGCCCAGGACAGCCAGTTTGTCATGGAGCGTCTGGGCCGTATCTTTCACGTCTATAGCAAGAGGACAGCGCAACAGCATGGCGCCAGTATCCAGTCCGGCATCCATCTGCATGATGGTAATACCGGTTTCCTTGTCGCCCGCCAGAATGGCGCGCTGTATCGGAGCCGCACCACGCCAGCGCGGCAACAGGGAAGCATGAATATTGAGGCAGCCCAGGGGCGGAATGGACAACACCTCACGCGGCAAAATCAGCCCGTAGGCCGCAACTATCATTGCATCAGCCTTTTCAGCCATGAGTTGAGACTGTATTTCCGCCTGCTTCAGGCCGGAAGGCTGCAACACTTTTATATTATTTGCCAATGCCAACAATTTGACAGGGCTCATTGTCAAGCTCATTCCCCGTCCGGCAGGCCGGTCTGGCTGGGTCAAAACCAGCACCACCTCGTGACCGGCATGCAGCAACGCCTGTAGTGCCTGAGCAGAAAACTCCGGCGTACCGGCAAAAATCAATTTCATTACATGGTCTCGCGTTGCTGCTTCTGCAGCTTGATTTTAATTCGCGTCTGCTTTAATCGTGAAAGATATTCAACAAATACTTTTCCCTGCAGATGGTCAATCTCATGCTGGATGCATACTGCCAGCAGACCGTCAGCATGCAGGGTGAAAAGTTTGCCATGGCGATCCAGAGCCTCGACGGTAACACGCTCAGCCCGTGTGACTTTTTCATAGATGCCCGGGACAGACAAACATCCTTCTTCGCGTTCACCTTCCCCGTCGCGAGCAATAATTCTGGGGTTGATGAGTGCCATCAAATTATCATGTGACTCGGAAATGTCGATCACGATGACCTGCTTGTGCACATTCACCTGTGTGGCTGCCAGACCGATTCCCGGCGCAGCATACATCGTCTGCCCCATGTCATCGATCAACTTGCGGATTTCCGCATTGACATCCTTAACAGGGGAAGCGACCGTATGCAGGCGTTGATCAGGGTAATGCAGGATCGATAAAAGGGCCATAATTGCTTGCCTATTTAATTAATTACATGCAGAATTTAACTTAAAACCTAAGTATGGTCAGACAGATTGACCAATAAATAGAACTTCTGATTCTGGACAAACCAGAAAAGTTCTTCACCAGAGCGAGGCGCCCTATGCGTAAGCCCATTATTATAGCTGTGCTTTCCCTTTCCGGCTTGATTTCCTCTTTGGCGGTCGCTGATGACATCCAGTTGCAGGATTCACACCCCCAGCATCATGTGGTAGTGAAAGGCGATACGCTGTGGGGAATATCTGCAAAATTTCTCAAAGATCCCTGGCGCTGGCCACAGCTGTGGCAAATGAATCGAGAACAGATCAAGAACCCCCACCTGATTTATCCCGGTGATGTGGTTGAGCTCGACATTGAAGGTGGATCCCCCAGATTACGCCTGGTCAAGGGCGAGCAAACCATCAAATTAAGTCCACGTGTCCGCGCAGAAGCGCTCGAAACACAGGCTATACCTTCTATTCCGATATCCGCCATCGGCCCCTTCCTGACGAAACCACTGATCATCGAGGAAGGCGATCTCGACAACGTTCCTTATATCGTCGGCACGGATGAGAGCCGGGTCATCATGGGTCGAGGGGACCGTGTTTATGCCGCCAATGCCAAGAATCGCAACATCAAGGACTGGAGTATTTTCCGTCAGGGCAAGATGCTTACCGACCCGGATACCGAGGAGCCTCTTGGTTATGAAGCCGAATACGTGGGAGAAGCCAGAACGCTGGATAGTCACGCAGACGACTTGATTTCCCTGGAAATTACGCGTTCGGTTCATGAGATTCGACGCGACGATCGACTTGTGCCCTACATCAGCAACAGCGAACTCGCCTACGTTCCCCATGCACCAGAAAAAACGGTCAGTGGGCGAATTGTTTCGGCCTATGGCGCTGTCTCGGATGTTGGTAAATATGGCACGGTTCTGATAAACCGAGGAAGCAAGGATGGCCTGGAAGCCGGGCACGTACTGGCGCTATACAGCAAGGGTCGCACGGTTACAGGAAGGTCCGTCGAAAAGCGCAAAAATGCCTGGCGATATTTAGATAAGGAGTGCCTGAAACCGGGAAAAACCGTCTCTTTTGACCAGTTTTACGATCCCAAGGAAACACTTGAGCCTTGCACCAATCAGCAAACAGCCGCCGCACCGGGCAAGGAAATTACTTACTCGGATATTGGTTGTCTCAAGCCCGGTGCAAAAATCAGTTTCGACCAGTTCTTCAATCCCAAGGATGTTTACAAACTGCACTGCCGGAACGGCAGTGGTGGTAACGACATAACGCTGCCTGATGCACGCTCTGGCCTGATTTTCGTCTACCGTGTTTTTGACCATGTTTCCTATGCGCTGATCATGAACGCTAATCGCCCGGTATATCTGTTGGACGTTGTCAAGAATCCTTGACCAGTCCCAACACCCGCTTTCCCTTTGGGTCTCCCTGAGCCAGATTAATGGCTTGGGAGGGGAAAGTTTCCGGCGACTGCTGCAATCCTTTGGTGACCCCGAACGTATATTTACTGCCAGCTATACCGATCTGGTGAAAATTGTGCGGGCACCTGTAGCCCGCCTCATTAGTTCCGGCCCCGATTACGAAACACTGACTCCGACGCTGAGGTGGCTTGAAGATCCGCTCAACCACATTGTCACTCTGGCAGATGAGGATTATCCCCGTGCCTTACTGGAAATACCGGATCCGCCACCTCTGCTTTTTGTCAAAGGGCAACGCCAGCGCCTTAACCTGCCCGCACTGGCCGTAGTAGGCAGCCGCAGCGCCACGCCTCAGGGTCTTTCCAATGCCGAGAGCTTCGCTCGTCATCTCAGTGATTGCGGATTATGCATTATCAGTGGGCTGGCACTGGGTATTGATGGCGCCGCTCACCGGGGCGGCCTGCAAGGAAATGCCAGCACTATTGCGGTCGTGGGTACCGGCCTGGATATCGTTTATCCTTCTCGACATCGTGAACTGGCCCATGTTCTGGCACAGGAGGGCGCGCTTATATCAGAATTTCCGCTGGGTACCCCATCAAAATCCCAGAACTTTCCTCGCCGCAATCGCCTGATCAGCGGTCTTTCCCGGGGCTGTCTGGTGATAGAGGCAGCACTTCAAAGCGGATCCTTGATCACCGCAAGACTTGCCGCAGAACAGGGGCGGGAGGTCTTTGCAATACCCGGGTCTATCCACTCCCCCCAAGCGAGGGGCTGCCATTTTCTGATAAAACAGGGCGCGAAGCTGGTCGAAACCGCTCAAGACGTTCTCGACGAACTCGGATACCCGGCCATAGCGCCTTCAACCATCACATCTGAACCCGACTTGAATGATGTAGAAACACGTCTGATGCAATGCATGGGCTTTGACCCAGCCGGCATTGACATGCTGGTCAAGTGTAGCGGCTTGACGAGTGATAGTGTTTGCGCCATTCTGTTGGCAATGGAATTGGCGGGTCAGGTTACCCGCCTGCCAGGCGGCAGTTACCAGCGTATTGGACAAGTTTAACAGCGACACCCGACAATAATGTTCGACATTCTCGTTTATTTATTCGAAAACTATTTCGAACCCAATCTTCACCTTGACCAAGGCACCTTGGAGAAGGAGTTGTCTGCCGCCGGTTTTGAAAGTACCGAAATCAATCTCGCACTCGACTGGCTAAACGGGCTGGACAAACTAACCCATGTTCCCTACCCGGAAAGTTTGGTAGATAGTAAATCTATTCGTATTTTCTCTGACATAGAACTTGAAAGAATTGACGCTGAGAGCCGTGGTTTCCTCACTTTTCTTGAAGTCGCCAACATCATTAATCCAATACAGAGAGAGTGGTCGATTGACCGTATTCTCGCGCTAAACGACAAAGAAGTGGACATTGAGCAAGTCAAATGGATAGTCCTGATTGTTTTGTGGAGCCAGGGCCAAGCAGAAGATTACATGTTCATGGAAGACTTGCTATTCGGCGACAATACGCAACAAATGCATTGAATCCACCTAACTTTTTTCAACCGCTGATAGACTTCAGCGCATTCTTATACTGTATATGTCATCCTCCCTCCTGATCGTTGAATCTCCATCAAAAGCAAAAACCCTGAAGAAATACCTGGGCAAGGATTTCGAAATTCTTGCTTCATATGGGCATGTACGAGACCTTGTGCCCAAACAGGGCGCTGTGGATACGGCGCACGACTTCTCAATGAAGTACGAATTGATCGCGCGCAACAGCAAACACGTTGATGCCATTGCCAAAGCTGTTAAAGATGTCGATACCATCTATCTCGCAACCGACCCGGACCGTGAAGGTGAGGCCATTGCTTGGCATCTGGCGGAAATTCTGAAAAGTAAAAAACTTCTCAAGAACAAGATACTGAAACGCGTCGTTTTCCATGAAATCACCCAATCTGCGGTACTGGCTGCGGTTGCCGAGCCTCGCGAAATCGAGATGAACATGGTAAACGCACAGCAAGCCCGGCGGGCGCTTGATTATCTGGTAGGCTTTAATCTTTCTCCACTGCTCTGGCGCAAGATTCGCCGTGGCCTCTCTGCTGGTCGTGTACAAAGTCCTGCTCTTCGCCTGATTGTTGAGCGCGAACTTGAAATCGAAAAATTTCAAACACAGGAATACTGGACGATTCACCTCGACAGCCACAAGGGAAGACAGAAGTTCAATGCCAAACTGTTCCAATACCAAGGAGAGAAATTAACTCAATTCAGTGTAACGAATGAAGTGCAACAGGCAACCATAGTTACCGAGTTGCTTCAATTAGGCGACGGCAAAGCCACAGTTACTCAGGTAGACAAAAAGCGCAAGCAGCGCGTCGCAGCAGCCCCGTTTACAACATCAACCTTACAGCAGGAGGCCGTGCGCAAACTCGGGTTCACGACCGACCGTGCCATGAAAGTGGCACAACAATTGTATGAAGGTATTGATATTGGCGGGGCAGCCACCGGCCTTATTACTTATATGCGAACAGATTCCGTCAATCTTGCACAAGAAGCAATAGAAGAGATTCGTAACTATATCTCTGACAATTTTGATGTCGACTATCTACCCAAAACCGCGCTAAGTTACAAAAACAAGTCCAAAAATGCTCAGGAAGCACACGAAGCGATTCGACCCACCTCTATTCAACGCTCCCCACAGGAAATTCGCCAATATCTGAGTGCAGACCAGATCAAACTTTATGAAATGATTTGGAAACGGACGCTGGCCAGTCAGATGAGTGCTGCAAAATTTGATACTGTCGGCTTGGATCTGGCTGTCGGCAATGAAAATAACTTGTTTCGCGCAACTGGTCAGACCATGGTCTTCCCTGGTTACATCGCAGTTTATCAGGAAGATCAGGATGACAGCGAAGAAGAAAGTGAAAGCAAACTCCCTCCTCTTGAAAAGGGGGAGCAAGTTTCAATAGACCTGTTAGCTGGAGAACAACACTTTACTCAACCACCACCACGATATTCTGAAGCCAGTCTAGTAAAAGCACTGGAAGAGTTTGGAATTGGCAGACCTTCTACTTACGCAAGCATTATCAGTACATTGCAAGCTAGAGAGTATGCATTGCTGGACAAAAAACGCTTTTTTCCAACAGATGTTGGCAGAGTGGTTAACAAGTTTCTCACCGAGCACTTTACGCGATATGTAAATTACGATTTTACGGCCCAGCTAGAAGATGAGCTTGATCTGATCTCTACCGGAAAACGTGAATGGATACCCGTTCTTGAATCATTCTGGAAGGATTTCAGTCAGCAACTTGAACAGAAAAAAGATGTTGATCGTCCTGGCGTAGAAATCCTAGATGAAGCGTGCCCAAAATGCGGTAAACCACTGACCGCGCGCCTGGGAAAGCGTGGAAAATTTATCGGCTGTTCTGCCTACCCGGAATGCGATTACACTCGCAACGTGGATGGCGACCCCAGCGAATCGACCCAACCTGTCATTGTCGAAGGCCGTGTCTGCCCTCAGTGCAGCAGTGAACTGATTATAAAAGCAGGCCCTTATGGCAAATTCATTGGTTGTACAAGTTATCCAAAATGCAAATTCATTGAACCTCTCGAAAAACCGAAGGATACCGGCGTCTGCTGTCCTGAATGCAAAGAAGGGACACTGATTGAACGTAAAAGCCGCTACGGCAAACTGTTTTATTCATGTAACTGTTATCCTAAGTGCAAATATGCAACGTGGAACCCACCCCTCAGCGAGCCTTGCCCGAAATGCGGTTGGCCAATTCTCACAATTAAAATAACAAAACGCAGAGGGACTGAAAAAGTTTGTCCACAGAAAGAATGTGGTTTTGTCGAACAAATATCCACACCAGAATAAGCCCCAAAAAATAAGGCTCCATAATGGAGCCTCAGACTGCTGACGAACCCCGCCTTTTCCGGAAGGCGGGGTTCGTTTTTTGTGGAGGGTAATCCCCCCGGAAATTAACGGCAGTTAGAAGTAGAATTTTCTCCAAAGCAACCCGAGGAAGTTTTACATGAAGACATCACGCTTTTCAGACAGTCAGATCATTGCCGTACTCAAGCAGGCTGAGGGCGGTAGGCCGGTGCCAGAACTCTGC
>NSJJ01000012.1 GCA_002632355.1 Sulfuricella denitrificans
ACCGACTGGATGTGGACCTACAATCACGAACGCCCCAATATGGCACTGGGCGGCATTACCCCAAAACAGAAGTTAGCGCTTTTAACCAACTCTACTTCTGACCGCCGCTAAAAATGGGGGGATTACCAAGGAACTGTGCCGTAACGGTGGTTTTAGCGACGCCACCTTCTATAAGTGGCGGTCGAAGTTTGGCGGGGTGGAGGTTTCTGACGCCCGGCGGCTGAAGGAATTGGAAGGCGAGAACGCCAAGCTCAAGAAATTGCTGGCGGAAGCGCACTTGGACATCCATGCCTTGAAGAGCGTATTCGGGGTAAAGCGTTAGCCCCACAGGCCAAGCGTGAAGGCATCGGGCAGATGATCACGCAGTTTGATCTGTCCGAGCGCCATGCATGTCGTCTTGTGGGGCTTTCCCGAGACAGCTACCGCCATCCGCCGGTTCTGGATCAGCAAACCCAGGATCTGAGCGCGGCAATTATCGAGATTGCCTTGGTAAGAAGACGGTTTGGCTACCGGCGCATCCATCGTCACACCTCATATCAACTGTGCTGAAATTGTGACGAAGCAGGTATTCGCAGAAATTAGATCTGGTAAGAAATGCTCTAAGCCTTTGTTTTATATGGCGCCCCGAAGACGAATCGAACGTCCGACCTACCCCTTAGGAGGGGGTTGCTCTATCCACTGAGCTACCGGGGCATTAGCTTTACAACTTCACGTTATATTGAATTTTGGTAGCTTTCGTTTGCCTAGTTTTGCATAGGACTGGTCTCAGCTTGTCACAAAATCACTACCAAAAAAGCTGTTTCACATTATAACGAATGGATTCAATGATTGGGGCATAAAGCGCAGTAATTAATGAGGGTTTGTCTTGATTGATGAAATTCTGCGCTTATGCAAGTCACAATTTCAAATCCATATTGAGCAATAAATCGCTCAAATCTGAGTGATAGTGAGATAATGCCTGTATGAACGATCAACAACCGATTTCCCCGCGGCGGCGTCAACAGGAACTTCTGGCCATACCGGAAAGACAGCGAACCGATGCAGAGTGGGATGAGCTTAACGAGCTGGAGATTACGCTATCTTCTGTGAATCGCGTGGAGGCGCGAGAGCAGGGTAACCGCCGTCCCGTAGCCCAGCCGCCCTCTGACCGGCCAAAGCCAGCAGCTGGCATGCAAGGCAAAAAGCCGGCGAGAAAATTCCACAAACGACCCCCCAAGGGGAATCCTCCGTCAGGGCAGCCTGGATAAATTCATCGTCTCACCTCCTGAGGCACAAGCCCAGCGCACTGTTTTTTGCATGCCGGGTGTTCAACCCGACTCCGAAAGCCCTCTGGCATGAACAAGGAATCCAGACTTCACGCAGCCCTCCAGCATTCCGGCGCGATTGCAGCGACCCATTCAGGCTCCTTTCATGCTGACGAGGTCCTGGCCGCAGCCGTTTTGCGGCTGGCGAGCCCGTCCATCCCCATATTGCGCACCCGCGATCCAGCTGAACTGGATGCAGCGGATATCGTATTCGACGTAGGCCGGATATTCGATCAGGAAACCTGCCGGTTTGATCACCATCAACTGGAGTTCAGCGAAACACGCGAGAATGGGATTCCTTTCAGTTCGTTCGGGCTGATCTGGCGCGAGTTGGGAGCTGAACTTTGTGGCTCGACCATTACGTCATCCAGGGTCGATCGGCTCCTGGTGCAAGGCGTGGATGCAGTGGATTGCGGAATCAGCCTAAGCAAGGAAACGCCATCGGTAAATGTGATGTCCATTTCCTCGATCATTGGCGGATTCAACCCCGGATGGCAGGATGACACCGGCCCGGAAGCCAGGAACGCGGCATTCGAACGGGCTGTCGCCTGTGCCATATCCATCCTGCAAAACGTCATCCGCGAAGCCCGAGGACTGGAGGCAGCCCAGGCTGTTGTTGAACAGGGTATTTTGTTGGAAGCAGGACGAATATTGGTGCTGGATCGCAGCGTGCCCTGGCATGAGGCTGTATTGGGATCATCCAGGTACGCTCAGCTTTTGTATGTCGTTTCCCCGGATACGCAGACGAAATGGCATGTGCATACCGTTCCGGGTCATGCGGGCAGCTTCAGTAACCGGAAATCCCTGCCGGCAGCCTGGGCGGGGCTGGATAATGAAGAACTGGACAGGGTCACTGGCTTAACAGGATGCGTGTTCTGCCACCGTGCACGCTTTGTCGCAGGGCACGGGACGAAAAGCGGCGCAGTGGAACTGGCGCGTCTGGCGTTGCGGGATTAGAACGGGCCTAAACAGGCGAAAAAGCCCATAAACAGGAATCACACGCGCTACTGCTGCCGGTTCCACCAGTCGTCAACAGTGCGTTCATGCCATCCCCTGCGCGCCCGCGACATGAGCCAGCCGACATAAAAAAAAACCTCGAACATCAGGAGTGCCAGCCCCCACAGCAGCACGCTCCCCGGTGAATAGTCGCCCACCTGCCCTACCCCCCAAGCCTGGGTGGGATTGATCCAGGCGACCACCATCGGCCCAAGCCATGGCCCCAGCAGGCCGGCTGAACCGACCAGCAAAAAGATGTCCCGCAACAACTGCCTCCGGTTGGGGAGGAAATTCAACAGTGTTTTTTCAGCATCGCCCGGTGTCATGTTCTATTTTCCGATATCCAGAAATGGTTTGATGGAGAAATAAAGAATCGTGACGATCACCGCAATGTAGGAAAAAAAACGTAGCGGATGTTCCCTGAACACATCCGCCAGGGTGCGCTGTCTCCCTTCCTGGCACAGTTGTTCGTATTCAGCCCTTGCACGCGACTGCCGCTCGCGCTGATAAGCAGCGATCAGCGAGTGCGCATCATCCAGCCGGGAATCGTCCTGCAGCCAGATGGCCGCGGAGTTGATGCCCCAGTTTCCTGCCGAGGTTTCACGAAATTCGATGTTTTGCGATTCCAGCAGGTTGCGTACTTCTTCCGCCTCGTCATCGGGCACGCCATTCAGGGGAAACAGTTTAACCGGCATGAATAAAACCCAGGCTCAGGATGCGGCAAGTACGCTGATACGCACGTCGCCCAGTGTGACCACCTGGCCCGCACGTATCTTGCAGGTTTTGCGCAGCTCCACTTTGCCGTCCACCGAAACCTCGCCTGCAGCGACCATCTGTTTTCCCATGCCACCGCTGTCACATACGCCGGTTAGCTTGAGCAGATTATCGAGCTCGACGAATTCACGGGTCAAAATAAATTCATGTTCTTGCATGGGGTCCTTAGCGGGGTTTGCCTGAAGCCTGTCATCTTATCATTCCGGCAAGGGCTTCACCCTGCCAGGAGTGTTAAAATGCGAGTCATCAGCTCTTCAGGATCCCGCAGTGAACTTCATTATTCCCGAAATCAAACCTGAGCAATCCGTCGAATTGCTGAAGGAACTGCACATCCTGACACGTGATGGCAAGCTCAATCAGGACACTCGGCGCAAGCTGAAGCAGGTCTATCACCTTTTCAATTTTATCGAGCCCTTGCTGAATGAAGTCCTGGCGCAGCAGGAAAATCTATCGCTGGCCGATCACGGTGCGGGAAAATCCTATCTCGGTTTCATTATTTACGACCTGTTTTTCAAGAGCAGGCGGGCAGGCCACATTTTCGGTATAGAAACCCGCGAGGAACTGGTCAGCAAATCGCGCGAACTGGCGGAACGTCTGGGATTCGATCGCATGTCCTTCCTCAACATCTCGGTTGAGGAATCCATTCATTCTTCGGCACTACCGGATAAAATCGATGTTGTCACTGCGCTGCATGCCTGCAACACTGCGACCGATGATGCGATTAAATTTGCCCTTAACAAAGGGGCCAGATTCATCGTTCTGGCGCCCTGCTGTCAGGCCGAGGTCGCCGCGCTGCTGCGCAAGAACAAGAACCAGTCTTTCTCCAGGACCCCCCTTTCAGAAATTTGGCGCCACCCCATCCATACCCGAGAATTCGGCAGCGTGATCACCAATGTACTGCGCTGCCTGCTGCTTGAGTCGCACGGCTACAAGGTGACTGTGACCGAACTGGTCGGCTGGGAGCATTCCATGAAAAATGAGCTGATCATTGCCAGCTATACTGGCGAACCGAGGAAAAACGCGCGGGAGCGACTCGAACATATCCTGCACGAACTGAATCTGGAAGAATTAAGGAACCGGTTCGCTTACTGAAATGAAGATGAACGCTTCAATCCCGACTAACCACACACAAGGTTTTCCAAATGAATGAAGTCAAACACGGCCCCCGCTTCTGGATCGGCAACGGCCTGCTGGCCCTGGCCCTCGCCTCTCTGCTTTTCATGGGTCCTTTATCGGAAAACCTTGGCGTTTGGGCCATGGTACTCTGGATGGTACTGGCTGGAGTGGGAATGTATTTCCTGATGACGGACAAGGGCGGCGAACCGGGGATGCCCGACTAAACAGGAAAGATTTCGCGGTAGGCTTGCCTGCTGGCATAAGCCAGCACCGGAAATACCACCGGAAACATCGGCAACAAGAACAGTATCACCGTAAACATCGCCACCGACAGGACCACCCCCCAGCCCAGCATTGCAGGGAAATTTGAAAATATGGCCCGCACGCTCGCGCTCACTGCACCCGCCAGATTTGCGCGCCGGTAATATAGCAATGGAACGGCAAAGGCGGAAGTGGTGTAGATGATGAAGGCCAGCAGTGTGCCCATCAGACCGCTAAAGAAGAGATAAGACCAGGTATCGCCCTCCCCGGCCAGGCCAGCAAGAAATTCGGGCAAACCCATTTCGCGCGTCACGCCAAAATAGAGACCGTAAACCACGCCTGCATCCGTCAGCCAGATCAGGAACAGAAACATCTCGATCAGCGCCACCACCCATAGCGCTGGCGGGACCAGACCAAACCCGGCAAAAAAATGCCCCAGGCTCACGTGTTCTCGACGCTCCAGATGATCGGCCACATTGAAAAAGCCACACAACAAAGCCGGCCCCAGCAACATGAACCCCCCCGCCAGCGCCACTACCAGCGGCGTCAACCCGGCCACAATCACGGCAAAGAACTGAATAAAACCCAGCAGCGCGAAGATGCCCGCGTAGGCAGCACTCAAACCCTTCGCCTGCACAAAAACCTGCCAGCCCTCCCGCAGCCAGCGACGCAGACTTAAAATCCCAACCACATTTGGCGTAAGAGCGCTCATGAGGCAGCTCCTCGATCAGTTTTCAAGAACGGAAAGCACCCCGCCATTCAGGAAAGGCCGGTAGTGCGCAAGGCCCCGGTAATAAAGCCATACGTGACAGCAAAAAAACGCAGAAAGCTGCGCTTTTTACCTACCCTTCACTGCATTTTGCCAAATCCTGTCGCTTCAACCATTGGACAGCCTCAGCTGGGGATATCCCCAGTCCGAAACAATGCTCAATCATCTCGATTGAGGGCCCTCCCGCATCGTACACACCCATGTTGAAAACATGCCGGTACCAGCGATCGAAAATCTTTTCCCACTGCTCCCGGGACATTGTCATTACGTCCATCCCCAGCTCCTTGATTAGTTGAAGGAAACGCCAGAAAAACACCCATTGCCAAACGCATAATTCACAATAATCAGACACTTACCGAATCAGCTTGGCCTGATTGAATAGACGCAATACTACCCAAAAACTGCCCGCCAGAGGAACATTTCTGCAATATTCAGTCCCAGCTCAAAGCCCCTCCGGTCTGATATTCGGTCACGCGCGTTTCGAAGAAATTTTTCTCTTTTTTCAGATCGATCATCTCGCTCATCCACGGGAACGGGTTGGTCGCACCGGCGTACTGCTCGTCCAGCCCGATCTGCTGGCAGCGGCGGTTGGCGATGAAGCGCAGATATTCCTTGAACTGGGCCGCATTCAGGCCCAGCACGCCGCGCGGCATGGTGTCCTCGGCGTAGCGGTATTCCAGCTCCACGCCCTTGCGAATCAGGCCGGTAATTTCATTGCGGAATTCAGCGGTCCACAGGCCGGGATTTTCCAGCTTGATGGTGTTGATCAGGTCCACACCGAAATTGAGGTGCATGGATTCGTCGCGCAGGATGTACTGGTACTGCTCGGCGGCGCCGGTCATCTTGTTCTGACGGCCCAGCGCGAGGATCTGCACAAAGCCGACATAGAAGAAGATGCCTTCCATGATGCAGGCAAAGACGATCAGGGACTTGAGCAGTTTCTGGTCATTCTCTGGTGTACCGGTCTTGAATTCCGGATTGGTCAGGGTGTCGATGAAGGGGATCAGGAACTCGTCCTTGTCGCGGATGGACGGGATCTCGTGATACATGTTGAAGATCTCGCCCTCGTCCAGCCCCAGGCTTTCCACGATGTACTGGTAGGCGTGGGTGTGGATCGCTTCCTCGAAGGCTTGGCGCAGCAGGTACTGGCGGCATTCCGGCGCGGTGATGTGACGATAGGTGCCGAGCACGATATTGTTGGCGGCCAGGGAGTCGGCAGTGACGAAGAAACCCAGATTGCGCTTGACGATCAGGCGCTCGTCCGCAGTCAGACCGTTGGGGTCTTTCCAGGTCGCGATATCGCGGCTCATGTTCACTTCCTGCGGCATCCAGTGGTTGGCGCAGCCGGCAAGATATTTTTCCCACGCCCACTTGTACTTGAACGGCACCAGCTGGTTCACGTCGGCGCCGCCGTTGATCACGCGCTTGTCCTCGACGCGCACGCGGCGCAGGTTGTTGATGCCGGTCAGAGCGCTGGAATGCACTTCCTGAGCCGAGGGCGCAGGCGGTGCGTCGCCAAAACGCGCGGGTTGCGCGAACAGGTCAGGCGTGTAGTCTTCTTCAAAATTCAGCATCGTATTTTTCTCCTCCATTCATTCTTATTGGCAGGCTTCGCATTCTTCGAAACCATCATCACCCGGACGCATGGTGCAAGCCTTGCCGACAATTTCCGGCTCGGGCAGATTGGCGGCGCTCATGCCACCGCTCACTGGCACGGCATTGAGTTCGCCGCCCTTGCCGGTGGATTTCTCGGCGCTGGTGGCACCCAGGGTGCGCAGGTAATAGGTCGTCTTGAGGCCGCGCAGCCAGGCCAGCTTGTAGGTTTCGTCGAGCGTCTTGCCGGAAGCGCCGGCCATGTAGATATTCAGGCTCTGCGCCTGGTCGATCCACTTCTGACGGCGCGATGCGGCCTCCACCAGCCATTTCGGCTCCACCTCGAAGGCGGTGGCGTAGAGCTGGCGCAGTTCCGCAGGCACGCGGTCGATCTTGGACAGTGAACCGTCGAAGTATTTCAGATCGCCAATCATCACCTCGTCCCACATGCCCAGCTGCTTCAGGTCGCGCACCAGATACTGGTTGGCGACGGTGAATTCGCCCGAGAGGTTGGATTTCACGTAAATGTTCTGGTAGGTCGGTTCGATCGAGGCCGACACGCCGACGATATTGGCGATGGTGGCCGTCGGCGCAATCGCCAGGCAGTTGGAGTTACGCATGCCGTGCTTCTTGATGCGGGTACGCAGCTTGTCCCAGTCCATGGCGGCAGACTGGTCCACTTCCAGGTAACCGCCGCGTTGTTCGCCCAGCAGCTTGTTGCTGTCGTGCGGCAGGACACCCTTGTCCCACAGGCTGCCGGTGAAGCTGCTGTAGCGGCCGCGTTCCTGGGCCAGTTCGCTGGATGCCGAGTAAGCGTAATAAGCCACCGCTTCCATGGAGCGGTCGGCGAATTCCACTGCGGCTTCCGAAGCGTAGGGAATGCGCATGTTCAACAGGCAGTCCTGGAAGCCCATGATACCCATGCCCACCGGGCGATGCTTGAGGTTGGCGTTGCGCGCCTTGCCCACGGTATAGAAATTGACGTCCACCACGTTGTCCAGCATGCGCATGGCAGTGCTGATGGTGCGCTTGAGCTTGTCGTGATCCAGTTGACCATCTTTCAAGTGGTTCACCAGATTGACCGAGCCCAGGTTGCACACCGCAATTTCGTGATCGTTGGTATTGAGCGTGATCTCGGTACACAGGTTGGAGCTGTGCACTACGCCGACATGCTGCTGCGGAGAACGCACATTGCACGGATCCTTGAAAGTGATCCAGGGATGGCCGGTTTCGAACAGCATGGAGAGCATCTTGCGCCACAGCTGCACCGCGGGCATCTTCTTGAACAGCTTGATCTCGCCACGTGCGGCCTTGTCTTCATAGGCGGTGTAAGCAGTCTCGAAATCCATGCCGAAGCGGTCGTGCAGGTCGGGCACGTCGTTGGGCGAGAACAGCGTCCAGTCCTTGTTTTCCATCACGCGCTTCATGAACAGGTCGGGGATCCAGTTGGAGGTGTTCATGTCGTGCGTGCGACGGCGGTCGTCGCCGGTGTTCTTGCGCAGCTCGAGGAACTCTTCCATGTCCAGGTGCCAGGTTTCCAGGTAGGCGCACACCGCGCCCTTGCGCTTGCCGCCCTGGTTCACCGCCACGGCGGTGTCGTTGACCACCTTGAGGAAGGGAATCACGCCCTGCGATTTGCCGTTGGTGCCCTTGATACGGGCGCCGAGGGCGCGCACATTGGTCCAGTCGTTGCCCAGGCCGCCGGCAAACTTCTGCAGCATGGCGTTTTCCTTGATCGCCTGATAGATGCCGTCGAGGTCGTCGGAAACGGTGGTCAGGTAGCAGGAGGAAAGCTGGCTGTGGCGCGTACCGGAATTGAACAGCGTGGGTGTCGAGCTCATGAAATCAAAGCTCGAAAGCACGTTGTAGAACTCGATGGCACGTGCTTCGCGGTCGATCTCGTTGAGGGACAGGCCCATCGCCACACGCATGAAGAAAGCTTGTGGCAGCTCGATGCGGCGGTCTTCAATATGCAGGAAATAGCGGTCGTAAAGAGTTTGCAGGCCGAGGTAGCCGAACTGCTCATCACGCTCGACCTTAAGTGCAGCGCCCAGACGCGGCAGATCAAACTGCATCAGCTTCTCGTCCAGCAGTTCTGCGGCAATGCCCTTCTTGATGAATTCCGGGAAGTATTCTGCGTAGCGGGTTGCCATATCGGCCTGTGCCACTTCCTCGCCCAGCACTTCATGGCGCACGGTATTCAGCAGCAGGCGTGCGGTAACAAAGGAATAGGCAGGATCTTTTTCGATCAGGGAACGAGCGGAAAGAATAACGGACTTGCGCACTTCATCCATCGGCACGCCGTCATACAGATCGCGCAGCGTCGGCTCGATGATGGCTTTGGCACTCACCTGCTCACCCAGGCCGGTGCAGGCCGATTCCACCAGAGTGGCCAGTTTCGCCTCATCAAGCGGCACGCGCACACCGTTTTCAATCGCATGCAGCATCGCTTCGGCACTTGCCGGCGCCATTGCCTTGGCCTGGGCGCGTTCCTGGGAGCGCTTCTCGCGGTACAGCACATAGGCGCGTGCCACGTCATGCTCGCCGGAGCGCATCAGGGAGAGTTCCACCTGATCCTGAATATCTTCGATATGGAAGGTGCCGCCATGCGGCTGGCGGCGCATCAGCGCATTCACCACTGCATTGGTCAACGCTTCCACCTGCTCGCGAATCCGCGCCGAAGCTGCCGCCTGACCGCCATTGACGGCGATGAAAGCCTTGGTCATGGCGATAGCGATTTTAGCCGGCTCGAAGGGAACCACGCTGCCATTACGACGGATGATCTTGTAATCGGCGTAAGAAGCTTCGGCAGCAGGTGCTGCAGATTGAGCGCCAAAATCCGAACCAGGGAAAGCGCTATGGGAGACAGTATCGGTAGCCAGTTGCATGGGGTTGAATCCTCCTTGTTTTTGTTCATTTTATGAACAGTTTATCCGACTCTTATCCACAACATATCCCATGAGATATACACAACATATTGTGTTCGGCCGTGCATGATTCCACTAATTCTAGTTAGCGAGTTGACAAAATGCAACTTAATTTTCATAAGCAATCGGCATTATCACGAAAGCTGTTCTGTCGCCAGTTGCCTGTCCGCTCTGCCATTCAACAAGCAGGCCGACCTCTTCAAAACCCGCCATGGAAAATCGCGACTTGATGCCCGATTCGACCGAAGACTGGAGCGGTTTGACAAGCGTGGCCCTCGTTGCAAAAAAAGCGGGCGCCGCTACAGAGCCCGAGCAGGCAAAGCAGGTATTTCTGGCAATCTTTGTCTGTCTGTTCTGTTCTCGGCACTCTATGGCATACTGTCACGAAAACGCATAACGCATAGCACACCTCAGCGAGAAATCCGTATGCAATACGATGCAATCATCATCGGTGGCGGCCCCGCAGGGCTGGCCATCGCTTCGGAACTATCCCTCACGCGGCGCGTGCTGGTGGTTGAAAAAGGGATCGCAGGCAACACCAACCGCAGTTGGTTTGTGCCACTCGACGTGGTGGACGACTCTGTTCGACCCTTCACCTATGGCGGCGTGACACGCTTTCTTGCCAACACCTATTCGGGAGGCAAGGCGCAGTGGAATGCCCGGCAATTTCCACGCTATCCCTACGTTGACGAAAAACGCCTGCTGCCGCACTGGGTCGATACCATCCGCGTCAACGGCTCCGAAGTGCTGGATCAGTGCGAGTACCGTTCACACCAGGTCGATGCGGACGGGGTGCTTGTTGATACGGCGCGAGGCAAATTCGCGGCACGCCTGCTGATCGATTGCACCGGTTACAACTCCATGATCGCCAGGCAGTATGGCATCAGCCGCGCAAGCTACTACTGGTGGTCGGTGTACGGCGCCATTGGCGACCATCCCAATGGCCTTGACGGGATGCAGGTGGGCGACTACATGTTGTGGCAGACATTTGCCGACACCACGGCGAGCGCCGATACCTCCCTGCAGCAGGGACGGCCGCTGTTCGAATACGAGATTCTGGACGAGCGGACTTCGTTTTCGCTGATTCTTTACTTGCGCCGGGAAATCATGACGCGCGAGTTCATGGAACCGGTCTACAACCGCATCATCCGGGAAGAGGCCTCGACCTCCGCCTTCCACGGCATGGCGGTCAAGGAGATCAAGTATGGCTGGTATCCTTCGGCCAGCGTATCGCAGGAGCTGGCGCGTGAACGGGTGATTTTTGCAGGTGACGCCGCATGCTGGACCACACCATGCGGCTGGGGCATGTCCTTCATTCTCAATAACTACCGGGATTTCACGGCCAGGCTGGAGCAGGCGCTATCCGCCGACCGGCTTGGCCGGGCGGAACTGGCTGCCATCCCCCACTTCCGCTTCCGGGAGCGGGGTGAAATCGTTCTCAACGCCCTGATGACCCATTTTTTGTCCAATGCGTCCGCGCCAATGCTGGATCGCTTCATCAATCTGTTCAATGAAACCAGTCCCAACCATATTGACCCCATCTATTGCGAGAAAGTCTTCACCCTGGACATCACCCCTGCCGAGGTACACACGGTGCTGGCGACCTTGCTCAAGGAATTCCATCTGAAAGAGTTGTTTGGCATCTTGCAGCCGGATGATTACAAACTTCTGGTGGAAGAAGCGGCGGCTTATGTTGGCGAATCCGTCGTCGAGGAAGTGCGCCACTGGCTCCACTTCGGGGGCGACAAACCGCAAAACCCCGAGCGTAATTCCGGCTTCGATTTTGCGTGAAACATCGTTGTGAGGAACGGCTATGGACACTGTTAGTGTAGTGTTGCACGATAGAACTTCGCCAAACCTGATGGGGCGTCTGGTCGCCTGGTTTACACCGGCTCGCGCAGAACAGGACGAGCATCAGGCTTCCGCTGACAGCTTGCTGATCCATGTAGGACTGATTACCTCTGCCTTCGCCATATTGTATGTCCTGACTTCCCTGGCGATCGGTTTCGTAATCGGGGCATTCCTGATGCTGGCGTGTTTTGTCCTTCACATTGCCATCCTGTTCCTGTTTCGCGCCACGGGAAACTTTCGGCTGAGCGCAAATCTGTATCTGGCCAATAGTGCGCTGGTGGCGGTATTGGGTTGCAGTTTTTTTACCGGTGGACTGCATTCGCCGGTAACCCCCTGGTTCACCCTGATTCCGGTGTCGGGCGTGCTGCTATTGGGGCTTGGCCGGGATACGCTGGGCTGGTTCATCCTCTGCTGCGCGATCGCCCTGGCATATGGCATGGCCGGGATGCTGGGTTACACGTTTCCTCAATCCTACAATCTGGAACTTGCCGGCCTGTTCACCACCATCTGCGTCGTTGGTCTGGTGATGATTCTTTTCGCCATCGCCGTGACCTTCGACCACAACCGCAAACTCGCCATGGAAAAAGTCCGGGAGCAAAACCTTGACCTGAAAGCGGCGCGCGAGCAGGCCGATGCAGCCACCCAGGCAAAGAGCGGTTTTCTGGCCAACATGAGCCACGAGATCCGCACGCCCATGAACGCCGTGATCGGCATGTCGCGCCTATGCCTTGCTACCGACCTGCAACCGCGCCAGCGCGACTATGTAGAAAAGGTGTACCGTGCCGGCCAGTCCCTGCTTGGGGTCATCAACGATATCCTCGACTTTTCCAAGATTGAAGCCGGGATGCTCAAGATGGAAGCCATCCCGTTCGAGCTCGACAACGTGCTGGACAACCTGGCCGGATTCACAGCGGCCAAGGCGCATGAAAAAGGCCTGGAACTTTTGTTCCACCTGCCGGAGGATCTTGCGATCAACCGCCTGGTAGGCGACCCCTTGCGTCTGGGACAGGTGTTGCTCAATCTGGTGGGCAACGCCGTCAAGTTTACCGAGCGCGGAGAAGTCCGGGTAAACGTAAGCCCACTTCAAATCAGCGATGCTCTGGTCGAACTGGAGTTCCGGGTTCAGGATACCGGTATAGGCATGACAGCAGAACAGTGCGCCAGCATGTTCCAGTCTTTCTCGCAGGCCGATACCTCGACCACGCGCAAGTACGGCGGCACCGGCCTGGGCCTGGTGATCAGCAAGCATCTGGTAGAGCTGATGGGGGGGGCGATTCGATTGACAAGCGAACCCGGCATCGGCACGACCTTTATTTTCAATGCCCGGTTCGGTCGCACCAAAGAAGGCAGCGTGCCCGAACGCCATCAGTTGCCGCCGGAGCTGAACCGGCTCAAGGTGCTCGTGGTGGATGATGTCGATAGCGCCCGCCAGGTGCTCGAAGCGATGCTGCTTCCATTCTCCTGCCGGGTGACCTGTGTCGATTCAGGTCAGGCCGCGCTATTCGCGCTGGAGCACGCCCCGGAGGACGACCCCTATCAGCTGGTATTGATGGACTGGAACATGCCTGGCCTGGACGGCCTGGAAACATCAAAACTCATCAAAACGCATCCCAGGCTGGCCGCAATACCCACTGTGATCATGGTCACGGCGTATGGCCGGGAAATGATCATGGAGCAGGCGTCGAATATCGGCCTGGACGGTTTCCTGATCAAACCCGTCACACCCTCCATGCTGGTGGACTCCATTGTGGGTGTGTTCCACACCCCCAACGACCCCGACGGCCATACTGCCGATGCGTGGGGAATCAGGACGCTGCACGACATTCTGAACGCGCATGTGCTGCTGGTCGAAGACAATGAAATCAATCGCCAGCTGGCTCAGGAACTGCTGTTGCTGGCCGGGCTCGCGGTCACCGTCGCGCATAACGGCCAGGAGGCAATCGAACTTCTGGAACGAGAAAATTTCGACGCTGTGCTGATGGATATCCACATGCCGGTTATGGGCGGATTCGAGGCAACCAGAATCATTCGGGAAAACCCGCAGCATGCTGACTTACCCATCATCGCCATGACCGCCAACGCAATGACCGGCGACCGCGAAAAATGCCTGCTTGCGGGCATGAATGACCACATCGCCAAACCGATCGACCCGGAACTTTTGTTCGCGGCGCTGACAACCTGGATTTCACCGGGTCAGCGTGCGCTGCCAGAAGGCGTGACGCGCACGTTTGCCACCGCCGGTCGGGTGCACACGCAGCCAAGCTTCGTTTTGCCAGACGATTTGCCGGGCATCGATATTCCGATGGCACTCAAGCGCACGGGCGGCGATACCGCATTGCTGCACAAGATTCTGATGAACTTCCTGCGCGATCATCATGGCGATGCGCAAGCCATTCTTGGCGCCCTGCAAACAAAAGACATTTTTTTGGCACAAAGAATTGCACACACGCTCAAGGGCGTATCCGGCACTATTGGCGCCAAGGCGGTGCAATCCGCAGCGATTGCTCTGGATGCAGCACTGAGAAACCAGTCCACGGCGACCTATCGACGTCTGCTCGACAATCTCGACGATGCTCTGAATATGGTCATCAGCAGCCTGACCTGGCTGGAGCAGCAGGAAATCGCCAGCCCAGTTGCAGAAACCGCAGCGGAGGCCCTTGATCCGCAGGAATTGCAGATGATGCTGAATCAGCTGAAAATTCTGCTGCAGGACATGGATCCCGATGCCGAAATCGCGGCGCTGGCCTTGCGCAAGCGACTGGGGAACATCGCACAGCCGCTGACCAATGAACTGGTCAAGCAATTGACCACTTTCGATTTCGACAGCGCAAGCCAAACCCTGGCCCGATTAAAAGAAGAATTAGGAGTTCATGCATGAACCATGTTGCCGCACCGGAAGACCGGCCACGAATCCTGATTGTTGATGACGAACGCATCAACATCAACCTGCTCAACGCTTTGCTCAAGTCAGATTACAAGATCATGGTCGCCACCGATGGCGAGCAGGCGCTCAAAGCTGCCATGACGGGCAAACCCGAATTGATTCTGCTCGATATCGTGATGCCCGGCATCGATGGCTACGAGGTTTGCCGACGACTCAAAGCGACGGCGGCAACACAGACCATTCCAGTCATTTTCATCACCGCCATGGGCGAAGTTGAAAACGAAGCCATGGGCTTTGCGCTGGGTGCGGTCGACTATATTGCGAAGCCATTCAACAGCGCCGTGGTCAAGGCCCGCGTCGGCGTACACATGAAGCTGAAACGGAACGGCGACATTCTGGAGAACCTGGCATCGATGGACGCGCTGACCGAAGTTCCCAATCGCCGGGCTTTCGATCAGACACGCAAGCAAGAATGGGCGCGGAGTTTGCGCGACGGACTGCCGATCTCATTTGTCATGATCGATATCGACATGTTCAAGCAGTTCAACGACAACTACGGCCACGGCGCGGGCGACGCGTGCCTGATACGCATTGCCAAGGCGCTAAACGGCTGTGTGCAACGACCCGGCGATCTCCTGGCGCGTTATGGCGGCGAGGAGTTTGCCGCTATCCTGGTCAATACGCCTGAGGAAGGCGCCCAGCGTATGGCAGAGTCGATTCAGGCTACCGTCGCGGCGCTACAGATACCCCATGCTTTTTCTGCAGCGGCACCTCATGTAAGCGTCAGCATTGGCATCGCAACAGCCATTCCTTCACCTTCACTGACAGCGGACATGCTCTCCGAAGCAGCCGACAACATGCTTTATCAGGCAAAGAATGCCGGTCGTAACACGACCCGCAGCACCCAGCTTTAGCGCCTCGCAGGATAAGCGGTTCTCCTTTGCCGAAGCGCTTTATCACATCACCTCGCGGGATCAGCACCGCCATAAAAGGGGGTCGGGCTCGATATATTGCAAACCCTTAACCAAATGACGATTATTAATGGCACCAGAGGCCCTTGATCAGGCACTCTGGCAGATTTCAGGTAGCACTTATCCCTGCTCGCAACATCAGGGCACTGCGAAACAAGCGGGACAAGGACTACATGCGGCTTTTCTAGCAGGCGTTTACCCGGTCGTAGAAGCGGGTTCTGAAAAGCAGGCGTTTCTTTGCTGCATCGTCGCTATCCACCAGGGTTTCGCGGGTATGGAGCACATTGTTCGAAATCAGGCCCAGGCCGGACTCCAGACGCCCTTCGATCACATGTTCAGGATCATTTAACAGAAAGGATTCCAGCACATTCCTGGCGGCGACAACATCCGCATCATCCGACCATGCCATGTCAGTTTTCCTGAATGAAAAACGATGGCACAGATGGCCTTCGGGATTTGTCCAGAATACTTTTCCGCCCAGGTTTTCGACAATCTCGCCCGTTTTCGGATTTTTGAACTTGAAGCACTCCCTGTTCATCAAAACGCCTAGCGCTTCCGGATCCTTGTCGCGCAGCAGGATGTACAGTATCTCCTGGTCGAGAACCTTGTTGCTCCCGCCTTCGACAGCCGGCTGCTTGCACAGCAGGAACAGCGCCTGGATGGTCTTGTCAGAGCCATAATAAGTCGCATCGGTGTGCCAGCGGACGTGCCGGGTCGTGAACGGGATGGCACGGTTCAGGATGCCGGAATCGGTCAGTTCGTCAGAATTGTTGTGGCGGCTGGATTTGTCCGTATGGCTTACGCCCAGTTGCCTGCCCAGCGCCGCCAGGGAGTCCATGCTCAGGTCGGCAGACCCGGCTGTATACACGCACATATTGGCCAGCTCCACCAGCTCCTTGATTTTGTTTTTTTCGGCGCTGGTAATCGCCGTCATGTCGCCCAGCTCGACGACCAGATCACCAACGTTTCCTGGGTAGGCTGCCAGTTTTTCGTCGCGCCATCTTTTGTAGTCCGCATCCGATTCCAGATCGAAACGGTTCGGGTATCGGGTATTCCAGTGCTTCATGATTTTTTCTCCAGCCTGAATTGGGCAAATTTTGAAATGATTCAAATTTTATCGGCGGAATTTTACGCCACTTTCAGAAATACAGGAGTTCATTATCCTGTATTTATACTGCCTTATTTGAAGGCTGAACAGGCCAAGCCCTTTCTTCAAATCCTCACATATGCGCTCAAAGCCTCTATAATTTGGATATTGATCCGAATCAACGACCACCAGACATGAAAAACACTGCGACCCTGCTCATCAGTTGCCCCGACCGCAAAGGCCTGGTGGCGACCATCGCCGAATTTCTTTTCCGCCATAACGCCAACATCCTGCATGCCGACCAGCATCAGGACAGCGAGAACAAGCTGTTTCTGATGCGGGTGGAGTGGGATCTGGAAGAATTCAATCTGGAAATTTCCGATTTCGAGCGGCTGTTCGCCCCCATCGCCGCCCAGTTCGAAATGCAGTGGCGCCTGGCCCTTTCCAGCCACCGCCCGAAAGTGGCGATCTTCGTCTCGCGCTACGATCACTGCCTGGCAGACCTGCTTTACCGCCATCAGGCCGGCGAACTGCACTGCGAAATTCCGCTCATTCTCAGCAATCACCCTGATAACAAATGGCTGGCCGATGCCTACCGCATCCCTTTCCAGCACATCGAAGTGGTCAAGGATGCCAAGGCGGAGGCCGAAAAAACCCAGCTCGCACTGCTGCGTCACCACCATGTGGAACTGGTCGTGCTGGCGCGCTACATGCAGGTACTGTCGTCCGACTTCATCCGCCATTACCCCAACCGCATCATCAACATCCACCACTCCTTCCTGCCCGCCTTCCACGGCGCCAAACCCTATCACCGGGCATTCGAGCGGGGGGTGAAGCTGATCGGGGCAACCAGCCATTACGTCACCGAAACGCTGGACGACGGCCCGATCATCGAGCAGGACGTGGCGCGCATCTCACACCGCGATGCACTGGAAGACCTGCTTCAGAAAGGTGCGGACCTGGAAAAGATCGTGCTCTCGCGCGCCGTGCGCTGGCACATCGAGAACCGCGTGCTGGTGTATGCCAACAAGACCGTCGTCTTCGATTGACACCCGAGCTGAGCGAACTGGTCGGCTACCCGGCCGCCATCCTTACCACCATCGCCTTCGTGCCGCAGGCGTGGAAGTCTTGGCGCACACGCGACATGTCAGGCATCTCCCTGCCCATGTACGCCCTGTTCACGCTCGGCGTGGCACTATGGCTGACCTACGGCCTGATCATTGCAAGCACGCCGATCATCATCGGAAACGGCATCACCCTGGTCCTGGCCGCAATGGTGCTGTGGCTCAAGCTGGACGAGAAACGCTAACCAGATATTTGTCCCAGTCGAACATTGGCCCGGGGTCCGTCTTGCGATCCGGGGCGATGTTGTGGTGGCCGGTAATGTCCTCAATGGGATAGGATTTTTTCAGCGCCTGCGTCAGTTCCACCAGTTTTTCGTATTGCACGTCGGTATAGGCGTCGAAATCGCTGCCTTCCAGTTCGATGCCGATGGAGAAGTCGTTGCAGCGCTCGCGCTCCTTCCACCTTGAAATGCCCGCGTGCCAGGCACGCAGGTTGCAGTTCACGAACTGGATGATTTCTCCGTCGCGGCGGATGAAAAAATGACTGGACACCTTCAGGTCCGCAATCGCGCGGTAATAATCGTGTGTATTCGGGTCGAGCCGGTTGGTGAAAAATTCGATCACGCCATCCCCGCCATATTCACGCGGAGGCAGGCTGATGTTGTGGATTACCAGCAGGCTGACCGGCTCCTCCGGCGGCCGTTCATCGAAATTGGGAGACGGGATGAAACGCACCCCTTTCAGGAATCCTGACTGGTCAATTTCCACGGCTGTACCCTCTGTTGATTGTTGTCATCGCGACGGCAGCCATTATAACCGCAGCGGGGCGATGTTATAATTGCAGTCTTTCCTCCGCCCGGATCTTCCCATGATTTTCGCCGAACTTTTTCTCATGCTCATCATCATCCTGGTCGCTGCGGAGGTCTTTACCAATGCACTCGAGCATCTGGGCGAAAAACTGAAAATTTCCGAAGGTGTCACCGGCTCGCTGTTCGCTGCAGTCGGGACTGCCCTGCCTGAAACCCTGGTGCCGCTGCTGGCGATTTTCGCCGGCACCACCAACACCCACGTCAATGAGGAGATCGGTGTCGGCGCGATTCTTGGCGCGCCCCTGATGCTATCCACTCTCTCTATTTCCCTGATGGCCGTGGCCGTGCTGAAAAAGCGCGGCTGGCAAGGCCACCTCACGCCGGAACATAGCGGCCTGACGCGCGACCTCAATTTTTTCCTCGCGTCCTTTTCACTTTCCGCCATCGCCCTGTTCGTGCCGCACGACACGCCGCTGTTCCGTGCTTTGCTGGCATTCGGCATGGTGATGATCTATTTCTTTTACATCATGCTCACGCTGCGCGCCTCCGCCAAACTGGTGAACGAGGGCCACGGCACGGAAGCAGAAGGCACGATGATGCTGTGCAAACTCGGCCTGCCGGAAAACATGGTGATGATCCTGCTCCAGTTGCTGCTCGGCCTGGGCCTGCTGGTGGCAGGCGCCAAGGGCTTTATTCATGGCGTGGATGGCGCTTCGCAGATTCTGGGCATTTCTCCCCTGCTGCTGTCGCTGCTGATCATCCCGATCGCCACCGAGCTACCGGAGAAGGTCAACAGCATTTTGTGGATCCGCCGCCACAAGGATACGCTGGCCTTCGGCAACATCACCGGCGCCATGGTGTTCCAGGGCACGTTGCTGCCCGCCATCGGCATCATGCTGACCCCGTGGACGCCACAGCGCGAAGTGCTGGCCGGCATCGTCATCACCCTGATCGCCGCAAGCTGGCTGCGCTGGATGTCCTCACGCGGCCAGCTCAGGGTGTGGCATCTGGCGCTCAATGGCGCGCTCTACGCGACTTACCTCGGCATCGTACTGGCGTAAAGTGAAGGGGATGGCCGGCCCCTTCACCCTTTACCCAAAATCACCAAAACGCTATGCTGGCATATCGCTCACAAGGAGATGCGCCGTGCCCAAAAAGCCCCAGTCCCGCGACGAACATGCCCCGCTGAATCTCAGCCTGAATTCGGTCAAGCAATCCCTAACCAACCACCTCATTTTCTCCATCGGCAAGGACCCGATCACCGCCACCGACCGCGACTGGTTCTTTACACTTGCCAATGTAGTGCGAGACCGGCTGATCGAACGCTGGATGGAAACCATGCGGCGCTATTACCAGCATGACGCCAAGCGCGTCTACTACCTGTCGATGGAATTCCTTATCGGGCGCAGCCTGATGAACAGCATACTCAATATCGGTTTTATAGATGAAGTCCGTCAGGCCTGTATCGATGCAGGTATCCAGATGGACAAGGTGCAGGAGCTGGAATTCGACGCCGCACTGGGCAATGGCGGGCTAGGGCGGCTGGCTGCCTGTTTCCTCGACTCCATGGCGACCATCGGCCTGCCCGGCTACGGCATGGGTATCCGCTACGAATATGGCATGTTCAACCAGAAAATCGAAAGCGGCTGGCAAGTGGAGCACCCGGACAACTGGCTGCGCTACGGCAACCCATGGGAGTTTCCCCGACCTGAAGTGCTCTATCCGGTCAAATTCGGAGGAAAGGTTGTTGAATACAGTGACGAAAGCGGCAGGACCTGTCACCACTGGGTCAATACAGACGAGGTCATGGCGATGGCCTACGACACGCCCATTCCTGGATTCGGCCTGAAAACAGTCAACAACATGAGGCTATGGTCGGCCAAGGCCTCGCGCGATTTCGACCTCAAATACTTCAACGAGGGAAATTACATCAAGGCGGTAGAGGACAAGAACGAGTCGGAAAACCTTTCCAAGGTCCTTTACCCTGACGACACCACCGCAATGGGACGCGAACTGCGCCTGAAACAGCAGTATTTCTTCGTCAGCGCATCGTTGCAGGACATCCTCTACCGCTACCTCAAGCATCACGAAGCCTTCGAAGAACTGCCGGACAAAGTGGCCGTCCAGCTCAACGATACCCACCCTTCCATCGCCATTCCCGAACTGATGCGCCTGCTGATCGATACCCACAGGCTGGACTGGGAGCAGGCATGGAGCATCACCACCCGGACCTTCGCCTATACCAACCACACCCTCATGCCGGAAGCGCTGGAAACCTGGCCGGTAGCACTGTTCGAGTCCGTGTTGCCACGTCATCTGCAGATCATTTATGAAATCAACCACCGCTTCCTGCAGGACGTGATCCATCACTTTCCCGGAGATACCGAGCGCTTGCGGCGCATGTCCATCATCGATGAAAGCCATGGACGCCGCGTACGCATGGCGCATCTGGCCATCGTCGGCAGCCATCACGTCAACGGTGTGGCGCAAATCCATTCCGAGCTGATGAAGCGCACTATTTTTGCCGATTTCGACCAGTATCAGCCGGGCAAACTGACCAACATCACCAATGGCATCACCCCTCGCCTGTGGCTGAATCAGGCCAATCCCGGGCTGGCGCAACTGATTACCCGCAACATCGGCAAGGGCTGGATCACGGACCTCGCGCAACTGCGCAAACTGGTACCGCTCGCCGACGACCCCGCCTTTCAGACCGAATTCCGCGCCGTAAAACGTGCCAACAAGGAAAAACTGGCCGCCATCATTGCGCAGAAACTGAAGATCGAAGTCTCCCCGGACAGCCTGTTCGATGTGCAGGTCAAACGCATCCACGAATACAAGCGCCAGCTCCTCAACGTGCTGCATGTCGTCACTCTTTATAACCGAATCCGTTCCAATTTAGCGCTGGAAGTGGTGCCGCGCACCGTGATCATCGCCGGCAAGGCCGCACCGGGTTACGCCCTTGCCAAGCTGGTCATCAAGCTTATCAACGACGTTGCCGATATCGTCAACAATGATCCTGCAGTACGCGGACGGCTCAAACTGGTATTCCTGCCCAATTACGATGTCTCTACCGCCAGCGAGATCATTCCTGCCGCCGATCTGTCAGAGCAGATTTCCACCGCGGGCACCGAAGCTTCCGGCACCGGCAACATGAAACTGGCACTCAACGGCGCGCTCACCATCGGTACGCTGGATGGGGCAAATATCGAGATCATGGAAGAAGTGGGAAGCGACAATATCTTCATCTTCGGCCTCACGGCAGCAGAAGTTGCCAAAGTGAAGCGCGAAGGCTATAACCCATGGGCTTATTACCAGGGCAACAATGAGCTGAAATATGCGCTGGATATGATTGCATCGGGCTATTTTTCACCCGACCAGCTCGAGCGCTTCCAGCCCATTGTCCACGCTCTGACCCGGGGTGGTGATCATTACCTGCTGCTGGCGGACTATGCCGCCTATGTCGCGGCCCAGGAAAAGGTGGACGCCCTCTACCGCACACCTCATCAATGGACGCGGAGGGCTATCCTCAACGTGGCCGGCATGGGCAAGTTTTCAAGCGACCGCACCATTTCAGAATATGCACAAAAAATCTGGGATGCAAAATCTGTGCTGTAGGATTTTTCCGTCACGTTGCCAGCCCGATTCCAGCTAGAATAACCAAATGATCACGAAAACCACGCTATGCCTCGCCCTCACCCTGGGCATCGTCCACGCTGCTGCGTCTGATGAAATCACTTCGGCCTACCTGCTCGACGATCTGGGCGACCAGACCACCATCGCCACACGCACCCGGCTGCGCGTCGATTATGCGCCGGGCACCATCAATATCCTGCAGAGTGATGATCTCATGACCCAGGGCGCACGCACGGTTTGGGAAGCGCTGGCCCTGGTGCCCGGATTCGAGCAATCCATCGATGAAACCGGGACACGCCAGATCGTTGTTCGCGGCGTGGGAAAATCCTATTCCTCCGGCGCCATCAAGATTCTGGTGAACGACATCGCCCTGAATTCAGAGCTGATGAGCCTCGCCAACCCGGTGCTCAACATGCCGGTGGAACAGATTGAGCGTATCGAAGTCATCCGCGGCCCGGGTTCCGCCATATATGGCGAATCCGCCTATATGGGGGTGATCAACGTGATCACACGCAAACAGGGGCAGCGTCTTTTCGCGGCAGCAGGTAACGCCGGGGTGATGGCTGGCGGCGGGGTGATGTCATTCAACAATGCGGAAACCGGCCTCAGTTACAACCTCAACCTGGCCGGCTGGAAAGCCAATGGCGGCGGCAAGGCAGGTCAGGATCAGCTTTATGCGGACGGCTTTGGCGAGTTGTCACATGCGCCGGGATCGGTCAACGACAAACTGGATTACCGTTCCGCCCTGTTCGGCCTGAATTACCGGAAGCTAACGCTCTCAGCCCTGTGGCTGGAGGATGGCGCGGGGGATCATTACGGCATCAACAATGTTCTCCCGCCGGACGAGAAACGCATCGTCACCCGCCACCGGCACCGCGCTTTTGAAATCAAGCAGGGGCTTGAGCTCGCCCCGGCGTTGCAGGCCGAATTCAAACTCGGCTGGCAGGATTTCACCCATATTCGCGACCACCTCTATCTTGCGCCGGGCGCCAGCTATGATCCGGCCATCGACGGCCCGGTCTGGCTGAGCCGTGATTACAAGGAAAATCGTCTCACCGCAGGCGCCGATTTGGCATGGGAGCATGGCAGGCACACCCTGTTGCTGGGCTGGAGTTTCAACCAGAGCAGGATCGACTCGGCCAGCTGGGACTGGAATTACCCTTACTACGACATTGGCTCGAGCTTTATCCGTACCAGCATGGAACGCACGATCAACAGCTTCACCGCCCAGGACGAATTCCGCGTCAATCCGTACTTCACCCTCACGGCCGGACTGCGTCACGACCATTACGACGATATCGGCAACAGCACCACCCCCCGGCTGGCGGCTGTCTGGCAGATGGCGTCCAGGCACGTTATAAAAGCCCAATATGCCGAAGCCTTCCGCGCACCCACCTTCTATGAGCTGCACAACGGCGGCCAGCCCGCCAGTATCCGCCCCGAGACCGTCGCCACCAGCGAACTGGGCTACATCTACAAAGGCGATGGCAGCCGTGCCGGAATCACCCTGTTTCACTCCAGCCTCAAGAATCTGATTGTCTTTGAAGATACCCCCGACTATATCGGCTACAGCAATAGCAGAAGCGCCCGGTCACAGGGCATGGAACTGGAGGGGGAACACTGGCTGACCAGGAATATGAAATTTTCCGGCAACCTGACCTGGCTGGATACACGCGACGCCACCACAAACCAGCCCATTTCCGGTGCTGGCCACTGGCTGGCCAATGCCGGCCTGGAATACCGCTTCAACCAGGATCTGGCCTTCAGTATCAGGTTGCGGGAAGTGGGAGAACGGAGCCGTGAAACAGGCGACCTGCGCCCTGCCCTAGCCGGCTACAACGTGACCGACATTTCCGCCCGTTTGTTCAATTTTGCCAGCACCCGGGGACTGACGCTGCGTGCAGGGATTCGCAATGTATTTGACCAGGATGTGCGCTATCCGGCGATGAGCATACACAATGGCCTTTATCCAGACGACTATCCGCGCGGATCGCGGCAGTGGTGGTCGATGCTGACTTACAGCTTCTGAAACAGGACGAAACAGGCGCTTAGTCGATACCCAGTCGCGCCAGACGATATCGCAAGGCACGGAAGGTAATCCCCAGCAACTTGGCTGCGGCGGTCTTGTTGTAACGGGTTTTTTCCAGTGCCTCCTGCAACGCCTCCTTTTCTACCCGGTCGAGATAATCCGGCAACGGCCATTTTGCACCCGGCTCATGGCTGGCGGGGTCATCACTCTCGTCAGGTCCGGTCAGATAGAGATCTCCCTTGTGTATCCGGCTCCCTCCGCACAAGGCCAGCGCACGTTCGAGGATATTCTCCAGTTCGCGCACGTTGCCGGGAAAATCGTAGCGCTGCAGCGCCTCAATCGCATCCGGTGCCAATTCCGGGTCCGCACCTCCGGCCTGACGCGAGAGCCGGACAAGGATACTCCCGGCGATCAGCGGTACGTCATCGCTCATTTCGCGCAGTGCCGGCATCTTGAGTTCGATCACATTGAGCCGGTAGAAAAGATCCTGGCGAAAACTTCCGTTCGTCACGCAATCCGCCAGTTTCTGGTGCGTGGCGCTGATGATGCGTACGTCTACTGGGTCTTCCTGGGTAGCACCGACCTTGCGCACCTTTTTTTCCTGGATCGCACGTAACAGCTTGACCTGCATGGGCAACGGCAGGTCGGCCACTTCATCGAGAAACAGCGTGCCACCACTGGCAGCCTGAAAGAAGCCGTCCCGGTCCTGATCCGCTCCGGTAAAAGCCCCCTTGCGATAGCCGAAGAACTCGCTTTCCATCAGGTTCTCGGGAATCGCGCCGCAATTCACCGGCACGAAGGGTTTGTCGCGACGCGCGCTTTTTTCGTGGATCAGGCGCGCGGCAAGCTCCTTCCCGCTGCCCGATTCACCCGTGACGTAGACCGGCGCCTGGCTGCGCGCGAGCTTTTCGATCAGCTCGCCGACCTGCTGAATGGCAACGGATTGTCCCAGTAATGCATAGCCTTCCGGGGCCGATGGCTCGGCCGCAACGGGCAGTTTGAGCGCTGACTTGACCACGGCGCGCAACTGATCGAGTGCAACCGGCTTGGAAAGATAATCAAATGCCCCGGCTTTTAATGCTGCAACTGCGTTCTCTGTGCTGCCATGTGCGGTAATCACCGCCACCGGCAAATCCGGGCAGTTGGCCCCGATATAGCGCACGATTTCCAGACCCTCGCCATCCGGCAAACGCATATCGGTCAGGCACAGATCGAATTCATGCTCCTGCACCTTCTGCAATGCCCCCTTCACCGTGGAAGCGCGCTCGACCTGTAATCCCATTTTCAGCAGGGTCAACTCCAGCAGCTCAAGAATATCAGCTTCGTCGTCCACGATCAGGGCAAGAAAATTTGCCGCGTTGGCTCTGGAACGTTTCAACAGGGACCCCCTTTAATACAAATCCTGAACTGCCCGCCTGGTGCCACCTCAATAAAATCCAGACTGGCGTTATTAGCCTCGCATATTTCACGGGCGATGTACAAGCCCAGCCCGGTGCCGCTGCTGAAAGTGGTGAAGAACGGCTCGAACAACTGCCCCGCCAGAGTCTTGTCGACACCGGGTCCATCGTCGATAACATCGATCTGCACCACATTGTCCAGATGCGCGGCGGAAACGTAAATCCGGATGCAGGAATCATCCTGCCGGCTATGCCGCCAGGCATTCCGGCACAGGTTCCATAGCACCTGATGCAGGTGGGAACGATCGAAACAGATGCTGGGGTAAGTATCCATTTCCAGCGAAATCGCGGTAACCGGGATTTTCTCCGCCAGGCAGAATTGTTCGATGAAACCGCCCAGAAAAACATCCAGCTTGATGGTTTCGCGCTGCGCCCGGTCGCGCCGGTTGAGCTGCAATACGTCCTGCACCATGCGATCGAGGCGTAAGGTATTGTCACGGATGATCTGCAACAGGCGCGCTTCGGTCTGGTCATGCTCCTCTTCCTGCAAGAGCTGGGTTGCGTGACCGATGGCGGAAAGCGGGTTGCGGATTTCATGCGCGATATTGGCAGTCAGACGACCCAGTGCAGCCAGCTTGATCTGTTGCGCCTGGGCCTGTTGCTGGCTGACATCTTCAATAAAGACAACCGCTCCTGCTCCGGTCTCGGCACCGCTATCAATCGGACTGAAACGGGTAGCGATTTTTTTCCCGGTTGCAGAGACGTGCAGCGGAGAAAAACCGAGTGTCCGGTCGCCACGCCAGCGCACCAGGCGCTCCGCTATGGCGGGCGCGTAATCATATAAGCGCAGATCGTGCCGGAAACGCGGCGGATTGCCCAGCAAACGTTCACACTGGGCATTATGGCTGCGTACCCGCCCCAGTTCATCCACCACCATCACGCCATGTTGCATGGCCTGAATCACCAGTGCATTGACCTGGGAGAGATTCTCCAGATCGATGCTTTTCTGTTCGACCAGACGCTCGCTTTCCTTCACCTGCCGGGCAAGAAAATATCCCATGCCCGCCGTGGCAAAGAAACCCATGCTCAGGAGCGCCGCCTGAAAATAGTCGTCCTTCGCGCCAAGCACGAACAACTGGTAGCTCTGCTCCAGCAGCACGGCGATGCTTGCCATTGCCGCATAGAACATTGCCTGCCGCCCCTTGCAGATCAGGCTGCTGGCTGCAAGCGCCACCACCAGCAGCAGGCCGATCCCGCTCTTGATGCCACCGCTGGCATGCATCAGGAGAACGATGAACACCACATCTCCCAGTGTCTGGAAGGTCAACTGGAAATTGAAATCTGGCCAGCGGGTGCTGATTGCAAGCGTCATCAGCGCACTGAAGAGCACGTACAGCAGGCTGACGATCAGGAACATTCCCGGCTGTTGCTCGCCGTATACCGGCATCGCTCCAAAGAAAATGAATACGGTTACGAACAGGCCGGATACCGTAAGCCGGTAAAGATTGAAGTAATGCAGCGATTTCCAGAAGGCATCCGGAGACAAGGAACGGTACTGTCTGAAGTAGGACCAGAGCGGATCAAGCTTGCGAAGCAGAAAAGCGTTCATGGGAAGAAAAACAGGCGCTTCAGTCCGGATGATGCTGGCGGCGATGTTCATCACAGCAGAAAAACTCGCCCCCGGACAAGATTGCCTCGCTGCGCGGCAGGTGAACCCCGCACTGGGCGCAGCGCACCATGTCCTCACCTGTTTCAGCAGGCGGGGCGGCCTTTTCATCCTGATCCACGCTACGGCCGTAATTTTTCAGCAGAGTAATGATCAGCCAAACCCCAACCGCCAGCAATAATATCTTGATCAAGTGCTTCCCCGAATGATGCTGTTAATGCTCCGGATTATCAGGCTGCGAGCTGCGCTTGTCCACTTCCCCGTCCCCAAGCGCGCGGAAGGAACGCCACAGTGCCAGGTCGTAAGCGATCTTGAGCAGGCCGCAGGCCAGCAGCGGCGCCGCCAGCCATCCGGCGGCAAAGAGAGCACCGCCAAGCGAGGGGCTGAGTGCCGAGGCAAGGCTGCGCGGCACCGCTGTAAAGCTGGCCGCGGCAGCCCGTTCAGGTGGTGTCACCACGGCCATTACATATGCAGAGCGGGTCGGCACGTCCATCTGGGACAAGGCCGCACGCATCAGCAGCAAGCCCAGCGCCAGAGGCAGTCCCGGTGCCAGCGCTGCCAGAATCAGGCAGATACTGGCGGGGATATGGGTGAAGACCATGGTATTGAGCAGGCCGATACGCCTTGCCAGCAGCGGTGCGACCAGTTGCGAGGCAGCAGTCAGCAGGCCTGCCCAGAAAAAGAAAGCCCCGGCAGCAGAGAGCGAAAGACCAAAGCGTTCGAACAGCCACAAAGCCAGCAGCGAATTGACTACCAGTCCTCCGGCAAAGGCATCAACCGAGAACAGGGCCGCAAGGCGCAACACGATGCCACGCGAAGTGCCCAGAGGCGCCGGCGGCGGTGGAAGCTCATGGGATGGCGGCTCTGGCAAGCGCAGATACAGCAGCCAGACCGCCATCCCGACCACGGCATAAAACACAAACATGCCGCGTAATGCAGACAGCCGGTCAATTCCGTAAGCCGCCACCCCATCCGGCACGGCAGCAGCCAGCGCCCCCAGCGCGGCACACAAGGCGCCGGTCAGACTGTAATGCGCGAACAGGGAAGTCCGGGCTTCGCCCTGTGCCGCCTCGGCCAGCCGTGCATGTTCAAGGGGCAAAAACACGCTGACATCACCGGAACTGGGATTGAGGGTGCCGACAAAAGCGATCAGCAGCAGCGGCCAGAAGCTTGAAGCCCCGGCAAATCCGGCCCCGGTTGCCGCCATCAGCAAGGCTGCTGCAAGCAGCAGGCGACGGGAATGAAAACGGTGTCCCCATGCGCCCACCGCCAGCGTTGCCAAAGCCGAACCCAGCAAGGTTGCCGTGCTCAGCAGCCCGACCATCCAGACATCCATGCCCAGCGCCAGCAGGTAAGCGGGCAGGAGCACTGCCACATAGCCGTCGGTAAAAGCGCGCAGGGCGCGTGCTCCCAGCAGGGTCAGCGCCGACCGGTTCGCCCCCGGCGGCAAAATCAGACGCGCGATCACTTCAGGCCAAGCAACCTCGCCACCTTTCTCAGCGGCGTGTCCGCGCACCAGGCGTAAAGCGCATCGTAAATCACCATGCCGTGCCTGAGCATTTCGTGGTCGTCTTCGAAGTTGAGCGACAAGCCCTTCGAGATCGCCAGCAGTCCGGCGGCTTCTTTCGCGAGTTCCGGACAGCTGGTATCGGCCGCACGCACGATGCGGGCAAGCTTGTCCAGCGCAGGGTCTCTGAGTTGATATCGGACGACGAAGGCATCGAAGCTGCACTCCGGGCCATGATGACCCAGCTCCACTCCGGGAACATCGTAAGGCGTGGCACCGGCTTCACGGGCTACTTTCATGACCTCGCCGCCGGGCACATAAAGAAACTCGGGCGCATCGTCGATAAAGCGTGCGATCAGCCAGGGGCAGGCGATGCGATCGATCTTGGGGCGCTCGCGCGTGACCCATTTCACCTGGAGCTTACCTCGCCGCCAGCGACCTTCCAGCCCTCGATGCCACCCTCGATGAAGCGGGCCCTCAGCCCCCTGGCCTGCAGTGCGTCGACCACGCTGTTGGATACCGAGCCGCCGCGCACGCAATAAAGAACGATATCACTCTCCTTCGGCAGTTCATCGGCCCATTCCGTCAGTTTCTCAGGATCTTTCCAGCTGGCGCCTGCAAGTTGCTCGGTTGATGCGTCGCGGTCGCTGCCGCGACGCACATCGAGAATGAGTTTCCCGGCTTTTTCAGCTTGCAGAATTTCAGGTTTGATCGTGCGTTCCATGTTATTTCCTCAAATCGCAAAGGTATAAATCAGTCCCAGCGCCGCGCAGGCACCAATCACGCGCATGATGTCCTGCTTGTATTTCCATAGCGCAATAAAGGCGGCGATGGAAATCAGGGCGTAGAACCATTCGAAGCTGCCGCTGAATGGCGCGGCTTCGGTCGCTCTGGGCCATAGCACATGCCAGCCGAAGAAGATGGCGAGGTTCAGAATCACCCCCACTACGGCAGCAGTAATGCCGGTCAGCGGTGCAGTGAACTTGAGATCTCCATGGGTGGATTCCACCAGCGGCGCGCCTGCCAGAATGAACAGGAAGGACGGCAGAAAAGTAAAGAAAGTGGCCACGCTGGCACCGGCGAAACCGGCCAGAAACAGGGCATCCGGGCCAAAAATCTGTTTTGTCCACGCGCCCACGAAGCCGACGAAGGAAACCACCATGATCAGCGGCCCCGGCGTGGTTTCGCCCAGAGCCAGGCCGTCGATCATCTGGGTGCCCGTGAGCCAGTGGTAATGCTCGACACCGCCCTGATAGACGTAAGGCAGGACGGCATACGCGCCACCAAAGGTGACCAGCGCGGCCTTGGTGAAGAACTCGCCCATGTCGCGCAGGGTCGGCTCGGTCAGCAGCAGCATCGCAGCACCCCACAACACCAGGCAGGACAGCAGCAACACGGCCAGCCGGGCCGCGCTGAATTTGACGTGATCCGGAGGCGGCGTGTCGTCGTCGATCAGCGCCGGGCCATATTGCTTGTTGCTTGCACCATGGCCGCCGCCCACCCTGAATTTCTCCGGCATGAGCTTGCCGCCGATGAAGCCCAGCAGCCCCGCCCCCAGCACGATGTAGGGAAACGGGATTTTCAGCGCGAAGATGGCGATGAAGGAAAGTGCGGCCATCGCCCACAACAGATTGTTCTTCAGGGCGCGCGATCCGATGCGCCAGGCAGCGAATACCACGATGGCCACCACCGCGGGCTTGATGCCGTTGAACACGCCCTGGACAAATTTCACGTCGCCAAACGCCATATATACATAAGTCAATCCCGCCAGGATAAACAGCGAGGGCAGCACAAACAGCGTCCCGGCGACGATGCCACCCCAGGTACGGTGCAGCAGCCAACCGATATAGATGGCCAGTTGCTGGGCCTCCGGCCCCGGCAACACCATGCAGAAATTGAGCGCATGCAGGAAGCGCCGTTCGGATATCCAGCGTTTTTTCTCCACCAGTTCCTGATGCATGATGGATATCTGCCCTGCGGGGCCGCCGAAACTGATGAACCCGAGTTTCAGCCAGTATTTGAATGCCTCTCCGAACGATACCGGCGCAGGATGAGACAGATTTTCATTATTTTCAGACATTTACTTTCCTTCTTTTTCGTAAACCGCATATAAATCATCAAAAATCTTCGCGGCCTCCGCCAGCAGGGCCTCGTCATCCACGCATCGCTGTCTGACTCCTCCCAGCAGCATTTCGATACCGGCAGCTTCCGCAACCGGGAAACCGCCCACATCCAGGTTATGTACCAGCGCCGCAAGCTTCTCCAAAGCGGGGTTCTTTTCCAGTGCAAAACTTGCCAGCAACACCTCGAAAGTCACCCGATTGCCGACATGGGTAAACTCGGCTCCGTCAAAATCGAAACCCAAAGCCTCCGCAGGGCAATCGTCGGGTTTTTCCAGCCACAGGAAACGGGCTTCGCGATCAACAAAACGGAGGATCAGCCAGGCACTTGCCATACGATCGACCCAGAGATGCTTTCGCGTTGCCCAAAGACGTTGCTGGTACTCATTCAAAACTCGCCGTGTCACCTCCCCCTCTCCCGATTGAGGCTCGCCAGCGGCGAGGCTGGCAAAAAATGCCGCCTCAGCCTGTGCCAGCATGGCATCGGCTTCGACCTTGCCTTCGCTCGAAAAATAATCCAGCGCCACCAATGTCTCGAAATCCCGAGATAAAACCTTAAGCTGCCGTCTTCCGGCCGCTACATCCAGCGATCCAAGTGCAGCCATGAATTCCCCGATGCGCTCCATCAGCCTGAGATACTCATTTCTCCGGTCGAACAAACCCTGAAAATCGGTCCTTTCCTCCACAGAGGGATTGGCCACATTCAGCAGATAAGCATTGCCGCCTCCCTGCTTGATTTCCTCCGCGTGCATACGCAACGCCTGGCGCAATCCACGTCCTGCTGGCAGTAAATACACGCCATCGCGCAGCACGGCGCATCCAAGCGCCTTTGTCGCGCGCCAGATTCGCATGCGCAAGGTTGCATTGGATGCAGGCAGGCTAACAACGAGCACCAGCCATTTGTCTGCGCTATAAGAAGAGGGCTTCAAGATCATCAATCTCCCGAATAACTATATTATTGTTACATATAATTGTAACAATATGAACAGTAATGAATAATAAACTATTTCATTCAAGGCATAAGTCCCTGTAAAATCAGCGCCCATATAAAACATTAGTAAATACTAATTTTATCGCTATTAATATTTAGCCTATTTCTAAAAACATATTTAGGAACACTCTTGGAAAACTGCCCCTCCTGCAAACTCTGGCTCTTTCGTGTTTTTCCCTTCCTGCGCTGGTGGCCGATGGTCAACCGTAGTTCGGCCAAATCAGACCTGATCGCCGGTATCACCGGCGCCATGATCGTGCTGCCGCAGGGTGTAGCCTTTGCCACCATTGCAGGCATGCCCCCCGAATACGGACTTTACGCCGCCATGGTGCCGGCTATCATTGCTGCTCTGTTCGGCTCCAGCTGGCACCTGGTGTCAGGTCCTACCACTGCAATTTCAATTGCAGTGTTTGCTGCAGTAAGCAATCTGGCGCCACCGGGTTCACCGCAGTTTGTCAGCATGGTATTGACACTGACCTTTCTCACCGGCCTGTTTCAGCTCATTCTCGGATTGGCGCGCATGGGCGTACTGGTCAACTTCATTTCCCATACGGTGGTGATCGGCTTTACCGCCGGTGCGGCATTGCTAATTGCCGCGAGTCAGGTGAAAAGTTTTTTTGGCATTGCAATCGAGCGGGGATCGCATTTCCACGTCGTAATCGAGCAGCTTTTTCTGCAAATTGGCAACCTCAACCCCTATGTCACGTCTGTCGGCGTGGTCACATTGGCAACGGGGATCCTGTCCAAAAAATTCATTCCCAAATTTCCCTATATGATCGTCGCTATGGTGGCCGGCAGTATTGTGGCCTACCTCATCAACATGGAATTCGGCGCAGAGGTCACAAAGATCAAGACGGTGGGTGCACTGCCTTCTCATTTGCCGCCACTTTCCCTGCCTGACTTTTCCTATGGCACGATTCACAAGGTCATTTTCCCGGCGCTGGTGGTCACCATGCTTGCGTTGACAGAAGCCGTGTCCATTAGCCGTGCCATTGCCACAAGGTCGGAGCAGCGCATCGACGGCAACCAGGAGTTCATCGGCCAGGGACTGGCCAACCTGATCGGCAGCTTCTTCTCCGGTTATGCTTCCGCTGGCTCTTTCAACCGCAGCGGCGTCAACTATGCCTCAGGTGCACAAACACCGCTTGCAACAGTTTACGCCTCGATTTTCCTGGTACTGATACTGCTGCTGGTCGCCCCGCTCGCCTCATATCTCCCGAATGCTGCCATGGCGGGCATTCTGTTCCTGGTCGCGTGGGGTCTGATCGATTTTCATCACATCGCCGCCATCGGGAAGACCAGCAAAGCCGAGACCGTGGTGTTGTGGGTAACCTTGCTAGGCACTCTGGTTGATCTGGAGAAAGGCATTTTCTTCGGTATTCTGCTTTCGCTCACCCTTTACCTCTATCGCGTCTCCCGCCCCGCAATCAACCCAGAGGTGCCGGCAAAAGAGGAAGGCGCTTACCACCTCATGGATGCCCACGGCCATCACGAATGCCCGCAATTCCGCATCGTGCGCATCAACGGCTCGATTTTCTTCGGTGCTGTCGATCATATACAGAACAGTCTGCTGCAAATCGACGAAGCCAATCCGGACCAGAAAACGGTGATGATCGTTGCCAGCGGCATCAATTTTATCGATGTGGCAGGCGCGGAAATGCTGGCCCAGGAAGCACGCCGCCGTCGCAAATTGGGTGGTGGTCTGTATTTCTACCGCTGCAAGGATTCCATCAAAAAATTCCTGCGCAAGTCCGACAAACTGGATGACATCGGCGAGGGTGGATTTTTTCCTGCCATGTCGAACTGGATTCATCCGATTTATGACACGCTTAACCCCGAAATCTGCCGTACCTGCAAGTACCGCATTTTCAGTGAATGTCACAAACGCCTGCCGGGCGGCGAATTGAGAACCGAACCATGATACGAAAAAACCCCAGTGGTGATTTGCCATTCATCCACGAATCCGCCTATGTGGACAATACGGCCATACTTTGCGGCAAGATCGTCGTCGAGGAAAACGTCTTCATCGGCCCCTATGCCGTGATCCGCGCCGATGAAGTCAATGAACTGGGCGAGATGGAAGCCATCATCATTGGCGCCAACTCCAACATTCAGGATGGCGTAGTAATTCACTCCAAGGCGGGAGGTCTGGTCAAAATTGGCGCAAACACTTCAATTGCCCACCGCTCCATCGTGCATGGTCCGTGCATCGTCGGCGAAAATGTCTTTATTGGCTTCAACTCGGTGCTTTTTGACTGCCTGGTTGGCAATGGCTCGGTAGTGCGACATAACTCAGTCGTGGAACACTGCGAAATTCCAGAGAATTTTCATATTCCTTCCACCACCAATGTCCACTCCAACCAGGAACTGAGCAACATCACCCAGGTTTCAGCGCAAGCCAGCGACTTCTCTGAATCAGTACTGAAAGCCAATCTCGAGCTGGTCAAAGGATATAAAAAACTGCAAAACGAGTTTTGATGACCCATCAAAATTCCAAAACAGGCTGAATTTAACCTTAACTTAACCAAAAATTAACATGGCGTATGCCTTTATAAAGTGTTTTTATCCAAGTAATCCTTTCTCCCTGTTATGATTAATGGCTTTGTCAATCTGGCCCAGTCAGCCGAATAAACCGTTATTCCGGGGTAAGTAACATGAATCAAATCGCTCGTTTTTTTCCTTTCCTGAGCTGGTTTCCATCAAACCGGGAAAATATCAAAGCCGATTTGATCGCCGGCCTCACCGTTGCGCTGGTTCTCATTCCCCAATCCATGGCCTACGCCCAACTGGCTGGCCTTCCCCCTTATTACGGCCTTTATGCCTCGTTCCTGCCGGTGATGATCGCCGCCATGTGGGGTTCGTCGGCCCAGCTTGCCACCGGTCCGGTAGCTGTGGTTTCACTGCTGACCGCATCAGCCCTGGCCCCACTTGCCGCAGTCGGCTCCGATCAATTCGTCGCGCTGGCCATTCTCCTCGCCCTGCTGGTGGGATGTATTCAACTCCTGCTCGGCCTGTTCAAGCTTGGCGTGATCGTCAACTTTCTTTCCCACCCGGTCATTGTCGGCTTTACCAATGCTGCCGCCATCATTATCGGCCTGTCCCAGCTCAACAAGATTTTTGGCGTATCGATGGGGCGCAGTGAACACTTCATCAATGATATCTGGGGTGTAGTGCAACAGATTGGTGATACCCACATCCCGACCCTGATCATGGGTGTTGCTGCCTTTGCCATCATGTGGGGCCTGAAGAAATACCTGCCCAAGCTTCCTGGCGTACTGATTGCAGTCGCAATTACTACGGCAGTCAGCTGGGCCATCGGCTTCGAACAGAATGCCAAGGTAAAAGTCGATCAACTGATGGACCCTGACGTTCTCGACGTAGTCGAGCGAGTCGCCCAGAGCGATGCCAGAATCGTTGCAATCAACAATCAGATCAGCACCCGTTCGATCCGTATCAAAAAACTTGAGAAAGATCCAGGTGATAATGATCGCCTTGTTGCCGCACTGCACTACGAGATCGACCTGTTGCAGAACACGCTCAAGGATATTGAAGACGAAAACGTCAAAGCGCGGCGTACAGCGCGCAAATTCGTGCTGGAAATGGTGCCCGCCAGCGAAAGCCAGCCCGCCAGACTTTACCTGAAAAGCCGAACCCCTGATGGCGCAACATCCGATGGCCACCGCTGGCGCATCAGGAAAATCAGCAATGGTGAGCTCAAGCTCTCCGGCGGCGGGGAAGTAGTAGGCAGCATTCCATCCGGCCTGCCCCGCATGGAAGTGCCAAAACTGAACTCGGAAAGCATTATGGCCCTGCTCAGCAGCGCCCTGGTCATCTCGCTGGTTGGCTTCATGGAAGCCATTTCCATCGCCAAGGCCATCGCCGCCAAGACCAAGCAGCGCCTCGACCCGAGCAAGGAACTGGTTGGTCAGGGTATCGCCAACATCGTCGGCAGCTTCAGCCAGGCTTTCCCGACATCCGGCTCGTTCTCGCGCTCGGCAGTCAACATGAATGCTGGCGCCAAGACCGGAATGTCTTCCGTCTTCACCGGACTGATCGTACTGGTTACCCTGCTGTTCCTCACCCCGCTGCTGTACCACCTGCCGCAAGCGGTGCTGGCCGCAGTGATCATGATGGCGGTCATCGGACTGGTTAATTTCAAGGCCATCAAGCACGCCTGGCATGCGCACAAGCATGATGGCGCTGCTGCGATCGTCACATTTGTCGCCACCCTGGCTTTTGCGCCTCATCTCGATAATGGCATCATGATTGGTGCCGGTCTCGCCATTATTCTTTACCTCTACCGCACCATGTCCCCCCGTGTCGCCATTCTTGGCCGCTACCAGGACGGATCCCTGCGCGACATCAGTGTGCACAAAGATCTGCCAACCGACGAAAATATCATCGTGTTGCGATTCGACGGCTCCCTATATTTCGCCAACGTACCTTTTTTTGAAGATGCCATTCTGGAAGCGGCTGCCAACAAGCCGAATGCAAAATATCTTGTGGTGGTAGGCGATGGCATCAACGAGCTCGATGCCTCTGGCGAGGAAGTCATCCACCATCTGGTGGAGCGTCTGCACGGCGTCGGCATGATTATGGTGTTCACCGGACTGAAGAAACAGGTGATCGACGTCATGCGCCATACCGGACTGTTCGACCTGATTACACAGAACAACATCTTTGCTACCCAGGCCCAGGCCTTTGAAGCCATTTACAACTGCCTGGGTACGAACGAAGGCGCCTTCTGCCAGCTCCGCCGTCAGACATGATTCCGGAAAATACATCAACGCCATCTCTCAAGACAGGCGGCATGGAATTCTGATACAGGTATGCTGAGGATACTTCTTCTTATGCCCATCCTGGGCGCGGTTATCATTGCACTGCTGCCCACGGCCAACCCGCGCCTGATCCGCTTTTCCGCTCTCCTTGCTGCGGGCGGCGCCATGGGCATGGCATGGGGATTGCTAACCCAGTTCGACCCTGCCATAGCCGGCATCCAGCTATTTGAGACTCACGTATGGAATCCGCGACTGGGCAGCGCATTTTCCCTCGGGGTGGACGGCTTTTCTTTTCCCATGGTGCTGCTCGGCACACTGCTTACCGTTGTCACTATCCTTGCTTCCAGCTGCATCGCAAAACATGTCAGAGGCTATTTTGCGCTGATCCTGCTGCTGGAATCCGGCATGCTGGGTGTATTCATGGCACGAGACTGGTCATTGTTCTACGTGTTCTGGGAGCTGACCCTGATCCCGCTTTTTTTCCTCATTGACCGCTGGGGTGGCGCAAACAAGCACCGCGCAGCGCTGAATTTCGTGCTTTACACCATGGGTGGCTCGGTATTCATGCTGGTCGCCCTGTTGCTGCTATACGACGCCAATCCCGGCCACAGCTTCGATATCGCCTCCATTGCACAGGGTGCGCGCACCCTGACTCAGGAAGCACAGATACTGATCTTCCTCGGCCTGCTGATCGGCTTTGGCGTCAAGGTCCCGATCTTCCCGCTTCACGGCTGGCTGCCACTGGCCTACGTGGAAGCGCCTAGCCCTATCCCTATCCTGCTCTCGGGCATTCTTGCCAAGATGGGAAGCTACGGCCTGATTCGCGCCGCCGAAATGCTGCCGCTGGCGGTACAGGCGCTGCAGGGCTGGCTTGCCGCTTTAGGCATGATCAGCATGATTTATGGCGGAGTGCTGGCCTGGCACCAGCGCGACCTGAAAAAAATGGTGGCCTACTCTTCCATGTCCCACATGGGTGTTGTACTGCTGGGCATCGCCACGCTGAATGAAGCCGGGCTCACGGGCGCAGTAATGCAGATGGTAGCTCACGGGCTGGTGGCCGGCTCTCTGTTCCTGCTCATCGGTCTGCTCTACGAACGGACCCATACGCGTGACATCGCCGACTACAGCTCGCTGGTGCAAGTCATGCCGCGCTTTGCCTTTTTTAGCGTACTGGCACTGGTCGCCGCAGTAGGTTTTCCCGGCACTGCAGGCTTTGTTGCGGAAATTCATGTTCTTGTCGGCGGTTTTGCACGCTGGAGTGGTTGGGTCATCATTCTGTCCCTCAGCGTACTGATCAGTGCCGCCTACGCCTTCAGGACAGTAGGGCGGCTATTTACCGGGCCGGTGCGCGAGGAAATGCGTCAGATTCCCGACCTGAGTCGGGCCGAATTTGCTGCAGTCGGCGTGCTTGCCAGCGGCATCCTGTTGGTGGGCATATTTCCTACAGCGGTACTGGGGCTGATTTCAGCCTCGGTCAAGCATTTGAGCAAGGCATTTGCCTGACATGCACTCAGACGACATGGACAAGGATATCCGCGCCCGTTTGCTCGAACTGATGCATCATTTCGAGCACGTCCTTCCTGCACAGGCTCCAATCCGGGATTTCGTCCATCACAATACACTGCACGGCTTTCAGCACCTGCCTTTCGATCAGGCGCTCGCAACCGCGCGCAAGCTGACCGGCGCCCAGGGCTACCTCCCCGAAGAACGCTACCGTGCCTGGTTTGCGGAGGGCCGCATCACTCATGAGGACCTGGTTGCAGCACTGGATAGCATGGTGCAGCTCGATGCCGCTGCTGTTGTCGTTGAAACCAACTCCGGCCCGCTAACCCGCCGTGATGTTTTGATACCAGGCCTGCTTCACTCGTTCAAGCGACTGTCACGCAGCCAGCTCAAATGGCAGGTCGAGGAACTGAAAGCGCTGGATCGTTTCCAGCCCACGATAAGTGACAATGCCAGAAGCCGCCTGCTTGCAGCCGGTGCGGATGAAAAATCCGCATTGAACCAGCTGTGGACTGCCTGTCTTGCGACTCTGGGGCTGGAGCATGAACTGCGCCACCCGGAGGAACTGCTCAATCCCTCACCCGACCACGTTCAGGCACTGGCAGCTCACATTGCAGCGGAAACCGGTCACTCCGGCGACGGCCCCTTGGTCGAACGACTGATACGCAAGGATGCAATACATCTACTCGACAGCCTGCTGGACAAGGTGGGAAGCGAATGGACTTTGCGCGGCCTGCTGCTGGCCCTGACCGGCGAAGATCTGATGGACGACGTCAGGCCACTGTTGATTCGCTATCTTTCCGCTCACCTCGACCATGGCATGGCTGCGTGGCACAACCCGGCCCGGTCAAAAGGGTTCTACGCCGCCTGCCGCGAAAGTGCTGAAAACGATCTGTCCTGGGTACTCAACGACCTTTCCGACTGGCGCATGCTGGCCGATCGCCTGCCATCGGACCCGGTCGACACCATCATTCAGGAATTGCGCCTGTTCGGCCTGCCGGAGGATCGCTGGGAAGGCTATCTGGAACGGCTTGCGCTGGAGATTCCAGGTTGGTCCGGCATGGCTTTGTGGCGCCACAATCATCCAGGTTACGGCGCCATGACCACGCCGGTTAACATGATGGACTACCTCGCCGTGCGACTGGTTCTGGAGCGTCTTTTCGCCCAGCGCTTGTGCCGCCGCCACTGGAGAGTCGAGGCCACGCTCTCGGCTCTGCGCTGGTATTTCCGCCATCTTCCGGCTGAACTGGTGGTGCGCCACGCCCTGTTCGAAGGCCGCATGCCGGAATATCTCATCAGCTTCGCAGAGCAGCTTACACGCGAAGCGCCCAACCGCAAGGAAAATATCCACGACGAAGGCTGGCAGACCATGGCCCAGCTGCTGTGGAGCTGGCAGCAGACCCCTGCCGGCGACCGACGCGGCGGTGTCAGCGTTTCCGGGTCCGCTTGGCCGCTGTTCTGTCTTGCCCAGCATCTCGGCCTGACGGGCAACGACATCACGGGCATGGGACGCGCCGGGGTGGATGCCCTGCTCGACAACCTTACACTGCTGGATAGCGATCAACGCGGTCATGTCTGGCTGCTGGCTTACGAACGCAATTACCGCGAGCAGATATTTTCCGCCCTCACGGCCAATCACCAGCGCGGGCCGTGGAAGACACGCGAAAACCTGCCCGAAGCCCAGCTGGTTTTCTGTCTGGATGACCGCGAGGAAGGCCTGCGCCGCCATGTAGAAGAAGTCAATCCACGGCTTGAAACGCTGGGCGCAGCAGCCCATTACGGCATTTTCATGAACTGGCGCGGGCTGGACGATAAAGAAGCAGGTCCACTGTGCCCGGTCATTCCCGTGGTCATCATTCCGGCCCATGAAGTCAGGGAAATTGAAAAAGCAGGATATGAACGACAACGCGAGACGCATGATCAGCGTCATGATTTGCGCATGCGCTGGGCCAGGCGCCTGCATCAGGATACGCGCCGCGGCCTGATCCTGCCGGCGCTGCTGGCTGCTGCCGCTGCGCCAGCAGCGCTGGCCGTGCTGGGTGGAAAGCTGCTGGCGCCTGCGCGCATGGGACAATGGGCAAAAAAACTCGCTGCTACGTTCGACCGGCCCATTCCCACCCGTGTCGCCCTGACTGCTCCCGCCGACAGTCCCGCCGCAACGCCGGAATCCCCCCGGCTCGGCTTTACCGACAGCGAGCAGGTCGAACGCATGTACGGATTCCTGCGCGGCATGGGCCTGGCATCCGGTTTTGCGCCGCTGGTTGTCATCGCAGGCCACGGCTCTAACAGCCAGAACAACCCGCACATGGCCGCCTATGACTGCGGCGCCTGCTCTGGCCGACACAGCGGCCCCAATGCACGGACTTTCGCCGCCATGGTCAACCGCCCTGAAATTCGGGCGCAACTGGCAGCAAAGGGCATCAGCATCCCCGACACTACCTGGTTCCTTGCAGCAGAACACAATACCTGCGACGACATCGTGACCTGGTACGATGAAGATCTTGTTCCAGAAGCGCTGCAGACCGCCTTTGCCAAACTTCAGGAGGAAGTGGCGCAAGCCGCCCGCCTTCATGCACAGGAACGCTGCCGCCGTTTCGCCTCTGCTCCCGACAACCTCCCCCTGAGGAAAGCCTGGCACCACATCCAGAATCGTCGTCATGACTTCTCGCAGCCGCGCCCGGAACTGGGACACGCCACCAATGCCTGCGCTTTCATAGGGCGGCGTTCCATGAGCCGTGGAGCGTTCTTCGACCGGCGCGCTTTCCTGATTTCATACGACACGACCATCGACCCGGAAGGGCTGATCCTCGAGCGACATTTGCTGATCAACGGCCCGGTGGGTGCAGGGATTTCGCTCGAGTACTATTTTTCCATGGTGGATAACGAATACTACGGCTGCAGCAGCAAGATCATGCACAACATCTCAGGTCTGTTCGGCGTCATGGAGGGCGCGTCTTCCGACCTGCGTACCGGCCTGCCACGCCAGATGATCGAGATCCACGAACCGATGCGCCTGCTGGTGGTTGTTGAGGCAAAAACAGAGCTCATCACTGCCATCTACCAGCGTCAGCCGGCATTGCAGGAACTGGTCGGCAAGGAATGGATGGTGGTCGCAGCCAAGGACCCGGACAGCACCGATATTCAACTTTTTGATCCCGCCAGGGGATGGCTGCCGTGGAAAGGAAACATGGAAACCTTGCCCTCCGTGGAACGCTCCCTCGACTGGTTCGCTGGCAAACGTGATCCGCTCCCTCCCGCGCTGTTGCAACAGCCGGTCACAATGGAGGTTGGAACGTGAACAAGTTACTTGAACTGGCACCCAGACTGGCCTGGCTGATTCCCCTGTTACCCCTGTTGGGCGCAGCAGGTATTGCCCTGCGTATTCTCGGCGGACACGACAAGGGGGATCTGGCTGAATTTCCCAGTGCGCGTATCGCCATTTCTTGCACTGGATCCGCGCTGTTGCTGCTGCTTGGCCTTGACGTTCTCGCTATCGTCATGGGTGTACCGGACCATGTACGCAGTGGCGTATGGTTTTCCAGCGGCTCCGTTGTCCTGCCTCTCAGCTTCACCCTTGATGCGCTGTCGCTCTCCATCGCCACGCTGGTCGCCTTTATTGCCACTCTTACCCTGCAGTTTTCCCGCAACTACCTGCACCGTGAAGCCGGGTTCCACCGATTTTTCTTCGGCATGTGTCTATTTACCGCAGGGATGCTGCTGATTGTATTGTCGGGCAATGTTGCACTGACTTTCGTCGGCTGGGAGATGGCCGGCATCAGTTCGTGGATGCTGATCGGCTATGCTTATGATCGCCCCACCGCCAGTATCAATGCGCTGCGTGCGATTGTCACCAACCGCATCGGCGATGCCGGTTTTATCCTCGGCATTTCGCTGGCATTCATCTGGCTCGGCAGCGTGGAATGGTCTGATGTGCTACATGCCAACCAGCTTGGTACGCTCTCCGCCGGTTTGCTGGCGCTTGGTTTCGTGGTGGCCTCTCTGGCCAAATCGGCACAGGTGCCATTCTCGCCCTGGATCGCCCGCGCGCTGGAAGGCCCGACGCCTTCCTCTGCCATTTTCTACGGCGCCCTGATGGTGCACGCCGGCGTGTATTTACTAATCCGTATGGAACCTCTGCTACGCCAGGCGCCCGCCCTCATGTCCCTGATCGCCATATTGGGGTTGCTCACCGCGCTGTATGGCTATTTCAGCGGTCTTACCCAGGCTGATGTAAAAAGCGCACTGATGTTCGCCACCACCACCCAGGTCGGACTGATGTTCCTGGCCTGCGGAATGGGATGGTTCACGCTCGCCTCCTGGCACCTTGGACTGCATGCCAGCTGGCGCGCCTGGCAGTTCCTCGCCTCACCTTCATACATGCACCTGATGGGCGGCCCGACACGCGCCGCTCCCTCATGGCTGCGCAACAGACAAAGCCTCTACACTGCCGCGATGCAGCGCTTCTGGCTGGAGCCCTTGAGCGACTGGCTTCTGGTGCGGCCGACTCGCCAGATGGCGCGTGACGTACGCAATCTGGACGACAACGTGATCAGCCGCCTGGTTGGCCTGCCGGAATCCGCTGGTGTCCCGGCCTTTCTTGTCGCGAGCGGAGAAGAAATGAACCGGGATGAAGTGGTGCGCGGTAGCGGGCTTGCCGGCGCATTTCTGGAGTGGCTTGCACTCAAATTGCACCGCTTCGAATCACGCCTGCTGTTCCAGGGCGGCAACAGCCTTCTGAGCCGCACACTGGCAAAGGTGGGAACCTATCTGCTGGCAATGGAAAACCTGCTATCTCAGCCGCGCTATCTGCTACTGCTGATCATGGCAACCATGGTGGTGATTATCTAAATGATCGTTAACGAAATTCACTGGACCCAGCAGGCCGCCTATCCCATCCTCGGCATGCTGCAACTAGTACCACTACTGGGCGCCGGTTTGGTGCTACTCCTCGGCGAGCAGCGTAACACGGTGGTCATAGGCCGGGGGATTGCACTGATCGAGCTACTGCTGGCGATCGATCTGTTCGGCACCATCAAGGCTGCTTCTCCCGGCCTGCAGCTGGCGGAAAGACTGGTTCTGCTTGACCCCTTCGCCTATCACGCTGCAGCCGACGGCATTACCGTGCTGTTCGTCCTGCTTACTGCGTTGCTGGTGCTGCTGCTTACCATTTACAGCCTGGTGCGCGGACTGGCCGATCCGGGGCGTCTGCTGGCAGTGATACTGGCTGCAGAGAGCGTACTGATGTCTCAACTGGTTACCACCAATCTGTTGTGGTTCGTGCTCGCCTCCCTGCTGGAACTGGGTCTGGTCGGCTACCTGCTGTGGAACTGGGCCACCTCGCCGGAAAAAGACATGATGCTGGCGCGCTTCTACCAGTTCCAGGGTACCGGACTGCTGCTGATGCTGATCGGCACCATGCTGCTGGGCTGGTTTCACGCAGAGGCAACCGGAGGCAACTGGAGTTTTGAACTGGCTGACCTGAGCACCGTGCCCACCAGCGGAACAGTCGGTTCGGTCATTTTCTTTTTTCTGTTTTTCGGTTTTGGCATCCGCACACCGATCTTTCCCCTGCACGGCTGGCTGCCCTGGGTCGCACAGCACGGCAACGTCGCCATTGCTCCCGCCCTTCTCCTTGGCATCAAGGTCGGCATCTACGGTCTGGTGCGTTTCGTGTTTCCCATTCTTCCGGGTGCGGTGGTGCAATGGAGCAGTTTCGCTGTGGCATTTGCGGCGACAGGGGTTTTTTATGCGGCCTTCCTCGCCTTTCTGCAAAGTGATTTGCGCCGTCTGATGGCCTTCGCAGTGGTGAGCCATACCGGCCTGCTGATCATCGGCCTGTTTTCCCTGCAAGCCGAAGGCTTCCAGGGCAGCATTCTGCTGGCGGTCAATTTCGGCCTGGCCATGACGGTCATGCTGTTCATCGTCGGTTTTGTCTACCGCCGGACCCGAACCACTGTTCTCGACCAACTGGGCGGCCTGTTCGACCGCATCCCTTTCATCGGTGCAAGTTTTCTGCTTGGCGGCCTGGCAATTGTAGGCATGCCAGGCACGCCTGGGTTCGATGCAGCTCACTTGCTGCTGGAGGCTTCCATCGAACGTCTCGGCGCTCTGCTCACCGTGGCGGTAGCTCTGGGCAACGTACTGGCAGCGGGTTTTCTGCTATGGGCCTTCCAGCGTGCCTTCCTCGCACCACGTAGCGAAGGGTCAAGAGGCGGCGCTATCGAACGCACACTGCCCATGGAATATCTGGTGGCCGGCAGTGCCGTGGCCGTGCTGCTCATCGCCGGTTTCTATCTCGAACCCTGGATGAAGCTGATTGAAGCGCCCCTGCATGCGCTCGCGGAAAGATTTTGAACATGCCCCTGTTAAGCCTGCTTTTCCTCACTCTGCCACTTGGCGCCGCACTTACCTGGCTATTGCCGCGCCCGGAATGGGCAAAACGCATTGCCCTCGCAACAGCCCTGATAGATCTGGCCATTGCACTGGCCGTCGTGATCAGCTTCGATCCCAGCCAGCCCGGATTTCAGCTGGTTGAGCAGGCGCGCTGGATTCCCAGCCTCAATATCCAGTATCTGGTGGGTGTGGATGGAATTTCCCTGCTGTTTCTGCCATCCAGCATCCTGCTGTTCATCGGCGTCATTCTGGCCTCATGGAACAGTGTCACCACTTTGCCGCGCCTTTACTACAGCCTGCTGCTGGTGCTGGAAACAGCAACCCTGGGCATTTTCTGCTCGCTCGACACCATGCTGTTTTTCTTTTTCTGGGAACTGTCGCTGATTCCGATCTACTTTCTGGTCAGCCTGTGGGGTATGGGACCAAACCGGCGTTATGCCGCAGTCAAATACATTCTGGTCATGGTGGCCGGCGGCGTCCCGTTACTATTTGGCTTCATCCTGCTCGCCTTCGGTCATGCGACGAATGGAGGTGAACTGGTATTTGATCTGCCTACGCTACTGGCAACGCCGCTGCCTGCCAAAATGCAACTTGCGGTGTTCCTGCTGCTGCTGCTCGGTTTTGCCGTCAAGATCCCAGTCTTTCCGCTCCATACCTGGTTGCCGCTGGTGGCTATGGAAGGCCCGGCAGCCGTCATCGCACTGCTGGTTGGCATTAAACTTGGCGCCTATGGCTTGATCCGTTTCGCCATTCCGCTGGCACCAGAAGCAGCACAGCAGATGCACTGGCTGCTAGTAGCGCTTGGAACAGTGGGCGTGATATACGGTGCGATCGCTGCGCTGGCACAGACCAACCTGCGCAGAATGCTGGCTTATGCCAGCCTGTCGCATGTGGGACTGGTGGTGTTGGGGATCGCCTCTTTCGACCTGCAGGGATTGCAGGGATCGGTGCTGCAATTGCTCAATTTCACCCTGGCCGCAGGCGGCGGCTTCCTGCTCATCAGCGCCCTCCACCATCGCATCGGCTCGACCGACCTGTTGAGTCTGGGCGGCGCAGCACGCTCAATGCCCTTACTGGCGAGTTTTTTTCTGCTGTTCGGTTTCACTGGCATGGGAATGCCGGGAACCAGCGGCTTTCCTGCTGAACTGCTGATTCTGATTTCGATTTTCAATCACCATATTGGTGCCGGGCTTGCAGCTCTGTTCTCCATGGTGCTGGGTGCAGCCTATTTCCTCGGCCTCTACCGTCAGGCTTTCTTCGGCCCGGCCACCAACCCGGTCGTGGCGGATGCAATGGACCTTCGGCCACGCGAACTGGGCATAGCCATGCTGTTCGCACTGATCATTCTGATCGTCGGTTTTTATCCCGCTGCAGTGCTGGATGTGATTCAACCCGCAGGTGAGGCTTGGGCGGCAAGGCTGAAATAGCTGTTATTCGTAGCCCAGGCTTTTCAACGCACGTTCATCATCTGCCCAGCCGCCCTTGACCTTGACCCAGATTTCCAGATAAACCTTGCTGTCGAACAGCTTTTCCATATCCTTGCGCGCCTGGGTGCCGATTTCCTTGAGGCGCTCACCCTTGTTGCCGATCAGGATTGGTTTCTGGCTTTCCCGATCAACGATAATGGCCGCAAAAATCCGGCGCAGATTGCCGGCCGTTTCAAATTTCTCGATTTCGACGCTAACCGAATAAGGTACTTCGTCACCGGAAAGGCGAAATACTTTTTCGCGCACGATTTCAGCGGCAAGAAAGCGTTCGCTGCGATCGGTAATCTCATCCTCGCCGTAAACCGCCGTCCCATCCGGCAAATGGCGCCTGATTTCAACCAGCAGTTCATCCAGCTGCGTCCCCCCCTTGCGGGCACTGAGCGGAACTGAAGCTGCGAAAGGAAACAGAGCGGCCATTTTCTCGATGAAAGGCAGCAGTTTTTCCTTGTCCTCGACGCGATCGATCTTGTTGAGCACCAGCAGTACCGGCTGGTTACGCGGCAGCAAGGCCAGCACTTTCTCGTCACGCTCATCGAAGCGCAAGGCTTCAACCACGAAGAGGACCACATCCACATCTGACAGCGCCTGCGTCACGGTTCGGTTCATCACCCGGTTCAGGGCGCTCTGGTGCTGCGTCTGGAATCCGGGGGTATCCACGAAGATATACTGCGTGTCTGCATCGGTGCGGATGCCAGTGATGCGATGACGAGTCGTCTGGGCCTTGCGGGAAGTAATGCTGACCTTCTGGCCGATCAGGTGATTGAGCAGTGTTGATTTGCCGACATTGGGGCGACCCACAATGGCGATATAACCGACCTTGACTGAATTTTCATTCATGGGGGTGCAGGGCTCGCTGATATGCGTCAAGGGCGGCATTCTGTTCGGCACTGCGGCGACTATGTCCGATACCCACAGTGCGGATATCGAGATCGGGGAGGATACATTCCACTTCAAACTCCTGGTCATGGGCCTCGCCACGGATGGCTATCACATCATATTGAGGTAGCCCGTGTTTGCGGCTTTGCAGATATTCCTGCAACTGCGTTTTGGGATCCTTGGCGATTTTCTTTGGGTCGAGCGCCTGTAACAGCGGTTCGTAAAGGGAAAGGATCATCGTTTCAGCCGTGACAAACCCATCATCGAGATAAGCTGCACCAATAATCGCTTCCAGCGCATCTGCAAGAATTGAAGGGCGTCGGAATCCACCACTTTTCAATTCTCCCTCGCCCAACATGAGATGGTTGCCCAAATCAAGCCGCCCCGCGATATCTGCCAGGGTCTGTTCCTTCACCAGCGCTGCGCGCATGCGACTCAGATCGCCTTCTGGCAAGCGCGGGTAGAGTTGATACAGGCGAGCTGCAATGACGCAATTCAGAATGCTGTCACCTAGAAACTCCAGCCGCTCATTATTGGGTGACCCGAAGCTGCGGTGGGTCAACGCCTGCTGCAACAACTCGGGACGGAAAAACTCACGCCCGAGCTGACGGCAAAGTGCCTGACGCTTCATCAAAACCGGAATATGCTCAAGAATTTAGTCAACTACCTGTTTTTGCTGTCTTGAGTAGAGGACTTAAATTCGAGAAATGCACTCAGATTGCCAACTATGGGCACGAGCACTGTGTAATTTGCACTGACTACGGTTTGGCCGTGTTCCTTGGAAATTTCCAGATCCTTACCCTCGATCACTTTGATGTTATCGATGGATGAGCGTCTGCTGAAAGAAGTTCTGACTTCCTGCTGCGTCATACCGGGCAGCGCCGGATCCTTGGCCATCACACCGATCACTTTTTCCACCGACCAGAATTCAAGATAGGGAGGAATCAGTTTCATCATCAGGATGGCTCCGAACACTATGGCCATGCCAACAAAAGTTACGCCCCAAAAGGTCATCCCCTGCTGATTTTTCTTCATCTTTGCCTCCTAGTTGATTGCCTGACCAATACGCTTGAAGTCGCTGAAATTCCACCAGATCATGAATGCCTTGCCGACAATGTTGCGGTCCGGCACAAAGCCCCAGTAACGGCTATCGTTACTGTCATCCCGGTTATCGCCCATCATGAAATAATGCCCTTCGGGTACGGTACAACTGAAACCGCTTTCATTGTAGTCACAGTTGGCGCGCGACGGAAAGGTCCTTACATCGCCCAGACGCACCGGCGGCAGGTCGCTTAGCAGCAGCACTGCATGCTGATGACTGCCCAACTGCTCGTAAGTACGCTGCGCGGTGACATAGTTAAGGCCGCTTTTGACGTAATTGAATTGCTCACCGCGATCTTCCATCGTCATCGGCTTGTCATTGATATAGAGATGTTTATCGCGGTACACCACGCGGTCTCCTGGCAACCCTACCACTCTTTTGATGTAGTCGAGCGAAGTATCCTCGGGGTAGCGAAAAACCATCACGTCGCCACGTTGCGGCTGACTGACATCGATGATCTTGGCATTGATCACTGGAAGACGAATACCGTAGGTGAATTTATTGACGAGAATGAAATCTCCTACCAGCAGGGTTGGCAGCATTGAGCCGGAAGGAATTTTGAACGGCTCCACCAGAAACGAACGCAGCAGAAACACGGCAAGAATAACCGGAAAAAAACTTCTGGCGTATTCCACCAGCACCGGCTCCTTGGCTTCCTTTACCCGGCGTGGTTTACCCAGATAGATATCGAACAACCAGATGGCGCCGGTAACCAGCAATGCTATCAGCATGATAAGTGCAAAATTCATTTCTATCCTTGGTAATGGAGGCGGGAAATGGGTGAAGGATGGGGGAATTTACCCATTACCGATCACTCATTCCCCTTCACATTATTTATTATCAACCTGCAGAATGGCCAGGAAAGCCTCTTGCGGAATCTCCACATTGCCCACCTGCTTCATGCGTTTCTTGCCCGCCTTCTGTTTTTCCAGCAGCTTGCGTTTGCGCGAAACGTCGCCGCCGTAGCACTTGGCCAGCACATTCTTGCGCAGCGCCTTGACGTTCTCGCGTGCCAGAATCTGAGAGCCGATGGCCGCCTGCACAGCGATATCGAACATCTGGCGCGGGATCAGCTGGCGCATCTTGGCAGCAAGCTCGCGCCCACGGTAAATCGAGTTGGCACGGTGCACGATCACCGAGAGCGCATCCACTTTCTCGTTATTGATCAGGATATCCACCTTGACCAGATCGGCGCTGCGGAATTCCTTGAACTCGTAATCCAGTGAGGCATAACCGCGGCTGGTGGACTTGAGCTTGTCGAAAAGATCCATTACCACTTCGTTCATGGGCATGTCGTAGGTCAGCATCACCTGCCGCCCCATGTACTGCATATTGGTCTGCGAGCCGCGTTTCTGAGTGCACAGGGTAATTACCGAGCCCACGTACTCCTGCGGTACCAGAATGGTAGCGGTAATAATCGGCTCGCGGATTTCCTCGATTTTGGACAGATCAGGCAGCTTGGACGGGTTCTCGATCTCCAGCACGGTACCGTCGCGCATCACGACCTCATAAATCACCGTCGGCGCGGTGGTGATGAGGTCCATATCGTACTCGCGCTCCAGGCGCTCCTGCACGATCTCGAGATGCAACAGACCGAGGAAGCCGCAGCGGAAGCCAAATCCCAGTGCCTGCGAGGTTTCCGGCTCATATTGCAGCGAGGCGTCGTTGAGCTTGAGCTTTTCCAGCGCATCGCGAAGCGCTTCGTAGTCGTGCGACTCCACCGGATAAAGCCCCGCGAATACCTGCGGCTTGATTTCCTTGAAACCGGGCAGGGGCTCGACGGCAGGGTTATTTGCCAGCGTCACAGTGTCGCCGACCTTGGCAGATTTCAGCTCCTTGATGCCGGCAATGATAAAGCCCACATCACCAGCGGAAAGCTGCTTTCGCATCAGCGACTTGGGTGTGAACACCCCGACCTGCTCGCATAGATGCACGTCGCCGGTCGCCATGAGGCGGATCTTGTCCTTGGGTTTGAGGATACCATCCACTACCCTCACCAGCATCACCACGCCGACATAGTTATCGAACCAGGAGTCGATGATCAGCGCCTTGAGCGGCGCTTCGGGATCTCCCTTGGGCGGCGGGATGCGTGCGATGACTGCCTCAAGCGTATCCTGCACGCCCACACCGGTTTTGGCACTGGCGAGCACCGCATCCTTGGCATCGATGCCGATGATATCCTCGATTTCCTTGATCACGCGCTCCGGCTCGGCGCTGGGGAGATCGATCTTGTTCAGCACCGGCACCACCTCAACGCCCTGTTCGATGGCGGTGTAACAATTGGCCACGCTTTGCGCTTCCACGCCCTGGGAAGCGTCCACCACCAAGAGTGCACCCTCGCAGGCAGCCAGCGAGCGGCTGACTTCATAGGAAAAGTCCACATGGCCCGGGGTGTCGATCAGGTTGAGCTGGTAAATCTGGCCGTCACGCGCCTTGTATTCCAGCGCAGCGGTCTGTGCCTTGATGGTGATGCCACGTTCGCGCTCGATATCCATGGAATCCAGAACCTGGGCTTCCATTTCGCGGTCGGAAAGCCCGCCACAAAGATGAATGATGCGGTCTGCCAGGGTGGACTTGCCATGGTCGATATGGGCGATAATGGAAAAATTGCGTATTTGTTTCATACTTGCTTGCATGCAGCAAAAAGGGCACGGTGATGTGCCCTTTTCTGGTTAGGAAAGCTGAATTCTAACGGATTTTGATCCCAAGCGCATCAGCGCATGTTCCCGGCCATGAAACATTTCGCGGCAGTCTGCTACTGACCGGCTTTCTGTTCAAGAAGGCTGATCAGGAACATGACTTCCCGGAAGGCGTCCTCGTTAAAACCGGCGCGCCCGCCACTGCGATTGTCTTTTATCAGTGATTGCAAATATTCCAGGCCGGAAGAAGTCCCCCAGAAATCGGAAATTTTTTCCAGCAAATGCGGGAAATGCTCCAGCCCATGACGCCCTTCTGCCTGAAGCGTCCGATCCTCCCAGGTAGGGAGTGCAACATTGAAACGTACGCGGATATCGTTTGCCAGCTTTTCGAAACTGGCACGATCTCCTCGTGAATGATAGATATCCAGCAACTTGAACCAGAGCCTGGGATCGCTCTCGTTTTCTTCCCCGATACGGGACAAAAGCATGCTGATCGCCACTTCATGACGCCCCAGCATCAGGAACAGATCAACCTGCTCAGCGATATCCGACACTTCTTCAACCGTTACCGTAGTGGCTTCATCCAGCGAGGTCAGATATTCCGAAAAATTTTCGTTTTGTCCGCCTGCCTCCATATCCCTGTTTTTCCTTCCAGCAGCAGAATTCTCCACAGAAATGACTGTTGCAGGTTTCGGAGTGACCATTTTCGGAGGCACAACATGACGTCTGGGGCGCTTTTCCCACAAAAAAAGAACCAGCGCCCAACCAAGCGCCCCCATCAGCATCCAGACCAGACTATTCAAATCAAAGACCAGATCGGACCACACAGCCGCATGAGCTGGAACAAGTACGCCAGCGCCCAGGAAGGTCGCCAATACACGGGCAAGAAAAGCAAAAGACGCAGGGATGGTCATGGGTTGGAAAACAGCATTATTATTATGGATATTCTAACCTGATTCGACGGACTCAAACCGAGATTCATAAGCCTTGAAACTTCGAAGCAACCTGTTGGACAGACAAAGACAATGCCCGGCAACAGGCCATTCTGCTTCTTGTGCATGAAAAACTGGGTGCCCTCGATAACGAACCAGTTAGCCGGAATTCAGAACTATCGGGTGACGCCAGATTTCAGCGCTTCGGGAATCCTGGGGCAGAGGAGCCGATCTGATCAAGAAATTCCGGATTGATGGTAAAACCTTCGAGGCTTTCCCCTACGCTTTCCGGAGGCGCCTTGATATCGACCTGAGTATTGCCGTGCGCCCCGCCCTTGCCCTTTTCCTGCGAGACATTGCTGATCAGCCATTCCATGTCGGTACGCGAATCCGCGTTAACGAGCGCTTCTTCGCGGCTGATCCTGCCGGCGGCATAAAGCTCCAGCAAAGAACGTTCGAACGTCCTGGAGCCTGCACTCAAACTTTGTTCGATGGCATCCTTGAGCTTGTCTACCTCCCCTTTCTGGATCAACTCTGAGACATAGAAGGTATTGAGCAATATTTCCACTGCAGCCACACGCTTGCCGTCCACGCCTTTGACAAGACGCTGGGAAACGATCCCCTTCAGTGTCATGGAAAGGTCGAGCAGGAGGGATTCTCGCTCGTCTTCCGGGAAGAAACTCACGATACGGTTAATGGCGTGATAGGCGTTATTGGCATGCAGGGTTCCGAGACATAAATGTCCGGTCTGGGTAATGATCAATGCCTGCTTCATGGTAGCGGTATCGCGTATTTCGCCGATCAGCAGCACGTCGGGTGCTTCACGCAGGGAATTGAGCAGGGCAGAGGCGTAGGTTTCGGTGTCGATTCCGATTTCTCGCTGGTTCACCAGCGATTTGTTGTGCCGGTGCACGAATTCGATCGGATCCTCGATGGTAAGGATATGCCCCGTCTTATTGGCATTGCGGTGATCGATCATGGAGGCGAGCGTGGTGGATTTGCCGGAACCCGTGGCACCAACCACCAGAATCAGGCCACGTTTCTCCAGCACCAGATCCTTCAGTACGGGGGGAAGGCCGTTGCTTTCAAGCGAAGGAATCTTGTTGGTGATGTAACGAGCCACCATGGCGACACTGCCACGCTGACGAAATACGTTGATACGGAAACGCCCGGCATCCGGCACAGAAAACCCGAAATTCAGTTCCGAATGGGCCTCGAAAGTCTGGATCTGCGCTTCTGTCATGAGGGCATAGATCGCCTTCTTGACCATGGCCACATCCAGAACCTGACCGTTGATGGCTCTAAGCTCGCCTTCCATCTTGATATAGACCGGAGCGCCGGCGGAAATAAACAGATCAGAAGCCTGCTTCTCTGCCATGAATTTGAAAACCGGGGAAAGATCCACTGATATCACCTAATCCTTGGAAAGGAGCGATTTGAGCGTACCGAACAGTCCTTTCCTGCGTTCTGCTGGCGGCGCATCCGAAGTTTCGCTCGGCCTGGCTGTATGTTCGGCAACATTTTTTGCATAAGCGGGCTCTGCGCTCATGCGCCGAGCAGACACTTTTTGTTTAAGCTCTTGCTGGTAGCGACCCAACTCCATGAAACTGCTCGGCTTTCCGACCAGATACTTGGCGAACTCATCCAGCATTTTTTCATCAATTTCATCGGCATCATAAGTGAATTCATTGACGGTCAGACCGTTGAAATTTTTAATCGAAAGAAAAATCTTTGCCTGCTCGAAATCGGCTCCAAATTTGATATGCACCGGAATTTCATTTGCCACGTTAAAAGTTGCACGATCCACCACGCCCTTTTCATTTTTGAAATCGGTGCACTGAAACTTGAGATTGGCCTGCCACAGATATTGGCGCTGCATTTCTATCATGGACGGCACATTCTTGTTGATCACGATTTCCTGATCCGTCTTGCAGGCAAAGCGCAGATAGATGGTCTTGATGAATTCTTTTTCGTTGATGCTGAAGCGGTCGGTATTCACCACGAACCGTTCCGGACGAAAATCATCTATCGTTCCGAAGCCATCGATGTAATAGGATCTTGTAAGGTTGGCGGCAATCGTGTTGAGGTGTTTCACCAGCTCCTGTAAATAAAGCCTGATCATTTTGAGCCTGGACTGAACCAGCAGAAAGCTTTGCGTCACTTCCTGCGCACGCGCCTGTGTCAGGTTTTGCTCCAGTTCCTGGAGCGCCTGCGCTTCCTTTTTCAATTCATCCAGAAAAGCCATAATACACTGCCCCGATATATGCAAAACCCGCTTAATTGTATGCCAAAAAACGGGAAGGGTTAACTGGTGCAATCAAGTATAATTCTTCTCTAATATTCCTTTTTCATGAACGCCTGATGCGCCACTCCTCTTACGGCACTGATCCCCGACAGAATCGCAGCGACTGGAAGACCATTCGCACCCTGCTGCCCTACCTGTGGGAATTCAGGGGCCGGGTCATTTTCGCGGTCTTATTACTGATTCTTGCCAAGATCGCCAACGTGGCCGTGCCGCTGGTGCTCAAGGATATTGTCGACGCCCTCGACCAGCCTCGTGCCATGCTGGCGCTACCGGTATTCCTGCTGGTGGCTTATGGTGCGCTGCGCTTCATGTCCACACTGTTTGGCGAATTGCGCGATGCGGTTTTTGCCAAGGCGGCCCAGCGCTCCGTCCGGCGCGTGGCTCTCAAGGTTTTCCGCCACCTGCATGAACTGGCGCTACGCTTTCATCTTGAACGTCAAACCGGCGGCATTTCGCGCGACATCGAGCGCGGCACGCGCGGCATCGGCTTTCTGCTCAACTTCATGCTCTTCAACATTCTGCCCACCATTGTGGAAATCGGCCTGATCGCCGTCATTCTGCTGGCAAAATATGACATCTGGTTCTCCGTCATCACCTTCAGTACCCTGGTGATTTACATCGCCTTCACCCTGATCATCACCGAATGGCGCATGGTGTTCCGCCGCACCATGAACGACATGGACTCCAAGGCCAACACCCGGGCCATCGACAGCCTGCTTAACTATGAAACGGTGAAATACTTCAGCAACGAGGAATTCGAAACCCGGCGCTACGATGAGAGCCTGCAGGTGTGGGAACAGGCAGCGATCCGCAACACCACCTCGCTCGCCACGCTCAATGCCGGGCAGAGCCTCATCATCGCCATCGGCGTCACCGCGCTGATGCTGCTGGCCGGGCAAGGGGTGGTGGACGGCACCATGACGCTGGGCGATCTGGTGCTGGTCAACGCCTATATGATCCAGATCTACATCCCGCTGCACTTTCTCGGCTTCGTCTACCGCGAAATCAAGCATTCCCTCGCCGACATGGAAAAGATGTTCGCCCTCGTGGAACAGCATGCCGAGGTGCAGGATCAACCCGGCGCACCGGACCTGAAATTGCAACAGGGCGCCATCCGGTTTGAGGGGGTATATTTCCATTACGACGAAAAACGCCCGATCCTGCATGGCGTCAGTTTCGACGTGCCTGCAGGACAGACCGTCGCCGTAGTCGGCGCTTCCGGCGCGGGCAAATCCACCCTGTCGCGGCTATTGTTTCGTTTTTACGATGTCAGCGCAGGACGCATCCTGATCGACGGACAGGACCTCCGTGCGGTGACGCAGAAATCCCTGCGCCAGGCCATCGGCATCGTGCCGCAGGATACCGTGCTGTTCAACGACAGCATTTACTACAACATCGCCTATGGCCGCCCGGACGCAACGCGCGAGGAAGTCATCCAGGCGGCGCGCCACGCGCATATCCACGACTTCGTCGAATCCTTGCCGGATCAATACGAATCCCTGGTGGGCGAGCGCGGACTGAAACTCTCAGGCGGAGAGAAACAGCGCGTCGCCATCGCCCGCGCCATCCTGAAAAACCCGCGCATCCTGATTTTTGACGAGGCCACCTCGGCACTCGATTCCAAATCGGAAAAAGCCATCCAGGCTGAACTAAGACAGATCGCCCGGAACCGAACCACGCTGGTGGTCGCCCACCGGCTTTCCACCATCATCGAGGCCAACCAGATCCTGGTCATGGAACATGGCCGCATCATCGAACGCGGCACCCACCATGAACTTCTGGCGCTGAACAGTGCCTACGCCCACATGTGGGCATTGCAGCAGCAGGAAGAATCCGAACAATCCCCCAACGCCATTTAAAAAGGAGACCCCATGGCCACCGTAGACCTGAACAAAGAAAATTTTTCCGACATCATCACCGGCAACGACGTGGTCGTGGTGGACTTCTGGGCCCCATGGTGTGGTCCATGCAAGTCCTTTGCGCCGACTTATGAAGCGGTTTCGGAGAAAATCCCTGACGTGGTATTCGCCAAGGTCAACACCGAAGTGGAACAGGAACTGGCGCACCATTTCCAGATCCGCTCCATTCCCACCCTGATGATTTTCCGCGAACAGGTCATCATCTTTTCCGAACCTGGCGCCATGCCCGGCCAGGCGCTGGAAAGCGTCCTGGAACAGGCGAAAGCACTGGACATGGCTGAAGTTCACCAGCAAATCGCAGAAGAAGCCAAGCAGCAAGGGTAAACTCTCGATGTGGCGGGGCTACCGGCCTACTCGCTCACCGCCCCTCGCCCGCGCTTGACTTCACCACGCTGCTTCTTGGCTTCCAGGCGACGCTTTTTTGATGCCAGCGTGGGCCGTGTGGCAACACGCGGCTTGGGCTTTTCGGTCGCGCGGCGAATCAGCTCTACCAGGCGCCCGATCGCGTCCTCGCGGTTGCGTTCCTGGGAGCGAAAACGCTTCGCCTCGATCACCAGCTCACCCTCGACCGTCAGGCGGCTGCCTGCAAGGCGCTTCAGTCGCTCACACACGTCTTCAGGCAAACTCGGCGAATGAGCCACATCGAAGCGCAACTGCACCGCCGTCGACACCTTGTTGACGTTCTGCCCGCCCGGCCCGGAAGCGCGGATGAACTGCAGCACAATTTCACGCTCATCGATGGCGAGCTGTGGTGTAATTCGGATCATGGCCGCAGTTTAGGGCCGGGCTTGCTTCAGCTCAAGCAGATACAAACGTAAAATCGCATATTTGACGCATTATTTCGGAGAGAGAAACATGAAACTGCTTCGCCTATTCACCCTGATTCTCGCCTGTGCCCTGAGTTTCGGCGCGCATGCTGCCAACCCGATGGTTGAAATGAAAACCAATCTCGGCAGCTTCACCCTTGAGCTGTATCCGGACAAGGCGCCCAAAACCGTGGAAAACTTTCTTCGCTATGTGAAGGGCGGCTTTTACAAGGAAACGATATTTCATCGCGTGATCGACAACTTCATGATCCAGGGCGGCGGCTTCGACAAGAATCTGCACGAAAAAGAAACCTTCATGCCCATCCAGAACGAAGCCGGCAACGGTCTCAAGAACGAGATCTACACCATCGCCATGGCACGCACCATGAAACCTCACTCCGCTGCCGCGCAATTCTTCATCAATGTAAAAGACAATGCCTTCTTGAACCACACTTCACCCACCCCGCGCGGCTGGGGCTATGCCGTGTTCGGCAAGGTGGTGAAAGGCCAGGAAGTGGTGATGAAAATCTCGAAAGTCGGCACCGGCCCGCGGGACCCCATCCCTTCTGACGTGCCGCTGGAAAACGTGGTCATCGAGGATGCCAAATTGCTGCCGTAAACGAGGTGATCCAGCCTGGAAACTTACTTATTCAGTGCAATTAATGAAGATCACCATGCCTGGGCGCATTTTACTGGCCATTACACTGGCTGCTGCCGCACCGGCCTACAGTGCTTCTCTTTGCTACGATGTCGAGCAACTTCCAGTCGTTGTCAAAATCAGGGATGAAGGCCATCAAATCCGCGTGTTTCCTCTGGCAAAAGCCAGCGGAAACCAATATCTGTCGAGTACGCTGGTTTTTTCGGAGACCGGCGGCTGGCGGCAGGGCGGGCAAATTTCCTGTCCGAACGCAGTCTGCGACGATACGCCACTGAAATATCCAGGGCTTTCAGGCGAAACCGTCACTGATTGCCAGATTCGCAACTTTCCTGTTGAGCGAGTACGAAAGGATGCGGAAAAACACACTTCCCTGAGAGGAGATCAACTTGAACAAAATACGGCTTCCTGTATCCGGCAAGGCGGAAAGTTCTGGTTTGGCATCAGCTATTACGCAGGCGAGGGCATAGGCGGGGTTGGCGGAGTCGGTCGCTACGACCCGAATACCGGAAGACTGGAAATCCGTCGTCCGAAAGTGCTGAGAGAAACCTCCGTTCACCACGTAGCGCATGACGGAAAGTCCTTATGGCTGGGAACTGCGGGGTTCTACGAATGTATCGGTGATGCCCCGACTCAGGGCTTGCTGCGTTACGAATGGGATAGTGGACGCTTCGAATCGTTCAAGGGAAAAAGGGGCGGGCCTTGCGGCTTCGTGGTCAACGACCTGCTCTGGCGCGCTGGCCAGCTTTGGGTGGCAACCGAACTGGGCTTGGCACAATGGAATGCCAAGAACGATACCTGGATTAACTACCTACCTGCACCAGGCGCATCGCCGCCGATCCGTGAAACGCGTTGTGAAGACCTCTATGCGGCCTCATTGGATAAACTGAAACCTGGCTCAGGCGAGTACGAACGCCTTGGCCTCGACTCGCCCTATTTTCTGTTTTATGAAACCCTGAAAGCATTCCGACCCGATTTTATTCATACATACCGTAATAACCACCCTTGATACGATAAGAAATGTTTTTAAAATGAATACCGCCTACACCTGGCCCTACATCCTCGGTATTGCCCGGGAGCACAGGAAGGAGCTGATCACCGCACACATCATCGCCGTTTTCGCGGCGCTGATGAGCGTGCCGATTCCCTTGCTCATGCCCCTGCTGGTGGACGAGGTGCTGCTGCACAAGCCTGGCGTTATGGTCGGCTGGATCAATGGCCATTTCCCCGTGCCGTGGCATGGACCGCTGCTGTACATTGGCATGATTCTGGCTCTCACCGTGGTGCTGCGTCTGATTGCCGCGCTGCTGGGCGTATGGCAGGCGCGCAATTTCACCCTCATCGCCAAGGATGTTGCCTACCGCCTGCGTGAAGGGCTGCTCGCGCGCCTCAAGCGCATTGCCATGTCGGAGTACGAAACCCTGGGCAGCGGCGCAGTGGCCTCGCATTTTGTCACCGATCTCAATTCGGTAGATGATTTTATCGGCGCCTCCATCAGCAAATTTCTCGTCGCCCTGCTCTCCGTCATTGGCACCGCAGCCATCCTGCTGTGGATGCACTGGCAGCTGGCACTGTTCATCCTGCTCATGAACCCGGTGGTGATCTACTTCACCACCGTGCTGGGCAAGAAGGTCAAAGCCCTCAAGAAAAAGGAAAACAGCGCTTTCGAACTATTCCAGCAGGCGCTCACCGAAACCCTCGACGCCATCCAGCAGATCCGCGCCGCCAACCGCGAAGAGCATTACATCAGCCGCGTGCTGGAACGGGCGCGCGGCATCCGCACCCACGCTGCGGCGTTCTCGTGGAAAAGCGATGCCGCCAGCCGCCTGTCATTCATGGTCTTCCTCATCGGCTTCGACATCTTCCGCGCCATCAGCATGCTGATGGTGGTGTTCTCCAGCCTCACTGTGGGCGAGATGATGGCGGTGTTCGGCTACCTCTGGTTCATGATGGCGCCGGTGCAGGAAATCCTCGGCATCCAGTATGCCTATTTCGGCGCCAAGGCCGCGCTGGGCCGTCTCAACCGCCTCATGGAACTGGACGAGGAACCGCACTACCCCGCTCTGCACGATCCCTTCAGCGGCAAACATACCGTCGGCGTGCGCATGGAGAACATCTCCTTCCGCTACGGCGACGGCCCGCTGGTGCTCAACGGCGTCAATCTCGACATTCGGCCGGGAGAAAAAATCGCCCTGGTGGGCGCCTCTGGCGGCGGAAAATCCACCCTGGTGCAGGTCATCCTCGGCCTCTACCCCACCGAGTCCGGCACGCTGTATTTCGATGAAGTGCCGGTGACGCAGATCGGCATGGATGTAGTGCGCCAGCACGTGGCCACGGTGTTGCAGCATCCTGCCATTTTCAACGACACGGTGCGCGCCAACCTCACCATGGGCTGCGACTGCCCGGATGAGGAGCTGTGGCAGGCGCTGGAAGTGGCGCAACTGAAGGACATGGTGGAACAGTTGCCCAAGGGTCTGGACACCATCGTCGGACTCCAGGGCGTGCGCATCTCCGGCGGCCAGCGCCAGCGCCTCGCCATCGCCCGCATGATCCTGGCCAGGCCCCAGGTGGTGATCCTGGACGAAGCCACCTCGGCCCTGGACGCGGAAACCGAGGCCAGGCTGCACGAAGCGCTGCGCGAATTTCTGAAAGACCGCACCACGATTATTGTCGCCCACCGCCTCTCGGCGGTGAAGCAGGCCGACCGCATCTACGTGTTCGAGGATGGCCACATCATCGAGGAAGGCGCGCACGAGGAACTGCTGCAAAGCGCGGGGCTGTACAGCCGCCTGTATGGGCAATTACAGCACTGAGACCGCAACAGACGTCTATTCGGGCAGCTTGTCGCGCAGTACATTCCGGTCGAACCACCATGCGTTGCCGACAATGGCATTCACGACCTGGCTCAGCCGGGGAAGAAACAGCTGCGGGTCGCGCAGCTCCAGCTTGTCCATCCAGGCATTCAGGGCCTGCTGGTCCTGCACATTGCCATGGCGTGCCGCAACCCTAGCAATAAGATTATTCGCCAGCAAACTCAGGTTCTCGTGCTTTGCATCATCCGCCCGGAGGTCGATGACATAACGTGTGGTCACAGCGGCAAGCGCAGCGCCATCGGAATGAGCGGGCGTTTCAGTCACGACATGCTCAAGCATGGCGTAGCTAAGCTCCGGTTCGACGGGAAAAGTGACTGCCAGCCAGACGCCCATGCCCAGAGCGGGGATCGAGAATGCCTGCTCCGTCTGGTAAAGCACATTGCAGGCCTCTACTGCATCCTGCCAGGCTTCATTCTTCAGCGCCGTATCGAATGCTGCGCGCGCCAGATCCCAGGCTTCCTCCTTGCGCTCCAGCCAGACCAGCAATTCTGCGGCATCAAGCTGCAGACGGGCACATGCCATCTCGTCGGTACCTGAGCAACCTGCCAGCTGAAGCTGCTTTTCACTCAACTGCCGTTCGAAATCCAGTTTCTCGCCTTCGGACAAACCGTCCGGCAGATCAGCCATATAGGCAAATGGGTCAGAATTTGAATTATTTTCAGTCATGCCTGCACTTCATGTGTGTGATCGAAAGACGCGATTTTAAATGATTTGCGAAAGACCGGCTTGCATCATGCACCCGCGCCGGTTTTGATTATCTTAGGAAAAGAAGCGGCTCAAACATCCACTTCTTCACCCCAGATCAGGGCTTTGACATGTGTCACATTCACTTCGTCCGCAGTCAGTCCGCAAGCAGCAGCGTGACGCGCAATGGCTTCCTGATCAAAATTTTCGCATGCGGTGGCCAGCAGAAGATAGGGCGCATATTGACCAGTGCGGTGCAACAGGGCTTCCACTACCGCGTCCGGCAAATTGAGGCGTGACAGGGCCTGCGCCATCGGCACGTTGAGCAAGGCATCCAGCAAGGAGAAGATGCCGACAATGAACAAACCACCGCGTTTGGAAGCTTCGAATCTGTTCTGCCCCAAAGTCTCGGTAAAACGTGCCCGCACCAGCGCATTCCTGAGCAAGGCTCTGCTGCGCCCATCCGCCTTACCGCTGGTAAACAGAAGCAGTGTCAGCCAACGGTAAAGCTGATCGTACCCCAGCAAAGTCAGGCCATGGCCGATGGAGCGGATTTTTTGCTGCAAGCCGTTTGCCGGTGAATTGATGAAATTGAGCAGTTTGTAGGAAAGTCCGGGATCGAGCTTGACCTTCTCTTCCAGCGCAGAAAGCTCGGCATGATTCATGACCAGATTAAGCATCTCGATCACGCGCATCCGGTCATGATCAAGCCGCTGCGGAGCTCCCGCCTGCAAACGGGAAAAATAAGCGCCCTGGAAAAATGGAAAGCCCAGCTTGCGACAAGCCTCGAAGGCATCATCCAGCTCGACTTTCTGCGCGATGAGGCCAGGTTTTCCAGAATCCTGAATCGCGCCAACTAGCTGGCCAAGTGTCAAAGCATCATAACGGGAGGTGTCAATCTTTACCCAGGAACAGAGGGCAAGAAATGGCGCATATTCCACCCTGAATTCAAAGTCTTCCAGCGCCAGCGGAATCCCGAGCGCGACCAGTTCGCGACAACGCTGCAATAAACTCTCGCCGGCTACGTCCTTGAGACATATGCCCACAACCACTTTCTGCTTCGGCAGGGATTCGATAATCGGATTATCCAGCATGCCGGGGGACACCTGAATGAATACCAGCCCACTACCCAGCACTTTCTGGAAATCAAGGTCAATCACGCTGATCACCAGCAGTTCATCCTGCACCTGGCGAAGCGCAGTTTCATCACCTACACAGGGAGGAAAATCCCGGTCCTGAAGTTTCAGCTCATAACCGATAAACTGGCTCACGTCGTCGAGTATGGGCTGACGACCAAGGAACAGGCGCCATTTTTCCGCTGCATCGCCTTCGTGAACTTGGTCGAGCGCATCCAGCGCAGTAATGGCATCTGCACCTGGTTGCATTCTGGGCTCATCGGGAGCGTCAGACAAAACGTTCTCCGTGCCTGAAACACGATTTGCAGGGCCATCTTCCCGGCCACTCTTGAGAAACTTCAGATATTTTTCCAGCATGCGCGCTCTCGCCGTTGGGAGATTAGGGAGCGCCATTCCACCAGTTAAACGCCCCACCTCCCTTCGAAGGATGCAACAAACAGGAACGATTGTAAATCGCTCCTGCTAGCCTGCTTCGACTGTATTCTGCTTGAGGCGCTCCATGAGGTTATTCACTGCGCGATCCACCAGGGCGACATCATCAATGACATGCGCCACGCCATTGCGGAATTTCTCGGCAAGGCCTTCCGGCGTAATGGATACGGCTCTTTCTCCCAGGCGATTGGTGAACAGGAAGAGTCCCTTGAGGGGACTGACCCAAGCCAGTTTGACGCGGGTAGAGGTGCCTTTTTCCTGCTCGATCTCGATCCATGTGCCGCGCTTGAGGCGCTTGACCATAGCATCATAATCGTCGGACGCAGCGGAGGGAACACCCTGCCAGTTCGCATCTCCAATGGTGAAGGTTTGCCATCCTTCCTCGATCTCGATCACGGAATCGGCAACCAGCGTTTGCATGAAAACCGGGTCTGGTTCGGAAGCTTCCTGAGGCACGGAAATTTCGGCGAAATCTGCCGACGCTGTATCTTCGCGCTTCATTTCAGCAGCTTCCTCCGCAGCAAATTCCTGTTCCACGAATCCTGGCTGGCTTTCGTCCTGATGTTCGATTGGCTGCAAACCAGCCTTGACCACCACGGCATGGCACTGCACAAGGCGAGAAAAAAATTGGTCACGTTCCTCATCCGGCAATCCCGCTTGCGCCATGCCTTCCTGCAAGCGCTTGAGCAAGCCGGGTAACAGGCCAACCAGTTTCTTGCGGTCTTCCGGCACACTCTTGGGTTCGACGCTCCAGACCAGTTCATCCATGGTGACAATCGCCTGGTTCCAGGAAGCGCCATCTTCGCCTGTCTGGATATAAGCGGCCGCAAGAACGTTTTCCCAGCAGCCGGCCAGAAAACCCCTGATCACTTCTGGCAAATGCGGCGCTTGAACACGGCGCCTGGCTTCATCATGCGCCATGATGCGTGAAATTTCCTCCTGCTCCCGCTGGTGCACAATATGGGCACTCAAGCCGGTTCGTTCATCGGTGCGCTTCTTCTCCTCTGCAAGATAATTTTCAAGGTTTTCCAGAACTTCGGCAAACATTCCAACCTTGTCATCGAACTCATTCAGAATACGCTGGATCAAGCCATCGACAGCCTGGTAAAGTCCGCACTGATGGCCTTCGGTTTCATCCCAGCCGATCGAAACTTCCGCCAGACGGTCCAGCAATTTCCTGGCCGGGTGTGATTTCTGGGAAAAGAAGGACTTGTCCAGCATCGCCACCTTGAGTACCGGAATCTGCAACCTGCCGATGAGCGCTTTCATGGCATCCGGAATTCGCCGGTCATCCAGGATGTAGTCGAACAGCATGGCAACGATATCCAGGGTCATGGCATCTACATGCCCCATGGAACTGGCTACAGGACTGGACCTGATCTCACGCAATACATTGACCTTTCCGTCCGTCAGCGCCGCTGCATCCAGCGCGCCGCCGGCGCCTCCCAGGCCATCCAGTTGCCCATGCTGCAATTGTGTCAGCGAACTCACCACAGCCAGGCTTTCAGCAGGCATGGCGATTTGCTGCAACCCACCATTCGCAGACGAAATTGAAACCGTATTCGCCCCGCCTCCAGAGCTTCCCCTGGCACCAGAACCCGGCATTCCACGAGCCAGAAGTTGCTGCAGAGCTGCAAACAGCCCACCCTCACTGGTCGTGCTTACTGCTGCCGCTTCATTCCGGGTCGGCTCAGACACTGCGGTTTCGCTGACCGCAACCTGTTTTTTCATGCCCACACGAATCCTGGACAGCACACCCTTGTCCACCAGATACTGGTTGATCTCCTGATAAATCCCTTTAATCTGACGTGGCACATATCGGGTAAACAAATTGACCAGCAGCAGTTTGACCTTGACCGGGCAATCCAGCGCCTTGAGGGATTTCATGAAGGCATTGGCAATGACTTCCGGCCCCAGCGGATTATTCGATTGCAGCAAATCCGGGTCGCGCAGCAGCATTCCCATGCGTTTTTCAAGCCCGAACAATTCCTCGGCGCAATCTCCATGGATGCCATTGGAGATATTGATCGATGCCAGTGATTCCTCGAGATCGTCAGGTTCGACCAGACTCAGCTCAGAAGCATTCAGGTCGGACTCAAGCGAAGAACGCTTTTCGCTGCGAGCTTCCCGGTTGAAATCATGAATGAAAGCCTGCCTGAAGCCCGCCTCTATGAGATCACGGCGCTCACGCGCTACCGTCATGGCCTCCATGTACAGATTACGCATCTCGTAATGCGTGGTCTGTTCAGAGAGTTCAAAGAGGTCGTCCGTCGCCTTGTCCATCATTTGTGACAAGGCTTTATCCAATCCTGAAGCTGCCATATCACGGCAATCGTTCAGCACCGACATGGAAGTGCCAGGCACGGCCCGTGGACGGTCGAACGGGTTCATCATCACGATGTTATTTTGCGCGGCATCATTCATGATTGCGTCTCCTGACTAGAGAGGGCAAACACTATTGCGATACAGTCCGCATATAGCCCTGCGTGACGCAAATCAAACGGTCGGAAGATAATAGGGAAAGCAGAGAAGACTTGAAATCGCAGCGCGACGCACCACGACCTTTTCTCACCCAGCAACCCCGCTATCCTAGGGCTTCTGCCCCTTAGACCGGAAACTTTGCGTCCCCACCTTTCGATGGGTTTGCCCTTAAATTAGGTGTTACATACCGGATTCTGATTCCGAGTATTAATAGGTCACTTTCTACCACGAAAGCCGGCATTTTTCAAGCGAATTTAATCACTCTCTTTCATTACTGAAAGCGTACTGACCAAATAACAATTACCTACGGGGTTCCTAATATTCAGCCGAATATGGCTTTAGCACGAGGTGCCATTTTCGGATAAAATTCACATCCCTGATCAAACTAGCACTTAACGATGAGCCATACCCAACCCCTGATTATTGACGTCAACCTCCACGACTTCGAACAACACGTGATTGAAGCCTCCAGAACCCTGCCTGTGCTGGTGGATTTCTGGGCTGACTGGTGCCCGCCCTGCCTGGCGCTTTCACCGGTGCTGGACCGCGTTGTAAAAACCTATGCTGGAAAATTTACGCTTGCCAAGGTAGAAGTGGATGAGGGCGACAACATGAAACTTGCAGGCCGTTATGGCCTGCGTGGCTTCCCAACTGTCATGATGTTCGTCAATGGAGAAGAAGTCGGTCGCTTTGCCAGCGCGAAGCCAGAGCACTGGGTGCGCGAGTTCATCGAACAGCACTGCAACTGCTGACCCCGGCGGGATGAGCGCCCTATGCCCGTGTGGGTCCGGGATTGCTTTTGAGAACTGCTGCGCGCCTTATCTGAAGGGAACCGCTTCAGCACCCACTGCCGAAGCCTTGATGCGTTCGCGCTACAGCGCCTTTGTCGGGCAGGACTGGGGTTATCTGAACCGCACCCAACTGAAGCAGGACAATGGGCCGCCCACACCGGACATCGAGTGGCAGGGTCTGGAAATTCTGTCCAGACAAGCGGGAGATGCTGAAGACAAGACGGGTACCGTTGAATTTATTGCACGTTACAGCCATCAGGGCAGACATGCCGTACTGCATGAGATCAGCCGCTTTCAGAAAGTGGATGGGAAGTGGATCTATCTGGACGGCACATTCCCCCACCCGGATAACAAACTCAAATCAGGGCGTAACGATCCCTGCCCCTGCGGTAGCGGACTCAAATACAAGAAATGTTGCGGAAGAAACTGAACTGCGTGTTCAGTGTTTGACCGTACCCGGAACGGATTTTGCGGCACTTGCCTGAGGGAGTAAAGGGTGTTCGTTTTCCAGCACCTGAAAAAACACCTCGTCCTGCTTGATCATTCCCAGCTCACTGCGCGCACGTTCCTCGATCGCGCCGTAGCCCTGCTTCAGATCCCGCACCTCGGCATCAAGGGAAGCATTGCGCGCTTTCAGACCCTGATTGATCTGCTTTTGTGCAGCAATCTTCTGGTCCACTTCCCAAACGCGCAACAAGCTCCCCTTCCCAAGCCATAGCGGATACTGCAACGCAGCGATGACAAGCACCAGAAGCAGCGTCAGCCAGCGCATGGGAAGGAGTCAGGCCCCCGGCTTAGCGGTTTAGCTGGTAAAAAGCGTCACGCCCGGCATAGCTGGCGGCATCGCCCAGCTCTTCTTCGATGCGCAGCAACTGGTTGTACTTGGAGATGCGGTCGGAGCGACTGAGAGAGCCGGTCTTGATCTGAAGCGCATTGGTAGCCACGGCGATATCGGCGATGGTAGTGTCTTCCGTCTCGCCCGAGCGATGCGAAATCACCGAGGTATAGCCGGCACGCTTGGCCATCTCGACTGCGGCGAAGGTTTCGCTCAGCGTGCCGATCTGGTTTACCTTGATCAGAATGGAGTTGCAAACGCCTTTCTTGATGCCTTCGCGCAGGATTTTGGTGTTGGTCACGAAGACGTCATCGCCGACCAGCTGGATGGTTTTGCCGAGGCGGTCGGTGAGCATTTTCCAGCCATCCCAGTCGAACTCGCTCATGCCGTCTTCGATGCTGATGATGGGGTATTTGTCCACCCAGGTCGCATACAGGTCGATGATCTGCTCCGCATTGAGGGTCAGTCCATCCGCCTTCAGATGGTACTGGCCATCCTTGTAAAATTCGGAGGCGGCGCAGTCCAGACCGATGGCCACGTCGGCGCCCGGCAGATAACCTGCAGCCTCGATTGCTTCGACGATCACCTGCAGCGCGCCCTCGTTGGAGCCCAGCGCCGGCGCGAAACCACCTTCATCGCCCACGGTCGTGGCAAACCCTTTGGAATGCAGGATTTTCTTCAGGTGATGGAACACCTCGGCACCGCAACGCAATGCTTCGCGGAAGCTCTGCGCGCCCACCGGAATGATCATGAATTCCTGGATATCCGAACCGCCAGTGGCATGCGCGCCGCCGTTGATGATGTTCATCATCGGCACAGGCAGTTGCATCGGGCCCGAGCCGCCGAGGTAGCGATACAGCGGCAGGCCGGATTGTTCGGCAGCGGCCTTGGCCACTGCCATGGATACCGCGAGAATAGCGTTGGCGCCGAGGCGGCCCTTGTTATCGGTGCCATCCAGTTCGATCAGGGTCTTGTCGATGAAGCTTTGCTCTTCGGCATCCAGGCCAATAATGGCCTCGCAGATTTCAGTATTGACGTTTTCCACTGCCTGCAAAACGCCTTTGCCCAGATAGCGGGCCTTGTCGCCATCACGCAGCTCCACGGCTTCCTTGGTGCCGGTAGAGGCGCCGGAAGGCACGGCGGCACGGCCGATCACGCCGGATTCGAGCAACACATCGGCCTCCACCGTGGGGTTGCCACGGGAGTCCAGAATTTCACGGGCAATCACATCAACAATAGCACTCATTATTTTTTCCTTATCTTCTCTTTAGTCATCTATCACAATTTCATTTCAGCGAAGCCTTGCTGCTTCACCAGTTCATCCAGTAGCCTGAGCGTACCCAGCAGCTCACGCAGATTTCCCAGAGGCCAGGCATTTGGACCATCCGACAGGGCTTTTGCCGGGTCAGGGTGGGTTTCCATGAACAGTCCGGCAATGCCGCTTGCCACTGCCGCTCGCGCCAGCACCGGCACAAATTCGCGCTGCCCGCCGCTCTTGTCGCCCTGCCCGCCGGGCAACTGCACCGAGTGGGTGGCATCGAACACCACCGGGCACGCCGTATCGCGCATCACCGCCAGCGAGCGCATATCGGATACCAGGTTGTTGTAACCGAAGGACACGCCACGCTCGCACACCATGATGTTATCCTCGCCGCCATTGGCTTCGCGCGCCTTGTCGACCACGTTCTTCATGTCCCAGGGAGCAAGAAACTGGCCCTTCTTGATATTCACCGGCTTGCCGCAACTGGCCACGGCATGGATAAAATCGGTCTGCCTGCACAGAAAGGCGGGCGTTTGCAATACATCCACCACTGCAGCTACAAGCGGGATTTCTTCCTCGGTATGCACATCGGTCAGGACCGGCACGCCGATCTGGCGCTTCACTTCGGCAAGAATGCGCAAACCCTCGTCCATGCCAAAACCGCGGAAAGATTTTCCGGAACTGCGGTTGGCCTTGTCATAGGAGGACTTGTAAATAAAGTTTACGCCAACCTCGTTACAGATTTCTTTCAGTTGCCCGGCGGTATCCAGCGCCATCTGCTCGGACTCGATGACGCAGGGCCCGGCAATCAGAAACAACGGGTGCTGCAGCCCCGCTTCAAAACCACAGAGTTTCATCGTTATACCTTTTTACCCTGAGACTGCAGCAATGCCGCTTCAATAAACGACTTGAAAAGCGGATGGCCACCACGCGGAGTCGAAGTGAATTCGGGATGGAACTGGCATGCCATGAACCAGGGATGATCCGGCAGTTCGATCATTTCGCACAGATCCTCGCCACCCATGGAACGACCGCTTATTCGCAAGCCTGCCTGCTCCAGACGGGGGAGAAATTCGTTATTGACCTCATAGCGGTGACGATGGCGTTCGGTAATCTTTTCCGCGCCATAGACCTTGCGCGCCAGCGAACCTTCCGCGAGCACAGCCTCCTGCCCGCCCAGACGCATGGTGCCGCCCAGATTGGATTGTGAGCTGCGCGTTTCCACCGCCCCATCACGGGTCCGCCACTCGGTAATCAGCGCCACCACCGGATAAGGTGTATCCGGGTTGAATTCAGTGCTGTGCGCGTCTTCCATCTTCGCCTTGTGGCGCGCATATTCGATCACGGCGAGCTGCATGCCGAGGCAGATGCCCAGGTAGGGGATGCGCTTTTCACGCGCATAGCGGATCGCCGCGATCTTGCCTTCCACGCCGCGCTTGCCGAAACCGCCGGGTACCAGAATGGCATCCATTCCGGCCAGAGTGTCGGTGTTGCCGGTTTCCAGTGTTTCGGAATCAATGTAATGGATATTGATCTTGCTGCGCGTATGAATGCCTGCGTGGATCAGGGCCTCGGAAAGCGATTTGTAGGATTCGGTCAGATCCACGTACTTGCCCACCAGCGCGATGTTCACCGTATGCTGCGGATGCTCGAGGGCATAAACCAGCTTTTCCCAGGTGCTCAGATCGGCGGGCGGAGGGGTGATTTCCAGTTTGGCGCAGACGATCTTGTCCAGGCCCTGAAGGTGCAGCAAACCGGGAATCTTGTAGATGCTGTCCACGTCGACGGCGGAAATCACCGCTTCTTCCTGGACATTGGTGAACAGCGCAATCTTGCGCCGCTCGTCGTCGGGAAGCGGACGGTCAGCACGGCACAACAGCACATCGGGCTGAATGCCGATTTCGCGCAGTTCCTTGACCGAGTGCTGGGTCGGCTTGGTCTTGATCTCGCCGGCGGAAGCAATGTATGGCACCAGGGTCAGGTGAATGAAGCAGGTATCGCTGCGCCCGAGCTGCACGCCCATCTGGCGGATGGCTTCCAGAAACGGCAGTGACTCGATATCACCCACCGTGCCGCCGATCTCGACAATCGCCACTTCGGCATTGCCTGCGCCGGCGCGGATGAAGTTCTTGATCTCGTCGGTGATATGGGGAATCACCTGCACCGTGCCGCCCAGATAATCGCCGCGCCGTTCTTTCTTGATCACGCTCTCGTAGATCTGGCCGGTGGTGAAGTTGTTGGACTTCTTCATCTTGGCGCTGATATAGCGCTCGTAATGCCCCAGATCCAGATCCGTCTCGGCGCCGTCTTCGGTGACGAACACTTCGCCGTGCTGGAAGGGACTCATGGTGCCCGGGTCCACATTGATGTAGGGATCCAGCTTGAGCATGGTGACTTTGATGCCGCGTGATTCGAGGATGGCTGCCAGGGACGCCGCTGCGATTCCCTTGCCAAGTGAAGAAACGACCCCGCCCGTAACGAAGATAAATTTGGTCATGAAAAACCTGAAAATCATGAAGATTGGACGGGTTCACATCATACCCTAAACCCCTTGCACCGACAATTCAGGCTTGGATTAAAATCCGGCCAACAGAACAAGAAAAAGCAATATTGCCACTTTGCAAAATCGGCCGCCTATGTCACAATTAAGAACAATTCCTATTTGCAAACTTGAACTCATGGCCACGGTCAGTCTTTCCACCCTCAAACCAGGCGAATTCGCCGTCATTGCAGCACTGCACACCGACGAGGCACTGTATCACCGCCTCGCGGCAATGGGCTTCCGCATCGGAAAAAACATCGAGCTGGTCCGGCGGGCGAAATTTGCCGGCCCCCTGCATGTCAGGATCGGCACCACCGACATTATGCTTCGGCGCGTCGATGCGCAGCGTATAGACGTCACCCCCTCCAGCACCCCGCAATGAAGCGCGTTGCCCTGCTGGGGATGCCGAACACCGGCAAATCCACCTTCTTCAACCGCCTGACGGGCGCGTCGGCACGGGTCGGCAACTGGCCCGGCATTACCGTGGAACTGATGAGCGCCAAAGTGCTGCTCGGCGGCAACATGGTGGAAATCATCGACTTGCCCGGCGTGTACGACATCCATGGATTCTCGGATGACGAACTGGTGGTGCGGCATTTTCTGGAAAACAACCCTGTCGATCAGGTCCTGATTATCCTCAATACCACACAGATCGAGCGCCAGCTAAGCCTGGCCCTGCAACTCAAGCAGCTCGGCCTGCCTGCCATGCTGCTGCTCAACATGTCCGACGAGGCCAAGAAATTCGGCGTCACGGTCGATATCGAAAAAATGTCCCAGGCGCTGGCCATGCCGGTCGTACTGCTATCGGCAAAGTACGGCAGCGGCTACGAACAGGCCTATCAGGCCATCTCGGGCGCCATCCAGACCAGCCAGCCAGCCGACACGAAAGAAATCCGCGACAAACTCAAGCTCGAAAGCCAGATCGAAGCCAAGATGGAAAGCGTACTCAAGCATGCTGTCCAGATACCGGCCCAGATGACGGACAAGCTGACCACCCGGCTGGATTCCCTGCTGCTGCATCCGTGGCTTGGGCTACCCCTGTTTTTTGGCGTCATGTACGCATTGTTCCAGGCCATTTTCATTCTTGGAAAACCGCTGCAGGATGGCGTCGCCTGGGCGCTGGGGCTGTTTCGCGGCGAGATCCTGGATCACCTGCTGCTCAACCTGCCCGCTCCGGTGCAGGGACTGCTGCTGGATGGCATTTACAACGGCGTCGGCACGGTGGCCGCCTTCGTACCCATCATCGTGCTGTTTTTTCTCTTCATGGCGCTGGTGGAAGACAGCGGCTATCTGTCGCGCGCCGCCTTTCTGATGGACGCCCTGATGGCTAAAATGGGACTGGATGGGCGCAGCTTCGTCATGATGCTGATGGGTTTCGGCTGCAATGTTCCCGCCCTGATGGGCACCCGGGTGATGCGTTCGCGCAGCCTGCGCCTGCTGACCATGATGGTAATTCCCTTCTCGCTTTGTTCGGCGCGGCTGCAAGTGTTCGTATTCATCACCACGGCGCTGTTTGCCCCGAAAAATGCCCCTTTAGTCCTTTTCAGCCTGTACCTGTTCAGCTTCGCCGCAGCGATCATTACCGCCCTGCTGTTCAAAAAACGCTACAGCAACATCGAGCCCTTTATTCTCGAACTGCCGCCCTACCGTCTCCCCACGTGGCGCCAGATCGTGCTGCGGGGCTGGCATGAAGTCCGCCATTTCCTCAGCCGCGCCAGCAAATTCATCATCGTCGGCGTGGTGCTGGTTTGGGTCCTCACCCATTTCCCGCTCGATGCCACCCCGGCAGGCAACGACACCTGGGCCGGCATGATCGGCGGCCTGCTGGCGCCCATCCTCGACCCGCTCGGCATCAACCAGCAACTGGCCATCGCGCTGATCTTCGGCTTCGTCGCCAAGGAAATCGTGATCGGATCGCTGGCTGTCATCTACGGGCTGGAAGGCACTGCGCTAATGAGTACCATGGCGCATCAACTCGACTGGGTGCAAGCCTACAGCTTCATGCTTTTCACCCTGATTTACACTCCCTGCCTCTCCACCCTGGCAACGCTCAGGAACGAGTCCGGAAGTTACGCCTATACGGCGCTGGCCCTGGCCTGGCCGCTGGGGTTGGCGTGGACGGTAAGTCTTGCTTTTTACCAGGGTGCCCGTGCGCTGGGCTATTAGGGCGGGTCGATACAAATTCAGGACAAAAGGTAAAAACCCATGAACATCTCAAGCTACGAAGATCTCTTAAATGCCGCCAGGCAGCAGTCTGAACCGCAACGTTTTCTTTTCGTTTTCACGCAATCCGAGCTGCCCCCGGGCTATGCCGAAGAACAGGTGCAACGCTTTCATGAAGGGCGGGGCGGCGTGCTGACGCCCAAAATGGTCACTGACAAGGCGCTTGACGAACTGGGAAATTTTTCCGATCTCGTCGCGGAATCCCGCCAGACTGAACAGGAATGGAAAGTCGTATTTGTTGCCTGCCTGGCAGGGCGCGACGGCATGATGCCAACTTCCGAAGAAGCCCAGGAACCCCTCAAGAAGATGGTTGAATCCATCAATAACGGCGCGGTTTCCAACTATCTGGCTTACGACGTGGACGGGAATCAGCTCCAGTTTTCCTGAGTTAGCTGCTAACGCACATTCGCTCGATCAGGGCATCCCGATCCGCTCCATCAGGTAGCACAGGCAGTCCTGCCGGATCACCCGCTCGTCGCGCGTCAGCATCGCCGGCATCAGGGGCTGCCTGAGCGTGATCTCACCCTGACGGTAATCGAACAGGCGCAGGCCGATGTCCACGCCGTTTTCATCCTGCGCCTGCAGCTGGGCCGGGCTGCCTTCCTTCACCCGCCCGAGGCGCTCGCCGCACGCCAGTTCGCGGAAATTGAAATGATCCAGTTCAGGCACAAAGTCGATGTCCGCATCCGGCGCCGCAAAGCCGAAGCTGAACTGCTCCGGCACCTTGACCGTGGCCACGGTATGAAACAGATCGATATCATGCGACGCGACCGGATGTGCGGGAAATTCGGACAGATGCAGGCAGGCTTCCATGAAGCCGGCGGCATGTTCGACACTGCCCGGGGTACCGGGCTTGCCGCATTCCAGCGTGACTGCCGGGCACAGTTCGGCAAAGGCGGCCGACTGCACGCCGCGCGGCCGGATAAAATACACCACGATGCGTGAAAACAGCGTGGCCAGATGAAGAAATGCCTGATCAAGACGATTCACGCAGGCGTAATGCGGATTCAGCCCGGTGTTGTTGTGAATATCGAGACTGGCGAAAACGCCACGCACGCGCATCGCGTCGACCACCTCCTGCATCATCTCAAGTTCAGCCGGAAACGCCTCCTCCTCGCTATCCGGCCAGACCCGGTTGAAATCCGGCTGGCCATCCAGGCGACGCACGCCCGAGCGCGCCGCCTCAACATTGCCGATAAACAGCGACAAGGCCCGTGGCAATTCGGCCGATGCATATTTCCTGAGGATGGACTGAGCCGCCAGCCAGCCCGTGTCTTCATTGCCGTGCAGCAGCACCGAGACGAACAGCGGTGGCGTGCGCCGCCCCGGCAGATGGATCAGCGCCGGGCCTGGCAGCACCTCGCCCAGCCGCGCGGCGGGCAAATCGAGCATGCCATCCGGCAAGTGTTCGTACTGGGTCAGCATCCGATGCTCCACTCATGCACGGGCGCGCCGGAGCGCTGGTTTTCCAGGTAATCGTTCATCATGCGGCGCACATCCCCATCGTTTTCCTTTAGTTGCCGCAACTGCCATTGCGAGCCGGTCTGCCCTGAGCGCGTGCGGGCTTCGACCACGCCGAGATAATGCTCGATTTCCGTATCAGGCAAGCCAAATATCTGCAACCCCTGGAACGCCAGCGGCAGGCAGATTTCAAGAATAAGCCCGCGCGCCGGATAACGGCGGCCATCCAGCCACAGCAGCTCGGTATCCAGCCCATGCCGCGCCGCTGCGTAAAAATTACTGCGCGTCTCAGCAAAAGGCAGATCGAATGCTGCCGTCACGCCAGAATGGGCCAGCGCATGCACCAGTCCGTAATAAAACGCGGCATTGGCCAGCATATCCAGCACGGACGGGCCGCTGGGCAACACCCGCTGTTCCAGGCGCACGTGTGCGCGCCCAATTTCATCGAAGCCGATCAATGGCCGCACCCAGCGCCAGATTGCGCCATTGTGCAGGCGCAAATGCGGGAAGCGTTCAGGCGCTTCTTCCAGTTGCGCTGGCAGCAGCGGCGGATAATGCTCGAAATTCTCCATGAACAGTTCCAGCAGGCTGCCCGATACATAGTCCCGGCCAAACGTCACCCGCCGCACGGATGATTCAGCCAGCCCCGCATAGCCTCCCAGCTCGACCGCCTGCTCGAACAGCGGCACGCGGGTTTCCTGCCACAGGCGATGGCCGAACAGCAAAGGCGAATTGACGCTGGCCGCCAGCAGGGGCGCACAGGTAATCAGCGAGGCATTGTAATAGCGCGCGGCCTGCTCGAACGGCACCTGCAAGTGCAACTGGAACGAAGTGGTTGCCGCTTCCAGCATCACATCCGGACGCTGGGTGCGCAGGTGATCCAGCCCCTGGATATCGATACAGATCGGCGCACCATCGCGCTGCTGCAAAATCTGCGCATTGAGCGCGTCATAGCGCTTCATGGCCGAGATATTGGCAAGGCACAGATCCGCATCGCGAATGGTCGGCAAGGTGCCGATCATCGCCAGCACGGCATCCATGCCGTGGGCCACGTGCTGGCAGCTTTCCCAGGTTGTCCTGAGCGATTCTTCCAGTGCAAAAAGGACGCCCGCCCCCATTTCGACCGGCGGGGCGTTCAGTTCCACATTGAAGCGCGAAAGCTCGGGCACTACCATGGGATCGTTCAGTTTTTGCAGGTAGGCTTCATTGACCGGGTTCGGAAAACCGGAGTGATCCAGCAGCCAGGCTTCCAGTTCGAAGCCTGCAATGAAACGCCTGTCCGGAAAGCCCCCCGCTCTGGCAAACCGCTGCAGGCTGGCAGTTTCGTCAGACAGCCGGTCCCGGAACTGCTGAAAATCAGCCGCAGAAAACTGGCTGAAGGTGATTTCCTGGCCCATGGTTTGAAGTCTCAGGCTGGTGAGGCGGCCCGCTCTCTTTTAATCCGGTTTTTCCATTGAAGCAGACAAAGCCTCCACTTTCAGATTGAGCTGCGTGCCCTTGCGCGCACGGCGGCCAACCTCGAAGCGCGGCATTTCCTCGATCGCCCTGCCGCGCCGCACGCCCCGTGTGGTGAGCGTATCCACGAATACACAGGTCAGCTTGAGGCTTTCTTTTTCTTCCAGACCCATCAGGATCACGCCGCGGCCCTTGGGCATGGCCCTGACCTCGTTCAGCGCATAGACCAGCAATCTGTCGCTGCCCGACACGCAGGCCACGTAGCGCTGACCATTGGGTGCGATACGCGCCGGAGGCAGCACCTGTTCGCCGGGCTCGAGCGTCATGATCAGCTTGCCACCCTTCTGGCGCGAAAGCATGTCGCCAATGGTGGTCACGAAGCCATAGCCGCCAGAGTTCGCCAGCAGCACCTGTTCTTCAGGCTGGCCGGTTAGCATGGCGACGATCCGGGTTCCCGTCTGCAAACCCATCAGGGAGGCAGCGGGCACGCCATCACCTTTGCCGCCGGGAATCTGCGCGGCATTCAGAGTGTAGGCGCGGCCGTCCGAACCCAGCAGGAGCAGGGCATCGGGCGAGCGACATTCAAGCGCGGCGAACAGGCGGTCCCCTTCCTTGAAGGACAGCGCCGCATGATCGACGCCATGCCCCTGACGCTGGCGCAGCCAGCCTTTCTCCGAAAGAATGATGGTCACCGGCTCGTCCAGCACGGCGGCTTCGGACAGGGAAGCGCGCCGTGACGGCTCGATCAGGGTGCGACGCTCGTCACCGAATTTTTTTGCGTCCTCGCGGATCTCTTTTGCCACCAGGGATTTCATGCGCGCCGGACTGGCCAGCAGAGATTCCAGCTTGCCCTGTTCCTTCCTGAGCTCGGCGATTTCCTGCTCGATCTTGATGCCTTCCAGCCGTGACAACTGGCGCAGGCGGATCTCGAGAATATCCTCGGCCTGCCGCTCGGACAGGGCAAAGCGCTCGATCAGGGCCGACTTGGGCTCGTCGGAATGACGGATGATGCGGATCACTTCGTCGATATTGAGGAAAACGATGTGCCGCCCTTCCAGGATATGGATGCGCTCGTTGACCTTGCCGAGGCGGTGACCGAGGCGCTTTTCGACCGTTCTGACGCGGAACTGGCACCACTCCTGCAGGATGGTGAAGAGCGACTTCTGCATCGGGTTGCCGTCCAGCCCGACCTGCACCAGGTTGAACGACACCGTGGTTTCCAGACTGGTGTAGGCCATCAGGGTGCGGGCAAATTCGTCGCGGTCGATGCGCGAGCTCTTGGGTCCGAACACGATGCGCACCGACTGCTCCTTGTCGGATTCATCACGTGCCGACTCAAGCAGGGAGAGCAGCAGCGTCTTGGTCTGGGTCTGCCCCTGATCGAGGGATTTCTTGCCCAGCTTGGGTTGAGGATTGGTGAGCGCCTCGATCTCCGACAGCACCTTGGCGGCAGACGCGCCGGGCGGCAGCTCGGTGATCACCAGTTGCCACTGGCTGCGCGCCATTTCCTCGAATACGTAGCGCGCCCGCACCGCGATGGTGCCGCGCCCGCTGCTGTAAGCATTGCGGATTTCCTGCGGGCTGGAAAGAATCTGCCCGCCGCCGGGAAAGTCCGGCCCCGGCACCCTGTCCAGCAACTGCGCCTCGCTGAAATCGGACGACTCCACCATACAGGCAGCGGCCTCGCTGACTTCGCGCAGGTTGTGAGGCGGTACCTCGGTGGCGATGCCCACGCCGATCCCGGAAGCACCGTTGAGCAGAAGAAAGGGCAGGCGCGCCGGCAGCACCACCGGCTCCTCGAAGGAACCGTCGTAATTCTGGCGAAAATCGACCGTACCCTGATCCAGTTCGGACAGCAGCAACTGGGCGATCGGCGTCAGGCGCACTTCGGTGTAGCGCATCGCCGCCGCCGAATCGCCGTCCAGACTGCCGAAATTGCCCTGCCCGTCGATCAGCGGATAGCGCAGCGAAAAGTCCTGCGCCATGCGCACCGCCGCCTCGTACACCGCGCTGTCGCCGTGCGGATGGTATTTACCGATCACGTCACCGACGATACGCGCCGATTTCTTGTGCGGCTTGTCCGGCTCGTTGCCCATCTCGCGCATGGCGTAGAGGATACGGCGCTGCACCGGCTTCTGCCCGTCGCGCACATCGGGGATGGCGCGCGACTTGGACACCGCCATGGCATAAGCAAGATAGGCCGCCTTGGCATAGTCCGCCAGGTCGTCCTGCGGCTCCTCGGCCAGCACGTCCACGGGCGGCTGTGGCGGCTCAGGTGGAGGCAATTCGGGGTGGGGTTCTTCTACCGTCACTTCCAGATGAGGGAAAAGGTCGGGGGTGTTGTTGTCGATTTCGTCTTTCATCTGAATCCGGATTGTCGATCAAATTTATGGTGAAGATATTATCAGTCGTTAATGCTGTCATTTGCATTATTCCCTTCGACTTCGCTCAGGGAACGGCCAGAAAAATCGCTCAGGGAACGACCAGAAAAATCGCGCGGGGAACAACTGGAGTCCCTTAAACCCGAAGGGTCCGCTTTCGCTGATGGCACTAGTCCCGTTGGCTGAGCGAAGCCGCCCGTTGGATGAGCGGAGCCGCGGTGCACTGAGCCTGTCGAAGTGAAGCCAAATCGAGACCAATGACTATCATTCCTGCATTCCGCCAGCCGATGCAACACATTGGTATCGCCCGCAATCAGCGCCTGTTTCTTTTTCCGGCTCCAGCCCTGGATCTGCTTTTCACGACGGAAGGCATCCTCGATACGATCGCCTTCCTCGACATAGACCAGCTTCACCGGCAAATGCTTGGCCGTGTGATTCGCACCCTGGCCATTCTGATGCTCCCACAGCCGCTTCTCCATATCCCAGGTGCTGCCGGTGTAATAACTTCCGTCAGCGCATTCGAGAATGTACATATAGGGCATAGTAGCGTTCCTGTTTTTGGTTGAGCTTGGCTTCTGGCTTCGGCTACGCTCAGCCAGCGGGTGGCTCGGGATACATTTCCGCTGGCTGAGCGAAGCCGAAAGAAGCCCTTGGGCTGAGCGAAGCCGAAGCCTACTCATCCGCCTCCACCAGATGCCCCGCCTCTTCCATCCACGCCCGCCTGGAAGCCGCCTCGGATTTGGCCATCAGCTTGTTGAACACTTCGCGCACATAGCCGCTGAAATCGTCGGTACGCAAGGTCAGCAGGCGGCGTGCATCAGGGTTGAGGGTGGTTTCCCATAACTGGGTCGGGTTCATCTCGCCCAGGCCCTTGAAGCGCGACACCTGCCACGCGCCCTCGCGCACCTTATCGGCACGCAGGCGGTCGAGCGTACCTTCCAGTTCGCCGTCGTCGAGGCAGTAGAACTTGCGCGCTGGCTTGTTCTTGCCCTGGGCCGGGACATCGACGCGATACAGCGGCGGCTGCGCTACGCACACCCGGCCAGTCCGCACCAGCGCCGGGAAGTGGCGGTAGAACAGGGTCAGGAGCAGCACCTGGATGTGGCTGCCGTCCACGTCCGCGTCGGCCAGGATGATCACCCGGGCGTAGCGCAGGCCGGACAGGTCGGGCGTGTCGTCCGGCGCATGCGGGTCGACACCGAGCGCCACGGCAATGTTGTGGATCTCGTTGTTGGCGAAGATGCGGTCGGCCTCGTGCTCCCAGGTATTCAGCACCTTGCCGCGCAGCGGCAGGATGGCCTGGGTGTCCTTGTTGCGCCCCTGCTTGGCGGAGCCGCCGGCGGAATCGCCCTCAACCAGGAACAGCTCGCGCTCTTCCAGGTTGTCCGACTGGCAGTCTGCCAGCTTGCCCGGCAAAACCGCCACGCCGGACGACTTGCGCTTCTCGATCTTCTGCCCGGCGCGCTGGCGCACCTGGGCGGCCTTGATGGCCAGGTCAGCGATTCTTTTCGCTGCTTCCTGATGCTCGTTGAGCCACAGTTCGAGTGGGTCGCGCACCATGGAAGCAACCAGACGCAGGGCATCGCGCGAGGAAAGCTTGTCCTTGGTCTGCCCCTGAAACTGCGGGTCCAGCATCTTGGTCGAGAGCACGAAGGAAATGCGGCTGAACACGTCGTCTGCCGTCAGCTTGACGCCCTTGGGCAGCAGGCTGTGGTGATCGATGAAGCTCTTCAGCGCATTGAACACGCCGTCGCGCAGGCCGGATTCATGGGTGCCACCGGCAGGAGTGTGGATCAGGTTGACGTAGGACTCACGCACGATCGGCCCCTCTTCCGTCCAGGCCACCACCCATTCCGCGCCCTCGCCCTGGGCAAAGGATTCGTGTCCGGCAGGCGCATACTTGGCGAGCTTCCAGAACAGGCCGTCGAGCAGATAATCCGAGAGCTGCGACTTGAGATAGTCGGACAGGCCATCCTGGTACAGCCACTCTTTTTCATCCTTAAGGATGCCGTCCTTATCCTCTGTCTCAAGCCTGACGCGCACGCCCGGCAGTAGCACGGCCTTGGCCTTCAAGACCCGTTCGAGCTGTGCCGGCGGGATATCGCCCGTATCGAAATACTGGGCATCCGGCCACACCCGCACCGAGGTTCCGGAAGCGCGTTTTGGGGCAGTGCGGATCTGCGTCAGCGGCTCCACCACGTCGCCGCCCGCGAACACGATGTGGTGCACGCCGCCTTCGCGCGTCACCGACACTTCCAGCCGCTGCGACAGCGCATTGGTGACAGATACGCCGACACCATGCAAACCACCGGAAAACTGGTAGGCACCGCCGGCCTTCTTGTCGAACTTGCCGCCCGCATGCAGACGGGTATACACCACCTCGACCGTCGACACGCCTTCCTCGGGATGGATGCCCACCGGGATGCCGCGCCCGTCATCGCTCACGGAAACCGAGCCATCGGCATGGAGACGCACGGCAATCACCTTGGCAAAACCCGCCAGCGCCTCGTCGGCAGAATTGTCCACCACCTCGGTCAGGATATGCAGCGGATTATCGGTGCGCGTATACATGCCCGGCCGCTGTTTGACCGGCTCCAGTCCGCGCAGCACGCGGATGGAATCATCGGAATAGGATTTGCTCATTTTGTTCCTTGCTTAGGAGTGAAATGTGAAGTGTGAAAGGTGAAATGTAAAACCAGATTCTTCACGCTTCACAGCGAAACGGCTTCACATTTCACGCTTCACGCTCACGTAATCACCGTCGGCTGTTCGCGCCCGGTGCGCGACTTGAGCTGTGACAACTCGTGGGCAATGACGATCAGGCCTGCCAGCGCTTCCTGCGCATCCATGCGCTGCTTCGCTGCATCGGGCTCGAAGGCTTCGAGGTAGATGCGCAAGGTGGCACCCTCGGTGCCGGTGCCGGAGAGGCGGAACACGATGCGCGAGCCGTCCTCGAAGATCACGCGCAGCCCCTGCCCGGTGCTGACACTGCCGTCGATGGGATCGGTATAGCTGAAATCATCGCAGAGCTTGACCGTGTAACCGCCGAAACGTTGTCCCGGCAGGCTGGCAAACTGGCTTTTCAGGTGATCCATCAGTGCTGCCGCAGCATCGGCTGGCAAGCCTTCGTAATCGTGACGCGAATAGACGTTGCGGCCATACTCGGCCCAGTGCTGGTGCACGATGTCTTCCACCGACTGGCCGCGTCCAGCCAGGATATTCAGCCAGAACAGCACTGCCCACAGGCCGTCTTTCTCGCGCACGTGATCAGAGCCGGTGCCGAAGCTTTCCTCGCCACACAGGGTGACCTTGCCCGCATCCATCAAGTTGCCGAAGAATTTCCAGCCGGTCGGCGTTTCATAGCAGGGGATGCCGAGCTTCGCGGCCACCCGGTCCGCTGCCCCGCTGGTCGGCATGGAACGCGCCACGCCTGCCAATCCTTTCGCATAACCCGGCGCCAGCGCCGCATTGGCGGCGATCACGGCCAGGCTGTCGGAAGGATTGACGAAGAAATGCTTGCCCAGAATCATGTTGCGGTCGCCGTCGCCGTCCGAGGCCGCGCCGAAATCGGGCCTTCGACTCCGCTCAGGCAACGCCCCCTCTCCCGTTGCCTGAGCGGAGCCGAAGGCAGCGGAGTCGAAGGCAGCGGAGTCGAAGGCAGCGGGAGAACCGTACATGATCTCGACCAGCTCATGCGCATAGGTCAGGTTGGGATCGGGGTGGCCCTGGCCGAAATCAGGCAGAGGCACGCCGTTGATCACCGTCCCGGCAGGCGCGCCGAGGCGCTTTTCCATGATCTCTTTTGCATAGGGGCCAGTCACGGCGTGCATGGCGTCGAAACAGATGCGAAAGCCGCCGGAAAGCAGCGCGCGAATGGCCTTGAAGTCGAACAGCGATTCCATCAGGTCGGCATAATCCGCCACCGGGTCGATCACTTCCACCGTCATGCCGCCAAGGCTGAAACTGCCCAGCTGATCCAGCGCCACATCGGGCACATCGGCGATGCGGTAGCACTCCAGCGTCTTGCTGCGCGCGAAAATTGCGTCGGTGATTTTCTCCGGTGCCGGGCCGCCGTTGGCGGTGTTGTACTTGATGCCGAAATCGCCGTCCGGCCCGCCCGGATTGTGGCTGGCGGAGAGAATAATGCCGCCGTAGGTCTGGTATTTGCGGATCACGCAGGAGGCCGCCGGAGTGGAAAGAATGCCGTCCTGCCCCACCAGCACCTTGCCGAAGCCGTTGGCTGCCGCGATTTTCAGGATCACCTGGATGGCTTCGCGGTTGTAGAAGCGCCCATCGCCGCCAACCACCAGCGTGCTGCCTGCCGGAGCGGCAATGGTGTCGAAAATGGCCTGAACGAAGTTCTCCAGGTAGTGTGCGGACTGGAAAACGGTCACCTTCTTGCGCAGGCCCGAGGTGCCCGGCTTCTGGTCGTTGAATGGGGTCGTGGCAACGGTACGGATACTCATGAACACCTCTTGACGGTTTTTCACTCAGATGAAACCAATTTTAACCCAGATCATCCATCAGGCGGCGAGATGATAGCGAGCCTGTGACCGGAATTCATGGGTCGTCAGCCGACAAATCCAGCGGTTCGCAACACGAGCCATACATCATAAAGCGCACCATATATAGCCAATTTTAGCTAAGATGATGGCTTGTCACTTGCTCCTGCCGCAAGCACTGGCGCCAAAAAATCACCTTCCGAGACTCACATGCAAGCCATCTTCATACCATTCCTCATACTCCTTACCCTGTCCGGCTGCTCCAAGCCGGCTGAACAGGCCGATCAGCTCCGCCCTGCACTGGTTTATACCGTTGCAGAAAGCGCCAATGGGCAGACAGGCGCCTACTCCGGCGAGGTGCATGCCCGGCACGAGGCGGAGCTGGGCTTCCGCGTGGGCGGGAAGGTTGCTTCGCGACGGGTGGAACTGGGCGACAAGGTCAAACCGGGCCAGGTACTCGGCCAACTGGACCCCAAAGATGCGCAGCTTGCTGCCGGGGAGGCCAGCGCCCAGGTTACGGCAGCAGAGTCAGAGGCCAGCACGGCCGCAGCTGAACTGGCGCGTGCCAGAAAACTGGTGACGCAAAAATTCCTCAGCCAGGCCGCGCTGGATGCGCGCGTGAATGCCTTTGACACCGCCCAGGCCCGGCTTGCCGCCGCCCGTGCAAAGCATGACCTTGCCACCAGCCAGTCGCAACACACTGCGCTTACCGCCGCTGCGGCAGGCGTGGTCACGACCATCAACTTCGAAGCCGGTCAGGTGGTGAGCGCCGGGCAGCCGGTCGTGCGCGTTGCCTATGACGGCGAAAAGGAAGCGCATATCCGGGTGGGCGAGGCACAGGCGCAGCAGCTCAAGGCGGAAACGCCCGTCCAGATACGGTTGTGGTCTGCGCCGCAGAAAGTGTATGCGGGCGCCATCAATGAAATCGCACCGGCTGCGGATGAAAACCGCACCTATCTGGTGAAAGTCGGCATTCATCAGCCAGACGAAGCCATCCGGCTCGGGATGACGGCCAGCGTGGCGTTTTCCGGCCCGGCTGCGGCGTCGTCTGCCGTCAGACTTCCCCCCGGCGCGCTGATCCAGCAGGGCAAACAGACTGCCGTCTGGGCCGTCGATGAAAAGCAGCAGGTAAACGCTGTCCCTGTAGAAGTGCTGCAATACCAGGATAACGGCATGCTGGTGCGCGGCGATCTTCCCGTCGGCAGCCGGGTCATCGCCGCCGGCGCGCACAAGCTGCATCCGGGCCAGAAAATCAGGCCCACGCCCTATGAGAGTTATTCCCCTGCGGTGAGCGGGAGCAGCAAGTGAGCCGTTTCAACCTCTCCGACTGGGCCATCGCCCACCGCAATTTCGTGCTCTACCTGATGGTGCTGCTGACTGTGCTGGGCGTCATGGCCTATGGCAAACTGGGGCAGTCCGAAGACCCGCCATTCACTTTCAAGGTGATGCTGGTGCAGGCTTTCTGGCCGGGCGCCACGGCCAGCGAAATGGAACAACTGGTCGCGGAGCGGATCGAGAAGACGCTGCTGGAATCCCCCAATATCGATACGGTCAAAAGCTATTCCCGCCCGGGCGAAACCAAGATCTTCGTCACCGCGCGGGATGAAACGCGCGCCAACGACATGCCCGACACCTATTATCAGGTCCGCAAACGCGTGCAGGATATGCAGCACACCCTGCCACAGGGCGTGCAGGGGCCGTTTTTCAACGATGAATTCGGCGAGACCTACGGCAATGTGTTCGCCCTGACCGGGGATGGCTTCAGCCTGGCCCAGCTGCGCGACACCGCCGACAGCCTGCGCAAGGAACTGCTGCGCGTGCCCGGCGTGGCGAAGGTGGACGTCATCGGCGTGCAGGACGAGAAAATCCATATCGAGCTTTCCAACCAGAAGCTCGCCAACCTCGGCTTCGACCCGCAGGAAATCATCCGGGCGCTGCAGGCATGGAACATCATGGTACCGGCGGGCAGCTTCGAAACCGCCAGCGACCGCATCTATCTGCGCCCCTCCGGGCGCTTCAGAAGCGTGCAGGAAATCGGCGACCTGCCGCTGCGTGCCGGCAAGCGCACCGTCCTCCTCAAGGACATCGCCGAAATCCGCCGCGGCTACGCCGACCCGGCCCAGCCCCGCATGCGTTTCGAAGGCACGCCCGCCATCGGCATCGGCGTTTCGATGAAAAAAGGCCACGACATCATCGCGCTGGGAAAGAACCTCGATGCCGCCATGGTCCGCATCGAATCGCAACTGCCGGTGGGGCTGATGCTGCACCGCGTCAACGATCAGCCCAAGGCCGTGCGCGATTCGATCCGCGTCTTCCAGAACTCGGTGGCCGAAGCCGTGCTGATCGTGCTGGCGGTCAGCTTCTTCAGCCTCGGGCTGCGGGCCGGGTCGATCGTCGCGCTGTCCATTCCGCTGGTGCTGGCCGCCACCTTCATGATCATGAATTTCTTCAACGTCGGCCTGCACAAGATTTCCCTCGGCGCCCTCATTCTGGCGCTGGGTCTGCTGGTGGACGACGCCATCATCGCGGTCGAGATGATGGCGGTCAAAATGGAACACGGCTTCGACCGCGCCAAGGCCGCGAGCTTTACCTACGCCACCACGGCCTTCCCCATGCTGACGGGCACGCTGATTACCGCTGCCGGATTCCTGCCCATCGCCACGGCCAAATCCACCGTGGGCGAATACACCGTCTCCCTGTTTCAGGTCGTCACCATCGCCCTGCTGCTGTCCTGGATTGCGGCGGTGGTGGTGATCCCCTACCTGGGCTACAAACTGCTGCCCGACCCGCACCGTCAGAAAGCCGTTTCCGGACGCTTCGGCGCGATCCGCCGCCGCATGGCAGCGGTCAGCGCATGGCAGCACAATCTGGGAGAAGCGTTCTACGCGCGTTTCCGTGTCCTCGTGACCTGGTGTGTGGCACAGCGCAAGACCGTGATCCTGCTGACCCTGCTGGTTTTTGCCGGCGCGGTGTACAGCTTCCAGTTCGTGCAGAAGCAGTTTTTCCCCGATGCCACCCGGCTGGAACTGCTGGTCGACCTCAGGCTCGCGGAAGGCAGCGCCCTCCCCGCCACCGAGCGCGAAGTGGCCCGCATGGAGCAATGGCTAAGCCGCCATCAGGAAGGCATCGTCAACTTCGCAGCCTACGTCGGCAACGGCTCGCCCCGTTTCTACCTGCCACTGGACCAGCAACTGCCGGCCTCGAATTTCGCGCAGTTCGTCATCACCACGAAAAACATCGAAGTGCGCGAACGCCTGCGCGGCCAGCTGATCGAAACCATGGACAGCGCCGAATTCGCTGCAGTTCGCGGGCGCGTGCTGCGCCTCGAAAATGGCCCGCCGGTCGGATTCCCGGTGCAGTTCCGCATTTCCGGCGAGGACTTCGACACCCTGCGCGGCATCGCCCAGCAGATGTCCGAGGCGATGCGCACCAACCCCAACCTGCGCAATGTGCAGATGGACTGGAATGAGCGCAGCAAAGCCATTTTCCTTGACGTGGACCCGGCCCGGGCGCAGGCACTGGGCGTCACGCAGCAGAGCCTTTCGCAGCTGCTGCAATCCGCGATTCAGGGCAGCCAGGTCAGCACCTACCGGGAGCGTGACCAGCTTATCGAAATCGTATTGCGCGGCGCTCCACCGGAACGCGAACACCTGAGCCTGCTGGCCAACCTCAACGTATCCACCGCCACCGGCCAGACCGTCCCGCTGTCGCAGATCGCCACCCTGCGCTACGGCCTTGAAGAAGGCCTGATCTGGAAGCGTAACCGCGTGCCCACCATCACCGTGCGCGGCGACATCTACAACAAAACGCAGGCACCGGCAGTATCGGCCCAGCTGGAACCCGCCATGGCAAAAATCCGCGCCGCACTGCCCCTGGGCTATCGTCTGGAAACCGGCGGCGCGACGGAAGAAAGCGCCAAGGCCAACTTCTCCATCAATGTCGGCATGCCGATTTTCCTGGTGGTGGTGCTTACGCTGCTGATGATGCAGTTGCAGAGTTTTCAGCGCGTGGTGATGGTCGTGCTCACCGCACCGCTCGGCCTGATCGGCGTGGCAATGGCGCTGCTGCTGTTAAATCGCCCGTTCGGCTTCGTCGCCATGCTGGGCACGCTGGCCCTCTCCGGCATGATCATGCGCAACTCGGTCATCCTCATCGACCAGATCGAACGCAACATCCGCGAAGGCCAGTCGCAATGGGACGCCATCATCGAAGCCGCCGTGCGCCGCTTTCGCCCCATCATGCTCACTGCGCTGGCTGCGATCCTGGCGATGGTGCCGCTGTCGCGCAGCGTCTTCTTCGGCCCCATGGCCTCCGCCATCATGGGCGGCCTGTTCATCGCCACCATTCTGACCTTGCTGTTCCTGCCGGCGCTGTATGCGGCGTGGTTCAGGGTGAAGCGGCCACAGGGATAACTTAGGGAGTAAATCAATGCCACTTGGAAAATCCATTCGAATCTATCTTGCTGACGGTGGTGTTTCAGGGATTCGTCATGGCGAGATCGTTAACTGGACAGGCCAAGCCATTGCGTGTCCGCGGACACGCTTCGCAGAACTTAAAGAGTGGCCTGAGGCAAAACGCCCTGGCATCTATTTTCTCTTCGGTCAAAATGAAGACACTGGCCAAGACTCCGTCTATGTAGGCGAAGCAGAGATCGTTCTTGACCGTCTCTGCTCCCACATTAACGGGAAAGATTTTTGGACTGAGCTCGTTGCTTTCACGAGTAAAGACGACAATCTTACTAAGGCACACGTCCGTTATCTTGAATCAAGATTGGTCGCCCAAGCAAATAACGCAAGCCGTTACTCGATAGAGAACTCAGCATCCCCCCAACTCCCCTCGCTTCCTAGGGCTGATCGTGACGCCATGGAGGAGTTCATCGTCGGAATCCAGACACTTCTAGGTGTATTGGGCCACCGAGTTTTGGAACCTTTAATCGTACGCTCGTCAGACCCAAAACCTGTCGAGGCATTGACTTCGACTGCAATTGCTCCAAGCGAATCTGACTCAGCGCCAGCATTACCCGTGACAGCCACGCAGCCACAAACGTTTCAGCTTCGAGTAAGCAATCTCATTGCGACCGCAGTCAGAACTGACGAGGGACTTGTGGTTCTTGCAAATTCAGAGGCCGCGACCGCTATTCAGAATAGTCTGTCTGTTGGATACAGGGTTCTTCGTGAGCGTCTGATTTCGTCTGGGGTTTTAATAGAAAACGGACCGAAACTTAAATTCGTACGGGATCAGCTTTTTCGCAGTCCATCGCAGGCCGCAGCCATAGTCGTCGGATACTCGATTAATGGCCGCGACAACTGGAAAACACCAAGCGGTCTTAGTTTCTCGGATTATGAGAACCAATTGGCTCGCAACACTTATGATACGTGCAGGGTGCAATAACCAGCTCGTGTAGGGCGCAATAATCAGCGGGCATTGCGACGAATGACAGTATTTTGGCGCTTCGCGAAATGTTTGATTGCCGGGGGCAGCCCGGCGGCTGATTACCTTTCTTGCTTCGCCAAGAAAGGTAATCCAAAGAAGGCGACCCCCATCCACCGCCCCTTCGGGGTTCCCTGCGCTGCTCGTCAAGCCGGGCGGCTGCGCAACTCGCGCTGTCGCGCTCAGACAGTGCTCGCCGACTGCCCCCGGCTTGCCTGTGCTGCTCGGCGGTGGCTCAAGGGGAGTTTGTCGCGTGTGATGTTTTTTCTTCGTGATCGCTGACCGTGGAGCCACCACCCCTTTCCCCTCTGCGCCGCTTCGGATTGGCAGGCGAACTGGGGGGTGTCGGCTGCGCCTTGTCTGAGCTCCGCAGCAGGGCACGGTTTGTGTGCCCTGCCAGGGCGAGTTGCGCAGACGCCCAATTCGCCTGTCAAGCCGAAGGTACCCGTAGGGCGGCGCAGCGGGGCGGCATTTCTTTGGTTACTCTTCTTTGGCCGCACAAAGAAAGTAACCCGCTGCCGGGCGGCCCCGGCTTCTAATCAAGCATGCGCGAAGCGCATTCCAGAAAGGGGGTACGGGGGAAATATCAGCCGCCTTAACCCCCCTCGATCCCCCCTTGTCAGGGGGGAAGTAATCGTGCCGGGAGTGGCTGTGTCTCAATCGGGCATCATGACATTTCAGGCGTAACTGACTATGGGTTTTTTCTCAGTTTGGCGAAAGCCGCCGCCATCGCGCCCTCCGGTTGTTTCACCTGAGGTTTGACTGGCTGCTGCTGACGCTGCGCCGGTCTGGGGCTGGCTGGCCGCTTCTCTTCCCGTACCGTTGCCTGCCCCGGCTCATCCCCCATGCGCATGGTCAACGCGATGCGGCGGCGTTTTTCGTCCACTTCCAGCACTTTGACCTTCACCACCTCTCCGGCCTTGACCACGCTGTGCGGGTCTTTCACGAATTTGTCGGCGAGGGCGGAAATATGCACCAGACCATCCTGATGCACGCCGATATCGACGAAGGCGCCGAAGTTGGTGACGTTGGTCACCACGCCTTCCAGCATCATGCCTGGCTGCAGGTCCCTGAGCGACTCGATGCCCTCGCGGAAGGTTGCGGTCTTGAACTCGGGACGCGGGTCGCGGCCGGGTTTTTCCAGCTCGGCCAGAATGTCCGTCACGGTGGGCAGGCCGAATTTCTCGTCAGTAAAGCGGCGCGGATCCAGGGTTTTGAGGAAGGCGCTGTCACCGATGAGCTGCCGGATCTCGCGCCCGCTGGCGTCCAGTATTTTCTGCACCAGGGGATAGGCCTCGGGGTGCACGCCCGAGGCGTCGAGCAGGTTGTCGCCGTTGCTGATGCGCAGGAATCCGGCGGCCTGTTCAAAAGCCTTTTCACCCAGACGCGGCACTTTTTTCAGCGCCGCACGGCATTTGAATGCGCCATTGGTGTTGCGGAATTCGACGATGTTGCGCGCCAGCGTAGAAGTCAGCCCGGAGACCTGCTCCAGCAGCGGCTCGGAAGCGGTATTGAGATCGACGCCCACCTTGTTGACGCAATCCTCGACCACCGCGTCCAGGGCGCGCGCCAGATCGTTTGGATTGACGTCGTGCTGGTACTGGCCGACGCCGATCGCCTTGGGATCGATTTTCACCAGCTCGGCGAGCGGGTCCTGCAGGCGCCGGGCAATGGACACCGCACCGCGCAACGACACATCCAGTTCGGGAAACTCTTTCGCTGCGCGCTCGGAGGCGGAGTAAACCGAGGCCCCGGCCTCGCTCACCACGATTTTCTGCAATTTCAGTTCGGGGTGGCGCTGCATCAGTTCGGCGGCGAGGCGGTCGGTTTCACGCGAGGCCGTGCCGTTACCGATGCTGACCAGTTGCGCATCATGTTTCTTCACCAGTGCGGCGAGGATGGCGATGGATTTATCCCACTCGCGGCGCGGCTCGTGCGGATAGATGGTGGCGGTTTCCAGCAGCAGGCCGGTGCCGTCCACCAGCGCCACCTTGACTCCGGTGCGGATGCCGGGATCGAGGCCGAGCACCGCCTTGTGCCCGGCGGGCGCAGCCAGCAGCAAGTCATGCAGGTTGCGGGCGAAGACCTGGATTGCCTCGGCCTCGGCGCGTTCCCTGAGACGCGCAATCAGTTCCCCTTCGAGATGGGCATAAATTTTCACCTTCCAGGCGAAGCGCACGGTATCGAGCAGCCAGCGGTCGGCAGCGCGTCCCTGATCGGCGATGCCGAAGCGCCGGGCAATCACACCCTCGTAGGGATGCGGCGCGTTGCGCGGTGCATCCGGGTCGTCCTCCCCCACCACCAGCGAGAGGCGCAGCACACCTTCGTTGCGCCCCCGCAAGAGAGCGAGCGCACGGTGCGAAGGTGCGCTCCTGACCGGCTCTCGACGGTCGAAATAATCGGAAAACTTGGCCCCAGCCTCAGCCTGCCCTTCTTCCAGCACGGATTTCAGCATGCCTTCCTGCCACAGCGATTCGCGCAGACGGCCCAGCAATTCCGCGTCCTCGGCAAATTTCTCCATCAGGATGTGGCGCGCGCCGTCGAGCGCGGCTTTGCTGTCAGGCACACCGAGATCGGCGTTGAGATAGGCAGCGGCAGTGTCTTCCGGCACCAGCGCGGAGTTTTCCAGCAGGCTCAGGGCCAGCGGCTCCAGCCCGGCCTCGCGGGCGATCTGCGCCTTGGTGCGGCGCTTCTGCTTGTAGGGCAGGTAGAGGTCTTCCAGCGTGACCTTGGTTTCCGCATGGCTGACGGCATGCTCCAGTTCCGGTGTCAGTTTGCCCTGGCTGGCGATGCTGGCGAGGATGGCCGCGCGCCGTTCTTCCAGCTCGCGCAGGTAGCGCAGACGTTCATCGAGATTGCGCAACTGGGTATCGTCGAGACCGCCGGTCGCCTCCTTGCGGTAGCGCGAGATGAAGGGCACGGTAGCGCCATCATCGAGCAGAGTCACGGCGGCGGCTACCTGGGCTTCGCGCGCGCCAAGTTCTTCGGCAATGCGCTGGTGGATGGGCTTGATCAATGCAAAGTCCTTTCCGCACCGCAGCACTGCTTGAATTTCTTGCCGCTGCCGCATGGGCAGGGCTCGTTGCGCCCCACCTTGGGCGTATCGCGCTTCACCGTCGTGCCTTTGCGCCGCGCCTGCCAGAAATTGTAAATACCGGACACGGCACCGGGCAGCACATCCATGCACTCCTGCTGCAGCTTTTCATATTCGTCGTCCGGCATGAAGGCCTTGCCGCCGCGTTCGGCATCTTCCTTGAAGGCGCCGGACAGCAGCAGGATGGGGAAGGTCAGCTTCTTCAGCACTTCGTTGCCCGGCTGCAGCCACTCTTCCGTGGACAAACCCCAGCCGAGGATATAGCCGTCACACCAGGCGGGATAATCCGGCGCCTGATCGGCGTTCGCCTGCGGCTTGAGGATGAACTTTGGCGCATCACCCTCCGCCAGCGCGGTATCCACGCTCTTGTACAGGCGCGTCAGCACTTCCATGAACTCCTGGGTCTGCTGCGGCGACTCGAACTCCGGCTCGCCGCCCAGCGCATCCGGCATCCAGCGGCTGGCCGGGATGGTGTCCGGGGAACTGATCACGGCGCAAAAGAAGCCCTGCAACTGGGTCACGCTCAGTGCCTTGCCCCTGAAGATGGGCTTGGCCAGCCACTGCTCCAGCGTGGCGCGTTCCTGTTCTGTAAATTCGATCATGGATGTTGGGTACCCTGGCTAGATAGCTTATTCGTATTTCTGCAACTCAAACCGCAAAGACGCGAAGGCGCAAAGTTCTCAGCAAAGCCTGGCAGGACAGATCCATCTTGAAATCCATGTCGGGCAAAACCTTTACTTTCCTTTGCGTATCTGCGTCTCTGCGGTTTCAGGTCTTTCAGTCTCAAACCACTGCTGCCTCTCCACCCAGCACCTCGACCAGATCGGGCAGGAAACGTGCCAGTTCGCCGCTCATGATGGCGAAATCGGCATCGAACTGTTCGTCGGCGGTTTCAGCCTGCTGCTCGGATTCCTCCTTGATCAGATCGAGGAAGGCCAGGCGCTTGACCTGCATGTTCTCGTTCAGCACAAAGGAAATGCGGTCGTTCCAGGTCATGGCCAGCTTGGTCACCTGCTTGCCGGATTCGATATGGTCGCGGATTTCGGCTGATTCGAGCGGATGGCGCACATAGCGCACCAGCGATTTTTCCTCGCCCGGTGCGAGCAGTTCGCAATCGCGGTCTATGCTAAAGCCGGCGGGGGCTTCGTTGGCGGCAAGCCAGCCGGTCATGGCAACCATGGGCGACAACTGGGTCCGGACCAGGGCGGGCGTCAGGTCGGAACTGCATTTGAGCAGGGCCTCGACCAGTTCGTCGGCCTTGGCCGGGCTGGCGGCATCAATCACCAGCCAGCCGCCGACCGGGTCGATCCAGGCATAGGTCTTGCGGCGGCGCGCAAAGGCACGCGGTAGCAACTCCTCTGCCACCCGCTCTCGAATCTCGCGCAATTGCTTGCGCCCCGGACGGTAGCCTTGCTGTTCTTCGATCTCTTCGGCACGCTCCTGGGCAAACTGATTGATGACGGCGGAGGGCAGGAGCTTCTGCTCCACGCCCAGCGCGATCAGCATCTGGTCCCTGAGGACATGCACCAGCGGTGCACCTTCGCCGCGTGGAGACAGCCATCCGCGGCTTTGCATGTCCATGTTGCCGCACGGCTGGAAAGCCAGGCCTGACAGCGCTTCTTCGAGTTTATCGGGGGAAATGGCGCAATCGCGCAGGCGGTAAATCTGAAGGTTCCTGAACCACATGACTCGAACTCAAAAGGCATGATTCTACCGGAATCATGGGGGAAAGATCAGTCAGTCGCAGGGCAAGAGCAGGCCACAACCGCTTGTTGCGGCCATGAGTAAGGATTTAGAGAGGGCGGCATGGAACCGCCCGGCGATGTTTACTCCACGCTGCCGAAAGACGGGTCGCTGCTATAAGCGGGCAACGGCAGGCCGGCAATGCGGCTACCCTGTGAAACCGGGCCACGGGGGAAGAGCAGATACAGATATTTCCTGCCACCTTCACGCTCAAAACGTTCTTCCAACCCGTTCAGCAATTGCCGCGCATGCGGTGCACGGCCATGGTGACGGTAATTCTCACGCAGAAGATGGATCACTTCCCAGTGATCGTCGCTCAGGGTAATGCCTTCTTCTCGGGCCACTTTCTCCGCCTTGGCGGGCGACCAGTCATCCAGTTCCGCCAGCATGCCTTGCGACACAGAACCACGTGCGGCGTCAGCTACCATTTGGTTGATATCAAACATTTTGCACCTCCTTGAATTGTTTAATCCGACCCCTTATTCCTTCTGGTCACACACATCCAATCGGGGTTAATTAGTTGACAAATTCAATCGGGATTGGTTGCATGAAATATATTTATGACAAAACCCCAAAACAATTTTTATACCTTGATATATCCCCACCCCTGTTTCAGGCGCAAAGTAATTTCATCCAGGGCGGAAGACGCGACGCCCGTGTCGGGCAGGAGGCGCACCTCCACACCCTTGGCGCGCAAATTTCTTACGGTCTGGCCACAAGCGGTCAGATCGAGGTTGGGGTATTTTTCCCGCATCGATACGATGCGACGTGCGTAGGGAGAGGCATCCGCGCGCAACAGGTCCAGCCCGCCACCATTAGCGATGATTTCCACCTGCATGGGCCGCTTTGCGTGCCGGGCGCTGGCCAGCAGATTCTCGGCCTCGTCCAGCGCGGTAGCCAGCCTGACAGGATTTGAATTTCCGACATGAATCATGAGCTTGCGCGGATCGCCCCCGATATCGTTACGTTGTACGGCTTGCAGCAGGCGCATGACTTCACGATCCGAACCGTAACCGGTCCAGTTATGTGCAAACCAGCCGGAAACGCTGCCCAGCGCCAGAAACAGACTGGCGGCAAGCGCCTGCCGGGACAATGCGCCGCTCAGCCAGCTTTTTGTCGCCGCGCGCGCGGGTTGAGGGGGATTCAGGTAGGCATGCCGCACCCGCGCCTTGAGTCCGCGCAATTCGCATACACGCGCTTTCAGGCTTTCATCCTGCTCGATCAGTTCAAAAGCCCTGCTTTTCTCCGCCGGGTCGAGCTGATCGTCAATGAATGCATTCAGAAATTCATCGGAAATGGTTTGGTCCTGTTTCATTTGACCCTCCTGATTTGGGTAATCTGTGCCGGCTGCGGTGGAGCGAGTTCCTGCAACGAATCCTTCAATGCCCGCCTTGCACGACATAAACGGCTCATCACCGTACCCGCCGGCAACGCCAGAATGCCCGCCACCTCAGCATAGGAAAATTCTTCCAGGTCCACCAGTGTCAAAACCTGGCGCTGCCCCAGGGGAAGCCGGGAAACCGCATCCCTCACCCGGTCGACAATCTGGTTGCGCGCATGCATGTCTTCCGGTGTGGTTGGGTTGACGCAGCGATAATCCTCGACATCATCGATATCCTCCATCACCCGATGCTGGCGGAAATGGTCATGCCAGCAATTGTTCAGGATCCGGAACAGCCAGCTATTGAGCAACTCGGGATCGCGCAACTGGTCCGCATTCTTCAACGCCCTGGAGAGGGTCTCCTGCACCAGGTCATCGGCCAGCGCGGCATCGTGGCTCCATGAATAGGCCACCCGGTAAAGCTTGCTCCGGCTTTGCTCCATCTGTTTGCGCAAGTCGCGGGTGCGGCAAATCAGGGAAAGGATTTTCATCGTCCGGCATCCCGACATAAAAATTGAACTCAAGTATAAGACGTGGCGGACGGATGAATTATTCCAAATCATGGGAAATATATATTTCTCAATGAAATGGAATAGAAGTCCTGTGTCATCCGTCTTTACCAGCAGTGGTAATACATCACCACATCACAAAAATCATTTGAGGAGATATGCATCATGAAAACAAACCGGCTAATACACCTGCTGACGGCCTTTGCCATGGCCATGACCTTCGCCTCGGCAGGGACACAGGCTATGGACATGCCTGCCCAGCAGGCCAGCATGGATAAACAGAAAGTGGTGTTTCAGGTCAGCGTGGCCGATCCAAAGACCTGGAACCTGGCCCTCAACAATGCCAAAAACGTGCAGCAGGAACTGGGTGCCGGCAATGTGGACGTTGAAATCGTCGTCTACGGTCCGGGGATCGGCATGCTCAAGTTCGACTCGGCAGTCGCAAACCGGATCGATGAAGCCGTCGGAGACGGCGTCAAGGTCGTTGCCTGCGAAAACACCATGAAAGCCCAGAAGCTCACCCGCGACGACATGCTCTCCTCTGCCGGCTTCGTACCTGCGGGCGTAGTCGAGCTGATGAAAAAACAGAAAGAGGGTTACGCCTACATCCGCCCATAGAAAAGCTGAGTGCGTAAAGCGACAGAAACACAAGCCCGATAAAAAGCACACCCCCTCAGGAGAGGAACATGAAAAAAACCCTACTGGCGGCCGCGATGGCCGCCGCTTGCGCGCATGCGCCCGCAACTTTCGCAACCAACTGGTTCCAGTTGCAGAACAATGAACAGCCAGGCGCCGCCCCCTATACTTTCTGGGGCTTCGTCCAGCCGACCTTCACGCATAACGAAGGCGGCGCGGTCAGCGGCATTCCTGCAACGGTCGTGTCCCCCGTCAACGGCGCCAGTGTTCCGGTGCCCACCGGGCTTCGCGCCTACAACGGGCATACCGCCCTGTTCAACCTGGTCGGGCCGGATCTCGAACACGGCGACCAGTTGCAGATCTTCCGCGCACGTCCCGGTGTACGCGGCGTAATTCCGGGAACGGGCGAGAAGATCAACTATTTCGTCCTGGCCGAATTCGGCAACAATGCCCTGACCCGTGAAAGACCCGCCGTGCTGACCGATGCCACGGTCACATTCAATCACATCCCCGGTGCGCGCGTCCGGGTCGGCCTGGGCCGGCTCCCGCTCGGCGAGGAAGCGATGCAGGGCGTCCAGATCATGGATTACATCAACTTCACCACCCTCTCCGACCAGTTGCTCAACGAGCGTTTCGTGCAGCCCTATGCCAATGCATCGCGCACCCATGCCGCCGTGGTGGGCGCACCCATGGCAATGTCGCAGCTCAATGGCGCATTTGGCGGCTTCCGCGATGTCGGCGTCGAAGTTTACGACTGGTTCAACAAGGGCCGCTGGGAATATACCTATGCAGTGATGGTGAGCCAGGCCAATGGAATTGGTTTCAGCGACGACCTCAACCCCGGCAATCACGATGTGACGGCGCGCGTGCAGGCATCCTACGTATTCCAGGGCAGCGGGCCGAAACGCGAAGACGTCACGGCTTACGCCTGGCATCAGGAAGGCAAACGCGCCTTTGGCAGCAGCGACTACACCCGCATGCGCGAGGGCATCGGCGCCAAGTATCTGCGCCACGGCCTGAGGCTGAGCGGCGAATACATCCGCGCCAAAGGCATGATCTATGTCGCGCCCACGCCGCAGTTCAACGATATCGGCGCTCCCGCCTTCGAGCCGGTCGATTATGTAGCGCTGGATTCCAGCAACAAGGCCGATGGCTATTATCTCGACGTGGGCTGGAAATTTGCGCCCAAGTGGGAAGTCGATTTGCGCTATGACGAGCTCAGCAAGATGACGAATTCGGCTTACGACGAACGCAAGGCCTCCACCTGGACCCTGGGAGGCCAGTATTTCTATAGCCCGAAAGTCCGTCTTGCCGTGAATTATGAAGTGCGCGACATTTCGGTTGTCCACCCCGAGGCGCAGGTAAACAACGGACAAAAAATCCAGGGAACGGCAGCTGGCGTTATCGGAGGCTCGATCGGCAACCGGATCAGTGCGCAAGTGACCTGGATTTTCTGATTGGCCTGTCAATAAACACCGGGCACGCGGCGTGCCCGGCAGATCTATCGCAAGCTGGCCTTGAAAATGAGGCCAGCGCAATGCACTTCAGCATCAGCCCCCTATGTGACAAGCGCTTCATGATCTGCGAAACTGGATAGAAGGGCGTGACGCTCTTTTCCTGGCTGGAGTGACTCATGAACATGCGACACCTTCTACTTCTGCTGCTCTTCGCCTTCACAGCACAGCAGGCGCAGGCCGAAATCTACAAAATCATCGGTGCCGATGGAAAAGTGTCGTATACCGACAAGGCACCCGAGTCGGCCGGCGCAAAAACCGAAAAACTGAAAATTCAGACCTACTCTGGCGCGCCTTCCGTTTCTTCATATAACGGCTCGGTCCGTAAAGTCACGATACTGTCTGCGCAATGGTGCGGCGTGTGCAGAAAAGCCAAGGCCTACATGAACAGCCACAAGATTGCGTTCGAGGAATGGGATATCGACCAGTCTGACTATGCACGCGCCAAGATGAAAGAACTGGGCGCCAGTGGCGTTCCCGTTATTCTGGTAGGCAAGCAGAAAATGGTCGGTTTCTCACCGGAAGGACTGGACGATATGTTGAAAAAGGCCGAGGCGCTCTAATTTCCATTTCACACTTCGTGAAAAACAAGCCGGCTTTGGCCTTATCCCCTGGCTGGGTTCTTGACCCACGCCTCAAACTGATCCAGCGGGACCGGCTTGCTGTACAGATACCCCTGAAAAACATGGCAGCCATGGCTACCCAGAAACTCACGCTGCGCATCGGTTTCGACGCCTTCCGCGATAACACTCAAGCCCAGGGTCTGGCTCATGGCAATGATCGTATTCACGATGACGGCATCGTTCGAGTCGGTGGCAATATCGCGCACAAAAGAACGGTCGATCTTGATCTGATCAAGCGGCAGACGCTTCAGGTAGGACAATGACGAATGCCCGGTGCCAAAATCATCCATTGAAAATTCCAGACCCAAGGACTTCAGTGCCTGCATTTTCATGATGGCATCTTCGACATTCTCCAGCACGACACTTTCAGTCAGTTCCAGTTTGAGCAACCGGGGTTTTGCGCCACTTTCCACTAATGTGCGCTGCACCTGTGCAACGAAGTCGGGCTGGCGAAACTGTCTGCCACTCACATTTACCGAGAGTGTCAGGTCGCTGGTTTGCGCATCGTCCTGCCAGGTCTTGAGTTGCGCGCAAGCGGTTTCCAGCACCCACGCGCCGATGGGCACGATCAGTCCGGTGTCTTCCGCCAGGGGAATGAACTGATCGGGTAATACCATGCCACGTTCAGGGTGCTCCCAGCGCAACAGCACTTCTGTGCCCACTGGACGACACAATGAATCCACCTGGACCTGGTAGAACAGGCGAAGTTGCTGCTTTTCCAGTGCGTGGCGCAAATCCGCTTCCATGGAAGTCCGTTTTTCCAGTATTGACTGCATCACCGGATCATAAAAACGAATGGCGTTTCTCCCTGCTGCCTTGGCCTGGTACAAAGCCACATCGGCATACCTGAGCAGATCGGTTTCGTTCTCCTGATGGGCAAGGAACAGGCTGATACCGATACTCGGAGTACTGTGATACTCGTGCTCGTTCAGCGAATAGGTCTGCCCCAAAATGACACGAATTTTTTCTGCGGCCAGTTCAGCCTGGGTCGCGGCTTCTTCTCGCTGGTGGCTGAGCCCTTCAAGCAACACGACAAACTCACCCCCCCCCAGTCTTGCGATCGTGTCCCCTTCACGCACCGTTTTATTCAACCGGCGCGCAACCTCGATCAGCACCTGATCACCCATGGCGTGACCCAGGGTGTCATTGATGGTCTTGAAATGATCCATATCCAGAATCATTAGTGCGCCATACCGGCCACTCCGTACACTGGCGACTCTTGCCTGCTGCAGGCGATCCTGGAACAGGCGGCGATTTGGCAACTGGGTCAGCGGATCGAAAAAAGCAAGATTCTTGATTTCCTCCGCCGCAGCCTTGCTTTCAGTAATATCAACCTGCGTACTGACATAATTCACCGTAGTGCCGTTATCATCCTTTACAGCAGTGATCGTCATCCACTTGGGATAGACTTCCCCGCTCTTGCGGCGATCCCAGATTTCACCCTGCCAGACCCCGGAACGGTGCAGGCTGTCCCACATCGCAGCATAAAACTCATCCCCATGACGGCCCGACCTGAGCATACGCGGGGTTTGCCCGATTGCCTCTTCAGCCTGATAACCGGTTTCAACACTAAAAGCCCGGTTGACCCTAAGAATGATCCCTTCGGCATTCGTGACTATGATTCCGATCTGGGCCTCGAACGCGGTAGCAGCAATGCGCAAATCCGCCTCGATCTTCTTGCTCTCGGTAATATCCTCGACGATAGACCAGATATAGTCCTGCCCATCGCTGCCCCGGATCAGCATGCCATTCAACCGCAAGGGAACCAGAACACCGTCCCTGCGGATATATTCTTTTTCATAGGGACCATACCGGCCAGTGAGATTCAGTGACTCCAGTTGCCGGGCCTCATCCGCTTCATACTTCTTGGGCGTCAGCGTCCAGTAGTCGATCGCTTTCAGTTCATCTTCCGGATAACCGCAGATATTTCTGAATGCTTCGTTGAATTCGACATATCTCCCCTGCATGCCGGTCAATGCGATCCCTAAGGGCGACAGCTCATACAGTCCGCGAAGCTTCTTCTCGCTCTCCTGCAAGGCATTCTCCACCTGCCGGCGTTCGGCCTGTAACGCCGTGATCAGCAATCCCGTCAGTACAGTGGTAGCCATATAGCTCCAGAGCAGAAACAGATTGGTATGAACATCGAGGATATGGAAAGTACCGTGCCCCAGCGCCGTGCCCCAGGCAGCAACCACCGAGAAACCCAGCCCTGCGAGGGACGCTCCCGTAATACCAAATCGAAGCGCTGCCCAGGCGAGCAGGGGAAGGGTCAGAAAAGCCAGAGGCAAACCTCGCCCCAAATGCCCATGATCAAGAACAAACGCGAGCCAGGCCGTGAGAGCGGCAATGAAAACCCATAGCAGCATCTCCCTTCGGTAGTGGCTCAGCTGTTCAATATTGTTGCGAGATATGCTCAAGAGAATGGGCGCGGCCAGCAAGACGCCAACGCTGTCTCCCATCCACCACGTCAACCAGCCTGCTCCTGCTGCCGCCAGAGGCATCAGGCCAGCGAAATATAGACTTGCCACCCCACCCGATGCAGACACCATCATGCCCAAGAAAGCAGCGACGATGAATATGGCCACGTCTTTCTGACGAGTAAAGGTTTGCTGGAACCCCGCGCGCTTGAGCCAGGCAACGGCGAACACCGGGCCAAGGGTATTGCCCACGGCAATCCCCGCCGCCAGCAAGAAACTGGAACCGATGGAAAAATTGACGAGCCAGGCGCCAAGAAAAACGCCAGGCCATACTCCCCAGCCCCAACGGAACAAGGCGGCCACTGCGATACCCGTTGGCAGCCAGACCAGCGTGATGTGCGTTCCGACAGATGGCATTTTCAAGCCGAGCCAGCCTGAAGCGAAGTAGGCAATAGCCAGGATCACTGATCTATTCAGATGTGACATAGAGTCTCTATCAAAATTCTGATGTAAAAATTCCAGACGGGTCAGTCATCGAATCAATACGGCTAAACCGTATCACCTGAATTGGCTGTCAATATATCCCAAGTTGTGCGCACACAAGGAATCACCAGAGCGGATTTACTCTATATTTCACTGTTCGCCGCATCCTCCAGCACTTTCAGAAACTCGTCCCCGTACCTGGTCAGCTTGGCCTGCCCGATGCCGCTGATCTGCCCCATTTCGGTGAGGCTGCCGGGGCGGCGTTCAAGGATTTCCAGCAAGGTGCTGTCATGGAAGATGACATAAGGCGGCACGCCCTGCTCGCGGGCGAGTTCGGTGCGCCTGGCCTTGAGGGCCAGCCACAGCGGGTCGTCGCTGGCGCCGGCGAAGGCTTCACGGGCACGGGCGCCGCGTTCGGCCTTGCTGACCTTGCGCCGGGCGGGCTCGGCATCGCGCCGCAGCCAGATTTCCTGCTCGCCGCGCAGCACCGGACGCGCTGCTTCGGTCAGGCGCAGGCCGCCGTAGGATTCCATGTCGGCTTCGAGCAGACCACCCGCCACCAGCTGGCGGTAGACGCTGCTCCATTGCGCCTGATTGAGCGACTGGCCGATGCCGAAGGTGCTGAGTTGCTGGTGGTTGAATTGCTCGACTTTGGCGCTGGTTTTTCCCAGCAGCACGTCGATCAGATGCACCACGCCGAAGCGCTGGCCGGTACGATAGACGCAGGAGAGCGCCATCCGGACGGCCTCGGTGGCGTCCCAGCGATCCACCGGTTCAAGGCAATTGTCGCACTGGGCGCAGGCGCCGGGATGTTCCTCGCCGAAGTAGCGCAGGATGCCCTGATGGCGGCAGGCGGTGGATTCGCAAAAGCCCAGCAGCGCGTCGAGCTTGCGCAACTCGACGCGCTTGCGCTCCTCCGGCGCATCGCCGGAGAGCAGCATCTGGCGCATGGAAACCACGTCGCCCAGGCCATAGGCCATCCAGGCGTTGGCGGGCAGGCCGTCGCGCCCGGCACGGCCGGTTTCCTGATAGTACCCCTCCATGCTCTTGGGCAGATCAAGGTGGGCGACGAAGCGCACGTTGGGCTTGTCGATCCCCATGCCGAAGGCCACCGTGGCCACCATGATCACGCCCTCCTCGCGCAAAAAGCGTTTCTGGTTGGCATTGCGCGTGGCAGAATCAAGCCCTGCATGGTAAGGCAGCGCATCCCAGCCCTTGTCCTTGAGCCAGGCGGCAGTTTCCTCGACCTTTTTGCGCGACAGGCAATACACAATGCCTGCGTCGTTGGCGTGCTCGGCTTCGAGGAAGGCCTGCAATTGCTGACGAGCGTTGTTCTTGAGGGTCACGCGATAACGGATATTGGGGCGGTCGAAGCTGGAGACGAACTGTCGTGCGGCTTCAAGCTTCAGGCGCTCCACGATCTCGCGCCGGGTGGGCGCGTCAGCCGTGGCGGTGAGGGCGATACGCGGCACTTCGGGGAAGCGCTCGTGCAAAACCGTCAGGGCGCGGTACTCGGGACGGAAGTCGTGGCCCCACTGCGATACGCAATGCGCCTCGTCGATGGCAAACAGCGCCAGGCCGGGGCCGCCCTGCACCTGTTCCAGCGCGCTCAGGAAACTCTCCAGCAGCAGCCGCTCCGGGGCCACGTAGAGCATGTCCAGCTCGCCGCGCACCAGCGCAGTGAACACCCCGCGCGCCGCGTCGGCATCGAGGCTGGAGTTGAGAAAGGCGGCTTTCACCCCGAGCTGGCGCAGGGCGTCCACCTGATCCTGCATCAGCGCGATCAGCGGCGACACCACGATGCCCACGCCGCGCCGCAGCAGGGCGGGAATCTGGTAGCACAGCGACTTGCCGCCGCCGGTCGGCATCAGCACCAGCGCATCGCCACCCGCCGCGACATGCTCGACGATAGCCTGCTGTTCGCCGCGAAAGCGGTCGTAGCCGAAGACGACGTGGAGGATTTGTAAAGCGGTGTGATGGGGCATGGGCGATATTGTACAGCGGGCCAGGTGTTTATCAGTCCAGCAAGGCCACGCTCTTGACCTGCGCGTACAGCGTCATGCCGGGTTCGAGGCCGAGCACGGCACCGGATTTTTTCGTGATTCCGGCCAGCAGCGGCGTTCCTGCCGCATCCAGCCGCACCAGCAACTTCGAGGGTGCATCCTCGGCGACCTCTTTCACCGTCACCGGGAAAATATTGAGAATGCTGGTGCCGGAGTGGCGTTCCAGTGACAGGCTCACGTCACGGGCATGCACGCGCAGGCGTTTGGGCTGCCCGGTTTCGCAGGCGACCTGCGGCACAAAAAAGCGCCCGCCGGAGAAATCCAGCCAGCTCAGGTGATAAGGCGCGTCGTGGCCGCCCACCACGGTATCCACCACCACCCCGGCCTGTTCACCATGGCTCAGGGACAGGTCCAGACGCGCCAGCATCTGGTGCAGCTCGCCGCTGGCCACCACCCGCCCGCGTTCCAGCAGCACCAGATGGTCGGCCAGTCGCGCCACTTCATCGGGCGAATGGCTGACATAGAGTACCGGGATCGACAGCTCCTGATGCAGGCGTTCCAGATAGGGCAGGATCTCGGCCTTGCTGGCCGGGTCCAGCGCCGCCAGCGGCTCGTCCATCAGCAGCAGGCGCGGCGCAGTCAGCAGGGCACGGCCCATGGCCACGCGCTGGCGCTCGCCGCCAGACAGACGTGCTGGTTTTCTCTCCAGCAGGGGGCCGATGCCCAGCAGTTCGACCACCTGATTGAAATCCTGCCGCCGTTCCTGCGAAGGCACCCGCTTCCAGCCATATTCCAGATTGCCGCGCACGCTGAGATGCGGAAACAGGGCCGCATCCTGAAAGACATAGCCCACCGCCCGCTGGTGCGGCGGCAGGAACAGGCTGCGCTGGCTATCCTGCCAGCACTCGCCGTTGACCGTGAGCTGCCCGGACGCTCTCGCTTCCAGCCCGGCCACGCAGCGCAGCAGCGAGGTCTTGCCCGAACCGGAAGGCCCGATCAGGCCCGTGATACCCCGGGCAGGCGCCTCGAACACGGCATCCAGGCTGAAGCTGCCCAGCGGCAGGGAAAATCTGGCTGCGATGCCGCTCATCCGGACACTCCCTTGCCCTGACGCCGGAAGATATTCAGCGCGAGCAGGACGAGGAAGGAAAACAGCAGCAAACCGCCTGCCAGCCAGTGGGCCTGAGCGTATTCCATGGCTTCCACATGGTCGTAGATCGCCACCGAAAGCACCCGGGTCGCACCGGGGATGTTGCCACCGATCATCAACACCACGCCGAACTCACCCACGGTATGGGCAAAACCCAGCACCGTGGCGGTCAGGAAACCGGGTTTCGCCAGCGGCAGCACCACGCTGAAAAAGCAGTCGAGCGGACTGGCGCGCAAAGTGGCGGCGGCTTCCAGCGTCCGCTCGCTGATCGCCTCGAACGTATTTTGCAAGGGCTGTACCACGAAGGGCAGGGAATACACCACTGAGCCCACCACCAGTCCGGCGAAGGTAAAAGGCAAGGTTCCCCAGCCCAGCATCCGGGTAAAATAACCCAGCGGACCCTGCGGGCCCAGCGCGACCAGCAGGTAAAAACCGATCACCGTGGGCGGCAGCACCAGCGGCAGCGCCACCACAGCCGAAACCGGTCCCTTGAGCCAGGAAGGGGTACGCGCCAGCCACCAGGCCAGCGGCGTGCCGATCAGCAGCAGCACCAGTGTGGTGACGCCGGCAAGCCTGAGCGTCAGCCAGATCGGAGCAGGATCGAAAAACGGCATGGATTAAGGCAACTCGTAACCGAAGGACTGAATAATGGCAGTAGCCTTCGGGCTCCTGAGATAGGCCAGAAATTGCCCGGCAGCCGCCTTGCCTTTGCCCTTGAGCAGCAAGGCCCCATCCTGGCGGATCGGCGTAAACAGCGCCTGTGGCACCAGCCACATCGAGCCGCGAACTTCGCCGTTTTCATTCCTGACCTGTGATAGCGCGACGAAGCCCAGTTCGGCATTACCACTGGCAACGAACTGGTAGGCCTGGGCAATGCTTTCGCCTTGCACCAGACGGGGTTGCAGCATCTGCCACACACTCTGCCGTTCCATCGCTTCGCGCGCAGCAGCACCATAGGGCGCCGTTTTCGGATTGGCGATGGAAAGACGGGCAAAGCTGCCGCTGCGCATTATTTCGCCCTTGCCGTCAACATAGCCGGGGCGAGGGGACCATAGCACCAGTTTGCCGATAGCGTAGGTTACGCGCGATCCCGTCACGGCCAGTCCTTCTTTTTCCAGCCGCAGCGGAATCTCGTCATCTGCGGAAAGAAACACCTCGAAAGGCGCACCACTGGCGATCTGGGCGTAGAACTTGCCGCTCGATCCGGACGAAATCAGCAACTGATGGCCCGTATCGCGCTGGAACTCGGCGGCAATGCGCGCCATTGGCGTAGCGAAATTGGAGGCGACAGCCACCTGCACAGTATCAGCTGCTGCGGAAAAAGCGCACATCCAGATAAGAACGAAAACAGTAAACTTCATGGGCCTCATGATGGTCTCACTAACTTAAAATCAAAGCGGCTACTAAGCGCGAAAAGGGCATTTTTCCATCCACGCTGCATGGAATGATTGAATTTGGCGATCATAACCCAAATTTATCAGGCACCCGCAGAGACGGATTTTGTACAATGTCCGGATCGGGTTAAATTACCCCATCAAAACGCCTCCTGGCCGGTACAACCTGTAAAGGAAATCCCATGCACACCATCATCATGACCGAACAGGAACTCGACCAGCTGGAAGAACTGCTGGACTCGGAAATATTCAAAAACGAGTCGATGTCGCTCGACTCGCTGCAAGGCTTCCTCTGCGCGATACTCAGCGGGCCGGAGCTGGTGCCGCCCAGCGTCTGGCTGCCGGAAGCGCTGGGGCCATCACCCGCCTACGAATCCCTGGAGCAGGCACAGCAAGTCACCAATCTGGTCATGCAGTTCTACAACAGCATCGCCACAGCGCTGGGCAATCAGGAGGATTTCGACCTGATCCTTTACGCCTTCGAGGAAAACCACGATGAACTGGATTATGTTCCGTGGTGCGATGCCTATGTTTATGGCACGCAGATCGGGGACAGCAACTGGTTCGATGCGGCGGGCGAGTTTGCTGATGACCTGAGCGAGAAGATGGAAGTATTCTTCCTGTTGAGCGGCCTGCTCAAGGAAGACGCCCTCAAGCACAAGGAACCCTGGCTCTCCGAGAAAGAGGAGAAAAAAGCCATGACGCAGGCCCGCGAAGCCTTTCCCTCCACCATTGGCGACATTCACCAGTTCTGGCTGGCCCGGCGCAGCACGCCCGAGACCATCCGCCGCGAAACCCCCAAGACTGGACGCAACGACCCCTGCCCCTGCGGCAGCGGGAAGAAATTCAAGCAGTGCTGCGGCAAGGAACCGACGGTTCATTGAACAGGGGACAGCATTCACCACAAACATCACTAAGGGGCATGGAAAATTGCCGCCCTGAATCATGAAACAAGTGAAATGTGAAACCGCTTGGGCTACGCCCTTGCTGTGAAGTGTGAAATGTAAAAGCAGGTTCAGCGGTGCACAGAGGCCGCCAAAGTGTGGATTTTTTTACATTTCACACTTCACAAACAAAGCGTAGCGAGTGTCTTCACACTTCACAAAACCGTTTCGCATTACAAGGACACACCATGCACACAGAAAGCTTCATCCCGGGCAAGGATGCCTCGCTCGAATCCTCCATCCACACCATGCAGACCAAACTTGGCGGGCTCGGCTTCCACGTCGAGGAGCGTTCCTGGCTCAACCCGGTGGACGGCATCTGGTCGGTGCATGTGCGCGACCGCGACTGCCCGCTGCTGTTCACCAACGGCAAGGGCGCATCGAAGCTGGCGGCGCTGGCGAGCGCGCTGGGCGAGTTTTTCGAGCGCCTGTCGTGCAACTACTTCTGGACGCACTACTATCTCGGCGCAAAAATCGCCCAGCGCAGCTTCGTCCACTACCCGCAGGAACAGTGGTTCCAGCCCGGCGCTGAAGGCGCGTGGCCGGAAGCCTTGCTGACGCCTGAACTGCGCCAGTTCTACGACCCGGAAAACAGCATCGATGCCGAAACCCTGGTCGAGCACAATTCCGGCAACGTCGAACGCGGCATCTGCGCCCTGCCCTACGAACGCCAGCGCGACAACGCCAGCGTGTGGTTCCCGGTCAACATCATCGGCAACCTCTACGTCAGCAACGGCATGTCGGCTGGCAACACCCCGGAAGAGGCGCGCACCCAGGCGCTATCGGAGATTTTCGAGCGCTACGTCAAGTTCCGCATCATCAGCGAAGGCCTGTGCCTGCCGGACGTGCCGGAAGAAGTCATCGCCCGCTACCCGCGCATCGAGGCCGGCATCCGCGCCCTGCGCGCGGCCGGTTTCGGCATCCTGGTCAAGGACGCCTCACTGGGCGGCGAATTCCCGGTGATGAACGTGACCCTGCTGCATCCCGAAGACCAGGGCTGCTTCTCCAGCTTCGGCGCGCATCCGCGTTTCGAGATCGCGCTCGAACGCGCCCTCACCGAGCTGCTACAGGGCCGCGCACTGGACGCGCTGGCCGGTTTCCCCGCGCCTGGCTTCGATCTGGAGGAAATTTCCAGCGCGCCCAACATCGAAATCCACTTTGTCGATTCGAGCGGCATCATCAGCTGGAACTTCCTCGGCGACACACCCGACTTCGAATTCTGCGACTGGAATTTCAGCACCACTACTGCCGGGGACTATGCCTGGCTGGTCGAACGCATTCATGCAATGGGCCACGACATTTATGTTGCCGACTTCACCCACCTCGGTGTCTACGCCTGCCGCATCATCGTGCCGGGCATGTCGGAGATCTACCCGGTGGACGATCTGGAATGGGAAAACAACAGCGTCGGCAACGATATCCGCGAAGCCATCCTGCACCTGCCCGAGCTGGAAGACGACGAGTGCGCCGACCTGCTGGAGACCCTGAACGAGCTTGGCCTGGCTGACCAGCGCCCGGTCGCGGCCCTGATCGGCCTGGCAGCCGACCCCGGCTCCTTCTGGAGCGACCTGCGCGTGGGCGAGCTGAAAACCCTGCTGGCGCTGGCCATCGGCGATGAAGACGCGATCCGCGAAGGTTGCGACTGGGTGCGCCACTTCGAACAGCTCGACGCCAGCCGCCGCCGCGTTTATGCCTGCATCGAAACCCTGCTCAATCTCGGCGAAGCCGCGCCCTATCGGAAAGCACTGGAGCAGCTCTATGGCGCCGCAACGCTGCAACAGGCGGAAGCCCTGCTCAGCCGCGAAGAAGCGTTCTTCGGCGTACAGGCGCCGGGCCTGTTGCTGACGGGCGGCGACATGCACCAGCGCCTGCTGGCGGCCTATGACAAGCTGCATGCGCGCAGGACCTGAGCAACGAGTGGTCAGCGATGCGGTTTCGAAGGCTTTGCCAAAAGGGAAGCGCGGATTTGCTGCAAATACAGCTGCTCCACTTTGTTGCGGGCCCACGGTGTTCTCCGCAGGAACTTCAGGCTGGATTTGATGCTGGGATCGTGGGTGAAGCAGCGGATCGGCACGGCAACACCCATGGCTTCCCAGCCCAGGCTCTCGGCGAGTTGCGTGACGATGGTTTCAAGCGTGATGCCGTCCAGGCTTGCTGATTTTTCTATGGTGTTCATGTTTCTATTTTACCGCCGGAAACCGGGCCTGCGCGTTTACAATAACGTTCCCTGATCCAGATCGCCTCCGTCATGACCCCCCCTGTCCGCCTCGCAAAACGCCTTGCCGAACTCGTCCCCTGCTCTCGCCGTGAAGCCGAGCTTTACATCGCGGGCGGCTGGGTCACGGTGGACGGGCAAGTCGTGGAAGAGCCACAGTTCAAGGTACTGGAACAGAAGATTGAACTTCACCCCGATGCGGCTCTCGTGCCGCTCGACCCGGTGACCATCCTGTTTCACCAGACGCTTGAGGCGGGCCTCAATACAGACGCCCCGCAGCAGATGATTTGCGCCGACACGCGGGCGGCTGATGACCCATCCGGCATCCGCATGCTCAGGCAACACTGCACCCGGCTGAAACCATGCACTCCGCTGGAGGCGAATGCCAGCGGCCTGGTGGTGTTGACCCAGGACTGGCGTATCGCGCGCAAGCTGATCGACGATGCCGCCACGGTCGAGCAGGAATATATCGTGGAGGTTGCGGGCGACCTGGCTCCCGATGGACTCAAGCGCCTCAACCACGGACTCGTTTTCAATGGGCGGGCATTGCCCCCGATCAAGGTCAGCTGGCAAAATGAAACCCGGCTGCGCTTCGCTCTCAAAGGCCTGCAACCTGGCCAGATCGCACATATGTGCAAAAGCGTCGGGCTGGAGGTGCTTGCCATGAAGCGGATCCGGCTCGGACGCATCTCGATGGCCAGATTGCAGCCCGGATCATGGCGTTATCTGATGCCGCATGAGCGGTTCTGAGCCTTGCTACGCACGGTACATACCAGGTGAATTCCTGTTTATTTCAATCTTGACATGCGCACACACGGCTTCCTCGGCCAGGGCGGGTGATTGCATAAGCGCCCGTCAGAGAATTGCTTCCAGCCCCTTGCGCTCAATTAGATTGAGCAGCTTCAATGACGGGCCACTCGGCTTCTTGTCGCCGACTTCCCATTTCTGCACGGTGGATAGGCTGGTGTTCAGTACAGCGGCAAATACAGACTGACTGAGATGAACTTTTTCACGCAGTGATTTAATTTGTTGGGGTGCCATTGCATCCACATCAAGATGGCGCAGCGCTTCGAACTCACCCATCCGGCGTTTGCTGATCAGGCCAGCATCGTGCAACCCTTGAGCTGTTTCGTGCATTTCATCCAGGATGCGACTCTTACGTTTTGTCATTGCCATTACACACCTCCACCATTTCCCCTGCAGACAGGGCGACTGCTATTTGTCGATCATCGAACGCCAGCAACTCCTTCGCCATCTCCTGGAGCACTTTCAATTCGTCCTTGTCGATATTGGCCCGTTCGTTCCTGGAAAAGCCATACATGAAGAACCATCGGTCTGCCAGTTTTGTGGCCACAATCGTTCTTGCGCCACCGCGCTTGCCCTGTCCCGGCAGTGCGACACGTTTCTTCAACACACCACCGCCCAGATCGGCATCGAAAAGCCCCTGCGTCATTTCCGCAACCGCCTGACATAAGGCATCATCAGTTACATCCGCTTTGCGCATCCAGCGGGTGAATGTCCGGGTTTTAAATACTCGCCTCATTGTCAAACCATACCACTTAGTGCGATACATCACCAGTTAGGTTTTCGACGGCACAATACTTGTCCGTGTGACTACTGAGGTCAAAGTGGGCGTCGTACCGGACGAGCCCGCTGAATATCCTGCGGCCATGGGTTTCGTTCAGCAGCTCACCTGCGCCAGTTCGTCCCAGCGGGTGGTATAGCAGGGCGATTTGTTGCCCTGCTTCATTTTCCAGCCCTTGCGGGTTCCAGCCCCGGCGAGGAACACCGTATCCTTCCCCATGCGCCGGTTGATCGCGTCCATGGCCTGCATCAGGCGCACAGATTCCTGTTGTGCTGCCTCATCGACAAACAGCGTATGTTGCCGGCTGGCTTCCGGAACAAGGTCCATCAGCATCACGCCGGCCTTGGCATAGCGATAACCGGGGCGGTAAAGCTGCTTCAGCCCCCACAGGGCAAACGCCACCAGCCGGAGGGTATTGCTGCTCGCCTCGGGCAAGGGGATGGTCACTCCCTGACTGTACTGGGGGTCCTTCTCGCGGAAGGGGCTGGTGCTGATGAAAACATGCAGCGCCCCCGCAAGGGAAGCCTGACGGCGCAGCTTCTCGGCTGCACGGGTGGCGTAACTGGTCACGGCTTCCTGCAATCCGGCCAGATGAAGGACCGGATTGCCGAAGGAGCGGCTGCACAGGATCTGCTGTTTGCTGGGCGCAATCTGTTCCAGTTCCAGACAGGAGATCCCGCGCAATTCCATCACGGTGCGCTCCAGCACCACTGAAAATCGTTTGCGGATCAGGGCAGTATCGGCCTGTTTCAGATCCAGCACGGTGTGGATGCGCATGGCAGCCAGCTGTTCGCGTAGACGCCGGCCCACGCCCCATATTTCTCCCGCCTCGATGCCGGCCATGAGTTCATTCAGCCGCGCTTCCGGCATGGCGCCCAGATCGCACACCCCATTCCACTCCGGCCGCTTCTTGGCAACGTGGTTGGCGAATTTGGCCAGGGTCTTGGAAGACCCGATACCGACACAGACCGGAATGCCGGTCCATTGTTTTACCTGCTGGCGAATTTCCTGGCCGTAGGCGTCCAGATCGCGATGGAAACCCTCCAGGCCGAGAAAACACTCATCGATGGAATACACCTCCTGATGAGGCGAGAACTGCCTCAGCACGCCCATCATGCGGTTGCTCATGTCCGCATAAAGCGAGTAGTTGGACGAGAGCGCGACAATGCCATGTTGCCGCGCAAGGTCGCGCAACTGAAACCAGGGGGCCGCCATTTTGATCCCCAGCGCTTTCACCTCGGCAGAACGGGCCACCGCGCAGCCGTCATTATTGGAAAGCACCACCACCGGCCGGCCCTCCAGCCCCGGGTTGAACACCCGCTCGCAGGAGACGTAGAAATTGTTGCCGTCGATCAGGGCAAAGATGCTCATACCGACTTGATGATCCTGGTGACCACGCCCCAGATGACCATTTCCTGCCCTTCCCTGAATTCGATGTCGGGATATGCCGGATTCGCCGCGAGCAGCTTGACCACTCCCGCGCGCTGGAAGAAGCGCTTTACCGTCAGCTCGCCATCCACCGCCGCCACCACGATGCGTCCATGTTCGGGCTTGATGGCGCGGTCCACGATCAGTTCATCGCCGTCATCAATGCCGGACTCGACCATGGAGTTGCCCTTGACCCGCAGAAAAAAGGTCGCCTCCCGGTGCTGGATCAGCTCCTCGTTGAGGTCGATGCGCTTCTCCACGTAATCGTCGGCCGGCGAAGGAAAACCGGCGCGGACCGAGTGGCTCATGAGCGGGATATCCCGGCGCGGAAAATGACCGGTAAAGGAAAATATTTCCAGCTCGTCCGGAATCCGGATCGTCGCCTTGCGCTGCTTCACGAAATCGATGACCGCGGCTTTCTGGCTGAGCGGAACACGGATGGTCGTGGTCGGATCGGCGGAAGGCTTGCGCCCGGCGCCTGGACGGAAGCCGCCGCGTTTGGCAGTTGTCATGCGTTGCCCTATGATTAACGTTACAACAATCAATATAAGGCAAATCGGCTGACAAAGCAAAACCGCGAATGCAAAGACAAACTCCGCCTGCCACGCCGCCAACGGACAGAAAACATGAAAATTTCACAGGCCCGGCTATGGAACTCGTGGCAGTCAGGTACCATCTACTGAAACAGTCTCTTAATACAAACAGGTGTTTATTAAAAATGATGATTTCAGACCCGCACGCAACCCTGGTTTGCGATGAACGCGAGATTTATGAAAGTCTCCTGCCGCTGGCAGGCGCCGATATTCTTGAGCTGGGGTGCGGCAAGGCGGACAAGACCCGTGCGATCAGCCAGACCGGGAAAGTCAAATCGATCACTGCGCTGGAAGTGGACACAATCCAGCATGCCGCAAACCAGCAACGCACCGACTTGCCCGCTGTCCGTTTCCAGCTCGGCGGCGCCGAAGCCATACCTGCACCCGACGAGGCTTTCGACATCGTACTCATGTTCAAGTCGCTGCATCATGTCCCGGTGAACCTGATGGATCAGGCCATGGCGGAAATTCGCCGGGTGCTGAAACCGGGCGGAATGGCCTATATTTCAGAGCCCATTTTTGCCGGCGACTTCAACGAAGTCTTGCGCCTCTTTCATGACGAAAAAAGCATGCGCCAAGCCGCTTTCGCCGCAATTGATCGGGCGGTGGGAAAAGGTGATCTCGAACTGGTCAGCCAGAAATTCTTCAGCACGCCCGGACACTTCGACAGTTTCGAGCAGTTCGAAGAACGCATCCTGAACGTCACCCATACCCGGCACCAGCTTTCGCCCGAGTTATACCAGCAGGTCAAGGCGAAGTTCATGCAACACATGACACCGCAGGGCGCGGACTTTGAGAACCCGCTACGAGTGGACCTGTTGCGCAAGGCCTGAACAACCGGGAAACACTTCCTGCCACCGGGCGGCATTCGTCCGGCAATCCGCTCAGATTTGATCACCGTCAATACTTTATTCAGACTGTCCATAGCGTACAGATTTAGAACAAGTATAATTAAGGCATTCAAGACATCACACTTTAGTCCTTCCATGCGCACCATTCATGTGGCATTTCCCGCCAATCTGCCACAGCGCTGTGTTCCGCTACTGGTCTCGGCAATTTACCTGTGGTCACCGACCTGCCAGGCAGAAGAAAACACGATGCCTCCTGATTATTATTTCCAGGAAATTCCTGTCGTTCTGACTGCATCCCGCCTGTCTCAACCCCTGTCGGAAACACCAAGCGCGATGACCGTCATCGACAGGAAAATGATTAAGGCCTCGGGTTTTCGTACCGTTCCCGATCTGATGCGGCTGGTGCCCGGCATGTATGTGGGCTTTGCCGATGCAAATCGTCCGGTGGTTTCCCTACATGGCTCGACGGATGAATACTCCCGCCGCATGCAAATCCTGATCGATGGCCGCAGCGCATATTTACCACCCTTTGGCGGAGTGAACTGGGCCGACCTTCCGCTCCAGGTTGAAGACATTGAACGCATCGAGGTCGTGCGCGGCCCTTCATCGGCTTCACACGGAACCAATTCATTTTATGGTGTGATCAACGTCATTACCCGCGATGCGCTTGCTCAGACTGGCACCAGCGTGTCGGTTACGGGGGGCGACGTTTCAGATGCTTCTGCCCGATTCGGCAAGGCAGGAGAAACATTTGATTATCGTGTTTCTGCAGGCATCCTCTCCAGCCGGGGAATCGACAATGCCATCCTGAACGACCATAACAGGACGCGCATATTCAACTTCCGCAGCAACTATCACCCGGATGCGACCGATAGCCTCGATGTGCAGTTAGGCAGCAGCAAGGGCGAGCATGGTCTGGGAATCGCAGGCAGGCCGGAAGACGCTTTCCGGGAAACCGCCTCGAAAAGCAATTTTCTTCAGGCTGGCTGGCGACATGTCTGGCCGGGCAGCAACGAGAGCAAACTGACTTATTCCTACACCGATCGCAACTCGCTGGACCCCCATCTGTGTGTTGATTCAGGGCAATGCCAGGATTCCAGTCCATTCATTGCGGCGCAAGGATTTACCCGGCAGGAGGTTTACAGCCAGCGCAACGAGCTGGAGTTGCAGAATACACACCAGACGAGCGACAGCAATCGCCTGGTGTGGGGGGGGAGAGTGCGTCACGACTATGCCGAATATCCCTTGTATCTCGGACGCCCCTACGCATTAAACTCCTGGCAGATATTTGCCCATGATGAATGGCGTATCACCCCGGCGGCGGTGCTGAATATCGGCACGATGCTCGAAGATAATGGAACGGGAAACCGGAACAACTCGCCACGCGCCTCACTGAATTACCATTTCACGCCTCAACACACTATACGCATCGGGGCCTCCACTGCCACGCGCAGCCCGGCCATGGGCGAAATGTACATGGATGCCCAGAATACAGTCCTGGGTGGTGCATATGTACAGCCACTGGCACCACTCAAGCCAGAAAGAATCATCTCGAAAGAGATTGGTTATCTTGGAGAGTTTCGTTCACTGGGCATTACCGTTGATGCACGTGTCTATGCCGATCAGGTAACGGACATGATCTATGTGGACAAATATCCCTTGCTAACCGCTGCCGACAGTTTCAAAAATCTGATTTCTGCCGAATACAGAGGCGTGGAAGCAACGATCAGGTACCACTGGAATGAACGCCGCAGCTTTCTGGTGGCCAATTACGCGCATCAGCAGGCATCCGCCAGTTTAGGGAGTTATCCGACACAGTATTTCAGCACCAGCGATCTTCTGCCTCCGACTGTTGGCGCCAATGTAAGGTATTTCTATCAAACCGAACTTCTCGACCAGTTCTCCCAGATCGTTCCGACGGATAGCGCCAGTCTTCTCCTGTCGCATCAATTCTCCGGCAACTGGCAATTCAGTGCCGGCTATTATTGGAGAAACCCGGTACGTGTAAGTAACGTCAGTCCGGATGTGACGCACGAAAACACGCTGCGAAGGCTCGATTTGCGTATTGCTAAAACCATCAGGCTGGATCAGGGGCGCAGCACCGAACTGGCGCTGGTGGTGCAGAACGCCACGCAAAACAATTATACAAAATATGGCGTGGTCAACGAGATTGCGAATGTACTATTCACGCGCCGCAGCTGGCTGACTGCCACACTGAATTTCTAGCCACCCGTGAATCATAACGGCTGGCGACACTGGAACAGAATACGTCCTTAACGATGCTTTCAGGACAAATCCCGTGTCTTGAAAGTATTGCACTGTCTGGGATCGCCGCTCTCCATGCCGCGCCTGAACCACTGTACGCGCTGCTGCGAAGAGCCATGGGTAAAGGTTTCCGGCACGGCGTAGCCCTGGGTCTGCTTTTGCAGGCGATCATCGCCGATCGCTGAAGCGGCTGTCAGCGCCTGCTCGATTTCGCCCGGTTCGAGCAAGTGTTTCATGCTGTCGGCCCGGTTACCCCACACGCCGGCAAAGCAGTCTGCCTGCAGTTCCAGACGCACCGACAAGGCATTCACCTGCGCTTTGCTGCCCGCCCGTTTCTGGGCATTGCGCACCTTGTCGGAAATACCGAGCAGGTTCTGCACATGATGGCCCACCTCATGTGCGATGACGTAGGCCTCGGCAAACTCGCCGGGGGCATGGAAGCGCTCCTTGAGGTCGCGATAGAAGGCGAGGTCGATATAGACCTTGCGGTCCAGCGGACAGTAGAACGGCCCCATGGCGGCATCGCCGGTGCCGCAGGCGGTGGGCGTCGAATGGCTGAACAGCACCAGTTTTGGCTCCTGGTATTCCTTGCCTATCGTCCTGAACTCGGCATGCCATGTATCCTCGGTATCGGCCAGCACTTTCGATACGAATTTCGCCATGGCATCGTCCGCCGGCGGACGGTGGGCCGGCGCAGAATGTTCAGTCTGAAGCGGGGTTTGCGAGACGAAGCCCAGCAGTGTCGAAGGATCGATGCCAAGAAAATAGCTCGCGACCATCACCAGCACGATCGTGCCGATGCCGAGGCTGCCGCCTCCGATACTGCTCCCACGGCGATCTTCAACGTTATCGCTTTCGCGCGTGTCATCCAGACGCATATGATTCCCTGTGGTTTGAAATCAAAATCAGACGGGCATTTCCAGCTTACCAGCGGCGTATGGGACGGCGGAAGGGAAAATCCCAGAACGGATCGTAATAAAATATCGGTGGATAGGCGGCAGGCTGAGCAAGCGGCCAGAGATGAAGCGCTTCGACCTTGATCACGGGATAGCGGTATTCATGCCCGCCGACCTTCCCTGTAATGGCAGGCGCCAGTTCCCCAACTGCGGTGAGTTTCCGGCCGGCGGCATAGACAGAAGGCTCGTAAAATCCCTTGGCGCAAGCCATGAAGCGGCCGAATGTCCGGTCGGTCTGCTGCGGCTCCCCGCCCTCGTCCAGTGGTCGACTGGATATCTCGAAACAGGTTTGCGCCGCTTCGGGCGATGCCTCAATGATCACGCCGCCCCAGCGCACCTTCACTCCGATCTGGCCACTTTTCTGCACTTCATCCGGGGTCAGCGAAACAAGGGCGCTGTCTGTTCCGGGCAAAGGCGCAACGGCACAGCCCGCAAGGAATAGAGCGCAAAAGACAATAGCCGGGGTGAATTTCAACATGGCTACTTTGACAGCCCGGCAGGCCGGATGGTTGGGCGTTCTAGCGTTCCGCCCAAAATATAGTTGCCGCGCACTGTCTTCTTTTTGGCTTCCACCTGGAGCTTCACTGCGCCGGAGATCGCCCCCTTGCCGGAAACCACGGAATTTCCATCAAGCTGCAAGTCCGGCCCGACGATTCGCAATGACTTGTATGCCTGCTTGTCGCCCAGCGGCTCAAGCTTGAATGACCAGGTATCAAAATCGGTGTACGCGCTATAAATCGCCTCGACACCGTAGTGGATGGCCGCAGGCAGGTCGAAACCCGTCACCTTCCCCCCCTGCAGCGTCACGGAACCGCTCAGCACCGGGGATTTGAACAGATTTTCCGGTAACTTTGCCTGCTGCTCGAAAGCAAGTGCGGCATCGAGTTTTCCAGAAACGACGAGCTTGTCAGACGAAGCGGGCGCAAGGTTCACCCCCACGATTCGCACATCCCCTTTTGCAGACCAGCCCTGATCCCAGGAAAGCAGCAATGATCCGCTCACTTTTCCGCCATGACTACTGCCCTTCAGCTCGGCAAAGCGGATTTGCCTGCCGCTGACCGTACCTGTGGCCTGCAAAGAATCGACCCGCACCGGCAGGAAAATCGACGGGACAAAGTCGCGAACATTGACGGTTACCGCAAGCCCTTCGGCCGTGGACGAAAAATCCGCTCTCAGTGCGCCATTCTCGCTTTCCAGCCAGCCTTTTTCGATACGCCCCGGCTTCGAAAAACCGAATTCACCCCTGAATGGTGGAAGCACGCCATCGCTCGCCGCGATTTTTGCCTGACGCAAGGTGATCTGCCCAATCTCGTAGGCGGGCTGCTGCTGCACGCTTTTCGCTGGCCATGCGGCAATGCTCTCCAGCACGCCGGTAGCCAGATCAATTTTTTCCAGTTCGATGCGCTCAACGCGGCGGCCCTCGCCAAGCAGGGTTCCCCATCCTGCATAGATGCGTGCATCCTCAATTCGAATCCCGCCATGGGAGCCGATTTCAACCTGCTTGAGCTTGAGAGAGGGAGAAGGAAAAAGTGCGATATGCAGCGACTGCATCTTCACCGGCTCGCCCAGGCGTACGCTCACCAGTGTTTCAAGCCGCTTCTGGGTGGAAGAAAGTGGTACGAAATGAATACCCGCCAGGCCGATAAGCAATAGTAAGACAACTCCGGCCGCACCCCACTTGAGCATGCGTAATATCCCGGCCATCCGGGCGCCGGGTTCAGCTTCCTGGTGGACATCTTCCACATGGGGAATATGGGCAGACTGCTCAACGGATTCGAGTTCGGCCTCTTCATGCTTGATGCGTTCGACCTCTTCCCTGGCCAGGCGCTCCGCCTCTTCTTTCGCCTTGTGTTCGGCTTCTTCGTGAGCGATGCGTTCGGCCTCTTCTCTGGCCTGGCGCTCTGCTTCCGCTTTCGCCCTGAGTTCTGCCTCTTCACGCGCGATGCGTTCGGCCTCTTCTCTGGCCTGGCGCTCTGCTTCCGCTTTCGCCCTGAGTTCTGCCTCTTCACGCGCGATGCGTTCGGCCTCTTCCTTAGCCAGGCGCTCTGCTTCCGCTTTCGCCCTGAGTTCTGCCTCTTCACGCGCGATGCGTTCGGCCTCTTCCTTAGCCAGGCGCTCTGCTTCCGCTTTCGCCCTGAGTTCTGCCTCTTCACGCGCGATGCGTTCGGCCTCTTCCTTAGCCAGGCGCTCTGCTTCCGCTTTCGCCCTGAGTTCTGCCTCTTCACGCGCGATGCGTTCGGCCTCTTCCTTAGCCAGGCGCTCTGCTTCCGCTTTCGCCCTGAGTTCTGCCTCTTCACGCGCGATGCGTTCGGCCTCTTCCTTAGCCAGGCGCTCTGCTTCCGCTTTCGCCCTGAGTTCTGCCTCTTCACGCGCGATGCGTTCGGCCTCTTCCTTAGCCAGGCGCTCTGCTTCCGCTTTCGCCCTGAGTTCTGCCTCTTCACGCGCGATGCGTTCGGCCTCTTCCTTAGCCAGGCGCTCTGCTTCCGCTTTCGCCCTGAGTTCTGCCTCTTCACGCGCGATGCGTTCGGCCTCTTCTCTGGCCTGGCGCTCCGCCTCTTCTTTCGCCTTGTGTTCGGCTTCTTCGCGGGCGACACGTTCGGCCTCTTCTCTGGCCAGGCGCTCCGCCTCTGCTTTCGCCCTGAGTTCTGCCTCTTCACGCGCGATGCGTTC
>NSJJ01000023.1 GCA_002632355.1 Sulfuricella denitrificans
ACATAGGCCTGTCCGGTGGGGGGGGTGGGTACCTGAATATCTGCACTGGTTCAAACTTCGAAGAAAAAAACGGCGCCGCGAAAAAAATCGACCCGCGCCTGGATGAATTGCGCGAAATGGGCATGCAGCGTTTCTGGCTTTCAGCAGCTGAACGCTTCGGGGTGGATTGGCTACTGGAATTCTGGCGCATGGCGGATGCGGACATTGAGGTCTCGCAGAACGGCATGGTTTCGATGGCTTTCCGGCCGTACCGGTCCTATATGCGCTACCAGCGCAACCGCTACATAGAGGAGCTGGTGAATAGAGGCATCGGCCCGGACGAAATCCGCACCTTGCTCCGCCAGCAGTTGGGTGAGGAAATCAGTAAACGTCACATATTGCGCCTGGTGCAAAAAGGGTAAATTCGGATATGAGTGAAAAAACCGCAGTCATTTACGCGAGGGTTTCCACCACTCGCCAAGCTGATGACGGGCTGCCAGTTGCAGGACAGATAGAGAGAGGTCACATAAAGGCTTCTTCGCTTGAAGCCATTGTAGTGCGTGAATTTGTCGATGCAGGGATATCCGGGCGCACAGATTCACGCCCGGCTTTCCAAGACGCGGTTGCGTACTGCAAGGCATTCCAGGTGGATTATTTCATCTGCTGGTCAACATCGCGCTTTGCGCGCAACAAGCTCGATGCAGCCATGCATAAGCGGGATCTGGAAAGAACCGGATGCCGGGTTGTATATGTCAGCGTGGATATCGACAATCGGACAGATTCCGGATGGATGACGGAATCCATTCTCGAAATATTCGACGAGCACTACAGCCGGCAAGTCTCGACAGACACGCTCCGCAGCATGATGAAAAACGCGCGGGACGGATATTTCAACGGCGGACGAATACCGTTCGGCTACAGGACAGTCACAGAAGGAAAACGCAAAAAGCTGGCGATCGAGCCTGCAGATGCCGAAATAGTCAGGGATGCTTTCCAGTGGTGCGCCGAAGGTCATGGAGCAAAGATCATCGCCATGCGGCTAAATGAACAAGGGCGCCTGCACAGAAACGCAGAATGGCAAAAAAACACCATTGGCTACATCCTGAAAAGCTGGTGCTACGCCGGATACACAATTTTCAACAGAAAGAACGGCCTGACCGGAAAAGAAAGGCCAAAGGAAGATTGGATCATGACGGACAGTCATGAAGGAATCGTCAGTAAGGAGGTTTTCATGAACGTGCAAAACATTCTGGAAGGTCGAGCACCGACCGAAGGCAGCGGATCGCCGCGCAGCAATTTTGTTTTCACCGGCATGCTCAAATGCGGAATTTGCGGATCCGCCATGCAAATGGAAAGCGCACGGGGTAATGGCGGTAAATATCGCTACTACAACTGCAGCGCCGCCCTACGCGGTAAAAACTGCAAATCACGCCGGATCCCGGCTGCAGAACTCGACACCTGGTTAATCGACTCCATCATGGATCGCATCCTCACCCGAGAACGGATAGAAGAATTCATCAACGAGCTGCACGATCTGACGGGAGAATGGGTAAAAGGCAGGGCGAAGCGCCGCCAAAGCATTGTCGCTGCGATGACGGACGTGGAGAAAAGACAAAAAAAACTGTTCGAGGTGCTGGAGTTGCACGGGAAAGACGCGCCAAACCTTGGCGATCTGACCATCCGCATGCGCGAGCTGAGATCCCAGCGAGACGATCTGGAGCGCAGCCTGATTCAACTCGAAGAGGAAGAAAGCCCACATATCGATGTGGATCAAGATCAAATTAAAGAAATGGCGGAGATTCTGCGGGAAATAGTATCAACCGTCGAAGACCCAAAAAAGCAAAGGCTATTCTTTGCCGGGTTCATCAACGAAATTGTGCTGGGAGATCAAGAAGCCAGGATCGTTTACGACCCTGGCAAGATAGTGAACAGAACTGGAACCGATGTGGTTCACAGTAAGAATAACTGGCTCCCCGACCTGGACTCGAACCAGGGACCTGCGGATTAACAGTCCGTCGCTCTACCGACTGAGCTATCAGGGAATTGACAAGCGAGCATTCTAAGCAGTTGGCGCCTTCAGGTCAACCCGTAGACGGCAAAATTGCATTTATTGCATGCAGTTCCTGCTATCCGTGAACGCGGAACTGAATAATAAACAGACAATCCACTTGGGCAAACCCTCCGGAACATTCATAATCCTTCGAAGCGCCACTCTCCTAAGCCGCAAGACATGTTAAACAATCTAAGCGAGTTTCTGGTTCACTGGACCATCACCGCCCTTTCCTTGTGGGTGGCCAGCGCGATATTTAGCGGTATCCGTTTCACGGACAAGCAATCCCTGTTTATTGCTGCATTACTGCTGGGATTTGCAAATGCCATCGTGCGCCCGGTATTGATCGTTCTGACCTTGCCCCTCACGCTCATCACCTTCGGTTTTTTTCTGCTGGTGATCAACGCGCTGGTCATCATGCTGGTTGCAGCCATCGTCCCGGGCTTCAGGGTATCTGGCTTCTGGACCGCTTTTTTCGCCAGCATTTTCATTGCCATTTTCAGTTTCTTTATCGGACTGTTCATTTTCCAGTCAGGCGGGCACCCCATCATGATGCCAGCCCACCGTGGCATCATGATCTAGAGCAAGTCATTCAAGGGACGCGGCTTGGCGATCCCGTAGCCCTGCATGTAGTCAACGCCGAGATCCGACAGGGTTTTCCCGATCAGTTCATCCTCGACGAATTCAGCGATGGTTTTTCGCCCCATGACATGGCCGATATGATTGATCGATTCGACCATGGCATAGTTGGCTGCGTCGGCCACGATATCCTTGACGAACATGCCATCAATCTTGAGAAAATCGACAGGCAGATTTTTCAGATAAGCATAAGATGAAAAACCGCTGCCAAAGTCATCCAGCGCAAATTTGCAGCCCAGACTCTTGAGCCTGTCGATGAAATAAATCGCTTTGGTATGGTTGGCGATAGCTTCCGTTTCAGTGATCTCGAAACAGATTTTCTCGGGAGGGATCGAGTACGCCCGCAACTGGCTTTCGATATGGCGCAGACAACCATCATCGCTAAGGGAATTACCCGACAGATTGACCGAGCCCAACACCAGATTTTGCATATGCGCCGGATGTTCGGCCAGCCAGCGGAAGTAGTTTGTAATCACCCAGCGATCGATGGTTGTAATCAGGTTATAACGCTCGGCAGCCGGCAAAAAAGCGCCTGGCGGAATAAGACTTCCGCTCTCATCCAGCATGCGGATCAGAATTTCGTAATGGCTGTGAAGATCGCCAGGTGAATCCCGGTGGGTGATAGGCTGGTAGTACAACACCATGCGCTGCTCTTCCAGCGCTTTTGATATCCGAGGCGTCCACTGCATCTCGTCATGTCGATCATGCAGCGCCTGGTCTGCCTCATCGTGTACGTAAATACGATTTCGCCCGGCCTCTTTCGCCATGTGGCAAGCCGCATCGACGCGGCTCATGATATGCATGGCTGACTCGCTCTGCAGGCCGATTCCAATCAGGCCGATACTGACCCCGATGTTGAAAGTCTTTTCTTCCCACAAAAAGCGAAAATGCTGCGTAACGTCCTGAATCACCTGAGCCATATCGAGTGCCCGCTGGATCGGGCAATTGGCCAGCAGCACCCCGAATTCGTCGCCGCCAATGCGTGCCAGCAGGTCTTCCTGTCTCAGTATCCCAGACAAACTGGCGGCATACTGCTTGAGTAGCTCATCTCCGGCAATATGACCGCAGGTATCATTGACCACCTTGAACTGGTCAAGATCGATGTACAGCAGGCTGTATTCGCCACCGCCCACCTGAAGTTCGCGAATCGCCTGGCTGAGCCGGTATTCGAATTCGCGGCGATTGAAGAGCCCCGTCAGGGCATCATGAGCAGCCTGATAGGAAAGCTGCTGAATCAGCTCGTGAGCCTGGCTGACATCTCGGAATACCAGCACAACCCCACTGGCGTTCCCCAAAAGATCGCGGATAGGCGCGGCGTTTGGTTCGAGATAGAGTTCAGGCATGCCCTGCCTTACCAGCACCAGCTTTCCGTAACGCTCCTGAAGATGGCCATGTCTCAGGCGCTGCTCGACCAGATCCAAAGCCGGCTCCCGGCCGTGTTCGAAGAGCAGGGTTCCCAGCGCCGACAGCTGATGCGATTTCACCGTTTCCAGACGCACATTAAAAAGCTTCTCGGCGATCGGGTTGAGATATTCGATCCGGCCTGCGGCATCGGTTGTTACGACCGCATCGCCTATGGATGACAAGGTGACCTGCGCCTTTTCCTTCTCGCTGAAAAGCGCCTGGTTGGCATGTTCGAGCTGGTCTAGCAGACTATTGTTATCGATCGCGGTCGCAATCTGGCTGGCCAGCAGGGTCAGCAGGTCAAGATCGCTCCTGTCGAAGTCCCCTCCCCCCTGCTTGTTGATGCCGGCAATCCCACCGAGAAAATGGTTGCGACCCACCAGCGGGACCAGAATCACGCTGCCGACTTCTTTTTCCCATTGGTTGCGCTCTTCCTCGTTAAGCTCCTCCAGCACGCCGCGCCACCAGGGCCGCTGATGTTTCCACACCCAGCCGCAGATACCCATATTGAGATCCAGGCTCTCGCCCACAATTTCGTCGGTGTTGAGCCCGAAACCGGCGCGGTAGGTATAGGTTGCACAATCCGCATCGAGAACGGGGATCAGCACGGTTTCAGCCTTGATCAGGCTGGAGGCGAAGGTTGCCACCATCTGGAAAATGCTCTCCAGATCCAGCCGGTTTCGTACGGCACTGACCACCTCCCTGAACAAGGCAATCTGCTGTTCACGATTTCCCAGCTCGGTCCGGAGCTGATCAAGCGTTCGCGCTGATTCTGGAGGAATTTGATTATCCATGGGTCAAGAGAGTTTCGTGTACTTTTTATTGCCCTGACAAGAAAAACACTCTGACGTGTTGCCTGATTATTGTCAACTCATGGGGACCATAAAGGCCCTTCATCCATCAGCGCCAGTTGTTCGCGCAGTTCCAGAATGCGATCCTGCCAGTAGCGCTGTGAATTGAACCAGGGAAATGCCGCAGGAAATGCCGGGTCATCCCAGCGCCGCGCCAGCCAGGCGGAATAGTGAATCAGGCGCAGGGTGCGCAGCGCTTCGATCAGGTGCAGCTCACGCGGGTCAAACTCGTAGAAATCCTCGTACCCCGCCAGCAGGTCGGCAAGCTGCCGCGCCATATCGGCTCGCTCGCCCGACAGCATCATCCACAGGTCCTGCACCGCCGGGCCCATGCGCGCATCGTCGAAATCGACGAAATGCGGCCCGTTGTCGGTCCACAGCACGTTGCCGGCGTGGCAGTCGCCGTGCAGCCGCAGCATGCGAACACTACCGGCCCGCTCGAAGCAGCGCTGCACACCTTCGAGCGCCAGCGCCACGACGCTGCGCCAGGCTTCGTCAAGATCGGGCGGAATGAAATGATGGCCCAGCAGGTAATCGCGCGGCTCGGTGCCGAAACTGGCGATATTCAGCACAGGGCGATACCTGAACGGCTGCAACGCGCCCACTGCGTGAATACGGCCGAGAAAACGGCCCATCCATTCCAGGGTATTGCTGTCTTCCAGTTCCGGCGCCCGGCCACCCTGGCGGGAAAAAACCGCGAAGCGAAAACCCCCGAAATCATGCAGCGTATCCGCTGCTCCGGCCAGCGGCAGCGCCGGCACGACCGGAATCTCTCGTTCTGCCAGTTCACGGGTAAAAGCATGTTCTTCGAGAATGGCTTCATCGGACCAGCGCGCCGGGCGGTAAAACTTCGCCACCAGCGGCGGCCCATCCTCCATGCCGACCTGGTAGACACGGTTCTCATAGCTGTTGAGCGCAAGCAGGCGCCCGTCAGGGCGCAAGCCAACACCATCAAGCGCATTCAGAACCACATCCGGCGTCAGGGCAGAATAGGGCGTCAAGTCAGTATTTTTCATGTCGAGCATTGTACCGGTGTATAAATCAATCCATGGCATTGACAGCGAAATCGGTATCGTAATGAACTATCGAAGTCGAAAAAAACCTAATTCACATCAAGGGAGCGATACATGACAGGCTTTGAATTTTTCAGCGACGAAACCCAGGCACTGGAACAGCAAATCGTACGCATGGGAATGGCGCTCAGCGTTGACTGGTCAGATGAAGCGCAGGTCAGGGAACTGGCAAGGGAAGCACTGAAAGGCGGTGCCGGGAATGCTGGCGATGCGGCGAAACACGGCGACTATCGCCAGATGGCAAAAGTCGAACTTTTTTCGGTGGCTGCGCTGATGCTCCGGGTAATGGAAAAAAGCGCCGAAGCAGAAGGTGTCATGATGCATGGCGGCCCGGCATGGAAGGCCTTCGCGCGTGCCCTGTGGGCGGAGCATGGGGGGCAGCCGAGGCAATCCTAGTGCGCTGAGGCTTTTACTACAATCAATTCCACCTCCACGGTATTATTCTTGTCGGACAGCCATATCTGCCCGTCCTGGATGGTGCATTGCAGCTGCATATTGCGCTGCGCCAGTCCTGCCAGGGCCTGGCTGGTATGAAGCGGCAGGCTCATGACCCCCAGATTCCCGAGCCGCTCGAATTTGCCCTGATTCTGCCCCCACCAGATATCCGCGCCCCGGCCGCCATAGGTATAGACGAATACCTTTCTGGCCCGGCCGCAGGCTTTGCGGATCAGCTTCTCATCGGGCAGGCCCACATCGATCCAGCACTCGATGGCACCGGTCAGATCTTTTTGCCACAAATCCGGTTCATCGTCGGTGCTCAGGCCCTGGCCGAATGCCAGGGCTTCACCGGCATGCAGCGCAAAAGCCAGCAGACGTACCATCATGCGCTCGTCCGTTTCGGAAGGATGGCGGGCAAGGGTCAAGGAGTGATCGTGATAATAGTTGCGATCCATATCTGCGATTTGCAGATCGGCTTTGAAAATAGTTGCCTTCAGGGCCATATAATACTTTCCGCTTAAACCTTACTTGAACAAGCGCCGAAGAATACCCGAATTCGAGGCTTCAATTCACCTAATCAGGCCGGACTTCATGGAAAAACGCTTCGAATATTATGCACAACTCGCCGCCGTGATGATTCTGGTGGCAGGCTGTTTTCTTGTATTGCGCCCCTTTCTGACTGCAATCCTGTTTGCTGCCGTGGTATGCGTCTCGACCTGGCCGCTTTATCTCTGGATATTGCGCAGAATGAAGGGCCGTCAGAATCTGGCCGCACTTGCCATGACCTTGTCGCTGATACTGGTCATCATCCTGCCGCTGGCACTGGTAACGTATAACCTTGCGGACAATATCACCGGCTTTTATGAGCAGCTGAAAAGTGCCATCGACGAGGGCCCGCCCAACCCTCCGGCCTGGCTGACGGGGCTGCCGCTGGTGGGCGAATCGATCAGTAATTACTGGCACCTCATCGCCTCCAGCCAGGAAGAAATGGTGGGGCTGCTGAAACGCCTGCTCGAACCCACCCGAAAGTTCCTCCTTGCTGGCGGCATCCTGCTGGGCCAGGGCGTGGTGGAAATGAGCCTCGCCGCTTTTGTCAGCTTTTTCCTCTATCGTGATGGCGAAGCACTGGTGAGCGCACTTGATGTAGCGATGGAGCGGCTGGCCGGGCTCCATTCGGTGAATGTCCTCGAAACAGTCAACAATACCGTGCGCGGCGTCATGTACGGCCTTGTGGGAACGGCACTGGCACAGGGCTTCGTGGCCACGGTCGGATTCCTGATTGCCGGCGTGCCGGCGGCACTGTTGCTCGGCGTGGCGACTTTCATCCTTTCCCTGATCCCGGCCGGGCCGCCCCTGGTCTGGGGCGGTGCGGCCATCTGGCTGTTTTACCATGACAGCATGGGGTGGGGAATCTTCATGCTGCTATGGGGGCTGCTCCTGATCAGCAGCGTGGATAACGTTGTCAAACCCCTGCTCATCAGCCGTGGCAGCAACCTGCCTTTCATCCTGGTAATGTTCGGCGTAATGGGCGGCGTACTTGCCTTCGGCTTCGTCGGCATTTTCATCGGGCCCACGCTGCTGGCAGTGGGATACGGGCTGATGCAAAAATGGACGAAGCGCTCAGCCGGCAGCCCGCCGGAAACGGCATGAAAATCTGGCCGTCACTGATGGTGACTGCGCTGAAAAAAATCAGGATTCGAGCAGAACTTCCGGTGCCCGGTCGATCCGGAAGAGGAAAAAAATCAGGCCGATAGTGGACAGAACCATGAAGTGCGGTCCAAACAGCCAGAAAACCACTGGTACGCTGAAATAATAAGCACGCATGCCCAGATAGTAGAATCTTCCGGCGCGATTGAGATGGATCGCGACATTGCGCGGCTGAATCGATTTGTGGCCAAGCGCGATGGGGACATTGATCATGTAGCCGACATGGTTGAAAACCCGGATCGACATGGAAAAGCTGAAAAAAGCGATGAGCAGGTCGAGCAGCAGGAGCAGCAACTTGGCAAGCCACAAACCCGAGTGCTTCTCGCCCATCATGTTGAGCGAATGCCAGCTCGACCCCAGTCGGTCTCCCTGACCGCTCAGCGTGAGCACACCCATGATCAGCAGGACTGCCGTGGAAGCGAGAAAGGTTGCCGCCATGGTGGAATTGCGCAGCGTCTGCACAGCCAGCAAATCTTTGCCTTCGCGCATGATCATCTCCACCCAGGCGGTGCGGGCAAGGATATTCACGGCACCCACCGTGTAAGCGGGGTTCCTTTTTTCCCGGTATTTCAGATAGAACTGATAAGCGACAAGAAGCGAGGCGCTGATTACAAAACTGGAGAGGTCATTCAGGTAAGTATTGAATAAATTGAGCATATTTTTCTGAAAACAAGGCAGGTACTCTTTCGACTGGCCTGGCTGCGCAGCCATTCAGCGCGAAAAGTGCCCTTTCGCCGGGACAAGGAATCTTTCTGGACAAAACAAAACGGCGTCTGCAGGGAACCGGCCCATCAGACACCGTCTTAAGCGCGAAACTCAAGCGGCCAACTTAGGAAACCACTCTCGCCGCCAGATTCTCTATCGCTTCGCTGTCCGTTGTGAAAATATTGCGCTCTCCGATTTGCCCGGTCAAGCCTGTTCTATCCATGACGTCGCGAACCTGCTTCTTGATCTCGCTGAAAGCCAGCGAAATGCCGTTGTTTTCAAGCCGTCTCAGCAGATTGCGCAGCATTTCGACACCGGAGGCATCCAGCGCATTGATTCCGCTGCTCTTGACCAGGATATGGCTGATTTCAGGCTTGCTCTCAAGTAGTTCCAGCAAGGCATCCTCGAAATAGGAAACGTTGACGAACCTGAGCGCACCATCAAAACGCAAGGCGCCCAGCTTGGGATGCACCGGATCGAGGCTGTGGCGTAGCGCGTCGCGCAGGCTGGAATCCGGATAAAGACCGAGCAGGGTGATGCGTGGACGCATGATGCGATAAAGCAGCAGTGCCAGCGACAGCAGGATGCCGGTCAGGATGCCGTTCTGGATATTGGGTGCAAAAGCCAGCGTCGCGAGGAATGTAACGATGGAAGCGACGCCATCGTCGCGATTGGCTTTCCATGCTTCTCCGATCGTCTCGAAATTAACCAGTCCGGCCACCGCCATCATGATAATGGCAGCCAGAACAGGCTTGGGCAGATGGTGGAGCAACGGCGTGAAAAACATCAGCGTAAGCACCACGAACAGTGCCGAAACGACGGAGGAAAACCCGGTCTTCGCATTCGAAGCCAGGTTCAGGGCAGAACGCGAAAACGAACCGCTGACAGGCATCGAATGGCTGAAAGCGGCGGCCAGCTTGGCCAGCCCCTGACCGATCAGTTCCCGGTTCTCGTCCCAGCTATGGCGGGTCTTGAGGGCGATCACCTTGGAACTCGACATCGCTTCCATGAAACTGATAAGCGCAATCACAAATCCGGCCGGCAACAGGGCCATCGTGGCATGCCAGTCTAGTGATGGCACACCGAATGTCGGCAGACCCCTGGGGACATCCCCCACGACCGCGCCACCCATCTCGCCATAGCCCGTTAAGTAACTGACGGTTGTCAGGACGACGACCGTGATCAGTACTCCGGGCAATCGTGGAGCGTAGCGTTTGAATAGCACAAGCATCAGAATCGCGGCCGCCCCCAGCCCAAGTGAAAAGGTATGCAGGGTGTCGATATGCGTGATCACATGCGAGATATCCAGCAGGAAATGCGAGGATTGCGGAGAATGAATGCCCAGCAATGTGGGTAATTGCGACAATCCGATAATGATTGCAGCCGCATTGATGAACCCCATCAGCACGGGGTGCGAAAGAAAATTCAGCAGGACCCCCATACGCAACACGCCGAATGCGATCTGGAAAACACCGGAAATCAGCGCCAGAAGGACGACGTAGGCATAGAACAGATCACTGCCATGGGCTGCCAGTGGCGCCACGCTGGCTGCCGTCAGCAGCGATGTCATGGCGACCGGGCCGGTGGAAAGCTGACGCGAGGATCCAAAAAGGGCACCCACGATGGTCGGAAGCAATGCGGCATACAAGCCATAGTAAGCCGGCACGCCAGCCAGTTGCGCATAGGCCAGGGATTGCGGAATCGCAACCAAAGAAACGGTGACGCCAGCAAGCAAATCGTCAGCTAAAGTGTCCCTGCGAAACGTAAAGCGGAAGAAATTGGGAAGCGAGGCTACAAGTGTGTTCAATTTATGATTTGTCCTGAAGGTTGGGTTGCACCGAAAAATCGCGTTCACGCATGGCTCAGGCGCCGCAGAAAGGTTTTACCTGAATGCCCAGCGATTCCTGATTCTCCCAACCGGAACGAGCAGGCGCCTGGCCTTCAGGTTTACGGACCTCGCCCTGCTGCAGAAGCTGCTGGAATTCGCTCTGGTTTCCGACATTTGCGTATGCCATCGCATTTAACAAGTTGTGAATGATGGTTTTCATAAGTGTTGTCGCACTCTCTGGATGATTAAAGATGCCAATTCAAGAGCACATTGCGTGCCATGGCATGTATCCAATTGTTTATATTAATTTTTTATAGAATTCCTGAGGAATCGCCGCAATTGATTTGTTTCAATATGCAACACCATAAAACACGATATTGATATAATTCTACTTAATACACTGTTTTTATTGTGTTTTAAAGATTGTTGCGGCAAGCAATCATGCGTTGCATAATGCAATCAATCATCACCAATGACCGCGAGCCTTCATGCAGCATTCTCTCAGGCGGAAAATTTCACTCAGCTACCTTATTGTCGCGGGCCTCATCCTTGGCATGTCCATCTTTGCCTTCGAGGAACTGCGTGTAGCGAAGGCAAAGGTTCAGCTCGAGGAAAAAGTTTCCGGATTGTTTGAAACGACTCTGGAGATTCGCAGATTTGAACGAAATTACTTTCTCCACAGGCAGGCCGTAGATCTCGAGGAAAATGCCCGGAATATCGCTCAGTTGCGAGCCCAGCTTGCAGATGACCAGAATGAACTTTCGATTCTGGACACACCTGCGAACGTCACGAAACTCAAGGCGCGCCTGAATGAGTACCAGGCGTTAATGGAACGCTATCCCGGCGAACATCAGCAAACCCACACCCAGACGCTTGCGCTTGAAGAGCGGATTCGCAATGCCGGCAAGGATCTGGTCACACTGGCCGAGAACATGCTCATGACCGAACGGCGCATGGTCCATGCTTCGCTGGATTCCCTTCAGCAACTGCTGGTGTTTTCAGTGCTGGCTATCGCAGTACTTGTCGTCGCCATCGGACAAGCCCTGTCCCGCAAGGTGGTAAAGCCCCTGAAACAGCTCGAAGCCAACATCGAAAACGTATCCAGCGGCAAGCTGAAGCAGTTTTCCATGCCCTCGCGAGACCGTGAAATCATTTCCATCACTCAGGCTGTCAACCATATGCTGCAGGAGCTTGAAATGCGCCAGAAATACCTGGTCAGGAGCGAAAAGCTGGCTTCACTGGGAACCATGCTGGCAGGCGTGGCGCATGAGCTCAATAATCCGCTCTCCAATATCTGGTCTTCCTGCCAGATCATGATGGAAGAGCTGGATGAGGGCGATATCGACTCACAGCGCGAACTGCTCGGCCAGATCGACGAACAGAGCGTGCGGGCACGCAATATCGTGCGCTCCCTGCTGGATTTCGCGCGCGACAGGCATTTCAGCAAGGAACGGCTTGCGCTGCTGCCACTGGTGCAGGAAACGGTGAAATTCATCAAAAGCGAAATCCCGAAACACGTCGCCATCTCCCTCGATGTGCCACCCGACCTTTCCATCTTCGCCGACCGGCAGCGAATCCAGCAGGTATTCCTGAACCTGATCAAGAACGCAGCAGAAGCGGTTACGCAGGAAGGCAGAATCACGATCAGCGCGACCCGGCGCAGCCTCTCGACCGACAGGCAAAAGGAAATCGTCGAGATAACGGTGCAGGACAATGGGGCAGGCATCGCCGCAGAAGATCTCCCGCGCATCTTCGATCCGTTCTACTCCACCAAGCCGGTCGGCAAAGGCATGGGGCTGGGGCTGTTCATCGTTTACGAAATCATTGAAGAGCACGATGGCAGCATTCAGGTGGAAAGCGGGCCTGATCGCGGAACCGCATTCGTGATCCACCTGCCCGCGCAAGCGGTGCAGCAATAGCACGCTCTGACAGCAATCAACCGGGAATCGACCAAGAATGAAACCTTTCGGCACGATACTGATCGTCGACGATGAAGAAATCGCCCTGAAAAATCTTGCGCGCGTCATGTCTAGAGTCGGCTACGACGTCACGGCCACGCAAAGCAGCGCTGACGCGCTTAAGCTGATCGAAAAGCGCCCGTTTGACGTCCTGCTGACCGACCTGCGCATGGAGGGCATCGATGGCATGCAGCTTCTGAAAGACTGCCGCGCCCGTCACCCCGACACCGAGGTCATCATGATCACAGGCTATGCGACAGCCGAGACTGCCGTTGAGGCCATGAAGGCAGGGGCGTTCTATTACATCGCCAAGCCTTTCCAGCTGGACGAGGCCCGAAAGGTCGTCAGCGAGGCAATGGAAAAAATCCGCCTGCGCCGCGAAAACCGGCAACTGCGCGAACAAGTCGAAAATTACCAGGGCAAGGTCAGGATCATCACCCAGAATGACGCGATGCGGCGCCTGCTGGAAATGGCGCTGCAGATCGCCCCGACCGACTGCAGCGTCCTGATTACCGGCGAAAGCGGCACCGGAAAGGAACTGTTCGCGCGCTTCATTCACCATCACGGCAGCCGCAGTGACGGGCCGTACATCGCCGTCAACTGCGGCGCTTTCAGCAAGGACCTGCTGGCCAACGAACTGTTCGGCCACGAAAAAGAGGCCTTCACCGGCGCGCTCACGGCAAGAAAAGGCCTGATCGAGACCGCTTCGGGAGGAACCCTGTTTCTCGACGAGGTCACTGAAATGTCACCCGACATGCAGGTCAAACTGCTCAGGGTGCTTCAGGAAAAAGAAGTTTTCCGGCTCGGCGCCACCCAGCCGACGAAGGTGGACATCAGGATCATCGCAGCCACCAACCGCGACATAAAGCAGGCTTTGAAAGAAGGCATCCTGCGCCAGGATTTGTATTTCCGGCTGAACGTCGTGACCCTGAACATTCCCCCGCTCTCGCAACGCCGGGAAGACATCCCCCTGCTGGCGAGCCATTTTCTACAGAAATTTTCGCTAGAAATGAAAAAGGATATCCACGGCATCTCAGACCAGGCGCTTGAAAAACTGATGCATTACCCCTTCCCCGGAAATGTGCGCGAACTGGTCAACATCATGGAGCGTGGCTGCGCCCTCGCACGCACCCACTTCATCGAACTGGCCGACCTCCCGGACGAACTACGCGAAAGCCGGGCAGCCGTGTTTCAGAAACGCGACGGCAAAATCCCCTCGCTGGAAGAACAGGAAAAAGACTACATCCAGTGGGTCATCAGCGAGGTCGGCGGCAACCATACTGCGGCCGCGCAGGTCCTGGGCATCAACCGCAGCTCGCTGTGGCGCAAACTTAAAAGCAGTCAAAATCCCTGAGGGTATTTTTCACTGACGGCAATCGGGCGATATGATCGCAACAGTGGCCATAGAACATGACGCACACCTTGATACCGTGATGGCCCGCTCAGTGCCAGGTCCAGTCATCCAGCGGATCAGATATCTACGAAGTTGAATGGCAGGTAATTCCTGCCAAAGCAGGCAATCGCCGCCGTTGGCATTCGGACAGCAATTCGGCCTTCGCAGCCGTTCTGGAGCCACAGGCTGGATGGCAGCAATGAAGCGGACTGCTGACCTTGAAGGCATCTCGCTACCGAAGACTAGCCCTTTGGCCTGACTCATCCTGCATCAGAAGGCCCAGGATTTTTGAGTTCAGTGAATTTTTCGGCCATTGTGGGGTTACCCTTGGTCAGCTTCTTGACGGTCAGGTCGTCGGCTTTGTTGTTAGCAAGGCGGAGGTTGTTTTCTGAACCGAGCAGGGCGTCCTTGGTCTTCTGGAGATGTTCGATGGTCTTGTCGATCTCCTCAATAGCGGTCTTAAATTTCTTGGACGCCAGCTCGTAGTTCCGAGCGAAGCCAGTCTTGAACGCATCGAGCTCGTTTTCGAAGTTCGTGATATCAATGTTCTGTGCTTTCACCAGCGCGAGCTCAGTTTTGTACTTCAGTGAGTTCTGGGCGGCGTTTCGCAGCAGCGTAATGATTGGGATGAAGAATTGCGGCCGGACGATATACATCTTCCGATAACGGTGGGACACATCGACAATACCGGAGTTGTAAAGCTCACTATCAGGCTCAAGAAGAGAAACAAGGACTGCGTATTCACAGCTCTTCTCGGTTCGGTCTTTGTCGAGCTCTTTGAGAAAGTCTTCGTTCTTCTTCTTGGCAGCTGTTTCGTCGCTCTCGTTCTTCATTTCAAACATGATCGAGACACTCTCAGTGCCAGCCTCATCCGAGTCACGAAAGATGTAGTCGCCCTTGCTGCCAGCCCTCGCATCGTTGTCCTTCTCGAAATATGCCCTCGGAAACGCCATCGCTCGAATGCGGTTGAACTCAGTCTCGCAGTGCTGCTCGAGGGTTTCGCCAACCATCTTGGTCGACAGGCGAGCCTTCATGTCTCGGAGGCGCTCAATCGCGTCATCGCGATCCTTGATCTGCGTCTCGTACTTGTCCTTGAGCGACTTCTCGGCGAGCTGCTTCTCAAGCTCTGCTCGCTCAAGGCTGCTCTTCAGAGCATCGCGCTCCTTTTCGACCACACCGACTGCCTCGTTGATCGCGAACTTCTGCGTAACTACGATGGCCTCGAGTTTAGCCTTTAGGCCCTGAATCTCCGTGTCCTTCGTAGAGGCGGCTTTCTGAAGTTCATTCACAAGCCTCGCCTCTGCAAGTTGGGAGACGGTCTGCTTGTCGCGGTTCGCCCGGTCGAGTTCGTTCTCGAGCGCGTCACGCTCTTTTTCCACGGTGCTCAAGGCCTCGGTCACTGCGAGCTTCATGGCGACCTCACCGGCATCGAGCCTAGATTTCAGTTCCTGGATCTCGGAGTCCTTGGCTACAGCAGCCTTCTGCATTTCGCTGGCGACCTTCGCCTGGGCAAGCTCGACGGCGTTCCGCTTGTCCTGCTCGGCCAGCTCAAGCCGATCGTGCAACTGCTGCTCGAACTCTCCGTCGCGAACCTGCTTAACGATGTCCGAGTACCCGGCCTCGTCGATCTTGAATGCTTTCCCGCAGTGCGGGCAGATGATTTCTTGCATGGCTACTTAAACTCCACTTTGGCCAGGATCAGCATAAGCATCTTTGGCAGCGTTCCTTGCGGTTTGAGTGACTCAATATTGGCTGTCACCATGTGTTCAGCGCCCCCTGCACCACAGGGTTAGCCTTCAACATATTCACCGAAAATTTCTACCATCTTTGCTTTCCATGTCACAGGTATGCCTGCCCAATCGTCGCCCCACGTCTGTGTATGTTGGTATGCCTTGAATGGCTTCTCCGAAGTTGGAGCGGGGTATCCCATTTCGTCTTCTATGTTTTCATGCATCTGGACGACTTTTCCGCCACCAGCAAGGGCATCAGCAATCGGTTGATTGAACACCTCCGCTCCGGCAACACCACCGTCCCGGTCGTGAACGACGATAGGAGTAATACCCATGGCTACAAGGTACTTCACCAAGCCAATGATGGAGGCTTTTCCTCTTGCCTTTACGATTTCGAAGTCCGAGACGATCTTAAGATAGCGCTCCTTAGAAAGACGCTTGAGGGTTTCCTTTATGACAACCTCTTCGGTATCGCCTTCAATGATGATGATGTGCTTTGTAAAGAACACTCGTGCCACGTGATCGTCGACGCGCAAGAGCATTTTCACATGTGCTTTTGCGTCATCTTCTAAGGCTAGATATGCGTCGGTTACGTTAAACGGAGATGCGGTCACGCCAGCAGCAACGCACCGGAGGCTGTTCAATATCTGCTTCGGCTTTCGTGCTAGGTCAATGATGAACGGGGAATGTGTAGTGGCAACAATCTGAGACTCGTGGCCACTTAGTTCGTAAATCGTGTCGCGCATTTGATTTGCTGCACTTGGATGTAGATAAATTTCTGGCTCTTCAAAGCAGACGATTAAAGATCGGACATGGTCATCTTCTCTTTTTGAAAGCCATTTTTGACGAAACCGAAGCATGCCAAATGCGGCGGCTCGAATCATTCCCGAGCCTTGGTGACTGACCGGTGTCCGTACGTTGCTTGACATCTCTACATTGAATGTTGGTTTCAGCGCAGTCTTCGGATCGCTTAAACTAGCAGTGGCGTGAAGTTGGGAGTCAGGAAATACACTTGCAAGCACTGCATTCAACTCAGTAATCATCTTTCCGAATTCGGAGCCACTATCCTCGGGATCAAGCTCCTGAGCGAGCTTGTTTAAATATTCTTGTGCTTGGGCGTAGTTATTCGATGCGCTACGAACATCTTCAAATAACTCGTTCAGCGTTTTTCCGAGAACACCAGCAGAGGTGCCTTCAATTTCGCCTACTGAGGTGTCGGCCGGGATGAGCAAGAATCGCGGCAACATTGTTAGAACGACACCCGGAATACCGCCGGGATTTTGAAACCAAGTCTCGGAGACTTTCGTATCCCAAATAGCATTTAACTGGTCAAGCTTTTCCAGAGCCGCCTTGTTCGTGCCAATCTTGGCCCCAAGGTCAGGAAAAAGATCTTGGACCTCAGCAGCGGGGGCACCCTTGTCGATCAAATCTTGCCCAGTCTTGTACGCTGCGAATTCTGGCTTGATGTCGCGTTCCTTCGATCTGAACTCGATGACGACATCCTTCCCAAGCGTATATGTCTTCTTGTATGTGACCGACAGACCAGAATCCGATGCATCGTCTGTCGGATAAGAAAAGATTCGCCCTTTGAATCCTCGCCACTCTTTCGCTTCAACAGGGAGATTTCTGAACTCAGCTTCCAGTGTAATAGTGTCAACGGCCGGCTTAGTCTCTCCTGTCTCATCGTCAACAACAGAAAAATACTCTGGACTTGGAATTGCTTTTTTCGCTGATAGCAACCATTCAATTGCTTTCAGAACCGTGCTCTTGCCGGCGTTGTTCGGCCCGATGAGAAATGTTGCGTCACCAAAAAGAATCTTCGTTGATTGGATTCTTTTGAAACCATCGATCTGTAGTGAATGCAGTTTCATGAGGGACCTTGAGAGTTAACATGGAAGGGTGCGGCGCTGAAGTGAAGGTCAGACCACTTTTATCAGTCTTTCTTGCAAAGGGCTGCCTAAGTGCACTAAGGGTAAACATTAGCTCTTAGATGACCAGCCATTTTTTACGGTTGGGTTCCGCATGATGTAGGAATTAAGCCCATCACCACTGTCTGCAAGTGCTCTCATCGCGGTGATGTGTGCTTGCCCGATCTTTGAGGCTTGGTATTCGTAAATTTTGCCATCTTTGAACTGGACCTTTATCCAATCATCGCCGCAATCGTAGGAAGATATCCCAGAGTCACCGTTTATGTCTCTATATGCTTTCATGATCAGTTCCTATCGTGGTTATGGAAGCAGAAGCGCAGGAAAAGTGGCTAGATGTTCAAAATCACCAGCCTGCAATAAGGGAAGAATATGCCGAATGGTAGCTTTTTGGAAATCTTATAATGGCAGCTTTTGCTGCGGTAACGGCCACTCCAGCAGTTGTGTGCGTTCGTCCGCTAAGGCCGATCAGCCGACGAGAGATAGGTTTTTCTGACTGGCTGCTTTTTCAGTAAGCGGTCAAATAACTTTCATTCGTCATCAGACCGTTCAGTGTCGGATGCAGACATAACCAGCATGTTGTGCAGTCAGTCCGCTTTCTGGCTAAAAACATCTGCTCGACCCGCCTGGGTTAACAGTTAAGGGCAACCCGGCCGGTTATTTGACCTCATCGACCTTGAGCCACACACGGCGGCTGTCGCGGCCTTGCGTACTGGCGTAGCCGGTGTAGCCATGCTCGCGACCGCTTTCGTCCTGGTTGCTGCTGCCGAGCTCGATCCACTCTCCCAGCCTTCCGGATATCGTTGTGTTGAGATGCTGAATTTCGGCGCCGCCCTGCCTGCCGCGTTCCCGGTCGAACTGGGGACTGATCTCCAGGGTGACTCTGTCTCCGGTCAGCCGTGGCGTCACATTCAACCCGCTGCCGATGTCGCGATACACCAGATTTTCAGATACCACAGCGCCATTCGGCCCCATTACAACCTGGCGAAACGGCACCGGCACCGAGCGCCCGACCATGAGGTAGCCGCTACCGCCTTCCATCACCTGGATGCGCTGGCTGGTGTTCTGGCTGCCAGTGCTGACCGTGTCATAAGCCCGGCCCTGGATCCGGGTATTGCCGCCCTGCCCCAGTTCGATGCGCCCGGCCAGCGCGGCGCCCTTTCTTTCACGCTCCTGGTCAACGTCATTGCTGACGCTGATCACCAGGTTTCTGGGCGCCGTATCCAGCGTGGCGAGGACTTCTCTCAACTGTTCGATATTCCTGCGGCTGGCACGGATAATGATCTGGTCGTTCATGCCCGAGACGCTGCCTCCCGGTTCAAGCAGAGGGCGGAGCACCGGCACGATCTGATCCACGGTGCGATTCCTGAGCTGGATGATTTCCAGTTCCTGCTGCGCCATTGCGGGCAGAGAAAACAGCAGCAATAAAAGAATGAGCCAGTGCTTCATGGAAGCCTCTTGAAGTCGATTGCCGAAAACTATTTGTATTTGCGGAACTGGCCGACAACCACGCCAAAAATCTCCAGTTGCCCCTTGGGGCGGATGACGGGAAAAGCGGGGTTTGCCGGACGCAGAATGAACTGACTCCCTTCCCGGTCCAGCGTCTTGAGGGTGAACTCGTTGTCCACAATCGCAATGACCATATCGCCCACATTTGCAGCCACATTTTTTTCAACGACAACAGTGTCGCCGGAATGAATACCGGCATCGATCATGGAATCGCCCTTGACTCTGACCAATACAGTCTGCGAGGGGCGTTCGACCAGATATTCGTCAATGGTAATCGTGTCGCGCTGATCGTCGCTGGCAGGCGTGGGCAGGCCTGCCTGAACGCTTTCATACACGGTGCGCTCGAAGAATTGCGGCCCGGGCTTGAGCCGCCTGTCCGCTGTGGATTCAAGATAGCCGCGCAATTTAAGGCGTGCCACAAGTGCTGCAACAGGGCTTTTGGAGCGCAACCCGAGCAGCGTCATGATGGTGGAGTAGGAAGGTAGAACGCCATGCGTGGCGTAATAATCCTGCAACTGGGAGAGGGATTCGCTATCGTTAGCCATAGCGCATTACGATATGGAACGAACGTTCCATTGTCAAGCAAATCCTACTGATAGCGCAGAGCCTCGATCGGATCGAGTTTGGCCGCCTTCTTCGCCGGATAGAAGCCGAAGAACACGCCCACGCTGGCCGCCACGCCGAAGGCCACCAGCACCGAGCTGCCTGAGATCACCACCATGGAGTCGGTCAGGGCATTGGCCAGCAAAGCGCCGCCCACCCCGAGCGCCAGCCCGATGAAACACCCCACCACCGAGATGATGATGGCTTCGAGCAGGAATTGCAGCAGGATATC